>CAYXXK010000053.1:2887-22022 GCA_964469045.1 uncultured Klebsiella sp.
TTGCCGCAGATAATCCGCTCGGCCGATTGCCCGAGGTGGCGCGAGAGTGCCGCACGCAATGCGGTATTGTCGGGGTCGGGGTAGATGGCTGTCAAGGTGCGCCCGCCGGTGGTCGTGCCCAGTTGGGCGAGCACGGCATTGGTGGCCTCAGTCGGACCGTACGGGTTTTCGTTAGCGTCGAGCTTGACGAGCGCCGATTGTGGCAGACCAAGCTGGGCGGCTAAGACATCAAGGGGGACAATCGGCGCATATGGCGCAAAATCGGCAATATCACTGCGCAAAAGCTGTTGAATTGATGTGTACATATGAGGCTCTCGTGTGGTTTTATATCGCCATGATACCACATGCAACAGCCCTATGATGAATAAAACATTTGTGCTATTATGAGCATGATTGACACTACATGCAAAGGAGCAACCTATGTCATGCGCCGTCCAAATTTCGCTTGATTTGCACGATATCGACGACGCCCTCCATGTGGCCGATATTGCAGTGGCAGCCGGTGTCGATTGGCTCGAGGCTGGTACGGGGCTGATGGTTGAGCAGGGCATGGGTGTGGTGCGTGCGTTGCGCCAACGCTTCCCCACGCATCCAATCGTTTGCGACTTCAAAGTCTGTGATGGTGGTGCGTACTTTGCCAATCTGGCCGTGGCAGCCGGCGCAACGCACTTCGATGTGATGGCCGCCGCCCACGATGCCACCCTGATGCGCGCTGCCACGGTCGCACGCGAGCACGGTCTGGTAGCCATCGCCGATACGATGTTCTGTGATGACCCGGTGGCGGCCGCTGTGCGCGCCGAGCGTCTCGGTGTGCAGATGATTGGCTGGCACCTAGGGCTCGATCATCGGCAACAGCATACCCATTTGCGGGCTATCGACGGCCTCGCCGATGTGCTCAAGGCGGTCTCAATCCCCGTGCAGGTGGTCGGTGGCCTCTCGATTGACGATGCCATCACGGCAGCGCGACTCGGTGTAGCGTCGGTCGTTATTGGTGGCCCACTCGTGCCGGCTGATCGCGGTCAACAACTAGCCGAGACGCTTCGGGCGGTGGTACAAGGCGTCAATAACGTATCGTGATTCATGAGGGTAACGGCAAATGAAGAGGAATCCCATGGCTAATTCGCAAGGTGATTTATTTGCGGCAACAAGCGCAAAAGAATTAGAGCGCCAAGCGCCACTAGCTGCTCGCATGCGCCCACGCACCCTCGACGAGATGCAAGGGCAGCACAATATCATCGGCGACGGTCGGATCTTGCGGCGCGCCATCGAGCGCGACGCGCTCTTCTCGATGATTCTGTGGGGACCACCTGGTTGCGGTAAGACCACGCTCGCCCGGGTGATTGCTGAGCATACAAAAGCCTATTTTGAGCCGCTCTCAGCGGTGACTGCCGGTGTGGCCGATTTGCGGCGTGTCGTAGCCGAGGCGCGCGAGCGCTTGGGCATGTATCGGCAACGCACGGTGTTGTTTATCGACGAGATACACCGCTTTAACAAATCCCAACAAGACGCCGTCTTGCCCCACGTCGAGGACGGCACAGTCATCTTGATCGGTGCCACCACCGAGAATCCTTCGTTCGAGGTCAACCCAGCCTTGCGCTCACGCGCCCGTGTCTTCGTGCTGGAGTCGCTGACCGAGGAGCAGTTGGGTAATCTCATCGACCGTGCTGTCAGCGACAGCGATCGTGGCCTCGGCGAGTTGCAACCACTGCTTGCCAGCGATGCCCGTGGCTACCTGATTGACATGGCCAACGGCGATGCCCGAGTTGCGCTCAATTCGCTCGAGGCAGCGGTCATCTCCAAGGCTCCCGGCGTCGGTGGCAAGCGCCTTATTACCGTCGATGACATGCGCGAGGCCTTGCAAAGCCGGGCGACGCGCTACGACAAAAACGGCGAGTTGCACTACGACGCCATCTCGGCTCTGCATAAGTCGATTCGTAGTAGCGACCCTGATGCGGC
This sequence comes from uncultured Klebsiella sp., assembly GCA_964469045.1. GTDB lineage: Bacteria > Chloroflexota > Chloroflexia > Chloroflexales > Roseiflexaceae > UBA965. Next base: position 4,844 of record CAYXXK010000053.1, read on the forward strand.
GCTCTACTGGTTGGGGCGCATGCTCGAGGGCGGCGAGGATCCGCTCTATATTGCCCGGCGTATGATGCGTATCGCCGTCGAGGATATCGGGCTGGCCGATCCGCAAGCGATTGTGGTGGCTACCGCTATTCAACAGACGGTACACTTTTTGGGGCAACCCGAGGGTGATTTGGCCTTGGCCAACGTGGTGGTCTACTTGGCGCAAGCGCCCAAGAGTAACGCGGTGTATGCGGCTTACAAGCAGGCGCTGCTCGATGTGGCCGAGACGCGTAACGACCCCGTGCCGCTCCATTTGCGCAATGCCCCGACCAGCATGATGAAAGGGATGGGCTTCGCCAAGGGCTACCAATACGCCCACGATGCGCCCGATGCGCAGGTCGATCAACTCCACTTCCCCGAAAACTTACGCGGCCGACGATACTATTACCCTAGCGATCGTGGCTTTGAGGTGCGCATCGCCGAGCGCCTCGCCTGGCGTGAATCACTCCAGAGCGTGCAAGCTGATGAATCCAGTGCGCCGCCGCCGCGCCCACGTACCACCAAGACGGTGGCGCCCGTGGTTGATCCACAGGCAGATGCCGGCGAAGAGCCCCAACTCCCCCCTGACGAGACAATGGCGCCACCCCCTGGGGCATCACGCGGGCGGCGGCGCACATGAGATACTCTGCAATCGCAGTTCGGGCGTATAATGGCGGCAATGTGGAGTGATTTGTAACCCCCAAAGGAGTCGATGCCGATGTCAGCCATCGATATGCGCAGTGCGTTTGATTTTCGTGGGCAACACGTCTTAATGAGCGGCGGCAGCGGTGTGCTTGGGCGCACCATGGTCGCCGCCTTGTTGCATCATGGCGCCCGGGTGACACTCCTGTCACGGCAGCCCGATTTGGCAAGTAGTTACTTTGTTGAGCACCCACAGGCTGATCAGTTGCACTGTATCGGGGCTGATTTGAGTATGCTCGAGAGCCTGCCCGAGGCGGTCGCCAAAGCCCAGGCCTTGGCCCCAATCACCATCTTGGTCAATGGTGCGGGCGGCAATCGCCCGCAGGCTACGACCGGCGCCCAGCGCTTTGCCGATATCCCGGCGGCGGCCATGCACGAGGTGGTCGATGTCAATTTGTTTAGCGCCATTCAACTGTCGCAACAAGTGGTGCCGCATTTTGCAGCCCAAGGCGCAGGAGTGATTCTCAACATCTCGTCGATAAGCACGCAGCGGCCGTTGACGCGCGTCTTGACCTATTCGGCGGCCAAGGCCGGCCTCGATGCATTTACGCGCTGGCTGGCCACCCATGTGGCGCTCGAGTATTCGCCCCAGATTCGCGTCAATGCGTTGGCGCCGGGGTTCTTTTTGACCGAGCAGAATCGCTTTTTGTTAATGGAACAAGACGGACAGACGCTCACTACCCGCGGGCAACAGATTTTGGCGCATACGCCGATGCAACGCTTCGGCACGCCCGAGGATTTGGTAGGTGCCATGTTGTGGTTATTGTCGCCAGCGGCAGCGTTTGTGACCGGGCAGGTGATTGCCGTAGACGGCGGTTTTTCGGCATATAGTGGCGTTTAGGCGCAAAGGAGCACGGCCACATGACGACGACACAACTTTTGGATGATACACAGTTGATGAGTGAGATAACAGCCGGCCTGGCTGCGCGCGACTGGCGCAATCAGCGCGTGCTGGTGCTCATCCCCGATGGCACGCGCACGATGCCCATGCCCCGTTTCTTCGCAATTGTCTCACACGCCTTACGTACTGCCGGCGCCCGTCAGCAAACCTGGATGGTGGCACTAGGCACGCATCCGGCCATGGATGATGCCGCTTTGACGCAGTTGTTGGGCGTCGATATGGAGCACCTACCGGCTGATGTGCAGGTTGTCAATCATGCTTGGCAAGACGCCGAGACGTTGGTCAGCGTCGGGCAGATTGCTGCTGCTGAGATGAGAGCGTTGAGCGGTGGGCTGAGTACCGAGGCCGTCGATGTGCGCATCAACCGGGCCGTGCTCGAGCACGATCAGATTCTGATTTGTGGCCCGGTGTTCCCGCACGAGGTGGTGGGGTTCTCGGGCGGCAACAAATACCTGTTCCCCGGTATTTCGGGCCCCGATGTCATCAACGCCACTCACTGGTTGGGCGCCTTGCTGACCTCGTATGCGATTATTGGCACGCCGCATACGGCGGTGCGGGCGGTAATCGACCGGGCAGCCCAGTTGATTCCGACACCACGGTTTGCGATTTGTGCAGTGGTGACAACGGCGGGCGTGCATGGGGTTTTTGTGGATACACCCGAGAGGGCCTGGGCGGCCGCGGCGAAGCTTTCGTCACATATCCACATGCGCTGGCTCGACAAACCGGTCCAGCGGGTGATTGCGGTGCTACCGACCATGTATGACGAGCTCTGGGTTGGCTCGAAGGGTATGTACAAAAGCGAGCCTGTGGTGGCCGACGGCGGCGAGGTGGTGATTTATGCGCCACATCTGCATGAGGTGAGTGTGGTGCATGGCAAGGTCATCCGGCAGATTGGCTACCACGTGCGTGATTACTTTTTGGCGCAGTGGGACAAATTCGGCCACCTGCCCAAAGGTGTCATCGCTCATTCGACGCACCTACGCGGTGTCGGCACCTATGTTGATGGTGTCGAGCGTCCGCGCATCACAGTGACGCTGGCGACCGGCTTGAGCCGCGCTGAGTGCGAGGCAATTAACCTCAAGTATGCCGATTATCGCACGATTGATCCGCAGGCCTTGGCCGATGCCGGTGACCCCGAGTGTCTGGTTATTCCGCGGGCAGGAGAGTTTTTGTATCGCCTGCGGTAGCTACTGGGCAATCGGTGCACCCCTGACACCCTGAGGCGGCGATGCGGTCATGTACATAGTTGATGGCCGCCGCCGCATCCCAAAAGATGTTGTGGTCACCAACGAGTGTCACAATATGCAGACGCTCGAGCATGGCGCGCACTGCAGGTTGGAGTCCGGCAATCAAGACCTGCCCGTTGCGGCTGTGGAACTCGTGGATCAACTGGCGGAGCACCTCGCCACCCATCACGTCAATCATCGGCACGCCGCGCATACTCAAAATCAACGTATGACAATCGCGCTCTTGATGCAGTGCTGTGCGTACTGCTGCCGCATTACCAAAGAACAGCGCACCGCTGATGTAGGCCACGCGCACGCCCGGGCACGCCTGCGTAAAGCGTGCGTTGGGGATGCGACTCGGGTCGACCGGCACTACGCTGACGGTTGCTGCCTCGGCCTCGAGGCGCAAGTGGATGACGGCCGACACCGCCAGCCCAATCAAAATCGCCTCGGTCAAATCAAGTGCCGCCGTGGCCGCCGTCGTCACCACCACGCCAATCAAAGCGTGCTTGATGCGCATGTGCGTATAGCGCCCAATGGTCGACCAGTCGATCATGTGCCAGGCTGTCCAGAGCAATACGCCTGCCAGGCTGGCCAGTGGTACGTAGGCAATAAACTGACTCAAAAAGAAGACGCACACCAGCAAGACCAGCGAATGCACAATGCTGGTAATGCGTGTGCGTCCACCACTGCGAATCGCCACGGCCGTACGCGAGATGGCAGCGCTCGAGGGCACGCCACCAAACCACGGCACGATCATGTTGGCGCTGCCTTGAGCAATTAATTCTTGGTCGGCATCGAATGGCCTGCCGCTCATGGCGGCGCCGGCGGTGCCGGTCATCAGGCTTTCGATGGCGGCCAGGGCGGCAATCGACACACCGGCACTGATGATGTCGCTCATTTGGGCCCAGGGGATGCCGTTGATAGTCAGGTGCTCATTGAGTAGAATTGTGGCCGGTATCTCGCCGATTGTCCCCACGGGCCACCCGAGTCCCCAGGCCATCCCCGTCATAACGAGCATAGCAACGAGCGCATTGGGGATTTTGGGGAGCCAGCGTTGCAACGCCCAAATTACACCAATCGTGGCACCGGTGATAATAAATGCATATCCATTCGGGCTCGGGTGATTGGCGAGATAGCCACTGATTTTGAGGATACTTGTATCGGCAGGTGGCGTCTGAATACCGAGCGCTGGGTCAATTTGGCCGACCGCAATAATCACGGCAATTCCAGTGGTGAAGCCCGTAATAACCGGTGTCGGGATAAACACCACATACCGACCGAAACGTAATATTCCCATTATGATGAGGATAAATCCGCCAATTAATGTAGCGGTCCACACGCCTGCCAGACCAGTACGGTGCAAAATGACGAGGAGGACTGCCGACATGGCACCTGTAGGGCCGCTCATTTGATACGACGTGCCGCCGATCAGCCCGGTGATGATGCCTGCCAAAATTGCGGTCACAAGACCCGCAGCCGGCGTCATGCCGCTCGCGATGCCGTAGGCCAGGGCGAGTGGCATGCTGACTGCCGCAACAGTGAGTCCCGAGAGTAAATCATGGCGCAAATCACCTTCACTATAGCCCATGAATTCTTTTTTGAGCAGATCACCGAAGCGTGCGATTCTCCCCATACCACATCCTCCGTCCCGTAAGTGCAGTGATTATACTGCGAATATGGACGGGGTCACCATAAATTTTGCTTGAGAACGACTGATGTGTGCTGATAATCTTTCTTTATAATGAACAGCAATAGTTGCACATATCAAAGGATGATACATGCGTACGCAGGCATCGGTGGTCATTATTGGCGCAGGAGTGATGGGAGCATCGGTGGCGTGTCATTTGGCGATGCGTGGCTGTACCGATGTGGTGATTCTCGAACAGTTTGAGACCGAGATTCAAGGCAGTACAGCGCGCTCAGCCGCCGGCGTACGCCATCAATTCTCGCACGAACTGAATGTGCGCATGTCGCAATACGGCATCGAGCGCTTCAAATACTTTCGTGATGAAATCGGCGGTGAAAGCGGCTTGCACCAAGTCGGCTATCTTTTTTTGATTAACGACCAAGAAAACTGGCAAGGCTATTGTGATGCCACCGCCATGCAAAACCGCCTCGGCGTGCGCACCCAACTCCTCAAACCGACCGATGTCCATGCGATCGTCCCCGATGTGCGCATCGACGACCTCATCGGCGCTACCTTCGGTCCCGACGATGGCTACTGCGATCCACACGGCGTGGCGCTCGGCTATCTCACGCGCGCCCGCAGTTTGGGCGTCGAGTTGCTCCGAGCCACTCCTGCCACTGGGATTGAGGTGCAGAGTGGGCGCGTGGTGGCCGTACAGACGCCACATGGGCGAATTGCCTGTGAGACGGTTATTAACTGTGCGGGATCATGGGCTGGGCAGGCGGCGGCACTGGCTGGATTGAACGTGCCAATCAAGCCGTTTCGGCGCAATGTGTACGTGACGCAGCCTACCACGATTATCCCCAATCAGATGCCACTGACGGTCGATGTGACCAGTGGGTTTTGGATGCGCAAAGAGCAAGATAATTTGATTTTCGGTCTTTCCAAAGCCGATGAACCTGTCGGGTACAACACCAGTGTCGACTGGGATTGGCTCGACACGGTGCTTGATGCTGGCTTTGACCGCTTCCCCCGGCTCGGCGAAGTGCAACTAGCCGACAAGCAGTGTTGGGCTGGTGCCTACGAGATTACTCCCGACCACATGCCAATTCTCGGGCGTCATCCTGACATTCCGTCGTTTATTAATGCAGCTGGGTTTAGTGGCCACGGTATTATGCATTCCCCGGCGACTGGTGTGATTATTGCGGAGGAGCTGCTCGACGGCCGGGCGCATACGTTCGACATCGATCCACTCCGCATCGAACGCTATGCAACAGGCAGTGCGTTTGAGCGCAATATTATCTGATTGCCATCTTAGCGACCGACGATAATTACCTCCGGCGCCTGCAAACTGATGCGGGCGTCGTTGATTTGGTAGGTATACCAGTGTGTAGGGGTGGTCAATATGAGTTGTGTATTGGTCTGCCATACTAATTGTACGATGGTTAGGTCACCGAGACCGACACTTGTATCCAACTTGCCGTCTGCTGAATGAATCATGAGTCGCTGATGCTGCACAAATGCGATTAGGTGGCCGTCAGGTGACCATTGCACCATGGAACCTGCATCGATGCAGGTATCAGTGGTTGATGCGGTAATGGGATTGTATTGACATAACTTTTGTGTACTATCCTGGGTAGTCAGCATCCAATATGCACCTGTTACAGGGTGTTGGGTGAGTATCTCCCATTGGGTTGTGTTGGGCGCTGTCACACTAAGTTGGTCTGTTTGTGTGGTCGTATCAATGGTGTAGAGATGCCCGAGGCGCATGCACCAGACTGTGGTGGTATCTGGAGCCCACGTGAGGCTATCGCAGGTGTCGAATGGACCGTGGGTTTGGGCAGAAGTGACATCATACACCATCGTAGTATCGTCTTTGGTGTGAATGGCTAGGCGGCTATGATCGTGGTTTGCAACAACAAACTGCGCCGGGATGCCGGTAGTGATGCGCACACGATTTGTATCATTAATGCGTTCGACGTACTGCAAAGAAGGGTTGTACTGATATAAGATTGCTGGCACTATCGTCGGTATTGGGCTTTCTGCATCAGGGAACGTAGTGGTGGTCACGATAGTCGTTGGTGCTGATTTCGTGATAGTTGGTGCAAGCTGTGTTGGTGTGGTCGACGACGTACAGGCTGTCAAGAGAAATACAACAATAAGCCATTTGTGCATCGACCACTATCCTTTGATTGCGAATATGATGACATGTGTGATAGGCGTTATTACTACGTATGGAGCGCAAATGCGTACAACGTTGATGCTTGCATTCACCATTTCATTCTACCATTATGCACGGAGTTACGCACTATTGGTCGGGTGATATTGTTCTTTGAGTTGTTGCAGTCCACGGCGTTTGAGTTGTTTGACGGCTCCCTCACTGCGGTCGAGCGCTTTGGCGATTTCGGCAAACGTTAAGTCATCACGAAAGCGGAGCACCAGGACTTGGCGTTGTTCGTCGTTCAGCGATTCTAGCATGCTTTTGAAGGTTTCGTCACTTTCGATGTGATGGTTTGTCGGTACACAGACATCGAAATCTGTGAGTGGTGCGCTTGGGTGACGGCGTTGCCAGCGGTAGAGATCAATGATGCGGTCATGGGCGATGCGGTACATCCAGGCCTCGATTGGCAGTCCACGTTCTTGGTAGCTACTTAAGCTTTCGAGCATACGCACAAATACCTCATTACACATATCTTCGGCGATGCCATAATCACCGATGCGCCGAAAGATATATCGGCGGAGTGATTCTGCGTGTGTGTCATACAAATTTGCAATACGCTGGTAATGATTCATGTGTATGTTCCTGTCTAGAGTAACGAGTTGCGATGAGTATGACAGGCGTGCATGTCCACAGCATTACCAAAATAACCGACCTCTATCTGGTATAATGACCATCAGCAATACATTGGAGAGTTGTGCATGGATGATCGTGTCATTGAGATGGGTAGTGGTCATGATGACCTTATCGAGTTAACCAAAGCGTGGGCTGGGACAAGCCTTGCGTTTGCGATTATGCAGACCGGCGCAGCGAACCTTGCTTCATTGGTATTTATCGAAAATCTCTTAGTCGCAGCAATTGTGTGTGGTGTTGGCTTTGTGGTGCACGAAGTTGCACATCAAAAAGTCGCTCAGCGCTTCGGGGCAAAGGCGCATTTTGCTGCGGATAATCGATGGTTGTTGATTTCGATTGCACTTGCGTTTACTGGTTTTTTCATTGCAGCACCAGGAGCAGTGTGGCATACCGGGGTCAATGACACAAAACGTGTTGGGCAGATTGCATTAGCTGGCCCATTATCGAATTACATATTAGCGATTATCTTTTTGTTGAGCTATCCGTTGGTATACGTGATTGGGCTTGACTTCGACCTCTTTTTGACCATTTGTATGGTCGGGTTTTCATTTAATGCGTGGATTGGTTTGTTTAATATGATTCCCCTCGGGCCATTTGATGGTACCAAGATATTGGCATGGTCACGACTGGTCTATGGAGTGATGGTGGCTGTTGGCGTGCTGTTGGCGTTCGTGTTGAACCGTCAAGAGTTTTTTATTACGGTGTGGGGTTGGATGGTCGGGTTGTTTTTGGGATAAGTCAGTAGTTGTGCATGTGCACATGTGAGATACAGGACAGGAAGTATATGCGAACCACATTAATTGCCGGTAATTGGAAGATGCACAAGACAATTGCCGATGCGGTTGCCCTTACCGATGCTTTGGCAGCCGGCCTTGCCGATTTGCCTGCTGACCGTCAGGTGGTTATCTGCCCAACCTTTACCGCCCTTGCCAGCGTGGCTGCCCGTCCACACGGCGCCATCGCCATCGGCGCCCAAAACGTCTACCCCGAGGCGCAAGGTGCATTTACCGGTGAGATTGCTCCTGGCATGCTCAAAGAGATTGGCTGTCAGTATGTGATTATCGGTCATAGCGAGCGCCGCCAACTCTTTGGCGAAACTGACGCTATGGTGGCACGCAAAGCCGCAGCCGTGCTCGACGCCGGTATGACCCCCATCGTGTGTGTTGGCGAGACACGGGCGGAGCGTGAGTCTGGCCAGGCCGAGCAGGTTGTGCTCGGGCAGGTCAATGCCGGGTTATCGGCCTTGAGCAATCGCCTAGCCGAGATTGTGATTGCCTATGAGCCGGTCTGGGCGATTGGCACCGGGCTTACCGCGACATCAGCTGATGCCCAAGCGATGCATGCTGCCATTCGTGGTGAGTTGCGCCGCATGGGCGGTGAGCAGGCCGATAAGGTCATCATCCAATACGGCGGGAGCGTCAAGCCTGATAACGTCGATGAGTTGATGGCACAGCCTGACATTGATGGCGCACTTGTGGGTGGTGCCGCCTTAGTTGCCGAGAGTTTCATTCGCATAGCAAAGTTTGTGAAGTAATTCAAGAGATGTAGAGAGTCGGGGGTGTGGATGCACCCCCGCAGAAATAGGTGAACACACAATGACCGAAGCAGAGACGTCCCCACATTTGGGGCCTAGCGCCTTTCCATTGGTTGTTCTCGGTGAAATGGTCATTATGCCACAGATGACCGTTCCACTGCAGATTGGCCAAGGGAAGTCGTTTCGGGCCCTCGAGGTTGCGTGGGATGCCCAGCAACCGGTGTTACTCATATATGTGCCCGAAAGTGAAATCGAGCAGTACAAGAGTGGCACGCCCCCAGCGATGCCGCGTGTCGGAGTAATTGCGCGCCTCGAGGAGTTTATCAAACTCCCCGACGGCACTGCGCGTATTATTCTCGAGGGCTTGCAACGTGCCGTCATCGACGAGCTCATGCAAAAAGAGCCGTTTTATGTGGTGGCGGCGCATGGCGTCGAAGACCAGGTTGTCACCAACATGGACATCGAAGCCTTGATGGAGACGGTCAAGCAACAGGTTGACGAGTTTGTCGATCATCTCGGCGAAGTCCCGCCCGAGGCGGTTGCCTTTGTGCGCCGCATCGACACCCCCGGCCATTTGGCCGACATCGTTACCTATGCACCAGCGTTTGATTTCAATGAGCGCATGACCATCTTGACTGAACTCGATCCGGTCGAGCGCCTGCGTCATACCCAGCGCATGCTGGCGCGGCATCTCGAGCTGATGAAGTTGCGTCAGAAGATCCAACAAGAGACCAAAGAGATTCTCGACCAGGGCCAAAAAGAATACTTCTTGCGCGAGCAGATTCGCGTGATTCGTCGTGAACTCGGCGAAGACGACGAACTCGATGACCCAGTTGATGAGCTCAAAAAGAAGATTCAGAGCATGGATGCGCCCGAAAACGTGCGCGATCAAGCACTCAACGAATATCGTCGACTCAACCAACAAGGCCCCGGTAGCCCTGAGGCCAGCGTCATCCGCAATTACATCGATTGGTTGCTCAACTTGCCGTGGAAGTTGGAGAATCTCGCTACCATCGAGATTCAACACGCCCAACAGGTGCTCGACGAAGACCATTTCGGCCTCGAGAAGGTCAAAGAGCGCATCCTCGAGTATATCGCCGTGCGCAAGTTGGTAGGCGCAAATATGCGCTCGCCCATCTTGTGTTTGGTGGGGCCGCCTGGCGTCGGCAAAACCTCGCTCGGGCGCTCGATTGCCCGCGCCCTCGACCGCAAGTTCGTGCGTATGAGTCTTGGTGGCGTGCGCGACGAGGCCGAGATTCGTGGGCACCGCCGTACGTACATCGGCGCTATGCCCGGGCGCATCATTCAAGGGATGAAGACGGCCAAGTCGCGCGCTCCGGTGTTTGTGCTCGACGAAATCGACAAGGTTGGCCAGGATTTCCGGGGCGACCCGACATCGGCACTGCTTGAGGTGCTCGATCCTGAGCAAAATTCGACGTTCGCTGATCACTACCTCGAGGTGCCGTTCGATTTGTCGCAGGTGGTGTTTGTTGCCACGGCCAATCAACTCGATACCATTCCGGCGCCGTTGCGCGACCGCATGGAGATTATCGAGGTTAACGGCTATACCGAAGAGGAGAAGCTAGGCATCGCTACGCGCTTCTTGTTGCCCAAGCAACTCACTGCGCACGGCTTGACAGCTGAGACGCTGACAATCACCGATGAAGCCATGTTGCGCATCATTCGTACCTACACGCGTGAGTCGGGCGTGCGCTCGCTCGAGCGCGAAGTGGCCGCCATTTGTCGCAAAGTGGCTCGTCGTGTAGCCGAGACCGGTGAGACGCCGTTGACGCATGTTGATGCCGATCATGTGCCCGATTATTTGGGTGTCGAGCGTTTTAGCTTTGGCTTGGCCGAAAGCGCCGACGAGGTCGGTGTAGCCACCGGTGTGGCCTGGACATCGGTGGGCGGCGAGACATTGTCAATCGAGGTGCTCCCAATTAAGGGCAAAGGGGCGTTGCAACTCACTGGTCAACTCGGTGACGTGATGAAAGAATCCGCCCAGGCGGCGATGAGCTATGCGCGTGCCCAAGCAGCGACATGGGGCATCGAGAGTAGCTACTTTGATGAGCACATCATCCACATTCACATCCCCGAAGGGGCCGTGCCCAAAGACGGTCCATCGGCTGGGATTACGCTGACCACGGCGTTAATCTCTGCCATGACCGGCAAAAAGGTACGCCGCGACGTGGCAATGACGGGTGAAGTGACCTTGCGGGGCAAGGTGTTGCCAATAGGCGGCCTCAAAGAAAAGACACTGGCTGCACATCGTGCCGGCATCAAGACGTTTGTGTTGCCCCAGGCCAATGCCAAAGACATCCCCGAGTTGCCACAGCGCATCCGCGATGAACTCGAGTTAATCCCGGTGTCGTCGATGGACGAAGTCCTCAAGATAGCCTTGCGTGCCTAAATACGATCATGCGGCGACACTCGATGTGTCGCCGCATGATAATTGTCGTGATGCGCCAGACGGCGCGTCACGACTTTTTGCTGCCAAATAATAAAATGCCACCGATAATGAGTAATACGGGTAAGGCCCAGCGCCAGATTGACGGTCCAAAGATGAGTGTGACGAGTAGGTAGGCGCCTATCAGCATCAAGATGCCACCGACCATGGATCGTCGTTGATTGACCTCACTGTTGTCGAACTGGTTGGGGTAGATGATGGTCCCCTCGGGCTCGATGGGCATGATAAACCACAAGACGAAGTATGCTAGGACGCCGGTGCCGAAGCCGATGACCAGAATCAAGAATATCAAGCGCACCAACCAGACCTCGATGCCGAGGCCGCGGGCGATGCCGCTCGCCACACCGGCTACCATGGCTTCGTTACGACTGCGATAAAAGCGTGTATGAACGTTCATGAGATATCTCCCCACAAAATCAGTCAACGCATCACTGTGTTGTTAGCGCTATGACGCCCTAATTGGCGTTGATGTTGCACGGATTTAACTCAGATTAATCACCATCAATTTGATCTCGGTCATCTCTTCGATGGCATAACGCACACCCTCACGACCAAACCCTGATTGTTTGACGCCGCCGTACGGCATCGGGTCGAGTCGCCAGGTTGGCATGTCGTTGATGATGACGCCACCAACCTCAAGGGCCTCATACGCCTGATAGATGCGACCGATGTCACGGGTAAAGACTGCAGCCTGTAAACCGAAATCGCTGTGATTGACCATCTCAATGGCCTCTTCAAAGGTGTCGTACGGTGTGACTGTTACCACAGGTGCAAACACCTCGCGACAGCTGACATTAAGTATCGGCGTTGCATTGCTAATCACACTCGGCTCGACCACGCCATCGTGGACGTTGCCACCGGTCAAGAATGTAGCCCCCGCAGCGCGCGCCTCGGCGAACCATTCGGCCAAACGCTGTGCCTCTTGTTGATTAATCAAGGCACTTAAATCGGCCTGCTCGTCGAGGGGGTGACCGACGTGCAAGCGTTTGACGCCGGCAACGAGGTGATCAACAAATTCATCATAGCGACTGCGTTGCACAAAAATGCGCTGTACGCTGATACAACTCTGGCCGGCGTAGTTAAAGCCTCCTGCCACACAACGGGCAGCTGCATCGGCAATATTGGCGTCGTCATGCACAATCACTCCAGCATTGCCACCAAGCTCGAGGGTGACCCGCTTGCGCCCAGCGCGTTGCTTGAGCGCCCAACCGACTGCTGGTGAGCCGGTGAAACTAAGCATCGCAATCCGGTCGTCTTCGATGAGGGCTGACGCATCGCGACTGTTCATCGGCAGAACACTTATTGCGCCTGCCGGCCAGCCGGCAGCCACGAGTAACTCGCCGAGCATCAAGGCAGCGCTGGGGGTCTGACTGGCCGGCTTGAGTACCACCGGGCAGCCTGCGGCGAGGGCTGGTGCCACCTTGTGTGCGACGAGATTCAATGGGAAGTTGAAGGGTGAGATGGCGCCGATCGTGCCAATCGGGAACCGTCGTGTCATCGCATGCCGCCCTTCGCCACCTGCGGCGCGATCGAGTCGCAATACTTCGTCGTGGCTTTGACTGCATTCATCGGCGGCCGTGTTGAACGTGGTAATAGCGCGTTGTACCTCGCCACGTGCTTGTTTAATGGGCTTGCCGGCCTCGAGTGCAATAACCTGCGCAAAAGCCTCGCTTTGCTCGCCAATCATCGTTGCGATACGGCGCAGGATGGTGGCACGTTGGTGTGCAGGCATCTGTTTGGTTTGCCCAAAGGCTTCATGTGCGGCGGTGATAGCGGTGGCCAGATGTGTAGCGTTAGCTTGATGGATGACGCTAACCGATGTGTAGTCGTATGGGCAGTTGACGGTGTAGGTGGTGCCGGCTGTTGGTACGCCGGCGAGCAATAATAGACGCTCGGGGAGATTCATTGTCGCTTACTCCGTTTCTGATTGTGCAAGTACCCAACGTTCGTAGATAGATTGTATGTCGCAAGTGCATTGCTGTTGCACGAGATCGCGTAGTGCAGAACCATCAACGATTTGATAGGCGTAGGTGTCTGTGTACGCACGAAGTGCAGCAAAAAACGCCTCATCTCCAGCAGTGGTGCGGAGTGCATCAATATAGAGTGCGCCTTTGGCATAGGCAATCACATTGAATGTGTACAACGTGAATGCGCTCATTGGGCGTTCGATGGGGCCGTCGCGTTTGCGCGCGATGAGTTCGTCATATTGTGCTTGTAATAGTGCGAGTTCACTCTTCTTGGCGACTGGGCCATGTACGAATTCTTGGTATATCACTTGTGCATACGTGGCCATGCTTTCGTCAACCCACGCATGCTGTTGCACATCGTTGCCAATAAGATTATAAAACCATTGATGAGCGATTTCGTGCGCTATGATGCGCTCGAGTAATGGACGATTACCGAAGATGCGGTTTTGGAGTAGTATGAGGCCTGGATACTCCACACCATAAAACGACCGTGCATCAACTGCAACGAGGTCGAGCTCGTTGTATGGATACTGACCAAAGTATTGATTAAATACTACCAATGCCTTGTATGCATAGCGGAGGGCATCATAGGCGGCAGCACGTTGACCAAGCGGGTAGTAGATGTTGATGCGCGTTCCATCAACTGTTTGAGATATTTGTGGTAATGTCGTGGCAACAATCGTAAAATCACGCTGTACGCCACTCACAATTTGGTAGATATGTTCGGTTGTAGTGCGTTGATAGTTAATCGTACTGCCGGTCGTTACAATACGGTGTGTCTGTGGTAATGTGATTTCGACATCATATGTTGCCATGGGGGCATTGACCAAATCCCCTTTACCATCGGGGGCTTCGCGTAGCCAATCGCCATCACGAAACTCGGCAATCAACGGATACGCTGAGGCCATACTTATGCTTGTGCCGTCGTCATTGAATGCGCCATAGGATTTGGCGCCTTCGTTGATGGGAGTTGTGGTCAAAAAATCAAGCGAAACTTCGACTTGTTGCCCTACCGGAATCGGTTCGGCAAAATCGAGTCGAGCGAGATACCGATTGAGTTCGTACTGAATGGTTGCGCGTTGGCCATTTACGGTAGGTCGATAAATAGTCGCGGTGCCATTAAAATCCTTGAGATTTGGATAGAGTCGTAGATATACCGATGTGAGTGGCGTGAGGCTCGGATTGGCAAATACGACATGCATCCACCCGCGCCAGCGTTGTGACGCTGGCTCAAATAACGTATCAAGACGGTAATGTGGTATGTGCGCCTGCGCCGCTACATCGACACGGCGACTTGCATGCATGGCGAGTGTTTGATCGGCACTGAGGAGTTGTGCCTGCATGCTGGACGGTTGAATTGTCCCGAGAACAACCACAATAACAAACACCAACATCCGATTCCACTGCACAAAAACCTCTTTGTTGGGGTATGCATGCGTACTACATTAGTACAGCTGACTAGCGATGAATGCTGCTGATAATCCTACACTACTTATGCACACCATGCAGCTGATGACAACCGTTTGCCAGCGCATGTGTCCGCTCTTGATAGCCGTGATAGCGCTATATGCATTCCCAATTGTCAACCCGAAAAATCCCCATAGCGCGAGACGGGTCAGCATGTATTGGTCGGAGATTCCCATAAAAAGTGCGTAATCGTAGGTGGTGATTTGTATGGCGAAACGCACGACTATGTAACTGATGAGTGCGACACCACCAAGACTAGTAATGCTCTGGAGGAGCTTTTGTTGGCGAACTACCGATGGCATTGCATGATGTGTTCGTTGCCATATGTGTAGAATGGTGCGGATGAGGCGCACGATAAGGACTATCAGAAACAACATCAGTGCGACACCAATTATGATCCAAGTACCAAAGACATCCTCGGTGAATTGGGCAGTGCCTGAAGTAAATGCTGTTTCGATGACTTCGTTGGGGAGCAAAAAATCAGTCCGCTGTGCTCCGACACACACCGTATCAAGCGTTTGTGTCGGGTCTTGCCAAAATGCCTTGGCAATGTTGGCTGCACATGCGTTTGAAAGCATAGCGCCGTGCGCACCGCTTGGAATAATGATATGTGTGGCATGTGGATTGCTGCGTGCAACCGTGTCACCGAAGTTAGCAGGGGTAATAGGGTCATACCGTCCGGATACAATGAGTGTCGGGACTTTGGTGCGAAACTCTTCGTTGAATGCTTCATTCAGTTGCGGTACGCCGCTCAACGCACAAATGGACTCTCGATAGCGTGCGTCGTTCTCGAGCTCACCGTCAGCCAACGTAAACAAATCATTCTTCGGAAAGGTGTAATCAACTGGCGAAATCGCAGATTCCTCACTACATTGCGTGCTCATGTACATCATCTCGGCAATGCTGTCTGAGAGGGTAGTAAAGCTCCCGAAAACGCGGACTTGGGCAATCTGATTATCGGCCAAAAGATGAATCATCAATGGGATAAACTGTACAATCTGATCGTCATACAACCAAGAAAACATCCACGATTGCAATACGTGGTCGTCGATAATCGCTTCATATGAACGATTAAGCTCTGAAGAATCCGTTAACGTCCAAGTACGTGGGTTGGCACGATAATCAGCTAATACATCGGCGTATGTCTGGCGCAATTGAGGAAATGCGCGTGCACATGCATCGTCGCTTTCGCAGTCTGTGAAGAGAGCGTTCAATGCAGTGTGTCGCGATTGATACACTTGTGCATCAACACTCACATTTGGTGGCACAATCCCATCAATCACGAGTGAACGAATGAGTTCTGGCTTGAGTCGTGTGATGTGTTGTGCAAGTAATGAGCCGTACGACACACCATACAGGTCGATCGAGCGATGCCCGAGTTGTTCCGCAATGTATATCGCATCACGCGCATTCTGATCGCTATTGAATAATGAAAAATCAATTCCCTGTGTGCGTAAACGCTCGATACACTCTGTACTAGATGCTATGTAGCGATTTGTGGCCTCGGTATAAGAAATATCATCGTTGAGAAGCGAAATCTTGAGCATGTGATTCTCGGGGCAATCGAGTGATGGCTTTGCATTTGTAGTGCCACGCTGCTCATAAAAGATAATGTCGCGATCAGTGGGGAGGAGCGAATTGGGCTTACTCAACAAAAATGCAAAAGTATCAATGGAGTCACCACCTGGACCACCTTGGAGCAAAAAAAGTGGTACTTCGGTGCTCCGTTCAGTTGCGCGCACTATCATGATGGGTAATAACGCTGTTCCAGTATTTGGGTTGAAATGATCAAGTGGCACACGCATCCTACCGCATTCGACATCACGGCCTACAGGCGCATCCGCAATACATTCACCTTCAACAAACGCTGGTGCAGATTGCGCACGTACTGATGTAGGTGGGATGCATAATAATCCACATAGGAGAAGAAGTAAGAACAGACGCATACATAGTACCTTCTACCACATTACAATCAAACGATTTTCTTACATCAGTGTACCGCATTCTCATGAGTGAGAACGGAGTAGTGGGGCATACACTAGGCACCATTTTTCGATGACAAGTTGCTACTCTTTTGGCTTCTTGGTGTTTTTACGTTGAGGAAGCGTCGATGATCCTTTTTGCTTCGTTGTTGATTTGTTTTTTAATGAATCTAAAGACGTACGCGTGATCGATGCAGTATTGGGTGTGTACCTATCTGACTCGTGTGATTGTGGTGTGCTAGTTGCGTCACTAATCGCCGACTCTGGTGTCGCCGATGCGTGGAGATGTGCTTGTGATTCAATCATAGCATTGACAAATTGTGCGATTGCCACGTCATCAATGACCGGTAGTGGTTGTGTCTCCATGTTGGCACGGAGTGGTTGCGACTGATGGGTGGGAATAGGTTGCGACTGATGGGTAGGAATAGGTTGCG
>CAYXXK010000054.1:0-21019 GCA_964469045.1 uncultured Klebsiella sp.
ACCGACACGAACGTGCTTACCGACACGAACGTGCTTACCGACACGAACGTGCTTACTGATACCACTGAAGAAGCCGAAGCCACTGCAGTACCCACACCAGAACCAACCAGTGCGCCAGTAGCCTCACAACCAACCGCAACGCTCGTACCATCACCTCAAGAACCAACGAATGTGACGGTGTATTACGTTAAACCTGGTGATACGTTAGGTGGTATCGCCGAAAAGTTTAATGTGACTGTTGCTGAAATCGAAGAAGTTAATCCGTATCTTCAGAATCCTGACAACTTACTTGTCGGACAGGAGTTAAACATCCCATGACCGTACCACCTGTACGATTTCAACGCAATCTACGCGATGTCCTTGCAGCCGCACAACTTTATCAAGCAGGGACAACGAAACACCGTATTTACCAAATCGTTGCACTCGTAATTATTGCTGTGGCCAGCTACCAAGGATATACGCTTGGATTTGGTACGAACCAGCTTCTGCTCATCAGCATCGGTGTTCTGCTTGCAATTGATCCGGTACCGCTTATTTTGATGACGGTCACAGCACTCAGTCAACCCGACCCGTCAACCACTCTTGTGCTTGATAATGAAGGCATCAATGTGCAATCAGGCACGGCGTCTCGTACATTTGTGTGGAAGCAATTCACAACTATTGTTGAGAATCGCCAATACTACTTGTTGGTCTATGGGAACTGGGCATATATCGCTATTCCTCGTCGCGCATTCCAAAGTGCTGATCACCATACGCAATTCATGAACACACTCAACCAACACCTCAAGGATCGGGCATGAAGTCAGCGTGGCCGTTTGTATTGCTCGTCATTCTAACGCTCATCGTCGTAGGAGCCGCCGGAGAACGTGTCTGGCGGCTTTCTCAACGCACAACAATGCCAGAATCCACTTCCACTGTTGTAGTGATTACGTCAACACTGCCAACTAAATTATCACCCACATATACCGCAATACCGGTAAACACACCTGTTGACGAAACAGCCTCTGTGACACCAATACCCAGCGCCACTGCAGTTCCTGTACCAACAACTACACCACTCCCTCAACCACAAGCATTCATAGCTTACCGCGTCCGTGAAGGCGATACGCTTGAGAGCATTGCTCAAGCAGCCGGATCATCACCTGAGCTTATTCGTGATTACAATAGACTAAATAGCGATATTTACCCTCAACGCCCCCTCATCATCCCGCAAATAAATCCGGCATCAAGCACGCTTGAAAGCCAGCCGGTGATTGTACAACGTGGCGCAAACCGCCCAGCTGTTGCGCTCACGCTCGATGCGGGAGCTGATAGCGCACCCACAGGAGCTATGCTTGATATTTTGGCTGAACGCAATATCAAAATCACCTTCTTTTTGACTGGCGACTGGATCGAACGCAACCCCGAACTCACCAAGCGTATTGTCGCCGAAGGCCACGAAGTAGGGAATCACTCGACGAGTCATCCCGACTTTCGCGGGCTCGATGACAACGGCATGCTCCTCGAGCTTCAGACCATGTCTGACCGACTCTACGCACTAACTGGCATGCGCCCAGCACCCTACTTTCGTCCACCATACGGTGCCTATGATGAGCGAGTGTTACGCGTTGTTATTGCAAACGGCTATTTACCAATCTTTTGGACACTCGATAGTCTCGACTCGGTCGGTGACCCCAAAAGCGCTGACTTTTTGATCGATCGAGTCACAAACACGCTCGCACCCGATAAACGAAATGGCGCTATCCTTCTCGCACATTGTGGCAACGCCACCACAGCAGAGGCACTCCCACAAATCCTCGATTCATTTGCGGCGCAGGGATTAGTGGTGACGACACTTTCTCAGGCACTCTAAGATAGTCTGCACCAGTGCTACATTGAGCACCATGCACTCTGTTGCAGATTTCACATATAATGACAAGTAATTATCATATGACATAGGTGATTCATGACGGCATCGTTTAACCGGCCCAACGAAATGGCCAAGGCGTACGACCCACAACAAGTCGAGGAGCGACTTTATCACTGGTGGGAGGCGCAACAACTCTTCCAACCACGCTACCACACTGAAAAAGCGCCATTTGTGGTTTCAATGCCACCGCCCAACGTTACCGGCGAACTCCATATGGGCCACGCCATGTTCGTTACCCTCGAAGACGTGATTATCCGTTGGCAACGCATGTGCGGTCATCCCACGCTTTGGGTACCTGGTACCGATCATGCCGGTATTGCCACCCAACTCCAGGTTGAGCGCATGCTCATCCGCGAGGGTACCAGTCGTGTTGCCGTTGGTCGCGATGAGTTTTTGCGCCGCACCTGGGATTGGAAGGCCGAATTCGGTGGCAAAATTACTCAACAACTCCGTCGCCTCGGTGCATCGTGTGACTGGTCACGCGAGCATTTCACGCTTGATCCTGATTTATCACGCGCCGTGCGCGCAGCCTTCAAAAAGCTCTACGATGACGGCCTAATCTATAGGGGTACCCGCCTCGTCAACTGGTCACCGTTGTTGCAAACGGCTGTCTCAGATGTCGAGGTCGAGCACGAAGAACGCGATGTCAACATGTGGCACATCCGCTATCCAATTGCCGATACCTGGCAAACAGGCGCCTGGGGCAGTGGCGCCTGGTCACATGCCGCCACCGAATACATCACCGTTGCAACCACCCGCCCAGAGACATTGATGGGCGACGTGGCTGTGGCCGTCAACCCCGAAGACGAGCGCTACAAACACCTCATCGGCAAATCAGTCGTGCTCCCGGCGGTCAATCGCCTCATCCCAATTGTGGCTGATGAGCATGCCGATCCTGCGTTTGGTACTGGTGCCGTCAAAATCACACCAGCACATGATCACAACGACTATGCCGTCGCTCAGCGCCAAGGCCTGCCGATGGTCAATATTATGAATCGCGATGCGACACTCAACGACCAAGCTGGTCCATACGCTGGTCAAGAGCGATTCGCCGCCCGCAAACAAGTCTTGGCTGACCTCCAGACCGAAGGTTTGTTGGTTGCCACCTTGCCCCACCGCATGTCGGTCGGCATCAGTCAACGCGGCGGCGAGATTATAGAACCATTGCTCAGCGAGCAATGGTTTGTGCGCATGCAACCGCTTGCCGATTTGGCACTCGAGGCCGTACGCAACGGCACCACGCGCATCGTGCCCGACAACTTCGAGCGTGTCTACTTTCACTGGCTCGAAAACATCCAAGATTGGTGTATCAGCCGCCAACTCTGGTGGGGCCACCGCATCCCAGTGTGGTACACCGCCGATGGCCAGATGATTGTCCCGGGGCCTGATGAACCCGAGCCAACCGGCCCTGGCATCACACAGGATCCTGATGTGCTTGACACTTGGTTCTCCAGCGGTTTGTGGCCGTTCTCGACACTCGGTTGGCCCGACACCACCGAAGATTTGGCACGCTACTACCCGACCAGTGTGATGGAAACCGGCTACGACATTCTCTTCTTCTGGGTGGCCCGCATGATGATGCTCGGGTGCTACCTGACCGGTCAAGCACCGTTCCACACCATCTATTTGCATGGCCTTGTACGCGACAAAGACGGTCGCAAGATGAGCAAAACCTACGGCAACGTGGTTAATCCGCTCGACGTCATGTCACAATTCGGCACTGATGCCTTGCGGTATACGCTCGCAACCAGTAGCGCCCCCGGCCAAGACCTCAATCTCAATCCCGAACGCATTGAGTCGGGGCGCAATTTCGCCAATAAATTGTGGAACGTAACTCGATTCGTGCTCGGTCGATTCGGCGACTGGAAGCCGGATAACTCGGCTATCGTCACCGGTCATTGCTTGCTCAACTACCCATATACCGTCGCCGATCGCTGGATTATGTCGCGCTATCAGCGCCTCGTCAGCGATGTCGATCGTCTGATGCGTGGGTACAACTATGGTGAGGCCGGCCGCCAAATCCAAGAGTTCATCTGGAGTGAGTTCGCCGACTGGTATGTCGAAATGGCCAAAGCCCAACTTGAGGGCGACGAGCGCCGCCAGCTCTTCACCCGTGAGGTGCTTTACACCGTCCTTGAGGGCTCACTACGCCTGCTCCACCCGTTCATGCCGTTCGTTACCGAAGAAGCCTGGCAATACCTGACTGGCCGTGCTGCCCAAGATATGCAGGCCGAATCAATCATGTTTGCCCAGTACCCGCAGCCTGATAGTGCCTTACTCGACCACGAAGCCGAGCAAGCTATCGATCAGCTACGCGATATTATCGTCGGCATCCGTAATATTCGCGCCGAGTACAAAGTCGAACCGGCCAAGTTGGTCAGTGCAACTGTCGTATCTGCCCAACATGAACTTCTCGATGGTCAACGAGCCTTGCTTGCTCGCCTCGCTCGTATCAATATCGACGAACTCTCATTTGTGCCAGCTCTGCCCGAACGCCCCAAAGCAGCGGCAACTATCGTCATTGGTGCTGTCGAAATCTTCGTGCCGCTGGCTGGTATGATTGATCTCGAAGCCGAACGTCAACGATTGACCAAAGAACTCGACAACGCCCAACAAGATGCGGAACGCCGGCGCACTCGACTTGCTGACAGCTCATTTGTCGACAAAGCTCCTGCCCATATCGTTCAACGCGAACGCGATAACTTGGCAGCAGTTGATGCCCAAATTGAGCGTCTCCGTCAACGATTATTAGATTATAGTGCATAACTTATCCACATATGTGGATAAGTTATGCATAACACACCGTGGCATGTGCACATGCCACGGTGCACAGCAGAGGATATTGTATGCAACCACAACGAGCATTTATTACTGGTGGCGCTGGTTTTTTGGGGATCAATCTGACGCGCTACCTGCTTACCCGAGGTCATCAGGTGGTATCGTACGATATTGCCCCTTTTGATTACCCAGAGCGCAACCAAGTCCACGAAGTAACCGGTGACATTCGTGATGTTGAGGCGCTCTACCGCGCCATGGACGGGTGTGATCTCGTAATTCACACAGCAGCCGCACTACCACTTTACAGCCCAGATGACATTCGCACCACCGATCTTGATGGCACACGCAATGTGCTCGAAGCCGCCAAGCGCCGTGGCATTACTCGCGTCATCCACATTTCGTCAACTGCAGTCTACGGGATTCCAGACCATCATCCGTTGTTCGAGAACGATCAGCTAGTCGGCGTTGGCCCGTACGGTGAGGCCAAAGTGGCGGCTGAGCGTATTTGTGAGTCCTATCGTCAAAACGGCATGATTGTGCCAATTCTGCGCCCCAAGTCGTTTGTCGGCCCAGAGCGCCTCGGCGTCTTTGCCTTGTTATATGACTGGGCCAAAGACGGCCATGGATTCCCCATGATTGGCAGTGGCAACAACCGCTACCAATTCTTGGATGTTGAGGATTTGTGCCAAGCCATTTATCTTTGTGCCACACTCAATGACGCTATCGTCAATGACACGTTCAATGTTGGTGCCAAAGAATTCACCACCATGCGCGAAGATTATCAAGCAGTACTCGACGAGGCCGGTTTCGGCAAAAAGATTGTCCCGCTTCCAGCAGCACCAGTTATTTGGACATTGCGATTTCTCGAGGCCCTTAAGCTTTCACCGCTTTACAAATGGGTCTACGAGACCGCCGTGACTGACTCGTTTGTCTCAATCGAAAAGGCCGAGCAAAAATTGGGATACAAACCACAGTTCTCCAATAAGCAAGCCTTGATTCGCAACTACCATTGGTATGTAGCCAACCTCAAGAACTTTGCAAATGCGAGCGGTGTATCACATCGCGTGCCGTGGAAGCAGGGTATTTTGGGGATTGCCAAGCGCTTTTTCTAGATCACCATGAAGCTCTCACCTCGCCAAGTCGCTCTCAGCATCTTGTTAGGATTCTTCCTAACATTGCTGGGGGCGTTTTGGGCTGTACAACTTGTGCGCACTCCACCAGCTAATGATGTCGTTGATCCAATGCGCCTTAATTTGAGCGAATTTCGCAACCTTGGGCTACATACAATAGATGATTCATCGTATCTGCTCCGAATTGTCGCCAAACAATGGGTATTTGATATCGGCCAACTCCGCAATGCCCCTGCAATAGTACAGATACCAGTGGGGAGTTCGTTGCAAATTGTCACCACAAGCATGGACATCATTCATTCAGTCCATGTTCATGGGTTTGCTCCACAAGCAGCTATTCCAGGGCGCATATCACGAATGACGTACACCTTTAGTCAGCCAGGTACATACCGAACTGTTTGTAGTGAATACTGTGGGCCTAAACATCACGAAATGCAACTGATTATTGTGGTATTGCCTGCCCCTTAAGCGACAGCAACTACCCATCCCAATCCGTTACTCCCTTCATCACACTATTCATTTTGACGAACGCTTAGATCTCGTTCTTTAACCTGCATGCTGACGAAAACCTCTTACCTCCATAGAATCAACAATGCAGCCTCTCGTAATCAGCCGTATTCACCACAACAAAAGGATGGTACATGCATGTACCACCCGCGCATAGGCAATAATCAGGCGTTACGCACAATAATCACCTCAAGTGTGCGCGGCCCATGGACACCCTCAACACGATTGAGCTCAATATCTGATGTCGCTGATGGCCCCGAAATAAACGTCATAGGGGCTCGTCGTTGCTGTACCTCGACTTCTAATCGGGCAAAGGCCTCAGGCACCGTGCCAACAATCAGCGACGCTGGCACCACACAACAGTGATAATCAGGCAGCAGCGTCAACATCCGTCGCCCTTGGCCAATACCGCCATCAAGGACTATTGTGCCCGTTTGTGCGATCCCTAATGCACACGTGCTAATTACCCCGTCACTTGATGCAATTTGTGCTGATAAGAGCTGCGTATCTTCGATGAGTGCAACTCTAACCGGTCGCCACTCTTGAGCAAAATCAGATGGAACTACTAATGTGGTGAATCCATGCAAAACCATCCGCTGACCAATCATCGATGCAACCTCGTGCACATCACATTGGCCAACCCATGCCTTGTATTCTTCGACACGATGCGCAAACTGCGCAATTCGATCTGGCACATCCAAATTATCACGTTGTTCATAGACAGCCGATTCAACCGGGTGTTGATGATGGCGCACACCATTCGCAACCGCCTGGCGAATACGCTGAAGCATTGCGTCACGACTATTGCTCATGTTTCTGCCTTTCTCGCCACCAGTTCCGGAACGTTTGATCTGGGATTGCCCCCAAATCACGCATAGCCGTCCAACTCTCAAGTGGACCTGGCCCTTGCTCGATATACCCTTCTTTGACAAATGGCCATTGTGCCAAGCGACCCGCAGATTGTGCTGCTTCATATGTATGACGATGCGCAAAAATCGTGGCGAGTGCCTGCATACCCAAGGCTTCACCATCGAACTTCCCTGCAATTGTCTGTTGCTTATCTGCTACCACTTGCCCCCGCAAATGCACCAATACTTCAGGGATATTGATTTTGACGGGGCACACGTCGTAACACGCACCACACAATGATGACGCATACGGCAACGACGCTGCATGCGCTGTTCCTACGAGCTGTGGCGTTAATATTGCTCCTATTGGCCCAGGATAAACCGATCCATACGCATGACCACCCGTACGTTCATACACCGGACAGATATTGATACATGCGCTACAGCGAATACAATGAAGCGTTTGTCGACCAACAGCATCTGCCAGCACTGATGAGCGCCCATTATCGAGTAGTACCAAATGGAATTGTTGCGGCCCATCACCTGGTGTCACTCCAGTCCAGATGGATGTATAGGGATTCATCCGTTCTCCCGTTGAAGATCGTGGCAATAGTTGCATGAATACGCCTAAATCTTGCCACTTCGGCAAGATTTTTTCGATACCCATCACACTAATCAATACATCAGGCATCGTTAAACACATTCGACCATTGCCTTCAGATTCAACCACACACACACTACCTGTTTCGGCAATGGCAAAGTTCGCACCACTTGTTGCTACTTTGACGGTCATGAACTTCTCGCGCAAAAATCGCCGTGCAGCCGCCGCCAATTCCTTTGGCTCATCTGTCAAATCTGGTAAATTCATTGCTTTTTGAAACAGTGCACGAATTTCTGAGCGGTTTTTATGAATGGCTGGCACCAAAATATGCGATGACTTTTCGTTGGCAAGTTGAATAATCAACTCTGCCAAGTCAGTCTCTATCGCAGTAATCCCTGCCATCTCTAGATGCTCATTCAAGCGTATCTCATCGGTAGTCAATGATTTTACTTTGATAATCTCGCGTGATCCAGTTTGCTGAATCAATTCAGTCACAATTTGATTTGCCTCGTGTGCATCATGCGCCCAATGAACAGTCCCCCCCGCCGCAGTAACAGCCGATTCAAGTTGAACGAGATAGGTATCAAGATTTGCCATAACATCGGCCTTGATTTGCCACCCAGCCTCTCGTAATGCCTGCCAATCACTCTTCTCGTCAACAACCGCCGCTCGCTTCGCTCGAATTGTCTGTGTTGCCTTACCCATATTTCGGCGCAACTGTGTATTCTGCAACGCTTTCTTTGCGCCAACTTCAAATCGTGGCGAAAGCTCAATAATTACGGAGTCTGGTTTCATGTGCTACTCCTGTGCCACTAAGATTTCAGCCAAATGCGCTACTTTTACACCCGTTCGTTGGCGATGTAATGCTCCTCCAATGTGCATTAAGCATGAATTATCTGCAGCAACACAGACTTCTGCTTTCGTATCCAAAATATGACGTAATTTATCACTCAACATTGCCATCGAAGTATCCGCATTTTTGACTGCAAAAGTCCCGCCAAACCCACAACATTCAGCAGATCCAACCAACGGTATATAATCAATACCTCGCACCGATTTCAATAACCGCTCTGGTGCGTCACCTACTCGAATGCCACGTAATGAATGACATGTTGGATGATATGTCACTCGATGCGGATAATATGCGCCTACATCAGTAATTTGCATCTTATTCACTAGAAATTCTGAAAACTCATATACACGTGGTGCAAGTTGACTAACTTCGTCTGCTAATCGCATATCTTGTTGCACTTCTGCAGCATATCGATACATTTCACGCACCATTCCAACACACGATGCCGATGGTGATACTATCACTTCATATGAAGAAAATACCTCCACAAATCGTCGTATCAATGGCATTGCAGTTTGTTGATATCCTGTATTGAAATGCATTTGACCACAACATGTTTGGTCTTCAGGAAACACCACTCGTTGCCCCAAGCGCTCAATTATCTCTACTACCGCTTTTCCTGTGTTTGGAAACAATGTATCGTTGAAACATGTGATAAATAACGCCACGTTCATATGCATTCTCTCTGTTTCTGACTACCGTTCTATTCTACACGATAGCCATAGATATTCTGCTGATGCGACACTTCTGCTATCGTTAGTTATTGTATTTTCTTCAATATACCAACGTATATATTTGATTCGATGATTGTTTCACGTGAAACAGTTTTGGTAAACCATATTTAGCGTAGCACTTTTCTTGCTGGCCTTCTAATACTGTTTCACGTGAAACAATTCTGATGTAATTGCTAACCATCTGGTATATTTCCTAATTGTTTCACGTGAAACAATATCAAGAGATTTTATTGCGTCTAAGCTACAATTAATTCCATTTTTATATGCACCACACACATTCATATATCATTTGATAGTTATATGTAATCAAACCTCGAAAGAAATATAGTACAATTCGATAGGTGAGTAAGGGGATCAAAAAACAATAGCTTCATCGCGTACCTTTTCACGTCGCAAAGACGGTATGAATAGAAAGACTGATGCTTCAGTCACAGCGCACTGGCACTGTTAGTACATAGGAGTTAATCCGTGACAGTATTGAATCAGCCACTTACCGCACCACGTCGAGGCATTGTTATTGCCTGCATCAATCAAAAAGGTGGTGTCGGCAAAACAACCACCGCAGTAAATCTCAGCGGTGAATTTGCACGACGAAACTTACGTGTACTCTTGATTGATTGCGATCCTCAAGGAAATGCATCAACAAGTCTGGGTATATCAAAACGAAATCTCGAGCACACCACATACGAAATGATGATGGGAATAACCCCAGTACATCAAACGATACAACCCACAAGACGTCCAAATCTCGACGTCATTGCAGCAAGCGAGCGACTATCTGGCGTTCAAGTAGAACTTGTCACAGTCGAACAACGCGAATTTCGGATTGCATCAATGATCGAACCAATTCGTCAATACTATGATGTTATCATGCTCGATTGCCCACCAGCACTTGGATTTGTTTCAATTAATGCGCTTGCAGCAGCAAACACCGTTTGTATTCCACTACAATGTGAATATTTAGCACTTGAGGGATTAGCGCAACTCAAAAACATCATCGACCGTGTACACGGTAGTTTGAATCCACGATTATCGATACTCGGTGTTGTAATGACAATGTACGATGGTCGCACCAACTTAGCACAACAAGTTGTTGATGAGGTGCGAAAGTTTTTTCCTGTACATATCTGCAACGTACCCATTCCCCGTAGCGTTCGTGCAAGTGAAGCACCGAGTTACGGCCAACTATTATATGAATACGATCCTGAAGGACGAGCAACCATAGCATATCAACGAGTTGCTGACGACTTATTACAACGCTTAAATATGGTGGTAGGAGGACAGCGATGAGCAAGCGTAAAGGTGGCTTGGGGAGTGGTTTGGATGCCTTGTTACCAAGCAACTCACTAGATGGTGCAACTGATTCAAATGCTATTCGTGAGGTGCCAATAGGTGACGTCCGACCGAATCGATATCAGCCACGCAAAACCTTTGATGAACATGCGATTGCAGACTTGGCAGCGTCTATCAAAGAACATGGCATCATTCAGCCATTATTAGTCACACGTATTCCCAGTGGCGGTTACGAGTTAATCGCTGGTGAGCGACGTTTACGGGCAGCGATGAGTGCAGGATTAGCCGTTGTCCCTGTAGTTATTCGTGAGAGCACGCCACAAGAGATGCTTGAGATCGCAATAATCGAGAACATTCAACGTGCCGATCTTAATCCTATAGAAGAAGCGCTCGCATACCAAGCACTCAAAGATGAGTTTCAATTTAGTGATGAACAAATCGCCAAACGCATGGGGCGCACAAGTCGCGTCCAAATCACAAATACGCGTCGACTCTTGCGATTAATCGAATCAGCGCAAGCCGCATTGCGTGCAGGACAAATTAGTGCTGGTCATGGTCGAACATTACTCAAATTTGAAGATGCTCAATCTCAAGAGTTATTACTCAATCTCATCATCAATGAGGGAATGACAGTACGTGAGGCAGAGCAAGTGAGTGATATACCGCACTCAAGCTACGCTAGTGCACAATCATACTTAATAGAAATTCGCACAGGCTCACAGCCACTATCTGTATCCAAACAGCCTAAATCAGTGTCACTAGGACCAAACAAGTCTATTCATTCATCACCTGCAGCAGCAGAGAACATAGAAGATTTAGCAATTGCTCGCCAACTTGAGCAACACATTGGCACTCCCGTTCAACTTCAACGCGGCGCCAAAGATGTGAGGCTTACGTTTGTCTTTCATACCCACGAGAAACTACAGGAGTTTCTTGATTTACTCAGTCAGTAACTTTTCATCGACCTATTTCTGTTTTCTTCATTTCTACCCATGAGGTTGGCATGTTGCACGAACTTAGCATTACCAACTTTGCCATCATAGAACAGGTTACGCTCCGATTGCAACCAGGATTTACCGTATTAAGTGGTGAAACTGGTGCAGGAAAGTCGATTATTATCGATGCACTCGGAATGCTTCGTGGCGATCGTTTCGATGCAAGCTATATTCGCTCTGGCGCAGATAAAGCACGTATCGAAGGCGTATTCTATGCACCAACAAGTCCAGATGTATATGAGCTACTCAACACACATGGCTTGGTCGATGAAGATGACGAGGCAAGCGTTATTATTCATCGTGAAATTAACCGTGAAAGCGGACGTAGTATTAGTCGCATTAATGGTCGTGCAGTAAACACTGCTATTTTGCGAGAAATTGGCTCAGCCTTGATAGATATTCAAGGACAACATGATGGCCTGGCAATTTTCAATAGCAAAACACACCTTGATATGCTTGATCGCTTCGGCCAACTCTCTGCATTACGAAATCACCTAAGCGAGCAAGTTCATCAATTCAAACTTGCTCAGCAACAACTAGCGGATCTCACCCAGGCAACGAAACGTCGCGGTGACCGTATCCAAGAACTCAAACAACTTATTGATGATGTAACTGTAGCCAAACTCAAATTGGGTGAAGAAGAAGAACTTCTTCTAGAACGAGCTCGCTTTCAAAATGGAGCACGTATTACCGAGTTAATCGCCCAAGCATATCAATTCTTGAATGGTGATGAACGACGTGGTCGAGCAATGGTCGAAACGAGTGCGCTCCTCCATCAAACCATATCTGATTTACATCGATTTGACGTGAGTGTCCAACCAATACTTGATCAAAGTGCAGATATTCAATTTGCACTCGAAGAGTTACTTCGTTCGGTACGTGGGTATCGCGATAGTGTTGATTTTGACCCTCAGCGTATCGAACACATCGAAGATCGTATTACCGTTATTCGAGATATTCAGCGAAAGTATCGTATCTCGGTTTCTGAACTTATCGAACGTGCTCAACAAGCCACGAATGAAATTGAACAACTCGAAAACAGCGACGTCTCACTAGCGCAACTACAACATCAAGTTGACATCCTCCGCAATCATGTAGGTGTGCTTGCATATGAGCTTTCGCAGAAACGCCAAGACGCGGCTCAACGACTAGCGCATGCGGTCGAACTTTCAGCCAAAGATTTGGCCATGCCATATGTTCGCTTCACCGTGCAACAACAACAGTTACCCAGCACATCGACCGATGGTATTCCTTGGCAACACACAGATGGAACTTCGTTGTTTGTGCAATGCGATAAATCAGGAGCCGATAAAGTAGAGTTCCTATTGACGCCAAATCCTGGTGAAGATCTAAAACCTCTCGCCAAAATCGCATCAGGTGGTGAAGGTTCTCGCTTGTTCTTATCTATCAAATCTATTCTGTCTCAAGTGGAAGTTGTTGGTACCGTTGTGTTTGACGAAATTGATACAGGGGTTGGCGGACGTGCTGGACTTGTCGTCGGCGAAAAACTCTGGCAAATTAGTCGTAATCACCAAGTGTTGTGTATCTCGCATCTTGCACAAGTTGCTTCGTTTGGTGACCAACATTTTGCGATTAGCAAGGATGTCAGCGAGAATCGTACAAATACGCGCGTGGTTGAACTCGATATCACCGCGCGCATTGACGAGCTTGCCGCCATGCTCGATGGTCAGCCAGTACGTGAACAAAGTCGTTCAGTTGCGAAAGACATGTTAACACGGGCACAAACCATCAAACAACTGTAATATCTGCTTTTTTGAACTCACTGGATACAAAAGGACTGCTATGCATCAACACGCATCGTGGGTACAACGCGTCAGTACACATTGTATTGAGATTGGTTGGCTTGCTGCCATATTTTGTATCCCTAGTTTTTTTAATCTGCTCTCCTCTCGCCACTTTGAACCAGATAAAGCGTTGTTGTTTCGTTCAATCATCATATTAATGTCCACATTTGTGGTTATAAATATAATTGAACAGCGCAGGTTACATGGAAGCGGGACAATTACGTCTGATTGGTGGGTTCAATACCGTAATTCACCTTTACTCATTGCGATCGGACTATACATCGGTGTTTTTGTACTTAGCACAATAACATCGGTGGTACCTAGTGTTTCTTTTTGGGGATCATATCAACGGCTTCAAGGCACCTATACGAATCTCGGGTATATCACATTAGCACTAATTATGTTTCACTATATCCGCGATATTACTCAAGTCTGGCGTGTTATTAGCACACTGTTATTATCAAGCTTGGTGCCAACACTCTATGGGTATATACAGCATTTAGAAATGGATCCTCTTCCATGGAAAGGCGATGTCATCACCCGTGTAGCATCGACACTCGGTAACTCTATTTTTATTGCAGCCTACCTCATCATGATTGTCCCGTTCGCACTTGCGTTTGGTATACACCAACTAAATCTCGCTCGATCACAATCGTTATTACCAACCCCACGTGCATGGTTGTGGTTGGTCGGTCACTGCGCAAATAGTATCGCGATACTGACCATTATTTTCGGTGGCATGCAGATGAGTGCAATGATTCGTTCCATTGATACAATCCATTGGTGGATTTATCCAGGTGCCATCGTCTGCGGATTTACCATCGCCATTCTCATTACGAGCACCCCTCATCACCAACAAGTATTTCGGAAACAATGGCTCATCCCAGCAATACTCATTACGCTATATACGATTTGTGCACAGCTCACCGGTCTCATGAACACAGAAATCATCAGACCACCTGATCTAGGACGTTTCGGTACCAATTGGAATTGGTGGATGTGGGCAGCAACACTACTCGCATGGTCTGGAGTCGCAGCTTATATTCAGGCACCTCGTGGCGCTACTTTGCCGGCCAACTATTATCGAGTGGTTGGGTATGCAAGTATCGGTCTCGCTGTTGCAAACTGGGTTACCATTATCCTCTCACAGAGTCGTGGCCCATGGATTGGTGGCGCAGCAGGCCTCTTCATCTTTTTTGTGCTCTATGCAATGTATCAAATTCGTACAAATCCTCAACACGCCATTATTGCTCGCCGTATTCTCGTAACTACGTTTTTCATCTTTACAACCATGTTTGGTTTTTTACTGCTATTCAATTTTACAGATGTACCTGCATTACGCCAACTCCGCGAAGTCCCATACATTGGGCGTATGGGCAAACTCTTTGATGTGAGTCCTGGCACCACTGGTGATGTGCGCATGAAAATCTGGTTCGGTGATGACTTTGGTAAAGGCGCTGTAGGTTTAATTTTTTCAGACCCATTACGAACCATTATCGGCTGGGGCCCTGAAAGCATGTTTGCCGCATATACTCCTCATTATCCTCCGTCGCTTGCAAACATTGAATCGCGATCTGCCACGCCAGATCGATCACATCAAGCATACCTCGATGAACTCGTCACAAAAGGCTTTTTGGGTCTAATCAGTTACTTGGCTGTGATTTTGTTGGCGTTATCCACAGCATGGCGATTATTACGAAATCCGCATCCAAATACACCACCGCTACTTGTTATTGCGCTGATTAGCACACTATTGTCGCACCTTGTTGAAGGGTTAACTGGGATTCCAGTAGTCGTTACTCTGATGATACACTGGATAACCATCGCACTCATTGTGAAACTCAACAGCCTACAACACGTTGACACTGTACATGGTCACGTACACGTTGAGCAACCTGTTTCAGCCAAATCGCGCAAATCAAAGGCACAACGCATCAGTACGCCATCCACGCACAATTCACTCCCACCATCAGCGTTATTCGGATACATCACCATAATTGCACTTGGTGTCACAATTGCTTGGTCCACAAATATCAACAATATGTATGCTGACATGCGCTTTCAACAAGGTCAAACATATAACAGTAGCGCGATTGCAACAAATAATACCGATCAACAAATCATCGCACTATCACACTATATCGCAGCAGTTCGTCTTGAACCCAACCAAGACTACTACTACCTAAATATAGGACGGTCGTTGTTAAGCTTGGCAGAATCACGACGTCGCCAAAACAATGCACTTACTTCTAATCAATTGGTTGACTTCCAAGGATTTCTAATTCAACCTGATGCACTTGCGCTCAAGGA
This sequence comes from uncultured Klebsiella sp., assembly GCA_964469045.1. GTDB lineage: Bacteria > Chloroflexota > Chloroflexia > Chloroflexales > Roseiflexaceae > UBA965. The sequence continues at coordinate 15,764 of CAYXXK010000054.1, forward strand.
GTTCTTGGCCCCACTATCAGCACGTGACATTACTCGGTATGCGGAGGAATCTCTCGTACGTGCAGATCAACTATACCCGCTCAACAAAGACCATTCTGCCAATCTTGCACGTTTGTACCTGTTCTGGTTTAATCGCATCGAACAAGACCAGTCACTTTTAGACGCAACTATTCAGTGGTTTGCACAAAGCATTTTGATTGCTCCACATGATGTGTCAATCATCAATGATTACGCTAGTGCATTACTTACCTATGCAAATGTCGTGCGCGAATCAAATCCAACTCGATCAGCTGAATTAATTGCTCAAGCAGAATCGCAACTTTTGCGATCCCAGCAACTTGACCAACGCTATCGAGATACTACTGTGCGGTTGGGTGATCTTGCGCGAGCCAAACAAGATTACGACACTGCAATCATGTTTTATGATCAAGCACTGACCATAAATGGACGTGCACTCGACAACCAAATAACCACCATCATTAATCAACTTGCAAAGAACCCTGACGCTCATCCGTTTCTTCGAAAGCTACGCCAAATTTATGCACGAATACGACCGAAAGACGATACGACAATGCTTTCAATCATGGGGCTAATCTCGTCACGTCTCAACGATAGCGATGATGCAATTAGTGCGTTCTCTCAGTTAACACAATTACAACCAGACAACCTTGAAGCCCAACAAAACTACACGCTAGTACTCAGCAACGCTCAACAGTATGATAAAGCGTATATTGCGTCTGAACGCCTCTTTCAGCTTGCACAGCAGTCCGGATACCCGCAATCATCGCTTGATGTATATGCTGCATTACGTGATTTTCTTGCATCGAAGCGATAAGTCCTCATAAACACAAAACACCCCTTGTCGTTAATACGACAAGGGGTGTTTTGTGTATCGCCAAATTACTTGACGCGAGCCTTCAAAGTGCTGCTTGCACTGAAGCCAGGAGTCTTGGTGGCTGGAATGCTAATCTTCTTGCCAGTTTGTGGGTTGACACCTTCACGAGCCTGACGCTGGCGAACTTCGAATGTGCCAAAACCTGTCAAGGTAACCTTGCCACCAGCTTTCAGTTGATCAGCAATTACGTCCAGCGCTGCATCAATAATCTGCTTGGTGTCTTTTTGTGACATCTCGGCCTTGTCTGCGACGGCCTTTACGAAATCAGTCTTCTGCATTTCAATGTCCTCTGCATCAGAATCACGAATCCCCATATCATGTATATACTACTCAACATTTAATGTCAAGTATACACTTATACAACCTTGAATATTTATAGATTATTTATATTTTAAGATAATATTACGATATCAAAATATATCTATTTATAATTTTTTGTTGAAATCAACAAAAAATTATAAATAGATAAAGTTTTTATTCGATTATGTATCAGAACAACGCAGAAACTCATGCAAAATAAATCTGTACCCCGTAATTAATATACAGACAGTATTTATGTAGATACACTTTTATCAACAGAAAAGATGTAATACAAAAGAACAAGCGATGTATTAATATAATTTAGTGAGAGAAATTAAAAAGTAAACAAATTACAAATAAAATACCATCCTATGGCGGGGTTACAACCACAGGATGGTAAAAGAGTGATGCATTACTGTCCGTCGATATAAATAGTTTTCTGCTGGGTGAAAAATTCAATAGCACCCTTACCCATCTCACGGAACATACCAGATCCACTCTGTTTAAACCCACCAAACGGTGCCTGAATCGAAACACCAGCAGTAGGCTGATTGACTTTGAGCATGCCAGCTTCAGCTTGTTCAGCAAAGCGAATCGAGTTCCGCACATCATTTGTAACGATGGTAGCAGAGAGACCAAATGCGACATTATTACACACGGCAATCGCTTCAGCCATATCACCGACTTCGATGATACCAATCACCGGGCCAAAGACCTCTTCTTGGGCAACGCGCATGTCTGGTCGCACACCGGTGATAACAGTCGGCTTCACAAAGTAACCATTACCCTCAGCAGCCGTACCGCCAGCAACGACTGTGGCGCCCTCTTCGTTTGCTATTTCGACATATGCCAAATCGATATCGCGCTGACTTGCACTCACTGCAGGGCCCATTTGTACCCCATCAGTCAATCCAGGGCCGACGACAATTTTTTGGGCAGCAGCGGCCAATCGGGCGCTAAATTCTTTAGCGACAGCACGATCAACTATCACACGACTCGTCGCCGTACATGCTTGACCAGTCAAGCCAAATCCACCACGAACAACAATATTGACCGCTTTATCGAGATCGGCATCAGCCGCAACAATCACTGGGTTTTTGCCACCCATCTCAAGGTGCGTGCGCACCAATCGCGGGGCGGTTTTTTGATAAAGCGCGTGGCCAATGGTATATGAGCCAGTAAACGACACTGCTCTGACGCGCGTATCAGTAATCAACGCATCGCCGAGCAGGCCACCACTTCCGGTCACACAATTCACCACACCAGCCGGCAAGCCGGCCTCATGCAAGGCTCCCATCAGCCGGAGCGCCATGATAGGCGTGGCAGAGGCTGGTTTGATGACGACGGTATTACCCATAACGAGGGCAGGAGCCATCTTCCAAACCGGTATCGACAATGGGAAATTCCACGGCGTAATAATCGCCACCACACCTAGTGGCACACGTACGCTGTAGAGCAACGTATTTGGCGTATCAGCTGGCAACACATCACCACCAACACGCCAGGCCTCGCCAGCAAAATAGCGAAAGAGTTCAACTGCACGCACCACTTCCATGCGCGCCTCTGTGCGGGTCTTGCCTTCTTCGCGGGTCAACTCTGCAGCCCAGGCATCGATTTGGCCTTCGATGATATTGGCTACTTTATGCAAAATCCGCCCGCGCTCAGGCGCAGCCCGACCAGCCCATGCCGGAAATGCCGCAGCTGCAGCGGCGATGGCTTGCTCTAGATCAACAACACCCGACAACGGCGCACGGCCTACTGTTTCATCGAGTTGCGCAGGATTACGGATTTCGCTGTAGTTACCCGTTGATGGCGCAACCCATTCACCGCCAATATAGTTTTGATATGTCTGCACCGACATATTTCCTTTCCGTAATTAGGCCAACTATTCAAGTCGATAATCTGGATTCTCCCAAACAATCAACGTCGCATCGTTGCCAAGCAATTCGTCATGCAAATACTCATATATCACCCCACGCACCACGTAACCGTTTTTGAGTTGCGGCGTCAATGTCGGGTCGTGCAATTCACCAGCTGAGACCTTAGCAGCATATGTTTCAAGCGACATCTCATGCTTATGAAAACGGTACCCTGGCACCATGCCACCACCAACCATTCCGCGCAAGTTCAAGCGTTTAATCAGTGCTTTGCGTGCATCATACAGCTTCGAGGCGATTCCACGTCGACGGTAATCAGGATGCGTACTCATATCAGCACCGTACAACCATTCACCCTGCGGATTGTGATTGGTGATATACCCACCGGCTATCATTTCGTCGAATGAATGCTGAGCCTCGTTAAAATCGATGTTATGACGCAACGATGAGCTCATCCCCACCACAACGCCATCAATCAACGCCAAATGTTGACCTTCAGGGAAAATGCGAATCTGACTCTCCACATGTTCTCGCCGAATCAGGTGCGACGGGTCAAGCGTCGGATAGCACCGGCGCTGTAGCTCCTCGATTTCATCGGCATACTGCATGCTCGTCTCAATTATTACCACATCGTGCATATGCTCACTCATTTATAGGGCCGCAATCGCTGATTCAATCACATCGAGACCCTCTTGTAACTGCTCGTCGGTAATCACTAATGGCATCAATAGACGCACACAGTTAGTATATAAACCAGCACGCATCGTAATTACCCCTTTTTGGAGACAAAGATTGGTAACCTTTGCCACCGCATCAGGATCTGGCTCACGTGTTTCACGGTTTTTGACGAACTCGATGGCAATCATGCCACCTAAGCCACGCACATCACCAATACAAGCATACTGTTGTTGCCAAGTGGCACCGCGTGCACGGATCTGCGCACCGATTGACTTTGAGCGCTCAAGCAAATCACCATCTTGGAACTGATTGAGCACTTCGAGCGCCGCCACACATGCCAGTGGATTGCCACCGTAGGTGCCACCAATACCACCCAAATGCACTTTGTCCATAATCTCGGCACGGCCGGTCACGGCCGCTAATGGCATGCCTGCGGCAATTGATTTGGCCGACACAATGATGTCAGGCTCGACGCCCATTTGCTCCATAGCAAACAGCGTGCCAGTACGCCCAAACCCACACTGAACCTCATCAGCAATCAAGACAATCCCGTGCTTATCACACAAAGCGCGCAAACGCTTCATGTAGCTTGCTGGTACCGGTATAAAGCCACCCTCGCCTTGCACTGGCTCGATGATAATCGCCGCCACCTGACTCGGCTCCACGTGCGTCAACAACATCTTTTCGAGTTGATCGGCACAGGCGCCGCTACATGAGTTGCTACACATGCGACACTGGTACTCATATGGATAGGGTGCACGATACACATCCGCAAAGAACGGTCCTAAGTTCTTTTTGAATGACGTCTTTGATGTCAACGACAGGGTCAACAACGTACGCCCATGGTAGCCACCTTCGTAGGCAATAACTGCTGATCGACCAGTCGCCACTTTAGCAATCTTGAGCGCATTCTCAACCGCCTCAGCACCACTATTCGCAAGAATGGTTTTGCATGGGCCAGTAATTGGCACTGCGTCGTTCAAGCGCTCACACAAGGCCACATATGACTCGTATGTGCCTACCAGTGCAGAGAAGTGGATTAACTTGTTGGCCTGCTCACTAATCGCATTAACAACATCTGGCATCGTGTGCCCAGCGTTAAGTACACCAATACCACCCACAAAATCAATAAACGTATTCCCATCGACGTCGGTGACAAGTGCACCGTGTGCCTGTTCAATAGCAATCGGATGCGCTTTGTACAATCCACTGGGCACCGCTGCCTCACGTCGAGCAACCATCTCCTGTGACTTGGGTCCAGGGATAGCAGTCTTGAGTTGAATACTCTTCGCCATTGCTGCATTCACTTTCTCTGTTCGTGGCTTCTCTTAAAATACTACCACTTTTTGTCCTTGTGCTTGCATCAGTTTGCGTGTTGATGCTACTACTCATGTATTTCGCCAAACTCTCATTTCCCCCATATCACTCAAACAATTACTCTGTATCACCCCTTTCTCCACAACTTATCCTATTTCACCTTTCACTTCCCCACCTTTCACCTTTCAC
>CAYXXK010000055.1:0-13469 GCA_964469045.1 uncultured Klebsiella sp.
TTATTTTGAGGCGCCACGCACAGTGCAATGGTGGCGCGACCGCACCTGGGCCGTTGATAGCCCAGTCAAGGTATTGCAGTTGCCTTTGATGCCGTTTGTGGATCGCGTGCGTTTTGGCTTTGCGATTGCCTGGCTCAAATATCTCGTACGTGACTGGCGCCCACTTGAGCGCGAGACGGCGATGCAGTGGTGTCAACGGGTGATGGGCAACCGTGCCTATCGTTCGATGATTGAGCCGCTGTTGCGTGGCAAGTTTGGACCGTACGCCGAGCAGGTCAACATGGCGTGGTTGTGGTCACGCTTTAAGGCGCGTAGCTTTAAGTTGGGCTATTATCACGGCGGCTTTCAGGCGTTGGCCGATGATTTGGTGACTGATTTGAAAGCAAAGGGCGCTAAGTTTTATTTTGGGCGTCCGCTGGCGTCATTGACCTATGATGGTAATAACTGGTTTGCTACGGCCGTGAATGGTGAGCTGATTACCTGCGATCGTATTTTGGTGACGAGTGGACCCGAGATGCTCAAGCGCATGGTGCCCGCATTGCCACCTGCGTACACGGCAGGATTAACCAAGCTGAATTCGCTGGGGGCGATGGTGATTACCATGGCGTTGCGTCAGCCGCTGACGACCGGTGATTATTGGATTAATACGCCCAAACCCGAGTTCCCCATGCTGGCCATGGTCGAACATACACACTTTGTGGATAGTACGCGCTACGGCGGCGACCACATCATCTATTGTGGTGACTATGTCACAGTCGATCACGAGTATATGACGATGGATCGGGATGCGATTATTGCTCGATTTATCCCGGCCATGCAACGCATCAATCCGGCATTCGATGCAAGTTGGATACGTGATGCCTGGGTGCATCGTGAGCGCTATGCGCAACCAGTGGCGCCGGTCAATCACAGCCAGAATATTCCACCTATCAAGACGCCATTGGCGGGGTTGTACTGGGCGAGCATGAGTCATGTCTATCCGTGGGATCGTGGCACCAACTTTGCGGTCGAGGTCGGCAAGCAAGCGGCGCAGACGATTTTGGCTGATACCAAACCAATCAAATAAGTGTATGGATGCCGCGGAGTGGTGCGCCACTCCGCGGTTTTTTGTCGGCATAGGGGCGAATCTCCCGTATAATTGCGGTAATCCAATCGATGAATCATAGTGAGAGGGGTCAACGATGACTGAGCGCTTTTTGCTGACGGGTGCCTTGGGCTGTATCGGCTCGTGGGTAGCTTATAATTTGGTCAAAGAGGGCAAGCCACCGGTTATTCTTGATATCGGCGGTGAGCCCAAACGCCTGAAGCAGCTGATGACTGATGCGGAGTTGGCCCAAATCACCTTCGTCAACGGTGATGTAACCGATTTGGCCACGGTTGAGCGCACCCTCGATGACCATGGAATCACCAACATCATCCACCTTGCAGCGTTGCAAGTACCGTTCTGCCGAGCCAATCCACCGCTCGGGGCGCATGTCAATGTGGTGGGCACCGTCAATATGTTTGAGGCTGCCAATCGGCGCAAAGACCGCATCAACAAGATTGTCTATGCCTCGTCGGTAGCGGTATATGATGCGGCTGACGGCGATGCGAGTGGCAACGTGAGTCACGGTATGGTCGGGCACCCCACGACGTTGTACGGCGTGTATAAGCAAGCCAACGAGGGCACGGCGCGGGTGTATTGGCACGAGCAGAAGTTCCCCAGCATCGGTTTGCGCCCATACATTGTCTATGGCACTGGGCGCGACCAAGGGATGACATCGACGCCCACCAAGGCCATGTTTGCTGCCTCAGTCGATCAACCGTTCCATATCCCGTTTGGTGGACGTGCCGATTATCATTATGCGGATGACGTGGCCAAGACATTTATTGCTTGTGCCCGTGTGCCATTTGCTGGCGCCGAGATCTTTAATTTGCGCGGCAGCATTGCCACGATGCCCCAAATTATCGCAGCCATCGAGGCTGAGGCCCCGAGTGTGGCGGGCAAGATTACCTACACCGAGCAATCCCTGCCGTTCCCCGATGAATACGAGGCTGCCCAACTCGAGGCCTTGATTGGCACGTTGCCGCATACGCCGCTTGAGCAGGCGGTGCGTGATACGATTCGTCGTTATCGCGATTTGACGGCGCGTGGCGTGCTGGCCAAAGATGCGTTGTTGGCGTAATGATGCGCAAAAGCGAAGATTGGTGCTTCAGTCTCTGCTTGATTATTTCAAATTCATTTTGAATATTCAAATGAATTTGAAATAATTTGAGGGCATGGTTTGGCAGAAAGAGGCAGTCATGGAGTATCGCACACTGGGCAATACCGGCATCACGGTGTCGGCGTTGAGCATGGGGGCATCGTCTTTGGGTGGTGTCTTTCAGGCGATTGATGAGCAGGAGGGCATTCGGGCGGTGCATGTGGCACTCGATGCCGGCGTCAACCATTTCGATGTGGCACCGGCCTATGGGGCGACGGTCGCCGAGACGGTGCTCGGTCGCGCGTTACAGGGCGTGGCGCGCGAGCGCTATGTGCTTTCGACCAAAGTCGGGCAATACGACAAATACGGCGTGGACTTTAGTGCGACTGGGGTGCGTGCTAAGTTGTACGAGAGTATGCAGCGTCTCGGGGTTGATTACCTCGATATTGTCTATTGTCATGATATTGAATATGTTGACATTGATGTAGTCATCAACGAGACATTGCCGACGTTGCGTCAGGCCCAGCGTGAGGGGTTGGTTCGGCAGGTAGGGATAAGTGGCTATCCGCTGGCGATTTATCCACGGGTGCTGGCGGCGTGCGACCTTGATGTGGTGCTGTCGTATTGTCATTTGATGATTGGGAACATGCGATTACTTGATTTGATTCCCAAACTTGAATCACACGGATTGGGTGTAGTGAATGCGGCGCCGTTGGGGATGGGGTTGTTGACGCGCCAAGGGCCACCAGCGTGGCACCCAGCCCCGGCGCATATTCGTGCGCGATATGCCGAGGCAGCGGCGTTTTGTACGACGCACGGGGTTGATATTGCCCAATTGGCGATCCAGTATAGCGTGGCGCATCCGCAGGTAGCCACGACGCTGGTGAGTACCGCCTCGTCGGCGCATATTGCGGCCAATCTGGCGTGGATTGCACAACCAATTGATACGCAGATGCTGGCCGAGGTGATGGCGATTTTGGCGCCGGTGTGCAACGAGAGTTGGCAGACGGGGCGCGCTGATAATAACTAAGCAAGGAGGGCGCGATGATGCCTGAACACATCCCACATCCACCGATTACGGATCGTCAGACGTGGACCGAAGCGCGGCAGTCGTTGTTGGCAGCCGAAAAAGCCTTGACGCGCGAGCGCGACCGGGTCAATGCATTGCGCCGTCGTTTGCCGATGGTGCCGGTGGAGAATTATCAATTTGAGGGGCCAGATGGGGCGTTGCGTTTGAGCGATGTCTTTGCGGGGCAGCGTCAACTGATTATCTATCACTTCATGTTTGGGCCAGATTGGGATGCGGGGTGCCCGGTCTGTACGCACTACATGAATGAATTGTGCGATTTGTCGGAGTTGGCGACACGCGACACGACGTTTGCGATTGTGGCACGGGCGCCGATTGCCAAAATCATGGCGCACAAGGTGGCTACGGGCATTCGCTTTCCGTTTTATTCGTCGTATGGGAGTCAGTTTAATTATGACTTCAATGTGTCGGATGAGCGGGGTGAGGGGCAGGGTGTGAGCGTCTTCTTTCGGATTGATGATCAGGTCTATCACACCTACAGTACGTATCAGCGCGGGGTTGAGGGGTTGACGAGCTGGGATGCGTTTTTGGATATTACGCCGTATGGACGCCAACAAGATTTCGAGGATTCACCGCCAGGATGGCCACAACGGCCGACGTATGGTGCATGAGTTAATCGAATATTGATAAAAACGTGTTATTCTGGGCGTGATAACAACCGCATGCGGAGAAAAATATGACGCGCACTATTGTGGTACTTGAAGGCGACCAAACAGGGCAAGAACTGCTCGAAGAAGGCTTGCGAGTTATTGACCCGGCAGTGACGGGCGTGCAGGTCACGCTTGAACGCTACGATTTAGGTCTTGAGAATCGCCGGGCCACCAAGAATGAGGTTGTCAACCAGGCTGCGGCTGCAATGCTGAAGTCTGGGTTGGGGCTCAAGGCGGCCACGATTACTCCAGAGATTAAGGGCGATGTCGGCAGTCCGAATGCGATTCTGCGTGAAAAAGTCGATGGCACGGTGATTGTGCGTACGGGGCGTCGTATTCCTGGCGTGCGCACGGTAGCTGGCGCCTACGCCCCGATTGCGGTGATTCGTATGGCGGTGGGCGACGCCTACGGCGCCAAAGAATGGCGTGAGGGCGAGGGTGATAACGAGGTGGCCTATCGTACCGAGATGATTACCCGCGGTCATTGTCGGAGCGTAGCCGAGTATGCCTTTAAGTATGCCGAAAAAATCGGCGCCAAGGTCTTTGGTGGGCCAAAATACACTGTCAGCCCGGTTTACGAGGGCATGCTCAAAGAAGAGATGGACGCTGCGGCCAAGCGCCACCCAGCGATTCGCTATGAACCACAGCTGATTGATGCTACTTATGCATTGTTGTTGGCTGGTCATGGCGATGCCATGGTCATCCCGGCGCTCAATCGTGATGGTGACTGTTTGAGCGACATGGTTTTGCAGATGTTCGGGTCGATCGCAGGGAGCGAGTCGCTCTTGATTGGCTTCGATGAGCAGTGGGGGCCACGCGTGGTGATGGCTGAGGCGCCGCATGGGACTGCGCCGGCGTTGTTCGGCAAAAACATCGCTAACCCGATGGCTATGATTTTGGCAGGTGCATCACTCTTGAGCTACTGTGGTAGCGATGGTGCACTGGCTGCGCGTGCTATCCAAGAGTCGGTGTTTGAGGCGGTCTATGATGGTATTTCAACGGCTGATTTGCAGGGGCATGCGACGACCACTGAGTTTACCGACGAGGTGATTAAGCGTGTGCGCAAAAAGGTCGAGATTTGGGGTTCACTCGATCGTTAATCATACACATCGATGTCGGAGGTAATGCATTTGATGCATTACCTCCCTTTTTTATGCAATAGCCGTTGGGAAGCATGGTGCGAAAGCATGTTTTTCTTACTATGACTATTAGTATTTGTAAGGAAAACGCAATCATTGACAGCGGTATGCGCGAAACAGGCAATGGTATACTGCGTACAAATGCTATGGTTTGTAGTATAAATTGAGAGGAAGCGGCAGGATGCGTATAGGTACAATCATCATGCTGTGGTTATTGGTGTGGGGAGTGGCGATTACGATCGGCAATACTCCAGTGCGTGCACAAGAGCGTGTGGTACCGACATCGGCGATTGTACCACCGACATATACAGCGACGGCAGTAGTCAGTACTGCTACAAACACAGCGGTAGCCGCTACCAGTACCACAGTACCAAGTGGTAGCACAAGTGGCACACAAACGGCGGTAGCTATGGTGACGCAAACGGCGCTTGCAAATCAAAACTTGACGGCTACAGCGACTGCGACGCCGACAGCGGCGGCAAGTAGCACTGCGGTAGTGGCCACTGCGACTATCAAGCCGACGCAAACCCAGCCCAATCGATTACCTAACACAGGCATTATTGATGGTCGTGCCGTATGGCAAAACCAGCCACTTGTGGTGGTGATGGTAGTAACGGGTGTGTTAGGGTTGGCGTTCTTGTTTTATGGGCAACGAAATTAATCATGTATGAGATGGCGTAATGCATACATCGAGAACCGATATATGCGATAGAGATGGTATATGTGGCGACGAATAACGCAACGCATAGGCGAGATACGTCGGAGGCGGATTAGTACGGCGCGGCGACTTGCAACCAAACCGTTACGACTACAGCGTCAACGTATAGTCCGCTTGTGGACATTCCCAGCGTTAGTATTGACGAGCATGACATTTTTGTATTTGTATGGTCAGTCTTCGTCGATTGAATTGCGTCAACTATTAGAGAGCGTATCGCAACCCAATGTGGTACAGGCGATCCATCATTCAGCAACACCCACGTTTGTAGCGACGGCTCAGGCCACACGTGTACCAATAGTGATGATGACGGCCACGCCAATGCCGACAGCCCCAGCAAAAGAGGTAGACCTGGTCGTGATGCCGTCCGGGCGTATCGCAGCGATTCAGATTCCTGCGATCGGCGTAGATAGTCGTGTAGTTGAGGTTGGTTGGGAAGAAGTTGTGAATGTACATGGTCAGACTGAGTTGGTATGGCAAGTGGCCAAATATGCAGTGGGACACCATGGTACTTCTGCGGCGCCGGGTGAGCAAGACAATATCGTGTTGAGTGCGCACGTAGGTGGATACGGGCGAGTGTTTGCACGACTAAATGAGTTGCACCCAGATGATGAAATCAGACTGATTCATGATGGACGCACCTATGTTTATCGTGTGCGCGAGCAGATATATGTAAATGAGGCAACGGCGACCGAAAGTGAGCAGATTGCTAATTTGAGCTATATCAATCCAACGGGGAGTGAAATAGTGACGCTAGTGACATGTTGGCCGCCGAGTGGTCCTGATAAGTTCAGTCAGCGACTCATCGTGCGTGCATGGCCAGTGGAGGGTGCACATGAGTAACTACGGCCGATTGTTTGTGCTTGTGGTGGTGCTATTGAGTGGCATGTGGGTACGTCCCGTTGCTGCAAATGCGGTGCCAGAGGGTCTTGTTGTGCAGTCGCCACGTGCTGGTGGTACGCAGATTACCTGGGCTCCCACTGGTACTGATAATAATATCGAGTTAATGTTTGTGGTGATTAATGGTGCGACGCCGTCTTTGACGGTGGTGAGGCAATCGCAAACCATCGACACGAATACACTTCCGATTGTTGATGATCATGTCGGATTGAACAATCGTGCTGTAGTGCTTGGGCAGGTGGTCAAAGCACGTGGGCAGACGTTGGTCGGCGTGATTATCCAGCCGCGGTTTTATGATGCTCTTGGTATTCCACAACGGTTGACGCAGATTACGTTTAATGTTAATGACGTGACCTATGCCGGTGATGTGCAGTCATTGACCAATTCGCGTCCTTTTTTGCGCAGTAGTGTTACCCCACGTCAGTATTGGGCCAACGAATGGCGAGTTGTGACGCGATCGGGGTGGCAACGTTTACGAGGGAGCGATTTGATTGCTGCTGGTCTACCACAACGGAGTCGATATCTGGTAAATCTTGAGCTGCGTCAAGGCAATACGGTGATTCCGTTGTTGTTGGATGGTCTAGAGGATTATCGAATTGATACGAACGATGAGGTTGTATTTTATGCGCCACCGGTGACGAGTCGTTGGCAACAAACTCAAACGTTTTGGTTGCGGATTGGCAATGGTGCAGGGCGTATTTTTACGCAAACATATCCACCGGTGGTGGTAACGCCCTCAACACAAGCACTCGAGGTTGTGACGGTGCGCACGCCGACCACATATGAGCCATTGGTAGCTGGGACCCGTCGTGAATACTGGTTTAGTCAGCGTCTGCGTCTAGATTCATCAATGGGGGCTGAGGCGCTAGCACTGAAGCCAACATGGAGAGCTCCGGTAGTTGCGGGTGATAATGCTCAGGTGCGTGCAAGTGTTCGTGGATACACGTATGAAGAGACCGCTGGCCCACATACTATCACGTTGAATGACGTTGAGACGATGTGGGAAGGGGTCGGGAGCTGGCAGTACACGTTGACCGATCGCAGTGATGCGTTGAATCTATCGTTTCGCAGCAATGGTATTAGCGAGGTATTGATCGAATCTGTTGAGTTTGGCCGGATGGCTGAGATTATCCCGAATGTAGAATATGACATTGCTGAGGAGGGATGGTATCGACCGAATGCATCGACGCCGATATCTATCCTAAACAGGGTCTTTGATATCACAGATCCGATGGCGCCGATATTGATGCGCAACGTGTATCAGCCTGGATTATTCGAAATCACAGAGACCAATCGTCGGGTTATTGTGTTGGGGCCAAATGCATATCAACGTCCGACGATGGCGCGTGCGTTGCGGCCGGTGTGGAGTGTCACTGGTGCAGATGCAATTTATATTGCGCCAGCTAAGTTATTGCCGGCGTTGGCTCCATTAATCAAGTACCGAAACAGTCAGCGCATTGCGACAGTTGCGTTTGATGTGCAACAAATATATGACGGTTGGAGCAATGGTGACGTGGATCCGAATGCGATTCGAGCATTTTTGCAGTATGTGGCACATCGCTGGCAACGCGTTCCGCATACGGTGATCTTAGTTGGTGATGGTACTGTTGATCCGTTGAACTACACCAAGAGTGGCGGAGCGAATGTCAACCATATTCCACCGTATCTAGCGGAGGTTGATGCGTATCTCGGCGAAAGTGCCTGTGATAGTTGCTATGTGCGCCTTGATGGCGATAATCCGCTTACTGATGCGGCGCCTGACATGGCGATTGGACGCATCTCGGTGCGAACCGCAAGCGAGTTAAGCTCCTACATTGAAAAAATATGGCGCTATGAAGCGCAGCCGTTGGTACGGTGGACAAACCAGCATATTTTGGCGGCGGATAACCCAGATAGTGGCGGGGATTTTCCGTATTTTGCGAATACGATTCAACGCAGTGCGCATCTTACTGGGTTGCGTACGCAACAATTTTTGTATGATCCAAATGTCGAATCTAAGTATAGCGGGGTGCGTATACGGAGCGCGGCGACATTGCGGGCAGATTTTTTGAAGGCGATTAATGCTGGTGCTGGGCTGGTAACGTATGTAGGTCACGCAAATCATTACCAATGGGCATCAACGGATTTTGCGGTGGATAAACCGTATTTGATGAATATTTGGGATGTTGATGGACTGACAAACGGAAACATGACGCCGATTATGGTGAGCATGGCGTGCTTGAGTAGTGCGTTCCAACGCGAGTCAACCATAGGGCAAACTATTGATGAGCGCTTGGTGTTTAAGAGCACGGGTGGTGCAATTGCCACATGGGGGTCTGCTGGTATGGAGGTTGCATCGGGACATAACCAAATGTTCTACAACTTTTATCGTGTGTTGCGTGATAACAATCAGCGATTGCGCACGCTCGGATCAGCGACGTTTATTGGGAGCGTTTATCTCGCAGCAAGCTCAACGTGTTGCGCCAACGTGATTTCGGCATATACGCTTATTGGTGATCCATTGATTCGGCCACGCATTACCTTGGCCAGTACGCGTGCGAGCATGGATGAATTACCTGATGAGACAATCACAGAAATGCTTATCGGTGATGCGCCGAGCGAGCCGGTGCAGATTGTCGATGAGCGACTGTTGCCTACACCTGCAACGCTGCCCACCCAACCATAGTGACATGGAGTGAATAGTGTGCCCCCTGCATTCTATGCAGGGGGCACACTATTAGGATTGAGTTTCGCCGGCTAAGCCAACAATTTCGGCGGTGCGAAGCGCTTTTTGTTGGAAGATGTCGGTTTGGATGTTGCGGAGCATAAAGACAGAAATAATAAGGAGGATCATTTCGATCAAAAAGACGAGTGCATATCCACCTAGTTTGCTACCGAGGCCGTAGACGATAATATCGCGGATAACACCACTCAAAACAGTGCCACCCAAGCGTGCTAAGGCGTCAGCAACGCCCCATGCGCCAATGAAGATGCCAACCTGACCGGTGACGGTCATATCAAGCATCAGTGCAAGATTTGTTGCAGTCGAAATGCCGGCGCCGAAGCCAAATACTGCTAAGCCAGGAATCAGCAATTCAACGCGGTGGGTAATACCTGCGAGGATGATGACGGCAAGGCCAGTTGCAGCGATGATTGCCCCTGTAGCAGCAAGTGGCTTGATGCCAACGCGATTACTCAGCGGACTACTGATTAACAGTGCCACCAAAAATGCGAGCCCCCAAAACGACGTATAGCGTGTGGTATCTGCAGGCGATACGCCAAACACGTCTGCTGCATATGGTTCAAGCAGGACATCTTGTCCGAGTATAGCAATCAGTAAGATGATAAGGTACCCAAAGAAATACTTAGCTTGTGGATTCTGGCTCATCACGCGCCATGTGGCCCGCATGCCGAGCTTGTGTTCGATTGTCGCCTCGCGGTGACGTGGTTCGAGGCCAATGACGCCTATAATGCCAATGGTGAGTGCGAGCGTGGTAATGCCATGAAATGCTGTGATAAGCCGTTCGTGACTATAGGGCTCGATACTACGGGCGAAGAGAATACCACCAATAATCATGCTGAGGATGAGCGAGAACCACATCACACCGACAACCTTGGTGCGTTGGCCTGGACCGGATAATTCTGTTGCAAGCGATAGATACGACACCGTCGCAAAATTAAAACCGAGACCCCACGCGCCGAAGGCAATAAATCCCAATGGAATCCCCCACCACACACCGTCGTGGATGGCAAAGGCTGCCTGTGGCGAGAGGGCAGCGCCACTTGCGCACAAGACCAACCCAATAACAATATATGGGCTACGGCGCCAACCCAACAGCGGTGCGCGCTCGCTGAGTGCGCCGATCCACATTTGCATCGGTGAGAAGAGATACGGTACGGCAATGAGCAGTGCTACTAATGATGCAGGAATGCCGAGCTCGCTAATCATGATGCGATTAAGCGTGCTATCGATGGGCAACAATGTAAGTGCCACGGCGATATGCACGAGACTGAGCCGGATGATTTGACTAGTACGCATAGCAGTGTGTGCTCCAACTAGGCACAATTCTGCTGTGCATTGTACTATACTCTGTCTGTGAATAAAATGACAAAGTCGGTTTTTGGTCATTAGAATGCCAAAGTCTGACCGACCGGTCGGTAATTGTACCCTCATGCCTCGCATTGATGAATGTAGCACAGGAGGGTATGGACTAACGAACGAGGATGCCTGGTCGTTGGTATGTTGTGTGGGCAACTGACACATCAATCATCGGCCAGTTACCGGTCGTGGTGATTGACTCAGCACCGGTATTGGTCAGAATCATGGTGTCTTCGGATTTGGTGCCGGTGATACTCGGATTCCAAGCAAAGGCCTGACCAACCGCAATCATATGAGTGCTATCGAGTCGTGCTTGAATTTCGCGGTTTTCGTAGGCGGTGACGCCGCCTTGATGGTGTAGATGCCATTCATTGGCATAGCCATGGCGGGCGTAGGCGGCACAAATATCTTCAAATGCGGCACCGAGCGTTCGACCGGGCTGTGTTGCATGCCATGCATGCGCATCGACGGCGGCACAGGCCTCGGCCCGGCGAATCAGGTCGTCAGAGAGCGCCCCAAAGGCGACCAGTCGAGTAGCAGAGACGATAAGTCCATGTTTGCGGGCACAGACAACCAGCATGGCCATGCGTTCGACGCGTTGTTGTGTGGGAGCCGGGTGACGGTAGCGTTGGATGCGATCATCAGCGGCGATAAGGGCGACGACGGGAGTGGCACCGGCGGCATAGACATGAGCTGAGAGCACACCGGCAATCTCCATTTCGGTCATACCGGGGCGTACCATCCGCGTGGCGTTTTCGAGGGCGTGACCGGTGGCGAGGCCATGTTCACGGAATCGTTGTTGTTCGGCATCAGTCAGCTCGACACGGAGCGCGGTTAGTTGACCTACCAAGGTATGTGGTGCGCCGGCAACATCACTGCCCCAACGACCGGTGCCGCATATGGTGTCAACAAGGGCGTCACGCGAGGCGGGCTCAAACCAGTTGAACTCGAGGGGCTCGAGCGGTAGACCGGCTGTCACCTCGATCTGCATGCGGGGCATTTCGATTTTGTTGGCGATGAGATAGTCGCCTGTGCGAGTACAGAGAATGTTGGCTACGGCGGATTCGCTGTTGAGTCCGACGTGTGCTTGACCGCCACAACTCATCCAGCTGATGTTGGCACACCGGGTCAGTAAGACGCCGTTGAGGTTGTGGTGTTCGAGGAGGGTAGCAATACGGGCTCGTTTGATGGACCATTCGGTGTGATGCGACATGATTGACCTCTTTGGCAATAATGGGATATGTCATCCATGATAATTGAAAAACCGAGAGTCGTAATTACGACTCTCGGTTTCGATTGGTGGAGCAATGGGGGATCGAACCCCAGACCTCAACACTGCCAGCGTTGCGCTCTCCCAGCTGAGCTATTGCCCCGTGTGATATGAACTTGGTGGAGGTGAGGAGGCTCGAACTCCTGGCCTCGACAGTGCGATTGTCGCGCTCTCCCAGCTGAGCTACACCCCCGAATCACCTATTGCGTAGTATACGATGCAGAAAAGGAGTTGTCAAATGCAATTTGTGAACCGGCAACGATGTGTGGTGCCCGATGTGGATGACATACATCCACATCGGGCTGATTGCGAGTTTAGGCGTGCGATGCGTTGTGTTGGCGCCATACAAGTGCACGTGATACAACGTATGAGCCAATCACAAGCAGTAACGCAAAAAGTTGGGCGGTCAACCCCTCGATATTGGGAAACACGGCAAACCACATGCCTAACCAACCTGGAAGTGCGATATCTAACTGGCTCGTTGAAAGCCAGCCGGCGAGTTGCATCTCTTGAACTTCTTCACCGACCATGACCACGAGCACTAGAGCAAGTAACAGCCCAGTAATAATCAAGAGACGCTTGTACGGCAACTTGTGATTCGTCAAAAATGTGAGGCCACCGATGACTCCCGTAAAAAATAACCCGATGAGGACACCCTCCATCACCGTTGCAGTGCCCATGTTGAGGCGTACATGCTGCAAAAACAAGACGACCTCAAACCCCTCGCGGTAGACAGCACTGAAGCCCAAGAGCACAAAGCCCCACAAGGCACCCGTGTTGCGTGCGTGGTCATCTAACAGTGCGCGCTTGCGTTGATTGTGATGGGCAATCCAGCCGGTCCAGTAGACATTATGAAAAAACCAATTCATGATGACGAGTAACACCACAATCGCCAAAAGTCCGGTTGCTGCTTGAATGTGCAACGCTGGCGCGTTTATCTGGTTCATTACTGCGACGACGATAAACCACGTGAGGATACTTGCCACGAGTGCCCATCCAGCTCCTTGTAACACAGGGCGCCGGAGCGCTGATTGCGCCCCCACAAAACTTGCCGTGATGGCCGCAAGCACCAAAATCGCCTCGAGCCCTTCGCGGAAGACGATTAAACTCGTGTTCAACACGACTGCGTGTGGCTCAAGCCCGTTGGTGAGTGGATCAGGGACACCGGCGAATTGCATACCCTGCCATATCATCACCCCGAGCACACTAAAACTTCCAAAGGCGACCAGCCAATGATACCAACGCCACTGTGACATACTGCCCTCTTTGTCGTGTGTTGTCCGAATACTTTGCACGTCAAGCAGTATATTTAATTTTGACAATTTTGCAAGTTTTTTCTGTTTTAATTAAAAAAAGACACGCCGCGACACTGGTCGCGGCGTGTTCTCTGGTTTAGATATCGAGGTTTTTGACCTCAGGTGCATGCGTTTGGATGAAGCGTTTGCGT
>CAYXXK010000055.1:13479-19630 GCA_964469045.1 uncultured Klebsiella sp.
ATCCCACAACTGCTCGGCGTTCATTTCACCGAGACCTTTGTAGCGCTGGATCTCGACGCGGTTACGCTCACTGGGTGTCATCTCGGCAATAAATGTATCGCGCTCAGTATCGCTATAGACGTAGCGCTCGTTTTTGCCGGAGCGCACGCGGTAGAGCGGTGGTTGGGCGATATATAGGTTGCCATTGGTGATGAGCGGGCGCATATAGCGGAAGAAGAACGTCAGCAAGAGGGTGCGAATGTGGCTACCATCGACATCAGCGTCACTCATCAAGAAAATGCGGTGGTAGCGGATTTTGCTGACATCGAACTGATCGCCGATGCTCCCGCCGATAGCGGTAATCAACGAGCGGACTTCGTTGTTTGAGAGCATGCGGTCGAGCCGGCTTTTTTCGACGTTGAGAATCTTACCGCGTAAGGGGAGAATCGCTTGGAATCGGCGGTCGCGGCCTTGCTTGGCGCTACCACCGGCGCTATCACCCTCGACGATGAAGAGTTCACAGTTGGCTGGGTTGTTGTCAGAGCAGTCAGCCAGTTTGCCGGGGAGCGAGAAGCCTTCGAGGGCGCCTTTGCGGGCGGTCTCGCGCACTTTTTGGACGGCGAGGCGCGTGCGGGCTGCGGAGACACACTTTTCGATGATGCGCTTGGCGTCGGCAGGATTCTCCTCGAGCCATTGTTGCCACGCATCGCCAAACACGGTGTTGACGGCGGTGGCCGCAATCGGGCTGACGAGCTTTTCTTTGGTTTGGGAGCTGAACTGCGGATCGCGTAACTTAACGCTAATCACGGCCGTGAGCCCCTCACGCACGTCATCGCCGGTGAGATTGCTGTCGTTGTCTTTGAGCAAGCCTTTGCCGCGCGCATAGCTGTTGATGACGCGCGTCAGGGCATTACGAAACCCGGTGACATGGGCTCCACCATCGGTGTTGTTGATATTGTTGGCGAATGAGTAGATCGAGTCAGTGTCATAAGACTCGGTATATTGCAACGAAATCTCAACAGCGACATCATCTGCAGTACGATCGATGTAGAACGGGTTTTTGTGGAGGGTGGCGCGGTCTTTGTTGAGGTGCCGTACATATGAGCCAATGCCGCCCTCAAAGTAGAAGTTGAGCTCGTTGTCGTCGCGCTCATCAACAAAACGGAAGCGCAAGCCCTTGTTGAGATACGACATCTCGCGGAAGCGCTGGGCAAGTGTGCGGAAGTTATATTCGAGCGTTTGGATAATCGTCGCATCTGGCAAAAAGGTGGTCTCGGTGCCGTGTTTGTCGGTTGGCCCGATATCTTTGACGTCTGCTTGGGGCACGCCGCAACGATACTCTTGGACATGGTGGCGCCCGCCGCGATAGACGTCGACGCGGCAATACTCGGACAATGCATTGACGGCTGAGACGCCGACGCCGTGCAAGCCCGATGAGACCTTGTAACCAGTGCCACCAAACTTACCGCCGGCGTGGAGCACGGTCATGACGACTTGGAGTGTACTGACGCCCATCTTGGGGTGAATGCCAACTGGAATGCCTTGACCATCGTCACGTACGGTCACTGAGCCATCCTTGCGGATAATAACTTCGACCGTGGTGGCACGCCCGGCCATGACCTCGTCAACCGAATTGTCGACAACCTCGCGCACCATGGTATGGAGCCCTTGAATATCTGTAGGGCCGATATACATGCCAGGACGCTTACGCACGGCTTCCATGCCTTCGAGTACTTGAATTTGACTCTCGTCGTAGGTTGAGCCTTGCATTGACAAATCACTCATATGCTGTCTTTTCCTATTAGATTGATGCAAATCATGGATGATCTGCGCTCACGTAATCGCTAGTGTATGTTGGTAGCAACGAACGAACGGTACTCGGCGGATGCGAGATAATGACGGACAAACGACATGCGCGCCACAACCAATCCGCTGTAGAGGTAGGCGCTGACGGCCACAATGGCGATTTGACCAATGACGGTCGTCAAAAATCCGGTGAAGATGATGCTACTGCCGGCGACAATGACAAAAATAACCGCTTGTAGCAAAAGCACGCGCCAAAAGAGGCGACGTACCATGCGGAAGCTCTCTTGCACCGCTTTGACGGGACCGATATCGCAAAGCACAATGAACTCGCGGGTAAACCCGAGATAAATGCCGACCCACAACCAGACGCCTGAACCGAGAAAGATTAAGAATGCACCAAACGCAGGGTTGATGTTGAGGAGCAAAAAGGTGAAGATTGAGAGTGGCACGAGCAGGATGACGACGGCGGCAGCCAACAATATCATGTATAGAAAAAGCATGGCGGCGATGCGACCAATGCGCGCGCCGTCAATGCGTATCCCATATGCGGAGCTGGTGTGTCCGACAAAGAACAAATAGAGCGCACTAGCACACACACCGATTAGGTTGACAATCAGGATGAGCAATGCGAGCTCTCCACCATTGTGAATAAACCACCCGTTGGGCGGGGTAACAACGGCAGGTACAGCCACAAGGAAAGGCAAGCCGACTGCATCGGCACTCGCACCGGCTGCCCGAAAGCCATATACCGCATACGGCACAATATTGAGCCATGCAAACTGTGGACGCACATCGTCGAGCGCAAGCTGTGCAAGTAAGCCAAGTGTCTGGTCGCGGATATCGCGCATTTCGGGAGTGTCACTTGTGACAGAATCGCGCACTAGTGCACTGAACTGCTCATAGAGGGGGGCTAATGACACGCCAGGGATAACCCACAACACAAGGTTGATTGCTACGGGTAACAGGAGTATCCACCAGGCTCGATGAAGGGTGGAATATGCGTCGCTAATTATATCTACAATGCTTGGTTTATCGCCTACACTAGCCACATGCTGTCTCCTGTACTTTGTAGTAATTATACCATATTGCTATCTCAATGAACGGATGGAATCCTGCACCTCTATCTGACGATGTGGGGGGAAATGATATGAAAACCACACGCTAGACATACAGATAATGCGTCGGTTGGTGGACACATATCCCGCTTGTTGTGGGCGTTGTATGAAAATGTGGTATTTGCGGTATAGTAGAAGTCATACATCTCACTCATACAGCGTGAAGGGTTTGACACACGTGAGCACCTTTACACCACAACCTACAAGTCACATACGTCGGCCTCTGACTGATACACCCCGTCTGTTAATCATTTATGCGCATCCTGATGATGAAGCATTCGGGAACGCCGGGACTATTTTGGCGGCTCGGGCTGCCGGTGTTGAGGTGCACTACATCTGTGCAACGCGTGGTGAATGTGGCACGGTTGATGAGCACTTTCTGACAGGGCATGCTGACGTGAAGGCCCTGCGCACGGCGGAGCAACTCGCTGCAGCCGACGCATTAGATCTCGGTGCAGTCCATTTTTTGAATTATCGTGATAGTAACATGCCAGGCACGCCTGACAACACACATCCAGAGGCGTTAGTTCAGGCGCCGTTGGCGCAAGTCGCTGGTACGGTTGCGGCATTTATCGATGAGATTCAACCAACATATGTCATTGCCTTCCCGCCGTATGGTGGATATGGCCATCCTGATCATATCGCCATGCATCATGCTACGGTGGCGGCGTTGGCGCAGGCAAGCTGGCACGTGCCAAATGTCTACTACTCGACGTTTTCGACGACCTTGCTACGAACGATTATCGGTGTGATGCGGCTGACGGGACGCGATCCGCGCAAATTTGGGAGGAACGGCGATATTGACATTGTGCGTGTGGCCGATGAAGCGACACCAATTACTACTGTCGTGTCATGTGCCCACGTGATTCCTGCGAAGATTGCCGCTTGGAAGTGCCATGCTAGCCAAGGTGGTGGTATGACGCGCGTGCCGCGCTGGTTGTGGCGATGGTTTTATGGGGTCGAGCATCTGACCCGGGTCACCCCAGCCCCGACAGGTGGCAGAGAAGAGTTGCGATTTGTATGACGCAGAGTCTCCCTGTCTCATTGCGTCATGCCACACTTGCCGATGTAGATCGGATTGTTGCCATTCATGCAACAGCATTCCACCATACGTTTATGGCGGCGTTTGGCAAAAAGCGTTATCACGACGGATTACGCGTCATGGCCGACGTGTGGCGTCGCCAAGGAATGATGGGGTTGTATGGGATGTGGGTGGCTGAGTACGAAGGTGTAGTGGTTGGTACGATTACCATGCGCGCACGTATGCCACAGTGGCTCCCGCCGAGTATTCCGGTGGAGTGGCTGTTTGTGCGAGCGTTAGGAGTGGTACGTGGATTGTATGCACTCCAGGCATTATCCTTCATTGAGCATCACATTGGCGCAAACGAGCTATATGTGACTGATGTAGCGGTGGATCAGCGCTACCAGCGTCAAGGAGTCGCACGGGCGATGTTGCATCATGCGTTACACCATGCCGCTCGTCAACAGCTCGAGGTGGTGAGTTTGTATGTTGATGCCGCTAACAAACCTGCACTCGGGTTGTACCAAGGAAGTGGGTTCTATGTGGCACATACCCATCATTCGCTGATGGGATGGTGGTTGTTGGGGCAGCCGCGCTGGTTGTTACTGCGTCGTATGGTTGTGCCAGTGCCACAGCGTGATCAACTGCCAATTGAAGGGGCGCAGTACAGCGAATAGTGTGTGATATGTGTACAACAAACACATGAGCCCTCGGATTGCCTACGCCATCCGAGGGCTGTCTACGTTGCGATTACGGGGTCACAGTCGGAGTACGTGAGACCAAGGCACCGAGCGATGCATCACCGAAGGCGATGACGCTGGCGTCACGCAAACCGATGACCGAGTTGACGTAGCCGGCTGAGATGGCCCCAGCCTTGCTGATACCGTTCGGGATCTTGGCTTGGCCCAAGTTGTTGCGGCCCCAGCCGAAGACGACGCCGTCACGCGTCAAGGCTAGTGAGTAGCCGACACCTGCACTGATGGCAACGACGTCCTTCAACCCCTTGGGCAACTTGCACTGATTTTCATTTTTGCGACCCCAACAGAAGACCGTGCCATCACGTTTGAGCGCAAGTGAATGGTCGAAGCCGGCAGAAACTGCGATGATGTCAGTGACATTTCGCGGGATGTTGACTTGACTCCACGTATTTCTTCCCCAACCAATGACCTTGCCATCTTTGATTGCGAGTGAGTGTGAATGCCCAGCTGATACGGCCGTGACATTGCGTCGCGCTGCAAGCGGGATGTCAATTTGTTTGAAGTCGTTGCGCCCCCATGCAACAACATCGCCGTTGGTTTTGACTGCAATCACATGCCCTAGTCCAGCGGAGACCGACTGCACGTCTGTTTGGGCGTTGGCAGGGAAGGTAAGCTGACCGAAGTCGTTTTTGCCCCAGCCATAGAGTCGGCCATCAGTGCTAATGGCGAGAGCGTAGTTTGAGCCGGTTGCTACTTGCTGTATCGGTTTGGTGGCAATCCAACGTGGCAACGTGGCCTGGCCATCGCGGTTGAATCCCCAGGTGACCATGGAGCCATTATTGAGGACAGCCAAGGTGAACGAGGCACCGACATCAACATCTTTGAATGCAAAGGGGTGAGGTGTGGGTGTCATGGTGCTAGTAGGGCGCGGGGTGCTGGTAGCTGAGCTTTTGCCAGTCGTGAATTTTTGGAATTTGTTGTTGTTGGCCACCGTGGTGCCTGATCCATTGGTGGCACGCACCTTCCAATAATAGGCGGTATCGGGTTGTAGATTCTCGATGGTAACTTGGTTGTTGGTGCCGACATTGACCCACTCGGGGCATGACTCGGGGCTGGTTTCGAGACAATAGTCGTAGTGTGTGGCACGGGTACTTGCGGCCCACTCAAGCGTAATGGTCGTGGGCTGATCGGTGGCGTTGTTGGGAGGGGTGGAAATATTGAAAGCACCCGGTTTGCCGCCGGAGACGGTGGTAGGTGTGCTGGTGGCAGAAGATGAGCAACCAGTACCAACTTGGGTGGGGATTACTTCCATGGATATAGTTGAACAGATTCCAAGCCTACCATAGAGTTGTCCCCCACTTGGAGATCTACCCATCAGATTGTCGCCCCAGCAATATGCTACACCAACAGTTGTCAACCCACAATTATGCCCCACTCCAATACTCATTGAAGTAAATGTAACACTGACTGGCATAGAAGTCGGTATGGGGACGAGACTATTATCATTGGTGTTGTTACCTAGCTGACCGAAT
>CAYXXK010000055.1:19640-20523 GCA_964469045.1 uncultured Klebsiella sp.
AACAATAGGAATTATTACTCGTACTTAATGCGCACGTATGAGCCATTCCAGTCTCAATGTCGATAAAGGTAACACCTGAAGGCATTGTGACTGCTGCTGGCGTAGTACTTAGTGAAGTCACGCCATTACCAAGATCGCCAGATCCCCAACAATAGGCAACTTGCGTGGAGCTTAATGTGCATACCATGTCACTACCGGCATCAATGTCAGTGAACGTGGTGCTTGCGGGCATAGTAACTGCTGTAGGTATGGTGCTACTGACAGTCGTGCTGTTTCCAAGATATCCACGAAGATTATTGCCCCAGCAATAGGCATTGTTACTTGCGCTTAGTGCACATGAGAAATACATCCCTGAATTACCACCGGTGGTGATTTTTGTAAATGTAGTACTCGCAGGCATTGTTACCAAAGAAGGTATGTTGCTATCAGTAGTAGTGCCATTACCGAGTTGTCCATAAGTGTTTAACCCCCAACAGTATGCTGTTGATGTGTTCGTAAGCGCACAGCTATGGTGATCATTTACGCTGATTGCTGTGAATGTGGTACTTGCAGGCATCGTTACTAAAGAAGGTATGTTGCTATTAGTGGTAGTGCCGTTGCCAAGTTGTCCATAGGTGTTTTCACCCCAACAATAGGCCATACCTGCACTTGATAAAGCACACGCATATCGACCATTTGCAACATCGATGGATGAGAATGTGACACCAGCAGGCATTGTGACAGCAGTAGGAATATGCGTAGATGTAGTAGTGCCGTTACCTAGTTCGCCATAGGTGTTTTCACCCCAACAATAGGCAATTCCGCTAGAATTAAGTGCACAAGAATTATTGCCTACACTTATCTGCGTAAAGCTCCCCCAAGGATGAGTCGATCGACTTTCAGC
>CAYXXK010000056.1:0-236 GCA_964469045.1 uncultured Klebsiella sp.
GGCGTTGGGGTATCACTCGGTGTTGGGGTATCACTCGGCGTTGGGGTATCACTCGGTGTGGATGATGGTGTGGTTGTAGGTGTGGATGATGATGTACTTGTAGGCGTTGGGGTGTCACTTGGCGTCGGGGTATCTGCTACAGCAAATACGCTGATTTGGGTTGGTTCGGTGGCATCAATTGTGGTGCCATTGCCTAGTTGGCCGGAGGCGTTAGACCCCCAGGCCCAGACCGTGCC
>CAYXXK010000056.1:246-11818 GCA_964469045.1 uncultured Klebsiella sp.
AATCGCACAGGCATGGGTATCGGAGCGAGCAACTGATTTGGCGCCTACAAGGTTGGTAACGACCACTGGTGTGGCTGCTGACATCCCGCTCCCATCGCCGAGTGCGTCTTCGCCCCAGCAGTAACTACTGCTCGTAGTGGTTACACAGAAGCTTCCGGTATTAAGTGTTGCTGGCGCAGGCAGACTGCCTGCGATGGTTTGTATGTTACTTAGTCCGGCCACAACAATCGCTGCATTGCTCCCAACACCGCTATCGTTGCCGAGTTGACCCGTTGAGTTATCGCCCCAACACCAGACACTCCCAATCGACTTTAAGGCACAAAAACTATTCGCCACGGCGGCAATTTGTGAGACACCGGTCAGATTACCGCTTATCGTTTGGACGGTAATCGCCGTTGAACCGCTACTATCCAGCATACTATCGTTATCACCAAGTTGCCCGTTACTATCGTCTCCCCAACACTGGACTATGCCGATATTGAGCACGGCACAACTCGCAGTGTTTGCCACTGTAATGGCGCTTGCTTGACCGAGTAGACTAATTTGAATCGGGTTGATTGTGGTGTTAGGGAATCCTGCGTCTCCGGTTTGACCAAGTGAATTATTCCCCCAACACCAGACATCACCAGATTCATCAATG
The DNA here is from genome assembly GCA_964469045.1 of uncultured Klebsiella sp. GTDB lineage: Bacteria > Chloroflexota > Chloroflexia > Chloroflexales > Roseiflexaceae > UBA965. The sequence continues at coordinate 887 of CAYXXK010000056.1, forward strand.
GCACAGGCATGATGCGGACTGACGGCGATTTTTTCAACATTGTAGAGATGAGGCACGAGGCTGCCTGGGTTAATCCCATCTTCGCAGCGCGTGCCACACCCGGTTTCGCTGTTACTGTCTGTTCCCCAACAGAAGACGCGTCCTTTGTGAGTTATCGCACATGTGTTATCGCCACTCCCGGCAATATGGGCCGCCGTAAATACCGGATACATGGTTGGATTGAGTTGATCAATAAACACGCCATCAACCAATAATCGCCCCCAACACCACACATTCCCAAGACTATTTAAGGCACAGGTGTTTCGCTGACTCGCTGCTAATTGACCATCGGCAGGGTATGATAATGCAATAAGTGTTGGTGTTGCGCTCCGCACGGCAGTATTTGTGAGTTGCATAGTTGGGGTAGTCAGTGCACTTGAGTGACTGTCATTGGTGTCAAAATTCACTCCTAGTGATGCCTGTACGAGTTGTGGACTCGTATATGTGGCAGTATCACCGGTACCTAACTGTCCTTGTTGATTATCTCCCCAGCAATAAATTTGACCAGTCGAGATGATGGCGCAGGCGTGATTTTTGCCGGCGTTGAGTCGCACAGTGCCGCTAATCCCACTCACCGTTACCGGTATTGGCGAATTTGTCGTGGAGCCATTCCCCAATTGCCCGTAGGTGTTCTCTCCCCAGCACTGTACTGCGCCAAGTGTGGTACTAATACAGGCAAAATCAGCTGAGGCACCCATGGTAATCATTTGGGCGTCAGTGATACCATTGACCTGCCATGGCATTGCCATCCCAAAATCATCAGGATTGGCCGCGCTATCTCCGTCGCCATCACCGTTGCCCAGTTGTCCTTTGTGGTCACGACCTGCACAGTAGACATCGCGTGTTTGGCGAACCACACAGGTGTTGTGTAGCCCGGTTGCAAGATCGGCTACCAAATCAAGATCGGCGAATCCACTCATCGGGATACTGCCGCTCCCTGAGTTGCCAAACTGCCCAGAGGAGTTATCGCCCCAACAAAAGATTGTGCCATGGACTTGTGTGGCACATGCATGTGTCGTGCCGAGATTCAATCCGCGTACCGAGGTAAACGTATAACTCGGCGTTGGCACGAGGACATCAGCGGTGAGTCCGCTTAACCCCAAGATTGCATTGCCTGCTCCCCAACAATAGAGGATGTCGTCGTTCTTCTCAGCACAGGTGGCGACGGCACCTGCCGAAATTTGAATGATGTCGCTACTCATGTCTGTCCCCGACACGGCTTGTGGAGTGCTGGCATCGGTAGTGTCGCCGGTGCCGAGCTGTCCACGATGATTACGCCCCCAACAGTGCAATGCACCGGTCCCGTCAATTGCACAGGCATGGTGTGGCCCAACACTGAGGCGTATCATGCCGCTGAGTCCACTGACTTGGACTGGATACGTGCGATCGATAGTTGTTCCATCGCCCAGTTGCCCGTAGGTGTTGTCACCCCAACAATATATGTCACCTGCGCGTGTCAGTGCACAGGCATAGTCTTCACCGACACCTACATCCGGCCCGGGTAATGTTTTGGCATTGACTGGCAAATACGTGACAATGCTCGTAACCAGTGCGATGATGGTTGCATTTAGCGCGAAGAAATAAACATAGCGCCTCATATTGGCAAACGCTCCATCTGGACCACACATGTTATTCATATCTATTTACTGATGGTACTCTATCCGTCATCTATTACTCATCTTTCTACATTACTTTCGCATTACGTTGTTATGACTTACCCTTTTTTATGATGTCAAATACGTAACAAATCGACAAATATGGCTGTCTTCTATCGGGATTGATTGACGACGTATTAATGAGTAGGTATCAGACCAATCGTATTATGCTATCGCATCAGTATGCGAATCGAAAGTGGGATAGTGATAACCGCACCATGCATACATAGTGTATGTGTGTGTTGTGTTAACGCTATGATGACGAATTTGTTACGCTGTCAGTGCTATGCTGTATTCAAGGGTTCGTTTGTACGAAAGGGGTTACTCAATGCAACTCAACGGCTATCATCACGTTACGGCTGTAACGAGTAATGCTAAGGGCAACGTTGACTTTTATACGCAGGTACTCGGCATGCGTTTGGTGAAGAAGACAGTCAACCAAGATGACGTGAGTGCCTACCATTTGTACTACGGCGACGAGCTTGGGCGGGCGGGAACCGCAGTCACCTTCTTTGATTGGGCGATGATTGGTCCACAGCAACGTGGCACGGGTGAGATTGACCTGATGACGATGCGTGTGCCAAGTGCAGCGTCGATTGCCTACTGGGCCGAGCGTTTGGCAATGCACGGAGTCGATGCTGATCCGGTGTCAACGTGGCATGGTCGGGCGGCATTGGCGTTCCGTGACCCTGAGGGGCAACGTTTGATGTTGATTAGTGATGAGGGCAACGCTGGTGGTATTCCATGGGCCAAGAGTCCAGTGCCAGCTGATCACGGTATCAAAGGGATCTTCGGGGCAGGGGTTACGGTACGCAACCGTGAGCCACTCGACACGGTATTGCGTGTTGTATATGGGTTGACGCTTGTCGATGAGCAGGTTGATCCCATCAACCCCAAGCGTTCACATTTGCTGTATGCTGTCGGTGATGTAGTTGGTGGCGCCTTGTCTGTCCACGTTGCTCCCGATATGCCACCGAGTCGGCTGGGGGCAGGTGGTGTGCATCATATTGCGTTTCGGGTGCCCGATGATGATGCGGCGACATACTGGATTAACCGTTTAAGTCGCTCAGGATTGCAACCAACGCACATCATCGATCGATTCTACTTTCATTCGGTGTATACGCGCGTACCAGGCAACATCTTGATCGAGCTTGCCACCGATGGGCCGGGATTTGCCACTGATGAACCCGCTGAGACATTAGGTGAAACACTTGCGTTACCGCCGTTTCTTGAGCCACGGCGTGCGAGCATTGAGGCGGGATTGCGGCCTATCGAATAATGAGATGCGCGTGTGTTACCTCCGGGAGCGTATTGTGCTCCCGGATTTTTATGCGGTTTCGCATTGTATAATGATCACAGTGCATGATACAGGTAGGAACAATGATGACTGACATACCCAGCTACTCGGTGATTATTCCGGTTTATAATAGCGCGAAAATCGTCGGACTCGTGATCGAACGAACACGGGCCTTTTTTGCCCAGCATGGATTGAGTTACGAAATCATTCTGGTCAACGATGGGAGTCGCGATGGAAGCTGGGCTGTAATCTCGGCACATGCTGCACAGTATCCCGAAGTAACGGCGATTAATTTGCTGCGTAATTACGGTCAACATAATGCTGTGTTTGCAGGTATTCATCAAAGCCGTGGTTTGCATGTCATTACCCTCGATGATGATCTTCAAAACCCGCCGGAAGAGATTATCCATCTCATAGACGCTATGCGCGATGGTAATCATGATGTGGTGTTCGGCCGCTTTGTACAAAAGCAACATTCATTGGTGCGGCGCTTGGGAAGTGGGTTGATTCGGCAGATGAACAATCGTATTTTCTTGTGTCCACGTGATATTATGCCGACAAATTTTCGTTTGATTCGTCGCGATGTGGTTGATCGTATGCTTGGCTATCGTACTGCTTACCCCTACACAACCGGGTTGGCCTTGATGTTTGCTCAATCGGTCGGCAACGCCTGGGTCAAACACCAAGAGCGTCATGAGGGCAAGAGCAACTACAACCTCGTGCGGATCGTGAGTTTGGTATTGCGGATTCTGTTTAATTATTCAATTTGGCCGTTGCGTCTAGTGACGATTACCGGTTTTGTCATCGCCAGCGTGAGTTTTTTGATTGGTGTGGTACTCATCGTGCGTAAACTCTTTGATAACATCCAAATCGAGGGCTGGACTGGTATCATGGTGATGTTGGCGTTGCTCAACGGTGTGATTATTCTGATGCTAGGAATGCTCGGTGAGTACACCATTCGGATTTTGCAACAAATGAACTCCAAAGAAACTTACCATATCAAAGAAATTGTGACACGCGATGCCTAAACATTTTTTTATTGCAGGCGCACAACGCTCTGGGACAACGTATCTGCATCAGCAGTGTGCCAATCACCCCCAAATTGAGATGGCTTTGCCGGTTCGCCCAGAACCCAAGTACTTTATTAATCATTGGCAGGCTGAGGCGACTGAGGCGAGTTATTTTGCGCGCTACTTTGGTCACAAAACGGGTGCTACAGTCTATGGTGAAAAGTCGACGAGCTACATTGAAATCGAATCAGCAGCACAGCGTATTGCCCGGCTCATCCCCGATGCACATATCGTCTTTGTCCTACGTAACCCGGTGGAGCGAGCGATTTCGAACTATCGCTTTAGTGTCAAACATGGCGTAGAACAGGCATCATTGGCTGAGGCGATGTACAACGAAGATCAACGGCGTCACAACTACGACCCCAGCAAAATCTCTGTCTCGCCGTTCGCCTATCTACAGCGTGGGCGCTACATCGACTATATCCGTATGTACGAGCGTTACATTGATCCTGCACATATTCATATCATGATTTATGAGCAGATGACGCAAGATGTGCGCATCATCCAACGCCTTTATGCATTTCTGGGTGTGGATGCAGATGTGGTGCCACAATCGCGGGGCGAGATTATCAACGCCAATGACAGTGCGAGCGCACCAGTCGTTGATGATGCGCTGTTGCGGTATTTGTATGATTTCTTTGCTGAGAGTAATCACCAGTTATTCGCACAGCTCGGGTATACTGTGGCCGACTGGGAGTCGCCGTTTTCTAGCTCAGCGAAATAATATCGCTGCCCATATCGCTGTCTGCATAAAACCGTTGCACGCGATCAGGGCGGTAGATACCTCGTGCCGTGACTACAGCGCTGATGGGTGTGCGAGTATGTGTGTGTGCGAGGTTGCGGGGGCCATGGGGCGCCACTACGTAGCGCGGGAGTTGACGTTCGCTAAGTTCGTGTAGGAACGACGCCGTATGTGCATCAGCGACATCGCCGTCGTCAGTCACGACACCACATACCAGCGCCAAACTGGTGTCAGGATGCACGTCTCGCATTGTACTGCGGTGGACATGCACAGATGGATGTTCGGTTTCACGTATCAGCATTCGCTGCATGGTTGTTGCGAATAGCCCATCTGTATCTACCAACGAGAGATGGTCGTCATCGGTCAGTAGCGCACACGCAAGGCGGGCGCATTTTTCGTTGCCGCGGTCAATGCGTTGGAGCGTATGTTGGAGGAGCGGCATGCGTTGTGCTGTGAGGAGCATGCGCTCATGGAGCTCAACCACAAACAACGGCACCTCTGTGAGTGGTAACGCCTGTATATCGACCCCATGATCAAGGCATAACCATATGCCAGTCGCAATCGTGGCGTGACGGGCATACACGTCATGATTGGCCAGTGCATTAAACAACTCGCCAGGTGTCTCCAATCGAATTGATTGGCCATGCCAGTTATATGCGTGAATGGTGCGCTGTTCGGCATGATAACGCACTGCCTGCGTGGCCAAATGATGATGTGCAGTATGTGACATGTGTGGATTATCCTTGTGTGATGAGGGCACTCAGCGTGTGATGACAGACAGCGCGAAACTCGCCCCATTCTTGCCACGTACCACCAATATGCGCTGAGTGGATGGCCGGTAATTGTGTGAGTTGTTGGGCGCGTACCTGAAGTTGTGCTGCATCGAGCGCCTCAAAGTGCGCAATCTGCTCGCTTAGGTCATATGCCACGGGAGTCGTGTTATCGACGTGACAGAGATAGGCAAATGTCTGAAACGACACGACACTCTGGTACTGCACATGGAATAGCGGTGTGATATGTATCGGCGTTAAACCTGTCTCCTCGCCAATCTCGCGCATGAGTGCATCCTCGAGTTGTTCGCCTGGATGAATGCCGCCAGTGAGGAGCCGCGCAATCAACCCAGGATAGTATTGTTTGGCGGCACACCAAATGCGCCCATCAGGACGTTGAAGCATCATGCACACTTCGCCAATGCGCCCATCGCGCGTAATACGATGCCCTACATCGGCTGCCAGCGGCGCATGGATGTGATGCAAAAAAGTTGATGACATATGGTATCACAATCGTTCGTTGGTGGACTTTTACCTCATTATACCGACGACTTAATGACGCGTAGACTCATTATCATCGACCTCATCGAGGATTTGATGGATGCGCCCTTGCTCGATGTGACGCGCCACTTGCATGGTACGGAGATATTCGTAGTGTCCGGTGTTCATTTGCCAGATAGCCCACCAACGATCGCGACTCCATACAGGCGCACGGGTAATCAGGCGTACTGCATCATAGTATGACGCAGTAAGTGGATCGATGATGCGATTGTCGTTGTGCACGAGCGACTCAACATATCCTGCCGGTACAACCCGATGAAAGTGTCCAGATTTCCAATCGCTATAGCGGTTTGGCAGTTGGGCAGGTAGGCGTGATAACAACGGATCGCTGAGGCCAACCACATCGATGAAATAATCGTGTGGCCCAGCAGCAAATCCAGCGTAGCCGATGGCTTCGCCTCCGAGTGCCCCGCCAACATAGACGTGTTGCGCATCGTCACGAGCGATTTGTCCCCAGCGATACCACTCGTGTGCAGGCATCTCGAGACCAGGTCGCCAGTTGAGCAAGGCTGCCCCTTCGTGGTAGACATACCACTTGGTGTCGATTGAACTGACCGGTTGGTCGTATGCCACATAGGCATCTGTGCCATATTTGAGTGCCGAAATCGGGCTCCAGACGCTATATCCTAGACAAACGACTGCGCCGATGATAGCAATATGCTGGTTTTGTATCTGCCGAAACGCGATGATGATTCCAACCAATAACGGCAACGCGAAAAATCGACCACTCATGTGGGTGGCAGCTGCACCAGACCAAATAATGAGCCCTAAGTATGCCACGGCTCCGGCCATAATGCAGAGATCGTGCCAGGCCTTGCGCCACAATATATAGCCGAGTGCTCCCGCAAAGATGAACCAACTCAGCGTATCCCACTGCCAGCTGTTCCACACATAATCCCAGCCACGACGTAATTGCCAGTCAATTGGAATATCAGTCGCCAGTGCTTTGGCGTAAGCCGTATTGGGTAATGGGTAACCGTAGTAAATAATCGAGAAGATGAGCCAGCCACTTGCTGGGATGGTCGCAATGACGATTGTTTTTATGAGCGTTCCGATACCGAGGGCTCGTGCCTGATACGTAGCCCAGAGCAATGCCGGTATGTAGAGCACAATCGTATCGTTGCGATTAAAAAAACTCAGCGCCGCAATCGCATACAATCCGCCGAGTTGGCGTGATGTGAGTGTTGCAGATTGCATCGACGCATGGAATAATGCCACAAACAGCACTACGAAGAGATATGATAACGGATTCTCAAGCCCAGATGAGGTGTAATCGAGGATTGCTTTGCTGGCAATCAAGGCACTGCCGAGCCATAACGTGGACCACCATGTGCGTGCCCCTTTGCGCCATAGCAAGATAAACGCCAGCATGCTTATGGCAAATGACAAAATAATCACGCTGAAAAAGAGCTCGTTGGTTAATACATACACAAGCGTAACCACAAACATCCAGAGTGGATGCGTGTACGACTGCACGCGCTCGCCTGGATTCCACGTCAGCCCGTACCCATTCACAAAATTATCAACGGTACGAAAGGTGATGTAGGCGTCGTCGACAATCCATGCGTTGCGGAGCATGACAACGCTGACAATAAGCGCAATCAACCCACTTACCCAGAATGATATGCGCGATAACGGCATCTGCCTGTATCCTTTTAAAAACTACAATTTGTCGTAATGATTATATCAAAAAATCACCGTTGTTATGACGGTGTATCGTACAAAAAAGTTCACACCCAGTTGTGCCACACAACTGGGTGTGATGGAGAGAGGAGAGGTGCTATTCTGGCTCAAATTCTTTCATAATGGCAGCGAGGTCACGGCTATCATCACGGCGCGATGCTTCGAGCTTTTGGCGCATGCCCACGCGATCGGCGAGCGGCCGGTTTTGGCCCAACTTAAACTTACCCTCAAGGGTCGTCACGGTCATGCGGTAGGCAATGATCCCAGGGAGCATGTTGCCGTGACCTTCTTGGGTATAGTCGGGGTGTTTGCGGTCATACAGGTGCGTCAGGTCGTTGAGCATGGGCATAACGGTATCTGGGTCGGAGATGACCGTACAGGTACCGCTGGCGTGGACGACCGTGTAGTTCCAGGTCGGCACGGCGTTGGGACTTTCGTACCAGGTCGGCGAAATAAACGCATGTGGCCCGCGGAAGATGACGGTTGTCGGGGTGCCGGCCTTGAGCAACTCGTTGTGGTCGTTGGCCCGCGCTAAATGAAATGACAACTGAATCATCTCATCGGTCGCCTCAACCATCACCGGGGCATAACTAATCGCTGGTAGCCCGTCTGGTCCGTTGGTAACCAGGGTGGCAAAGTCATATTGTTGCATGAATGCAAGCAACCGTGGTCGGTCATTCATGCGATTGGCAACAGGGATATACATGACGACTATCCTTTCAATATCGCATCAATGCCCAGCGTGGCTAACTCAGCGTCTTCGTCCTCGGTTAAGCCGCTGACAGCCACGGCGCCGATGCACGTGCCGTTGTGGATAACTGGCATGCCGCCGCCCCAGCCGATGAAGCGTGGATCGCCGTAGTAAGCGATATCAAAGCCTTGATCGGCGCTACGAATCTTGCGGCCGATGTCGCGCGTTGGTTTGCGTGCCCGCGCTGCACTAAATGCCTTGTTGGTGGCAATGGTCACCGATTGGAGCGGTGCACCGGCCATGCGGATGAGCGCAATCAGCTCGCCGTGGGCGTCGGCTACGGCAATCACGCCTTTGGCTCCCCGGGCCTCGAGTACCGGCAAAATGGCGTCAATGGCTTTCTGGGCGTCATGATGGTCGAGGGCGGTGTGTTGGTACATCGTCAATTCACTTTCTAAATACTAATCTGGATGCGTTTGCCTTGTTTGGCCGATTCAATTGCCCCGAATACCATGGCGAGACTCTTGATATTGTCGCGGCAATCGCCCATTGGTGTGGCACCGGTGCGATAGCTGTTGATGAAATCCTTGAGCGCCCCAGCAATGCCGTGGGCAATATCCTTGGCGGCGGTGAGCTGGACCTGTTGACACTTGGCGTGGAATCCGCCGCGCTCGACGACCATCTCAGCTTTGATTTGGTCGTGCCCATCCCAGGTTGCACTCCCCTGACTGCCGACCGCACGCCAATCGGCCTCCCATGAGGTGTGTAAGCCCTCGGCTGCCCAACACCCGCGATACGTGAAGCGGGCGCCATTGGCCATCTCAAACAGCGCAACTGCTCCAGCATCGCCTTTGTACCAACTCCAGCGCGGGTTGAACTCCTCGCAATAGACGGAGACTGGTGTCGTGTCACCGAGCAAGTACCGCGCTGCATCGAAGGTGTGAATAGCCATGTCGAGCACGAGTACGTGCGCCATTTCATCACGGAATCCGCCGAAGTGTGCACCGATATAGAAATCTGCATTGAGAATGCCCGGCTCACCGATGTGGCGCATGGCGTCACGGTAAGCCCACAGCCGTGCATCGTAGCGCCGACTCTGGCTGACCATGTAGCGCACTCCGGTGCGTTCGGCAGTCTCAACCATGGCCCGAGCCTGATCCATCGAAACGGCCATTGGCTTCTCACCAATCACTGGGATACCGGCATTTAGACAGGTAATCGTGACATCGTGGTGTGCCTCGGGGATGGTCACATCCACCACAAAATCTGGCTTGACGATGCGCAACGCAGTTACCAAATCGTCACCGTAATACTCCGCAACAATGCCCAGCTTGTGGGCGGCATCTGCGGCAGCTTCTGGACGAATGTCGATCCAGCCAGCGAATGTAACATCAGCATTCGCAACGAGATTTTTGGCCCAGGTCTGCCCCATGCCACCAGCCCCGACAAGTAACGCACGTAGTGTGGTCATACCGGCTCCCTTTTGTGCAAATATGGTGTACGATGACTGTATTGTAGCACTGCAATTTGCTGCACTTTATATCGGTATGAATATATTACGCAATCATTATAAAGACCACATTTGTGAACTAAAAATCAATTTTAAAAACCCACATTTGTGCCCTATCAAATCCATATAATAGAAATTGGGAAAAGCAAAAGGAGGATATATGCATGAAATGGAGGGGCAGGGGGTTGTAGCACTCGATATCTACCAACGTTGGCTGCGGGGGCGTCAGCGAGAATTAGAGCGAGCGTACAAACTCTCCCGTTGCGATTGGCGACTATCGCAAGACGATGGAACCGTGACGTATATGCGTCATGGTCAGATGGTGGCAGTTGCTACCATCAAGATGATTGGCTCATTCTGTACCAGCAATAGTACATGGTTATGGGCGTGGGCCAATCCGGCAATTGATGTGGAATACGCAGTTGCGCCACAGCAGATTGCCAAGTGGGCACAGGTAGTTGGGTGCAATTCGGTTACCAAAGCGGTTATCGATGTGCCACACTTGCCGGTATTATGGGCAGATCGAGCGCAGGCGTGGCAGGTCGAAGCGATGAGTCAAACGGCTATTAGTCGATTGGTAAGCCTTGTAGCCTTTCACTCCATTGGATTGGGTGTTCACTACTATACCAATCGTCAGCGCACGGTTATCGGCGGAGCCGTCATAACCGGCATCTACCGACCAGTCCGGAGTAGTTAGTGAATTTGCGTCATGGCCGCTTGAGTATTGCGATTGACGAGCGGCCATGACGGATTGAAATCGAAAAAATTTGTAGGGTTGGTATGAGCGCAGCAACACTTCAATATCAAGCCCAGGACGTCCGACAGGGCGCCCGGATTCTGCTGCATACCCAAGGAGACTGCACGCCGGATAGGTTTGGGGATGGCCTAGGTATATCGGCCGGCATGCAGTGACG
>CAYXXK010000056.1:11918-15834 GCA_964469045.1 uncultured Klebsiella sp.
AGGTATATCGGCCGGCATGCAGTGACGGGGGTGGAGTGGGTACACGATACTCACTCCACCCTCATTTGCATTTGCTGGTATAACCCCGTATACTTGACAACGGTAATCATTTAGTCAACTCGGGAGGGGGGTGAACGGGTTAAACCCACGCGCAATGAAGATTGAACGCCGTGACGGAGAAAGCATCGAGCAGTTGCTTCGCCGTTTCAACAAAATCGTCGTGGCTGAGCGTATCACCAAGACCTACCGCGAGAAGATGCAGTTCGTATCAAAAAGCGAGCAGCGCAAAGAAAAGCGCCGCCGTGCAGAGCGTAACCGTCGCAAGAAGATGGCTCAAAGCGGTCACTAGCGCCTGTGATGCATACATACCAACCGTTCCGGTCTTTACCGGAGCGGTTTTGGTATGTTTTTTATTGACCCTTTCACGCCGTTGTGGTGTGTGTTTATAGAATGATGTTTTTTACACAAAGGAGACGCCATGTTTGATCGACTGAATAGCGTGGTTGAGCGCTACGAAGATCTGACGAATCAAATGGCTGACCAAGCGGTACTCACCGATTTGGCGCGATTACAACAAATCGCCCGTGAGCAACGCGACCTTGAGCCGGTGGTAACGACCTTTCGGCGCTACAACAGTGTGATGCAACAAATTGCCGAGGCCCAAGAGCTTATTAACGGCGACGACGACGATTTGCGCGCTATGGCCCAAGAAGAGATGGGCTCACTTAACGCAGAACGCGAACAACTCGAGCAGTCAATGAAATTGCTGTTGTTGCCACGCGACCCGAACGACGAGAAGAGCGTTATCATGGAGTTGCGCCAAGGCGAAGGTGGCGATGAGTCCGCCTTGTTTGCGGCTGACCTCTACCGCATGTACACGCGCTATGCTGAGCGTGTGGGCTGGAAGGTCGAGCTCCTCAACGCCAACGAAAACGGCATTGGTGGCTACAAAGAACTTTCGCTTGAAATCCAGGGCCAAGGTGCCTACAGCCGGCTTAAGTACGAGGGCGGCGTGCATCGCGTCCAACGTGTGCCGGCGACAGAGGCGCGTGGACGTATCCACACCTCGACGGCCACCGTGGCCGTGTTGCCTAAACTCGACGACGACGGCGAGATCGAGCTCAAGCCCGAGGACTACCGCGTCGACGTATTCCGCGCCGGTGGCCACGGTGGTCAGGGCGTCAACACGACCGACTCGGCTGTGCGTATCGTCTACAAAGGCGGCACGCCGGATGAGATGGTGGTGACCTGTCAGGATGGTCGTTCACAGCTCAAAAACAAAGAGAAGGCGTTGAACGTGTTGCGAGCACGCTTGTTTGCCATCAAAGAGGCCAAACGCGCCAAGGCCGTCGGTGAGTCACGCTTGGCCCAGGTGGGCAGTGGTGAGCGCTCGGAGAAAGTGCGTACCTACAACTTCCCGCAAGACCGCATCACCGACCACCGCATCGGCCAGAGCTTCTCGAATTTGCCGGGTATGCTCGACGGCGACATCGAGCGCATGATCGATGCCTTGACCGTATACGACAACGCTGAGCGCTTGCGCGCCGTGGGTGTTGACGCCTAAGGTTGGATGATTAGGGTGCGCCCCTGATTGTCCCATCGCCCCCGTAGAGACGCAGCCTGCTGCGTCTCTACGGGGGCCCGTATTTTTTATATAATGACCAGACATTGCTATAAACGAAACGACAGTCACGCATGGATCACCCATTGAATTCACGGATTAGTTTGCGTCACCGCTTGCGCCAGTTGATTTTGATGCGCGAGACGGGGCCCAAACGACCGGCCTGGCATATGCGCCGCATGCGCATGATCTGGGAGTTGCACGACCAAATCGCCGCCTTAGACGGAGGAGACACCCCCATGTTCCCACAGACACTCCAGAGTTACCTCGCCCCACATCTTGATACGTATATCGAAGAGTTGCGCCAGCTGTGTGCCATCGAATGCCCGACCGACTCAAAGGCCGGTGTCGATGAGGCCGGCGAGTGGGTGGCCCGTTGGGGGCGCCGGCGCAACTGGGAGGTCAAACGCTGGAAGGATGATGAATTCGGCGATAGCATCGCCTTTACCATTCTGGGCAAAGGCGGCCCCCGTATCTTGTTGGCCGCCCATCTCGATACCGTCTACCCGGTGGGCGTGGCTGCCGAGCGCCCGATGCGCATCGAGGGCAACACGTTGCTGGCGCCTGGCTCGTGCGACAACAAAAGCGGCCTGCTCTCGGCGTTGTATGCCATGATGGCACTCGAGGAGTGTGGCGGCTTGGGCCATATCGGGGCGATTACGCTCTTGTGTGGCAGCGACGAAGAGGCCGGCATGAAGGTGTCGTTGCGCGCCTTTGCTGAGCTGGCCTCGCAACACGACGTGGCGTTTGTGCTTGAGGCGGGCCGTGAGAACGGTGATATCGTCAGCGCCCGCAAGGGCGGTGGCAACTTTTATTTTGCGGTGCAAGGCAAATCGGCCCATGCCGGCGTCGAGCCGCACAAAGGCGCCAATGCCATCGTGCAACTGGCCCACCAAAGCGTGGCCTTGCATGCGCTCAACGGCATGCGCCCGGGCATGACGCTCAACGTGGGCGTGGTCAGTGGCGGCACCGTCTCAAATGCCGTGCCCGATCGGGCTAGCGCCAAAATCGACGTGCGCATCGTTGATCCGGCCGATCAAGCACCAGTTGAACAAGCGATTCGCGAAATCGGCGCACAGGTGTTTGTGCCTGGCACCGCGACGACGGTGACGGGTGGCATCCGCGTGCCGGCCATGGCCTGTACCCCGACCATCGCCGCCTTGGCGCAGTTGACCAAGCAATGCGCGGTTGACCTCGGGTTTACCACCAACGACGCCCATACCGGCGGCATGTCGTATGCCAACTTTTTGGCCGAACAAGGTCTGCCGGTGCTCGATGGCCTCGGGCCGGTCGGTGGTAACGACCACAGCCCCAACGAATACATCGACATCGACAGCATCGTGCCGCGCACGGCGCTGTTGGCGTTGTTGATGACCCGCGTGCATACGGTCGGGTAAAACCGGTCGCAATGGGTGATATACAGAGACGCAACGGGTGATATACAGAGACGCATGACCATGCGTCTCTGTATATCGATGGTATTAACCGGCGGCGTGCCGCCATGGTGTCCCCCATCCCCATCACACCCGCCGGCGGCGGACCGCCATGATGTCCCTCATCACATCCGCCGGCGGCGGACCGACATGATGACTCCCACCGCAATCAACGGTATACCGGTCATATAGGCGAAATAGGGTTGTAACGCCAACACCACGGCCACAAATTGTTGCACACCCACGCCCCATTCAACCCTTTGAGCCACCATTAGGTACATCACATAGCTGAGCCCGACCATACTCAACACCACAAACGGTGAGAGTGTGGCTACAATCAGACCAAGTACCACGGTGCCGATACGTTTCATGTGTGCCTCGTTGTTTATTGATGATCGAATTCTCGAGTACGTAGATAACTGATGCCGCCGACGAGGATCATGGTCGTGCCGACCACCATCATCCAGTTGTTGACACCCAACCATTCAGCTGTGGGGCCGGCTAGGATCATGCCAATCGGGGCGGCCATGCTCATTAAACTGGTGATGAATGCAATCACTTTGCCCAGATGCTGCGCCGGTACACTGCGCTGGATATAGGCCGTAAACGGGATATTGAAGCCCATGCCGCTCATGCCCATGACCACCACACAACCACAAAAGAGCCAGAACGCATCAGCCGGGAGCGATCCTGCCAGCACGGCACTCACTCCGAGGGTGACATTGGCTACCGCAATCATCAGAAATTGCCGTTTGAGACCGCCGGTGACGCCAATCACCAGTGCGCCGACTAACATGCCAGTTGAGAAGGCGGTTTGGACTAACCCGCTTTGCCAGGCTGTGCCGTTAAAGTAGTTTTTGAC
>CAYXXK010000056.1:15844-18591 GCA_964469045.1 uncultured Klebsiella sp.
TAAAGGTGATGGTGGCGATGAGCATTGGGATCGCCAACCGGGCCAGCGGCAGGTTCTGCCGGAATGCCGCATACCCCGCCCGCCAATCCGCCCAAACGGAGGTGGTGGTTGATGGTGGGCGGGCAGATCCGCCAAATCGGGCGCTGGCCACCGTGCCAATGGCAATCAGGGCCCCGATGACGTCCACGAGTAGCACGGCCTCGATGCGGAGCTGACTCATCAACAGCGCGCCGAGCATCGGCCCTACCATGGTCCCGGCGGAGTTGACTAGTTGCATCAGGCCGCCGACTCGGGTTAATTCGTCGGCTGGTACGAGTTGGGGCATGGCGGCCTGCATGGCCGGTTTGTGGAAGGTTTCGCCTAGCGCGCGCACAAACAACGCCACATACACAAATGTTAATGACTCGACGCCGACGACAAAACATAATCCTAGCGCCAAACTCGCCAATGCCATCAATCCATCGGCCAGCATGATGATGCGCTTGCGCGGGTAGCGGTCGATCCAGACGCCGGCCACCATGCCAATCAGTGCTTGTGGCAACAAACCGACGATGCTGGCGATGGTCAGCGCCAGCGCCGACCCGGTCTCGACTGTAATCCACCAGATGATGGCGAATTGCACGGCGCTTGAGCTGATAATCGAGAGCGCTTGGCCGATGTAGATGCGCCAAAACGTGGCGCGCCATGGTGTCGTTGCCATCTCCATCACAACCCCGCCACGACCTGGGCACAGCGCATGGCTCCGCGCTCTGCCCGAATCTGCTCGCCCAAACGGGCGGCCGCTGATTGCATCTGGGCATTGGTGGTCTGTGCAATAGCCGCCGTCAGCTTTGCCACGGTCAACTGCTTGCGCGGGATGGGTGCCGGGCCAACGCCGAGATCGTGGACGCGATAGCCCCAGGCGAATTGGTCGTTGGCGAACGGCACCACGATATTGGGCACACCTGCCCCCAAGCCGGCTGCCGTGGTGCCGGCGCCACCGTGATGACACACCGCCGCCATCCGGGGGAAGAGCCAGGTGTGGGGCACCGCATCTACTCGCAGAATCGACTCTGGCAATGGCAAATCATGCCCTAACCCGTGGATAATCGTCCGGCGCCCACTTTGGACGAGGGCTGCTACCACCAGCTCAGCCAACCCCGGGTACTGATTGATGCCGGTCATGCTGCCGAATCCGACGTAGACCGGTTTGTCTGGGTGATCGAGAAACCGCGCCAGCTCGACGCTCGGCACATACGCCTCACGCTCGGCCACAACCCAATAGCCGTGCTGGTGAATGTGCGGATTCCAATCATCAGGCCGAGCAAAGACCTGATTGCTACACGAGATGATGGCCGGCTGTTTGGCCTGATTGTGGCGCTCAAACGGCATGCCGAAGTCGGCCGGTGCCTGGCCAAACTTGGTGCGCCAAAACCCCTTGATCGAGTCCTTGCTGGCCAACCACAACATCGACTGAATCATGGTGTAACTGAGCGACGTGGTCAGCCGATTGGCCGGCACCTGCCCGTATAACACCACTGACGGATGAGCCTGGGTGCGGTGCATGGGGAACGGACTGCCTAGCACGGCCGGGATGCCGAAGAGCTGGGCCGCAAAGTAGCCGATGGCGCACCCCGGGTGATAGATAATCAGCTCGCTGCCCTCGCAGGCGGCAAAGTAGTCGCTAACCATGTAAATGCCGTATTCCTTCATTTTGTTGAAGGCCAACAGCATCTTGAGTGGGTTGTCGGCGTTGCCCGCCTCACGCAACAACTTAGGGTCGACGTTGAGCGTCTCGATGTCGGCGTTAATCGCAAAAAACTCAATCCCGTACCCCTGCACAAACCCGGCAAAACTGCGGTTGCCGGCGATGCGTACCGATTTGCCCAGTGCCTGTAACTCTTGCGCTAAGGCGATATACGGCTGAAAGTCGCCGCGCGACCCGGCACACAAAATCGTAATCACGGATTATTCCCTCTCGCTAAATCCAACACCATGTTGTATGATTTCACTATAAACAGCGAGATGCCTTGTATCAACCAACAATTACCGGGCCGGTGTGGGATTTGACAGGAGTGACATGAAAAAACGACACGAAATCACCGCGCAGACCAGACAAAACCTGATTGACGCCTTTTGGTTGCTCTACTGTGAGCGTCCAATGAGTGACATCACCGTCAAAGGTGTAGTGCAGCGGGCCGGCTATAACCGGAGCACGTTTTATGAGTATTTCAGCGATGTGTATGCGGTGCTTGAGGCAATTGAGACGAGCATTATTCCCACGGTCGACACCTTGCCACCCTTCGCCGGACCACAGGGGATGATTGGCATGCCGCTGGCCCAGTTTTGGCAGTGGTATACCCAAAACGCCAAATACTATGCGGTGCTGCTCGGCGAACGTGGCGATCCGGCGTTTGCCGTCAAACTTAAACGACACATCAAGCCAGCCATCATGACTTTGTACCCGACGACGAATGCAGCGGATGCGATACGCCGCGACATGGTGGTTGAATACGTGCTTTCGGCCATGATTGGCGTGATGGTTCACTGGCATCAACAACCCAATCCGATGCCGATTGATGAATTGATGGCTTTGATGCAACGCCTGATGGAATGTGGTGTGGTTGGTGAATTGACATAAATGCGATGGGGGATGGGGATGGGCGATTGGATTGATTGTAGAGACGCATGACCATGCGTCTCTACAATCGAAAAATCCATCGGCCACCCATGGTTGCATCGAATCACGGGCATCGCGGAAATCCATC
>CAYXXK010000056.1:18691-19895 GCA_964469045.1 uncultured Klebsiella sp.
AAATCCATCGGCCACCCATGGTTGCATCGAATCACGGGCATCGCGGAAATCCATCGGCCACCCATCGTTGCATCGAATCACGGGCATTGCGGAAATCCGCCGGCGTCATCATTGCATCCAATCACGGGCATTGCGGAAATCCACCGCCCCCATCACGGCCGCATCATCTGTTCAATCGCATCGATGTACGATTCAGGTGCTTCTTCTTGGACAAAATGCCCGGCTGTATCGACCAGGGTCACCCGGGCCTGCGGGAGGGCGCGTTGCCACTGGCGCAAAAAGTGCCCCCCATACACTGGATCACGCTCGCCCCACACAATGGCGGCCGGCATATCGGCGAGGGCCGATTGGCGTTGCCACAGGTGTGCCAGCCACGGCGTGGCGTGGTCAAGTTCTTCGACGCAGGCCCACAACGCATGCCGTTGATCGGGGCGCGCAAAGGGCGCTTGATACTGTTGATGCACCACCGGGTCGAGCAGGGCCTTGTTGCCGAAGACGTTGGGGATGAGCCAGCGTGGCGATAGATTGTGTTGTAGGTAGAGATAACGGCCAAACCGGCTGTGCAACAGCTTGGCGGCCGCCGGGATGGTGAACTCGCCGTGAAACGGCCAGCAAAACGAATTCAATACCACCAGCCCCCGATACCACGATGGGCGCTGTATCAGGTCGGCGAGCCCAATCGGGCCACCGTAGTCGTGGACCACCAGCACCATGTCGCGCAGATCGAGATGATCGATGAAGTCGTGCAAGCGCCGTGCATGCCCGGCCAGCGTGTAATCGGCACCAACCGGCTTGTCCGAGGCACCAAAGCCCAGATGATCGATGCTAATTACCCGATATTTCTGCCGCAAGCGGCTGATGGCGTGGCGCCACACAAGCGACCACGTCGGCGTGCCATGCACGCACAAAATCACCGGCCCTTGGCCCTCATCAACATAGGCCATACGCCCATCACGATGCGCATAGTGGTGTATAGTAAACGGGAAGAGGGTACGATTTATCCAATCCATCTGGTCCTCCACAACCGGCAATGTGTAATGGATTATAAAACAGATTGTATCGGTGATATGATGGTCGCAATGGGCGATGGGATGGGGTGGGCGATGGGGTGGGATGGGCGATGGGATTGAATGGGCGATGGGGTGGGATGGGATTGATTGATTGATTGATTGTAGAGACGCATGGCCATGCGTCTCTACAATCA
>CAYXXK010000057.1:0-11802 GCA_964469045.1 uncultured Klebsiella sp.
AGAAAATTACGCGGCCTGATACAGATTGCCGTCCAATTTCTGCAGGATCAGTACAACTCACCGCGGAGGGCCTGAGCCGTATCTTTGGTCTCCTCTTCGACCAAAATCAAGGTATTTTTGGGCAACACCCCCTCTTATTTGCCGGCGTGCTCGGCCTCGGAATGTTTTATCGGCGCAATCCCCTCTTGTTTATCATGTGGGCATGGTGCTTTGCAGTACCGATTGTACTGAACGCGCTCCATTCCAATCCATATGGTGGATTCAGCTACTCTGGTCGATTCCACTGGAGTAGTGCGGTCATGCTATATGTGCCGACCATCGCTATGCTCGTATGGCTGTTATCTCGGTTACCGGTACTCACCACGCGTATCTTGCTCGGATCGTTAATGCTCCAGAGTTACTTTTGGTACATGTATAGCACCCAAACTGTACTCTATCCACGTTCACTGAAGGATGGATCGTTAGTGACAGATCGCTATTCGATTTTGTATGGGCCACTTGAGACACTCTTACCGCAATATCGTTCACTCGAGGTGGCATTGACCACACCAGCCAATTACATCTGGCTCATTATCATGCTCATTGCCGCATGCATGGTCAACTATCGCCAACGTCACGAACGAATAACCATGACTACCTAGGTTATGGGGTATCACTACCACACCGCTGGACCAACCCGTCACGTTGGATAACCACATCAACACGTGTATGGTGCGCACACAACAACGCCACATTAGATTCTTGAGTGTATTGCCAGCGTTGCCGAATTTCGTCTCGCCATCCCATAGCTAGCCAGCGTGCATCGAGTTGACTCGGTGGTGCGACCAACACCAGACCACCGCGTATGGCGGCCACACGCATGGCACGTTGGACATCGGCATCAACCACGACCACAGCATTCGCATCCACGCGTGCAAGTCGCATTGCCACGGCGCGATCATCCGACGAAAGCACTGGCCGTGTCAAGCTCCCCAACCACACCAGCCACACAAGTGCGGGGAGCAGGACCCAGGTCGCACGCACGCACACACACATCTGCCATCCCACCAGTCCCCATACCACCAGTGTGAGCACTTGATAACCACCCTGCATCAGCGATAACGGAAGCACATAGACGATTGACAGGCCCGCTATTAAAGCCATTGCCCACCAGTACTGGCGGCGCCACACCACAACAAGACACAACCACCAACCAATCAAGAGCATCCAGATGGAGAGTTGTCCCCAAGCACACAAGACACCCCAGACAATCCACAGCGCTGCTACACGCAGATCACGACGATCCCGCTGCGGTTGTAGCCAGACATGCCATGCCAGTAGACCGAGCAGCGGCCACAGATGCAACAGTGCCATGGTGGCACTCCCGTGGGGTAGTTGCCATGCGACGTCACGTGCGAGTAGAGCCAATGCAATCAGTGCCATCCAGCCCCAGCGTTGCCCCCACCAATACCAAAGCACGATACTACACGCAATGACGGCGCTCCACCACCAAAGTGCGTCACCCAAGCCCATGGCACAACATAGGAGTCCAGCGAGCCACCACCACTGCCGTTGCCACACAAATACGGAAACAACGCTCCACCAGACACCCTGCCAAAGCCATTGACTGTCAGCGCGTATCAAAGCCACCTGCACGGTTGTCGGTATCCAGCCTTGTACATCGGCTGTGTGACTTGCGACCCACAGGGGATCTGCCACGCCAATTGCTGCTCGTACCAATGGCACCAACGTACCGGCGCTCAGGAGACCCACGATGATGAGCAGTCGCCAACCATACTGACGCAACGACAGCGATGCATGGCTGACCACATACCACATCAACTGAGACAACACACCGACAGCCGTCGCCAGCATGAGCGTGAGCGCAGTCGCGCCATCACTCCCACTCAGGCGGGCGAGTACTGCTGTGGCTCGCCATACCCCACTCGCATCAAGTGCCACAAATCCAGCCAACCACGGATCAGCAATCGTTGACCAATCAACGCGTAGTTGCTGGTTGATGATGGCCACTTGTCGCCACCAATCATGCGGAGTACTCGCACCACCGGCCCACCAAAGTGCAACGGTGACCGTCACTAACCAGATGAGTTCTCCACCAAGCACCAGTTGCCAGGCCTGCCGAACCTGTGCCACAATCTGCTGCTTTCGTTGAAACCACGCCCATGCGGCAACCGGCACACATGCGACCAATCCCATCACAATGGTCGATTGGTGCAACGCCAAACCACTCACTCCAATCAAAACGACCATGCCAATGGCCCGACCAACTGTCACCCCATGATCGCGCCACCGGCCAAGCCACGGCACAAGCAAGAGCATGAGGCCATCAACGAGTAGTAACCATGTCACCCAGCTACCCTGGCCATGCCACGCACGTTGAGCAGATGTCAAGGCCTGCCACATCGGCGCATCCATCAATCCCATGGTGGGATATGTGCGGTACATCTTTGTGGTCGTATGTGCCACATCACTCCAGCGCACATCGGCTAACAGTCGGTCGGCAAGTGTCATTGCATCAAGATTATCCTGATTCGCAAATATAAATACTTGGGGGTGATCGTAGACACTGAACGCTTCTTCTGCACTACGGGTATCACGCCACCATGGACCAATGCGGGGCCAACGTGCGGCTTGATAGACTAACTTATACCCCAAACGTCCGTCAAACAACATTTCGTAATATCGACTTGTTACTGGATAACGCAACGGCATATCGGGAATAACCGCATGTCCACGAGCACTACTCAATACGATGTAGTCTGCATCAGCTATCTGGGCAATCATGCCCGGTATATCATCAATCGTTACGAACTTACTCGGCCGATCGGCGTCAAACACCTTCAACTCAACAAATCGATAACGCCCAGGAGTATTGTCACCGACAATAAGCGGTAATGCATCATCCCAATGCTCTACCGCAATCGTCGCCCCATCAGGAATATGGGCATACATCCATACCGATGCAGCAATCCGCGGATGTGGATCACGATACAGTTGCTGCCACGCCAGCGCTGGAACAACACTTGCACCGATTACACCAACCAGCACCCATCGACGCCAACGTTGTGGCACTGCGACCAAAGCGGCAACCGCTAACACGCATAATCCTGCATACATCGGCAAGTAGTAGCGCATTGTCATACCAAACACGCCACCTTGCCATACAAAAAAAAGTACGACCCAGATTACCAACAGCGAAATCGGGCGCCACCGACGCCCTAGGGTCAGCCAAATCCCGTACAATCCACCCAACGACACACACAGACCAAGCCCCCACCAACTCATCTGCCACAATGGATACAGCCACGGCACCGCATCAACCCACTGAAACGTCGGTGGTGTATCGACGTCACCCGATACGATTTGTCCAGCTAGCATGATATCGGCGAACCAGCGTGGCTCAAACCACCCATCCTGCCACCACGTCGGATCTGCAATCCACAAAGTCACACACCCAACCAAAGCCGCAACCAGCACCATGCCACTCATCCGCCAAGACCACTGGCGCATCCAGCTGATGAGTGCCAAAATTGCCAAACTCAGCATTGTAATGCGCATCGCACTGGCAATCGCCACACACACCGCAAACAACACCCAATCACGCCATCGCTGTCGCTCTAGACGGAGTGCAAGGCCAAGTGCCCCGATGACCCACGGACTCAAGATGGCATCCACCGTAAAAAAATGACTCAGCTGCATCGGTAGGGGTGCCAACGCATAGAGCATTGCCGCCCATGCACTCGCACGTGCAGGTACAATTAATCGCGCCAGCCAATACACCAACAGAATCGCTACAACTTCACTCACCCACGCTAATGTCCGCCCTGTATCACGAATTTCGAGTGGCGTAGCATCATGACCAAATACCCGGTCAGCACCAATGCGCACCAATGTTGTTGGAAGTGCACCATACACAAAACGTTGTGACCAGCCAAAGTTGCGTGGATTTAATGAGTTACATCCACTCGATCGACTCGGCTCCCATTGTGCAGGTTTTAAATCGACACCACGTAAATCGCGCGTGGCGCTCGGTGCTGGCACGGTTCCATCAACCGAACATTGATTATCACCATATGCCTGCCATGCATCAGGTACCTGCAAACGAAGTACGGTATACACCAAAAACCGCTCATCAGGGTGCAACGTATGCACATCGTCCCAGGTATATAATGCAGTACCACGACCGATGGCGCCGAAAAGTACAGCACAACACAACACAATCAACGAGATGTATCGATGGTGAAACAGGTGCATATGCGTCTACCCTTTTCTTTGATAGCATCAGTATAATGTCTACAATCACAGGTATAATTCATTCAACACAAAGACGTAGCAGAGATGCAGGATATTCATGACCATACCACGCGCAATCACCATTGATGGACCAGCTGGATCCGGCAAAAGTACGCTCGGCGCAACGCTCGCAACTCAGCTCGGCTTCATTTACTTTGATACGGGTGTCATGTATCGTGCCCTCACACTCGCGGTTATCAATCAACAGGTAGATCCGTCAAATAGTGAAGCCGTTGCAGAGTTAGCCAATCAGTGCCAAATCGGCGTCCATGCACCGACCATCGACGATGGTCGACAATACACCATCACCCTCGACGGCATTGATGTAACCTGGGACATCCGCCAACAACAAGTCGAACGCCTCGTATCACAGGTTGCTGCCCATCCACCGGTACGTCACATCTTGCGCGCCCAACAACGCGCTATCGGACTCGCCGGCAATGTCGTCATGGTCGGGCGCGATATTGGCTCAATTGTCTTGCCGGAGGCACCGCTGAAGATTTATCTCGATGTCTCAATTGCCGAACGTACGCGCCGCCGCATCATCGAGCTCGAACAACGTGGCGAACACATCGATGCCGACGCACTTGCCGAATCAATTCGCATCCGCGATGAACGTGACCAACATGTTATGCAAGCCGCTCCAGATGCAGTTCACATCAATGGCGATACTCAATCACCCGCACAAACTGTCACCGCTGTCCTAGCATTAATTGCCCAAATGCCCGTGTTCCACACAAAATAAAGGTGTCAAATGAAACAAAAATACTGGTTGATGCACTGGTTGTGTCTGATAATCATCGTTTTTAGCAGTCATACACCGCTCTTGGCTCAGCAAACATCACGCGTAACTATCGAAGCGCGTGTTGGCTTCGACAACATATACACAGCCGAAGCATGGACACCTGTCACACTGACCATGCGTGGAGATAACCAAGATCGCATTGTGACCGTTGAATGGCTCATCAATGATGACCTCGGCAATCGCATCATTTGGACGCGCGAGCTTAGCCTGCCAGCCCAAACCACCAAAGAAATCCACACCAATGTCGTCATGCCGGGTTATGCGCGCAGCATCGTCGCCCGCATCCAAAGCGATAACCGTATCTTAGCTAGCACCCTAGTTGATGCCCAATCTGCACCAGGTTTGCTCAATGTGGTGGTAAGTGATGATGCCAATCTCCTCAAAGGCTTACATGACATCATGTTGCCGGACGGCTCGGCAACCATCTTTGCAATAATCCCACCATCACATCTTCCTGATACAGCCACCGCCCTCCAAGGCATCTATAACCTATTCATTGATAACCCAGCCGTACTCTCTCCGCCACAACAAGACGCCATTCAACTGTGGATGGAGCTCGGCGGTCGCGTGATTGTGACCGATAATCTCACCGGAACGCTCGCAAAAAACAATGAGCTCACGTTTGACTACACCACACCACACATCGTCACATTACCGAGCGACGCACCAGCACAATTTCCTTCATCAGTCGTGGTTCCATCAGTCTCCATGCCATCATCATCAACAACCATCGACGTCCATGAAGGTAGTCACTTGCTCTGGGAGCGCCCCGTTGGGCGCGGCACGTTCTACCAAACTACCGTACCATTCAATGCACTTCGCGATTGGAGCGGACTCACATGGCTATGGCGTCCAGTCTTGCAACCCGTCTATCCCGATATTCGCAGTGTGGTAGGACGACCAAATCTCTTCATCCAAAACGACCCTCTCGGTCGTTCCCTTAATATTGCCGCTCTCAGTCGGCCACACCCTGTAACTATTTTTTTGATTATTATCGGATACATAGCGTTAGTAGGCCCCATCACCTATCTCGTGCTCAAACGCCGTTTTACGCTTGATTGGGCATGGATATCAATACCGACAACTGCCGTCATCGTGACCATCATGTTGGCGATTACCGGATTCATCTTACGTGGCAACAATACACTTGTCTACGCCTTAAGCATCGTGCAACAAGATGCCCGCGCAAGCCACGCGCTAGTAAGCTCTGGCACCGCTCTCTATACACCGTTTCGGAGTAACTACCAAGCGTCTATCAATATTGCAGATGGCATCATGCCGATTCGTGACAGCCAAGTCATTGCGGGTCTTCAATTTCTCGACGACAAAAACGCACGCATCACGCTCAATGGTGACATTGGTAGCGTGCAATACGTCCATGCACATCAAATGATTACCGCACCTCTTACGGTCACACATGAGTTAGTCGCGACTGCAACAACCCTGAATGGCACAATTTCAATACGAGGCGCCGATTTACACGATGTAGTGGTGTTCTATGGGTCTCAAGGACAATTTATCGGTGATGTTACACAAGCACAAGCAGTCACCGTTGCAATTGATGATCAAACAAGTCAGTTCCCGTGTGATATTACCGGTGACATCGATGATCCCATCGATCAACGACGGCTCTACGAGGTCATTGCAGGCCCTTGCTCTGCAGTCACCACACTTCCCACAAATCGCGTTGTAGTATATGGGTGGGGTGATGGAACCCACAATCCACCCTCTATTCAAGATGCGCGTACCACTGCACAACGTCAGTTGTACGTGATTACCCTCAATATTCCATGAGCGCTCATCGCATCATCACCCAACTCATGACAGAATGTGCGTCATTACCGTCCGGCGCAGTGATTGTTGCGGTGTCTGGTGGTCCTGATTCGTTGGCGCTGTTGTATGCGCTACACGAAAGCGGCATCGCCGCTGACTTACATGTGTATCACCTTGACCACGGATTGCGTGGTGCGCAGTCAGCAGCCGATGCCGATTGGGTGCGTCAGTGCGCTGACGCACTTGGACTTCCTCATCGTATCGAACAAGCTCATCTCGCCGTCGAAGCAACTAACATCCATAATCTCAACGAAGCAGCACGCATTGTACGCTATCGACGACTTGCCCAGTATGCACATCTCATAGACGCTGGAACAATCCTCGTTGCACATACACGCGATGATCAAGCCGAAACCGTCTTGATGCGCCTCTTGCGGGGCAGTGGTCCCACCGGAATCGCTGCGATGCGCCCCATTCTCCACTGGAATCAATGGGCACCACACGATATTCCTGGACGAGCACAATTGATGCGCCCACTTCTCGAGTGTGATCGAGCCGATATCGTAGCCTATTGTCAGACCCGAAATCTTATCCCACGCCATGACCCTAGCAATGACAAACTGCAGAACCAGCGCGTACGCATGCGCCACCACATTCTACCTACACTTCGCCAAGAACAGCCACAACTCAACGCAATTCTGAGCCGTACTGCCACGCTCTGTAACGATGATTCAGAATATATCGCACACCAAATCACGCAATTGTGGTCATCTATCGCCCATCAAGAAAATCTCAGTATTACATTCCGCCGCACATCATTTATGGCGCTCCATATCGCACTACAACGCGCCGCCATCCGTCATGCCATTCACTTATTGCATGGTTCCCTGCGCGGGTGGAGTCTTGAGCATATCGAATACATTCGTACCGCAATCGATACCATGCCACACCGTCAGCAACAATTGCCATACGCAACTATGATGCACTTGAGACATGATGGCACAACCATATACCTCCAACATGCCACCCCTAGTGCACCACATATTGAAGATTTGGTCGTCATCAACGCACCCAGTCGTATCAATTGCCACAATGGCTGGTGGTTACATGTCACACGTGAAATAACTCAACAACACGACACTCGCTGGCATGCATTTCTTGATCCAACACACCACTATGTGGTTCGCCCACGGCTACCTGGTGAACGCATGGGCATCGGGCATAACCACCATCGACGCCTACAAGATATCATGGTTGATGCACGCATTCCCAAAGCGCATCGCCCACATTGGCCTGTCATAGCCACAATTGACCACGTCGTATGGATACCGGGCGTCCGCGTTGATCCAGCATTTATTGCGGCACCGCACACTACTGCATTCCATTTGTCATTGATTCACTCTGCCGAAGACGATAATTTCGGGTATGATTAATTAAATTTTTGTGTGAGGGAGTAGTAGACAACGATATGCATCAAGACATTCATCACGTCCTTCTCAGCGCCGAACAAATCGACGTACGAGTCAAGGAACTAGGTCAACTCATCGCCCGCGACTACCGCGATATTGGCGATTTAGTGTTGATTGGCGTCCTCAAAGGATGCACCACCTTCATGGTTGATTTAGCGCGCGCCATCGACATGCATGTGTCAATCGATTTTATTGCTACCTCAAGCTACGGCAGTGGTACCCATAGCAGCGGTGTTGTGCGACTCCTCAAAGATCTTGACATGGACATCGCTGGACGACACGTACTCATCGTCGAGGATATTATCGATAGCGGACTCACACTATCGTATCTACACGCCCAATTCCTCAAGCGCGAGCCGGCGAGTATGCGCATCTGCACCTTGCTCAACAAACCATCCCGTCGTGACCCATCAGTCACATTGACCGTAGATTATCTCGGTTTTGATATTCCAAATGAGTTTGTCGTCGGGTATGGGCTAGATTATGCCGAGCATTATCGCAACTTGCCATACATCGGCGTCCTCAAGCCCGAGATATACACCCACTAAACCGCTGACGCCCACACAGTGTGACAACGACGATCAACAACGTCTCAAGTCATGTTGCGTGGGCGTTTTGTTGCCCTGTTTGCTCCATCCCAAAACACACATATCCCTTGTGTTAGAGTTCAATAAGAGTTACTATTTTGCCATTTTCCACTCTTGCCCCCACAAAAAGCACAGTGGTATAATCACTCTACCTACTGCAAAGTAGGCAGTCCCCCACGTTGTCTCACTACTGAGACACACCAAGACCCAACGGAGTGCGATCTCCTAGATTGAGAAGAGTTATGGGCGAAAATCGCTGGCTCAAGAATAGTTTCGTCTACCTTATCATCCTGGTTGCGGCGTTAGCACTGTTCTTTAATTACTTTAGCAACACGCAAAACGTACCCAACGAGCGTGGCATTTATGCAGTACTTGCAGATGCCAAAGCGGGCAAGGTAGGCAGTATTGAAGTCCAGTCAGGGAGCAACGAGATTCGCGTGCTCTACCTCGACGGCACTTCAGTGCGTTCACGCATCGAGACTGGTAGCAGTATTACCACCTTGATGGTCCAAGCTGACGTTCCGCTCGAAAGCGTTGATGTCAAAGTCGCTGCAGCACCTGCATGGGGCGGTTTGTTCAACGTCTTCTCTGTGCTGTTGCCAGTCCTATTGATGATTGGTTTCTTTGTCTTCTTCATGCGTCAAGCCCAAGGCTCAAACAACCAAGCGATGTCGTTTGGCAAAAGCCGCGCCCGCATGTTCTCAGGCGATAAGCCGAGCGTCACTTTTGCGGATGTCGCCGGCCAAGAAGAGGCCAAACAAGACCTCACCGAAATCGTCGAATTCCTCAAATTCCCCGATAAATTCGCCGCCCTCGGCGCCCGCATCCCGCGCGGTGTCTTGATGGTTGGCCCTCCGGGAACTGGTAAGACCTTGCTGTCACGCGCCGTCGCAGGCGAAGCAGGTGTGCCGTTCTTCTCGATCTCGGGTTCAGAATTCGTCGAAATGTTCGTCGGCGTCGGCGCCTCACGCGTCCGTGACCTGTTTGATCAAGCCAAGCGCAACGCGCCGTGTATCATCTTCATCGACGAAATCGACGCAGTCGGTCGTCAGCGTGGCGCCGGTCTCGGCGGTTCACATGATGAGCGCGAGCAGACCCTCAACCAAATCCTCGTCGAGATGGACGGCTTCGACTCAAACACCAATATCATCGTCATTGCCGCCACCAATCGCCCTGACGTCCTCGACCCAGCTTTGGTACGCCCAGGCCGCTTCGACCGCCAGGTCGTCCTCGATGCCCCAGACATGAAGGGTCGCGTCGCCGTCCTCGGTGTCCACACCAAGGGTAAGCCACTCGCCGATGATGTCGACTTGTCCGTCGTCGCCAAACTCACCCCTGGATTCTCAGGTGCCGATTTGGCCAACGCCGTCAATGAAGCCGCCATTTTGGCTGCTCGCCGCTCGAAGAAGCAAATCGGTCAAATCGAATTGACCGACGCCGTCGAACGCGTCGCCCTCGGTGGTCCAGAGCGCCGTAGTCGCGTCATGACCGACCGTGAGAAGTTGCTCGTTGCCTACCACGAGGCTGGTCACGCTGTGGCTGCCGCCGGTATGGCTCGTGCCCACATGGTCCAAAAGGTCACCATCATCCCACGCGGTCGCGCCGGCGGCTATACCCTCTTCCTCCCCGAAGAAGATAGCCTGCGCTACACCACCGCCTCACAATTCAACGCCCAACTCGTGGCAGCCCTCGGTGGCCGCGTCGCTGAAGAGATCATCTTCGGCCTCGAAGAAGTCACCACCGGCGCCTCCGGCGATATCACCCAAGTCACTCGCATCGCCCGCTCAATGGTCACCCGCTTTGGCATGAGCCGATCACTCGGCCCCATCGCCTTCGGCGAAAAAGAAGAGATGATCTTCCTCGGCCGCGAAATCAGCGAGCAACGCAACTACAGCGAAGAAATCGCCCGCAAAATCGACGAAGAGGTGCATAGCATCGTCGCCGAAGCCTATGAGCGCACCCGCAACATCCTCACCAGCAACCGCGAAGTCCTCGACGATATGGCTAATGCCCTCATCGAGTATGAGTCAGTTGATGGCGATCGCTTGCGTAGCTTGATTGCCCGTATCGACCAGAACAACGGCCAGCTCAACCCGGCCTAGTTCGCACAGGTATACACAACAAACTGGCGGTGATGGATGATTCCATCACCGCCAGTTTGTATTATGCAGCACTGCATGTATACATCGTAGACGACACAGCACAGATGCATCTCCGTCGCCACATTACTCCATCTCACGCGCTTCTTGCCAAACTTCGTAGGCAGCCCCTGCATTCAACACCAAAATACCAATCCCAACCACCAAATCAGGCCACGCCGACATCGTTACAAACGTCAATCCGCCTGCAACCACAATCGCAATGTTTGCCAATACATCATTGCGTGCCGACAAAAAAGCCGCTTTCATCAAGCCACTCCCATGATTGCGGTAGCGCACCAGCAACCATGCACATGCGAAATTTACTAGCATTGCGCCCACACCGGTCCACGTAAGTGTTGTGGGTGACGGCACTGATGTCAAATCACCGAACTTCTGCCATGCAGCCCATGCTGTAGTAATCCCAGGCACCAACAACACACCTGCAAGTAGCATGCCAATCCGTCGACGCCATACCAGCCCAAATCCCAAGGCCAACAAGATGATGCCGTTGACCGACGCATCTTCCAAAAAATCAATGCTATCCGCAAACAGTGATACTGAATTTATAACTTGGGCAACCCCAAACTCCACACAAAAAAATTAAAAGGATTTCCAAATGACAAATGGAATTGGGTTGATTTTTCACTTAATCCAAACATAACTATGGAGTTCATAAATAAATTTCCGGATAAAGAATGGGAGTGGATGTATGTTTCTAAATATATATATTTTAA
>CAYXXK010000057.1:11812-19394 GCA_964469045.1 uncultured Klebsiella sp.
CCAGCATCACAACACGTATAATCCGCACCATCTGTGCATCATGTGGTGTATTCACATTACGCTCGCACATTCTGCATGGCAGCCAACAGCACCAGCGCATACGCATCAACAGCCTGTGTCGATGACGCCTCGTATCGCCAATCACCCACCTGTGCCCGACAACGCGTTCCTTGTGCCCACACCTCGATCTGCAACACCGCCTGAGTACCAAGTGTGTTCATCAGCAACTCACGCACTTGCGTCTCATTCGGCAACCACAACGCCTCATGCGCCAGCACGCTGTCGAGCGCCCATTCACTTGCCCCATGAAAGAGCAATGCCGGCGATCCATCAATCAACGCCAACTCAACAGCACCTGGGGCAATTAACCACGGCTCACTACTATCATCGAACAAACAAAACCAATCGCCGTTGGCTGGTTTCCACCGAACTCCAGCATCGTACAGCGCTTGCGCCAGACTTCCGTCAATCATCACAGTCATTGCTATTTTTTCTCCATCGACCGCACATGCTGAATGGCAGCCAAACGACTCTCTTGGATATAGCGTAATGTGGCACTCCACAATTCACGATGGGGCATCATATGGTGATGCAGAAGTGTGGCAATTACCAAGTTACGATACCATTTCCGATTCGCTGGGACCACGTACCACGGTGCATGGGCAACACTTGTACTGCGCATTACTGTGTCGTATGCGTGCAAATAATGACCGAATAGACGGCGATCCTGCCAATCATCAGCCGACAATTTCCACGCGGTTTCGAGTGATTGTTCACGTGCAAGCAGTCGTTCGGCTTGTTCATCTGCATCAATATGCAAAAAGCATTTGATGATGATTGTGCCGTCATCATGCAATAACTCCTCAAAATGCCTGATATGTCGCACACGCTGCTGACGCAAATCATCGTCAATCGTACCACGTGCATACTGTGCCACGACGTCTTCGTAATGCGACCGATTAAAAATCCCAAACATACCGCGGTTGGGGACTGCTGCATGCACACGCCACAAAAAGTCGTGCGCAAGTTCGTTTGGCGTCGGCAGCTTGAACGATTGCACAACACAATTCAACGGGTCACCAGCACCCATGACAAAACGCACAACACCGTCTTTACCACTCGCATCAAGTCCCTGCAAAATCAATAACACTCGGTGCGTCCCAGCGCCGTACATCAAGGCTTGGAGCGTACTCACCTCTTCCATCAATGCCTCAGCATGTGCTTTACCATCTTCTTTGGTGAGATTCAATGGCTGATTAGCACTTACGTCTGTTAACGCGGGAGATGTATCATCAATCATCGGTGGGAGAAACAACATAGTCCATCGATCCTTATCGCATATGGCGTGTCTACGTCATCATCGCAAATTTGATAGCAATATACACACAACAGTAGCTTACATTCACTCTCTTAACATGTTTTTTGTCACTCTTTAACGCTATCATACCACCATTCAGGCGTACTAAGATGCAGTGTGCTATAATCACATGCAGTATTTGGCAGATGCGAGGCGATATCGATGAAAGAGCTCTTTCGTCGTGCTCCAAAAGCGTTTACGCCCGGTGAGCAGACACCTGAACAAGGGACCCCGGACAACATGTGGGTCAAATGCCCATCATGTGGCGATTTGACCTACGTCAAACAGCTCCGCGACAACCTCAAAGTATGTAAGTGTGGGTATCATATGCGCCTGAGCGCATTTGAGTGGCAAGGGTTGTTTGATAGCGATTCATTCATCCAAGAGGACGGCGAAATCGCACCTCTCGACCCGCTCAATTTTGTTTCCCCCAAAGATAACTACGCCCAAAAGCTCCGTGATAGTCAACAAGAGACCGGTCTCTACGATGCCATGATTAGTGGTTCTGCCATTCTGATGGGGCAACCACTCCAGGTAACTATCAGCGAATTCGAGTTCATCGGTGGCTCCATGGGTAGCGTCTTCGGCGAAAAAATCGCTCGTGCTGCTGAACGCGCCTACGAACGTCATGTCCCGCTCTTGACCATTAACGCTTCGGGCGGCGCCCGCATGCACGAGGGCGTCTTGGCACTCATGCAACTCCCCAAAGTCAATCTTGCGTTGGCACGCCTAGGTAGTATCGGTATGCCCCATATATCACTCATGACTGACCCGTGTTATGGCGGCGTGTTGGCTTCGTACGCCTCAGTCGCCGATATCATCATCGCCGAACCAGGTGCCCGTATCGGCTTTGCTGGTCGTCGTGTTATCGAGCAGACTATTCGCCAAAAGTTACCGGCCAACTTTCAAAGCGCTGAGTTCATGCTCGAACACGGCATGATTGATATGGTCGTGCCACGTACCGACATGCGCAACACGTTAGCTCGCCTTTTCAAGCTCTACACCATGCGCGATGCAACCGCAACGCCCATCCCAGCTGACGTATGAGGAATATCTATGAAGACACCACTCTCCGCCTGGGATAAAGTCCAGATTTCACGCCATGTGCAACGCCCACGCACGCTTGACTACGTCCGCGTCTTGTGCGAAGACTTCTTCGAGCTTCACGGCGACCGCCGCTTTGCCGATGATGCTGCCATTGTTGGTGGCGTTGGGCGCATCAATGGTCGCTCCGTCGTCATCGTCGGCCATCAAAAAGGCCGCGATACGCGCGAGAACATGCGCCGCAACTTCGGTATGCCCAAGCCAGACGGCTACCGCAAGGCCATGCGCCTCTTCCATCACGCCGAGAAGTTCGCCCTGCCCGTGATTTGTCTCATCGATACTCCCGGCGCTGACCCCAGCATGGAGTCCGAAACCCGCGGTCAAGGCAACGCCATCGCCGAGAACATCCTCGTCATGGCCCAACTCAAAACACCCCTCGTCAGCCTTGTCATCGGTGAGGGTGGCTCGGGTGGCGCTCTTGCCATCGGCGTCACCGATCGCATCTTGATGCTCGAAAACTCAATCTACTCGGTAGCTGCGCCTGAGGCGAGCGCTGCCATCCTGTGGCGCGATTCATCCAAGGCCCCCGATGCCGCCAAAACCATGCGCATCACTGCCCAAGACCTGCTCGAGATGCGCATTATCGACGACATCATCCCCGAGCCCGAAGGTGGCGCCCACAACGACGCCGATAACACCGTACGCCTCGCCGGCGAACGCATCATGCACCACATCAACGAGCTCAGTCAACTACCACTCAGTGTCCTCCTTGACCAGCGCTACCAAAAGTATCGCGTCATGGGTGCATTTACCACCCTTTCAACCTCACAAGCCAACGAAGGCGACGCGTTGCCGTTCGTCTAACGCATACCTGAGCGCGGGGAGATTATCCAATCTGTCCGCGCTTTTGTATGGCAAAAGAGCCACGCCGTGCTAACAATTGCTCACACCATCCAGCAACTTACCCTTGATTTTGGCAGTTGTAGTAGTACCCCACGCCTTGATGCCGAGCTCATCGTTGCCTATCTTTTGAAAACAACGCGCACGCGGCTCATTCTGCATCATCGCGATCCGTTCCCCGCCGATCAACACTCATCTCTCAGTGCACTGCGCCAGCGTCGTCTCGCCGGCGAGCCCATTGCCTACCTGACCAACACACGTGAATTTTATGGACTCGACTTTTATGTCGATGCACGCGTGCTCGTGCCCCGACCCGAAAGCGAACTGCTCGTCGAATTAGCGATTGCCGCCGCCCAACGCCTCAATGCGACGACTGTCGCAGATATTTGCACTGGGAGCGGCTGTATTGCCGTGGCAATCGCGCATACGGCACCACAACTCACCGTCATCGCCACTGATATTTCAGCGGATGCCCTCGCAGTTGCAACCATTAATCGCACCGCTCTCAACCAGATGCATCGCATACACCTTGTGCGCGCTGATATGTGCACCCCACTCATGCCGATCCCAGTTATCGTGAGTAACCCACCCTACACCCTCTTGCACGACATCGACGCCAATGTACGCGATTTTGAGCCGCATCTCGCCCTCGCCGGCGGTGATGCTGACGGAGCATCGTTCTATCGTAACTTTGCTCAACTCTTGCCCTACCATCTTGCGCGGCCTGGTTTTTTTGCCTGCGAAATCGATCCTCGTCAAGCAGATATAGTCTCACATCTCCTCCAAAATGCATTTCCCGATGGGGTCATATCACAGCACCGCGACCTTGCCGGACACGTACGTGTCGTCGCTGTTGCTGTCCCAAGTAAAATTTAGTCTCACCTAAATATTGGTAATGCGCGAGTAATGCACGCCTGTCATGATGGTATTGGGTTCGTTCATCATGAGAGGATTTGCCATGAGTACACGATTGATCTTGGCCCTACTACTCGCATTGACCATGCTTGTCAACATGATCATCCCCACAACTACCTTCGCACAACCAGCCGCTGATGCCAATCCCGACACCGAAGAAACCGGCGATGGTCTCACAGACGACGTCGATGATCTTCCGATCTTGCCACGTAACGCCAGCTACACAGAGATCGGGCTTGCCCTCTTCTCGGCACAAAGTCAAGCCGAAATCGATTACCTCAGCACTCAATTCGATACAGCACGAAGCATGCAACCAACCGCGCGCAATCAATCACGCAATCTCCAGTTGGGCGTACAATTAACCCGCGCAATCACAGGTGAAACCAACTATCGCAAAGTCCTGCCCAAAAATGCCCTCAATTCTATCGTTCGCAAAGGAGATATCCTACTCCGCCGCACCGGCATCGATGGTTGCTTGCTCTGGGATATCATTCCCCTCTGCAAATACTGGGCTCGTGTCTATGAACATGCCGGTATTTACTATGGGAAAGATAGACACGGTATTTTTCAAGTCTACGAATCAACCAACATCGGTGGCGTGCAATTCAAAAACATTGGTACTTGGCAACAACGCGGCCAATACATTGGTATTCATCGCTCACGCTCTATCTCAGCATCAAAGCTTAGTAGCACTCTTGATGCCATCACACAACGCTATGGTCACCTTGTTACCCCCTACAACTACAACTTCATCGACAAAAACACCGATCGCGCACTGTACTGCTCACAACTCGCCTGGAAGTACTTCCAAGCCATGGGAGTCGATATCGATAGCAACAGTCCCATTTATGCGCAGTGGTTAATTGGCCAATACGGCGGAAACATCGGAAAATATGTCGGATATTATGCGGTAGCTCCTGACGAAATCGGACTCTCGAGTGCACTCACCCGCCTCTACGCCGGTTGGAACTAATACAAACGCCGATGCTGGGTGATTCGATGAATCACCCAGCATCCATCACACAGGAGTACATTATGTCTTTTCGCATTATTTCCATCTGCGTGATTGCCGTCTTGCTCACGAGCTGCACCGCGTTTTGGCAACCTGTTGACATGCCTGCCCAACCGCTGTACGTCGTCACTGGTAAACGGGCAATTCCCGGGCTTGATGCAAGTGCGATTTGGCTCCTTGATCGCACCACGTTCGCCCCAGCAACACAACGAGACCTCCCTCTTACCTTCATTCACGATGGCTTCGTCGACACCCAACACATTTGGCTCGGCTATGCCGGAGACCTCAACGAGGATGCCTATGATGCAGCTAATCTCTCTCTTGATTTGCGCACTACCCATACCCACCGTGCATGCATG
Source organism: uncultured Klebsiella sp. (assembly GCA_964469045.1). GTDB lineage: Bacteria > Chloroflexota > Chloroflexia > Chloroflexales > Roseiflexaceae > UBA965. The sequence continues at coordinate 17,400 of CAYXXK010000057.1, forward strand.
GAGCCGATTTCGATTCATCCGTATGGCTCTGATGTCATTGTGCTCTGTCAAGAACGCGGATTTGAGGGTAAAGTCGTACGCATGAATGCAGAGACAGGCGAGATTATGCGGGAATCACCATTAATCACCAAACATGGCGACATGATGTTCTATACAAGTGTATTGTTCAATGATGAATTAATCGTATTTGGATGCACTCATTCGCAAAATTACAAACCTTCTGAGGGATGTGAATTACAAGTTCGCAACCCACAAACCTTGTATATTTCTCGATTAATAACCGGATTGTGTGGGCCAAGTGAGTTTTTGCAAATAAATGCAAATACCCTCTACATCCTAAATCAAGCAAGTGCGTCACTCGAATCTGAGAACCGCCCTGCCACTGATGTTTTTCAGTATCAAACGGGTGATCAGGAATTAACTCCGCTGGCCAATTTTGGCCGTTCTCCCGAGATGGGCACCATTCTAGATGGCTACCTGTACACGGTACACAACATCTGGGATTCGTACTATCTCACCGAAGAGTCGATGACACGTATTTACAAAACCAACCTGACCACGTGGGAGAGTACGTACTGGGAGTACGACTTCTATGAATGGCGCTATATTGGCGATATCGCCGCCGTTGATGGTCAAGTACTCATTACACGCTTTGGCCACGATGATGTGAGCCAAGAAGGGCTTTATCGGCTCAATACCGAAACTGGCGAACTTACCATCCTCGCATCATTGCCTGGGGTTTCGATGATTTTGCAGCCCAAGGAATAATCCATACGTACGGCACACTGCTCTGGAAGTCAACCGCCCAGAGCAGTGACAAGCTGCAGGTGCACACAAGACATCATCCATAGTCGCACCTCGTCAGAGTGCCTAGGTCACGTCCCATCGTCCATATGCGTATGTAGTTGATTCCAGTCCCATATACGCATAATGATTGCATATACGCCACACAAGCCCAACAGTAACCATATGCGCACCCACACGCCATCCCCGACACGCTGTACGATGAATGCGTGTACTCCCCATAGCACAATCAACATCCCCACACGCAACCAATCATACGCTATTGGTTGGATGCGATGATTTATCCATATGTGGACTCCCGGTATTACGAATGCTGCCACTGCAGTAGCCCATGCAGCGCCGATCGCCCCATACTGTGGAATCAACCACGTATTCAAACCAATATTCACCGCTGCACCAATCATGGTAGCCCATGCCAATCGGCCAGTGCGTTGTACGCGCACCGCCGGCATACTCACGATAGTCACCACACCACTCAACAGTGGAGCAATCACCAGCCATGGGACAAAGGGCACCGCAGCCATTGCGTCGCTACCACCAATCACACGCACAATCTCTGGCGTCCATGTAACGAGCATAGCTCCAATACCTAATGATATCGCGAGATACCCGGTCAACGACCACGTCACAAAATACGCATCCGGATGGCGCCGTGCCATCGGTTGCCACGCTTGCTTAAATGGCTCAGCAACAAACGCCAGCAATGAGGCCAACAACGCTGCAATCGCATATTGCCCCTGCACAAGTGGCGTTACATGGTGCGCCAAAAACCAGCGATCGATAAACAACAACACCCACACCGCAATGCTTGCCGGTACCAACGGAGCACCGAGACGCGCCAGTGTTATGACATCGTGCCATGTTGTTGTGTGACTCCACCAGCGCCAGCTAAGCCCCAATGCAATGATGGCCACCACAACATTAGCACATGCAAGTGCACTTATCATGCCCCATATACCCATGTCGTACCACAACACAAGCACAATTCGCCCTATCGCCAATACCACCACATACACCACCATGAGCAACACGGTGCGCCATACACGCTCACGCAAACGAAGGATTGTCAACACGACGCTATACACAGCGGCCCATGGTAATGACAGCGCATAGATCATCACATAGCGTGTTATATCAGGTCGTTGCATGGCCTGCGCCATGTACGACGCTGACACGAGCACAAGCATGCTC
>CAYXXK010000058.1:0-1578 GCA_964469045.1 uncultured Klebsiella sp.
CCCGCCCCAACGGTAGCGGCACGGAGTACACACACCTGCCCCAACGGTAGCCGCAAGGCATGTCCTTGCGACGAAAGAGAAATGCATCGCAGGTGGTCGTGGCTGGAGATCTAGTGGGGCGGACTGCTGTCCGCCCGCGATGTGATACATCCGCCCCACGTAAGGGCGTCCGAAAGGGCGCCCGGATTGCCACCATCCGGCGTATAATAACGCTAGCCCTTTTTTGAGGAGAATACGCAATGTTGCAATACCGACCGATGCCGACTTATTTGACGCACACAGCCCCGAGCGCTATCCCTGCTGCTGTCTACGAAGCGCGTCTTGATGCGCTGTATGCCGCTGCAGCCTGTGATTGGGTGGTGATTTATGGCGACCGTGAGCATGCGGCCGATATTACCTTTCTCAGTAACTTTGATCCGCGCTTCGAAGAAGCCATCGTCGTGATTGGCCCACAGCGGGCCATCATCGTCGGCAACGAAGGCGTCGGCTATGTGTCAATGCTCGGCCCCGATTTGCCCCACTACCTCAGCCAAAGCCTCGGCCTGATGGGCCAAGATCGTACGCAACAGCCCAAGTTGAGTGCCGTCTTGCGTCAGATTGGCCTGCGCGACGGCGCATCGGTTGGGGTGGTTGGTTGGAAGTACCTCGAGCCCAGTGAGCGCGACAGCGACGAACCCGCCTTCGTGCCAGCCATGCTCCTCAGTGCCATCCGGGCCGCCTGTGGTGGCACCTGTCGTCTGATTGACGTCACGCATCACATGACCCACCCGAGTAGTGGGCTACGCTCACGCAACGACGCCCATCAAATCCGCCAGTTTGCTTGGGGCTCACAACGTGCGTCAGCCATGGTCGACCGGATTGTGCGTGGCGCGCGACCCGGCATGAGTGAGTATCAGGCGGCGGCCTCGATGCAGTTTACCGGCGACCCGCTGGCGTGCCACAGCATGATGTCGGGTAGTCAGACGCATGTGATTGGTCTGCGCTCGCCGAGTGCCCGTCAGCTCGAGCTGAATGATGCCGTCACCACGGCGATTGGCCTGCGTGGTGGATTGTGCTGTCGTGCGGGTGTGTTGGCCGAGACGGTGAGTGAGCACTTTTTGACGGCGTATGTGGCGCCGTATATGCACACCCAAAAGGCTTGGTACGAGGCGTTGGGGATTGGCGTGCAGGGCGGACACATCCATCAGGTGGTGATGCAGTCGTTGGCCGGGGCACCGTTTGTGCCGTCGCTCAACCCGGGTCATCTTGGTAGCATCGATGAGTGGTGCCATACGCCGATTCGCCCGGGTTCGACCGATGTGCTGGTTTCGGGTGCATTGATTCAATGTGACATCATTCCAACCGAGACGCCGACAGGTACTGCGCTCAACTGCGAAGATGCGGTGGTCTTAGCGGATGTCGGATTGCGTGCCGAGTTGGCGGCGCTTGACCCAGAGCTGTGGCAGGTGTTACAGGCTCGGCGTTTATACATGCGCGATGCGCTGGGGATTCAGTTGGCAGATGAGGTTTTGCCTATCTCGCTCGCAAATGCCCGCTATGCACCGGCTTGGTTGCAACCAGATGTGGTATGGATTACGT
>CAYXXK010000058.1:1588-19235 GCA_964469045.1 uncultured Klebsiella sp.
TTACACGGTAATTATGTGATTCATGTTTTATTTGAGCCCGAAGAAAAGAAAGCGGTGGTGGTGATGGCGAATTCAATTCATTGGCGTCGGTTGGGGCTCGGAGTCGTGATGCTCTTGACCGCTATGTTGGTACGGCCATCACCGCCATTGCAAGCAAATCAACCTGCGGTCACGAGTGAATTTACGCGTGAAGTAATCGTGGGTATGAAGCAGTCATATGCTGAACAAGTGCAACGCACCGTGGTTGGTGCCCGTAGTAGCGGTGTGCCGAGCATCAATCAATTGGCAGCGCAGTACCAAGTGGTTAACATTGCCCATTTGTATGAGAATGAACGGTTTGGCCGCGATAGCCGAGCACTGACGAACGGGCTGGTTGGCACGTTGGTTGTTCAGTTGCCTAGCGGTGTCGATGCAAATCGCTTTATTGCCGATGCAGAGCGCTTGCCTGAAGTTGCGTATGCAGAAGTCAATTATCGCGTGCGCTTGTCAGCGCCGGTGGCTACAGAGAAGGCCGCTCTCAAAAACGGCGTAAATGTGGCGAGTGGCGATGCAGCGTGGCAAGCAATAATTCGCGTCAAAGGGACGCGGTCAACAATATGTAGCGCTACAGTCATAGATGCGAAGTGGGTGTTGACTGCCGCACAATGTGTCCAAGGTCGACGCGTTCAGGGGATTGAGATTGCTGCCGGGACCCGTGATGCGAAGACGATGCGTGGTGCGCAGATTCGTGCGATTCAACGTGCTATTATCCACCCACGATACAATCGGACAACCAAACAAAACGATATTGCGCTCATCGAATTGCGCAGTCCATTGGCGATTAATGGAACGACAGCAGTAGCACCAATTGCGTTATCGCTTGCAGATGTCGACCCTGCGCGTGCCATGATGATTGGGTGGGGCATTCAGCGAATTGGTGGTCAACCCGCGTTACCTGCGCTGCGGAAGTCTGATGCTGCGCTCAAATCGACCTCCGTCTGCCAACGCACAATTGGTTCGTCGTTCCGTGAGGGAATGGTGTGTGCGGATCCAGTGGTGGTGAACAAAACGCGCACGCAATTGTGTAATAGCGACATAGGTGCTGCGTTGACCGCACAAGCTCGAACCGGCGTGTCTGTAATCGGGGTTGCAAGTACCAGCCTTGTATGTACCGATCGTAACCCCGGTGTGTATACCGATGTCACCAGTGTGACGAGTTGGATAAATGAGTACGTACCAATCATTCCTACGCCTACAGACGAGACCATACCAGACCCCCGGTTTATTGATCAATGGGGATTAGCGAATGATGCGGACACTGATATTGATGTCACAGAAGCATGGGCAGTAAGTCGTGGTTCGGCGACCACAATGGTCGCGGTAATCGATACTGGCGTCTCAGTGAATCATCCGGATTTGGTTGGTGCACGATTGCGTACTGACATTGACTATGATTTCATGAATAGTGACGATAATGCTGATGATGATAATGGTCATGGCACGCATGTGGCTGGTATTGTAGCCGCCTCAACCGATAACGGTATTGGGGTGGCTGGGATATGTGCGGAATGTGAGATTTTGCCAATTAAGGTGCTTGATGCCGAGGGGAGTGGCGAGGTGAGTGTGATTGCCCAAGGTTTGCGATACGCTGCAGATCGAGGCGCAGATATTGCCAATATGAGTTTGGGCATGGATCCAAATTGTGGTTGCTCAGAGACCCTCGCAAACGCCATTAACTATGCCTATGAGCGTGGCTTGTTCATGATTGCTGCAGCCGGCAACGATGGTATCGAAAAAATCGGATACCCAGCTTCTTCATCACGTGTGCTCGCTGTAGGGGCTACCGAGATATCCGGTGCGCGCGCCTATTTTTCGAATTACGGTTCGGATCTCGATATTGTTGCCCCTGGACGTGCTATTTTAAGCACATACACTACCCCTGAATATGATTTCGCCTCGGGGACTTCGATGGCATCGCCGATGGTGGCCGGCGTGGCGGGGCTTGCGCTGTCAGCACGTGGTATGAGTCAGGAGCAGTTGTGGTGGTTATTGGTCCATGCCACAGATACCGCCGTGCCTGGGTCATTTGATGCCGAGTTGGGCTATGGTCGTATCAATGCATTGAGTGCGGTCACATTGCCTATCACGGGTAGTCAAACGGTGTCTGCCGATACGTGTGACGAGAGTCAAAATCCGAATTGTAATGACTGTAGCATGGAGCTCGTACTAGGGCAGTCGGCGAGTGGGCAGAGCAAGATGCAAATGCTCTATTCATTCCGTGACTCTGTGTTACGCTCGCATGCAACAGGGCAACGTCTGCAAAATCTGTTTTATCGCCATACCATTGAGTTGCTAGGGATTATGGCTCGGAATGATGCAGTCCGAGTTGAGGCCGAACAGCTGTATACCGTATTTGAGCCGTCTATTCGTGGGATGGTCAATCGGCAGACTGCGGGTTTGACCTTCACGCAAGAGCAATTTGTGGCAGCACAACACTTTAAGCAGACGATTCAATCGGTTGCAAGTCCTACCATGGTCGATGAAATCGAAGAAGAGTGGCAACGGATTGCACCTGATCGGTTTGTTGGTCAGTCGATTGATTCGGTCTGGCAAACGTTATCCCGCTAATATGACGACGCGCCGGTCGTGGATAATTCCACGACCGGCGCGTCAATGTTGTAGTGCAATTAGGCAATCAACGCATTAAACCACCCAGCCGCCATCTCAACATCGCCTTGGACTAGGCCGTGATTGGCGTTTTGCCATGATATAGTCGCACTTGCTCCTGCTCGCTGTAAGAGTTGATGGAGCTCATCGCTTTGATTGGCCGGGATAAGCTGATCCGATCGCCCTGCCCCGATGAATAGCGCTTTGCCGGCAAGATTGGGCAACACCTCTGGCGTATAAGTGATTTGGGATCGCAGAAAGATGCCACCGCGCAGGCTTTGTGGATGTAATAACAGTGTTGCGATAGCAATATTGGCACCATTAGAGTACCCAAGCGCATAGATGTTTTTTGCATCAAACTGGTACTCAGTCGCAGCAGCGGATACAAATGCTGCAAGTTCACCTGCCCGATGTTGTACATCCTCGAGATCAAAGACACCCTCAGCGAAGCGCTTGAAAAAGCGTGGCATGCCACGTTCACTGACGTTGCCGCGCGGGCTGATGATTGCGCAACCGGGAGCTATTGTTTGGGTCAATCCGATCAAGTCGTGCTCGTTGCCGCCGGTGCCATGTAAGGCGAGAATTGTTGGTAACCCCGGCGCTGTAGCTGGGACGAAGCGGTGCGTATAGAGATCTAGTGACATAATGAAATCCTGTCAAAACCGGTTGTACATCTGTACAACCGGTGTGTGCGTCTTGTGATGGATACGTATCCACCTAGGTGCATAGATTGAATTAATGTTGCTCGCCAGCGTATTTTTCACCAGCGGGGATGGCAATCTGCAAGTGGTTTTGTAGTGGTGCTACTGGACACGTTGCATAAATCGTAAATGCACACGGCGGATTGACTGCCCGGTTGAAGTCAATCATCACCTTGCCATCAATGGGTGCACCAGCCATCAAAAATCGCCCTGCACCATAGCTTTCTTTGCCACAGGTTTTGTCGCGGAAATTAAAGAACAACCCGCTTCCGGCTGCGGTAGCATCAAGCGTGCAGGTCTGTCCAGCAAGGCTGAATGTCACAAACCCTGGTGATGGGGTGTCAGTCACATCGCCCAAAATGTTGAGAATAGGGATGGTCTTGCCAGCTTCATACGGTGTGAACGTTGCCTCGACAATAAACTCTGGGTTGTAGTCAAACCATACCCGGCCAGCAAAGTCGCGTCGTACAGGACTGTTGGTATCGCGCAAGCGGATGCCGACGCGATGGCCACGCGTAATCACAAAGAAGCTAAGCGTATCATGATTGACAACATCGGGTTTGTTCTTTCCGTCGCCATCTGCAGTCAATGATGCCTGTGTGACAGTTTGCCCATTCACATTCACGTCTGCGCCTGCGGCTACCTTCAAGGTAACTTTCTCACCCTGGCGAATCAATGTGCCGACATGTGCAGCACATGAACCAGCCGGGAACACAAGGTGTTGATCCTCACCACTACCAAAGGTATTCTCACCCTCGTTCAGCCAAAACAATCCGGCCAAGGTCAACCAACTATCGTCAGCACGCAAATTGCGCTCTTGCTCATCACGCCAGCTCTGGATTTGTGATACGTCTGTAGTCACATCAAACCTCCGTTACTTAATAAAGTTACTAAAGTATAACCGATTTTGGAGATGCGTGTGTGTCGTCATCATTATTTATTGCATGGCCTGCGGCACAAAAGCACGAAGCGGATTGATCTTGGTGTAGGAGCAGGCCGTGCAATCTCGCTGGGAATGAACACCCCAGGGGAGACTGCACGCCGGGAGGAAACATAGGCCACCCAGAGTCCATGGCCGGCAGGATGTTGACACCCATCCGCCCCGTCATTGCATGGCCTGCGGCACAAAAGCACGAAGAGGATTGTTCCTGGTGTAGGAGCAGGCCGTGCAATCTCGCTGGGTATTAACATTCATGAGGAGACGGCATGCGGGCACCATCAACTCAATTCAAAATAACCTAAATCGTACCGGAATTTTGAGTGAAACTACCTATATACACATCACGTAGAATCCTCTATCATACCAACATCACAGTCTGAACCAGGAGCATCAAATGGACGCATCGCGGCGATCTTTTTGGGCGGCATTTGTGGCCGCCGTCAGCTTTTTTGCGGCGTTCTATAGTCTGATTGTGCCACTTCCACTCTACATGACTGAGATGGGACTCCCTGATTGGCAAATCGGCGTCATTATGGGGGCATTTGGTATTGCATCATTGATTGGTCGACCGTTTGCCGGTTATATTAGCGATCGCTACGGCTTCAAGCCGGTGATTTTGTTTGGCAGTGTGGCGCTGGCGCTGGGGGGATTTGGGGTGCCACTGACCGCAGAACCAGCGGTGTTATTTGGTTTGCGCATGCTCCAAGCGGCTGGATACGTGGCCTTCACGACGGCATCGACAGCGCTTGTTTCTGCATTGATAGAAAGCCATGAGCGTGGGCGCTTTTTGGCGCTGTTTGGGGCGGCTGCTAATGTGGCGATTACGATTGTGCCGGCAGTAGTGACCACCATGTTACCCAGTATTGGCTTGAGTGGGGCATTTGCTGCGAGTGGGATGTTGGCCGTCGGTGCTGGTGTGCTGATTTGGTGGGTCATCCCACGTCAGGAGTTGACCGTTACACCGTTTGCGTGGCGTGAAGTGTTTTCATATCCACGACAATTATGGCCTGCCATGGCGACGACGGCGTTGTTTGGCGTCGGCTTTGGGGCGTACTTTCAGTATTTGCCGTTGCTTGCCGAAAAGCGCGGTATCGAGCAGTTGGGCTGGGCCTACACTGTCTACGGGCTATCAATTATTGCGACGCGGTTGTTGAGTGGTCGCCTGCTTGATATGCCCGATCGTCGGCGTGTGCTGTTGCCTGCTGCAATCGTCATGGCGTCAGGGCTACTCGGCTTTGCACTCGCGGATTCAATCTGGATGCTGTTGGTGGCCGCGGCGCTGACGGCGAGTGGTGGCGGGGTGTTTCATCCGGCGTTGATTGCCATCCATGTCGACAGTATCGACGCGCGTGGCAAAGCCACGGCAGCGTTTTATTTAGCCTTTGACTTAGGGATTGGGGTGGGCGCTTGGCTTTTGGCACCTGTGCTTGAGTACGCCGGCATCGGCGCCATGTATGCAGTGGCGGCGGCGCTGACGCTCGCCGCCGGCTTTACCAAACGCTTTATTGGGGAGACGCGTTAACGCCAGGCTGGATGTGCACGAAACTCCTGGCGCAGACGTACTTTGGCGGCATCATCGAGCCAACTTGCGGTAATGGCGTTGTCGATCAGCGTACAAATCTGTTGTTCACTCACACCAAAGCGTTCCATCAACAGGGCATATTCATCGACCATTGTGTTGTTGAACATCTTGGGGTCGTCGGTGTTGATGGTGACCAACATTCCTTGCGTGATGAAATCTCCGACCGGGTGTTGACCGATATCGCTGTACACTCCAGTGCGCAGATTTGAGATGGGGCACATCTCAAGTGGGATGTGGTGTGTGCGCAGGTACTCAACCAGGGTCGGGTCTTCGTAGGCACGGGCGGCGTGACCGATGCGCTCGGCCTGCAGGTCACGCAGAGCACCCCAGATACTCTCTGCGCCGGCCGCTTCGCCGGCATGTGCGGTAGTACGTAGGCCGAGTTGGCGGGCGCGTGCAAAGACTGGCGCAAACGGGGCTGGCGGATGGCTCTGCTCGGATCCACCAAGGCCAATGCCGATGACGCCGTATTCTTTGAGTTCGGCCACGGTCTCAACTGTGCGCAAGGCGCGTTCGATTGGCGAATCTCGGACAACGTCGGCAATCAAGTTGATGGTGATGTCGGGGACGCGGTTGAGCCCAGTGCGGATGGCGCGGGTGATTTCGCCGATTTCGAGGCCGTGCCGGGCGAAGTCGGTGGGCGAGTAGTGCGATTCGACATAACAGATGTTTTGGCTGGCCAAATCACGGGCGACAGCTTCGGCAATCACGGTGAAGTCGGTGTAGGTGCGGATGAAGCGGTTCTTCCATACCCAAGTCGCAATAAAATGCGGGAAGTCGCTATAGGTGAAGCGTTGCTCAAGGGCGGCCACACTCGTCACGTCGTTGTCGCCGCCGTATTGTTGCACCAATTGCCACAACGTGGGGAGTGGAATTGCCCCCTCGAGATGGATGTGGAGTTCGACTTTGGGGAGCGATGCGAGCCAGGCGTGGGTCATATCGTGTACTCCAGGTGCGCCAGTGAGATTCCTCACTGGCGCACGGTGATGCAATCTAGGTGCCTTCTTGCCAGCTATTGAGATATTGCTGTTGCTCGGGTGTGAGTAGGTCAAGACGCACGCCCATCGCTTTGAGTTTGAGTGCGGCAATCATCAAATCGGCGCTATCGGGCAAGGTGTGAACCACCTTAGCCATCTTGTCGGCGTTGCGCGCCAGCGTCTCGGCGGCAAGTGCTTGATTTGCGAACGACATGTCCATCACCGCCGGTGGATGTCCCTCACCGGCCACGAGATTGACCAAGCGCCCTTCGCCCACGAGATTGAACTTGCGCCCATCGGTCATGTGATAGGCAGTGACATGCGTGCGGGGCTGGCTTTTGCTGACGGCGAGTTGCTCAAGGGCGGCCACATCGACCTCAACATTAAAGTGCCCGGCATTCGCCAACACACAGCCATCTTTGAGGGTCGCAAAATGCTCAGTACCGACGACGGTGCGATTGCCGGTGACGGCGATGATGATGTCGGCCTCGGTGACGGCTTGGCTCATCGGCATGACACGGTAGCCATCCATCGCCGCCTCGAGCGCTTTGACAGGATCGACCTCGGTGACAATGACGCGGGCACCGAGCCCTGCTGCGCGTGAGGCTACGCCACGGCCACACCAGCCGTAGCCGGCGACGACGACAGTACGCCCGGCGAGGAGCAGGTTGGTGGCACGGATGATGCCGTCGATGGCGCTTTGGCCAGTGCCGTAGCGATTATCGAACATGTGCTTGGTGCGGCTTTCGTTGACGGCAATGACGGGGAATGGTAGAACACCTTGTCTTTCCATCGCTTTAAAGCGCTTGACGCCGGCTGTCGTCTCCTCTGAAGCACCGATTGGCATTTGGCCCGGGTTAATACCTCTCTGCAAGAGCGCACTGGTCAAGTCGGCACCGTCATCACACAAGAGGTGTGGCTTGGCGTCGAGAGCGATGTTGACGTGTTTGCGGAACGTGTCGAGCGATTCGCCGCGCATCCCAAAGACGGGAATTTCGTCGTTGACGACCAGCGATGCGGCCACATCATCTTGGGTGGAGAGTGGGTTAGATGCTACAAGTAATACCTCGGCACCACCGGCGGAGAGTGTGCGCACCAGGGCGGCGGTTTTTGCGGTTATATGCAAACATACGGAAAGACGCATGCCCTTGAGTGGGCGTTCTTTGCGAAAACGCTCACGGATACCGAGGAGCACCGGCATGTCGCCTTCGTTCCAGTCGATGCGATTACGACCGGCTTCGGCGAGTGACAAATCGCTAATCTCAAAATCGGGCATGGTACTGTCCTTGTGGGCTATGAGGAGACGTCACCATTATAAATGAAGTGGAGATGAGTGGGGTACGCAGAGGGAGATGGTGCTCGCCTCTGCGTATGTATGCGGTTTTAGTCTAATGGTGCCAGCCATGATGACTGTTTGGGGAAGAGTGTGTGTAACAATGGCTCGGCCTCGAGACTCGACCAAATATCTGGGTAGCTCTCTTTGAGCTCATAAATCGAACGCATGCCGAAGATTTGCTGGAGCATCACGAGTGGCGGATAACCTGCATCGGCTTTTTTGTCGTCTGCCCCTTTGCGCCAATCAGTGAAGCGCAACTTGCCATTGCTGGCGATGATTTTAAGACCTCCACGATAAAAGTCGATGTTCAACTCACCGGTATACCCGGCGTAGGCGCTCTGAGCCAAACGGCGCTCAAGTGCCGGCGCAATCTGACCTAGTAACTTGGGCAAGTCGGGCACACGGATATACCACCCATATGGCCGATGCCAGCGATGAAGGCGTTGAGTGATGAGTGGATAGATTGGGTGGTCGACGCCGAGTCCGAAGTAGAGCGTGTCTGCCGGTTTGGTGCGACTATCCCATACTGGCATGTGCGTTGAAATATCGCGTAGGGCACGCGTCAAACTCGGGAATACATCGCTCATGCGCACATGCGGCTCGGTGCTGAGTGACCAACAGCCGAGCACATTCGATGGCCGAATACGGCTCAGCCAAAACGACCCGACCACATCTCCGCTGTTTGGGTGTGTGATCACGTACGGTACCCATGGCTCGTGAGCATCGGTATCAGCGATGGCATATCTGAAGTACGCTGCGTCGATTTTGGAGCTGACCAGCATCGGCAGGTTGTTGTGCATCCGCGTACGCTCCCGCTCGTACAACATTAACATGGTCATGATGTCGTCGTTGGTAGCTTTGCGTACGGTGAAAGGCTCTGTTTGCCCTTCATCTAGTGACGGGATAGATTGAAATGATAGCGCATGCCCGCCACCCAACGTCAACGCATATTCGTAGCCGAATTGTCGGTAGTAATACGGAATGCCTGTGATGCCTAGAACAAGGTCGCCACGTTGCTCGCTTCGTGCGTGAATCATGGCGAATATTTTGCGCACAAATCCACGATTACGCACCCGCTCATCTGAGGCCACAATCTCGGGGCGCCCACCTTGCACCGCAATGCCGGCATACTCGATTGGCATGCGCATCAACAGTGTCGCAGCAACTACTGTGTTGGTGCTATCGGTAACTACTGCGATATCGCCGGGAATACCAAGCGGATGTGTGCCACTGACCACTCGGCGCGCGAAATTGGCCACCTTCTCATTACGACCACTCTCGTGCTCATCGCCAAAGACGCGGGCGTACAAATCATCGATGCTAGTCTGATCATCGGCTGTGGCCCAGCGCAACGTATATCCATCGGCGAGATGTTCTTGATAGGCTGGGTCATGTAATGCGATTAACGGTCGTGTTGTCATTGTATCCTCAATAATTACTAATTCATCCAGAGAAACCACGATGCTTGCTTGGGAAACAACACGTCGAGCAACGGTGTGCTTTGGTTGTCTGCCCATACGTCAGGACGCCATTCGCGTAGTTCGGCAAGCGAGCGCCAACCAAAGAGCTGTTGATTGAAAATGCTCGGTGGATAGCTTGCATTGGCGCTGCTCCCATCACTCTCGTAGATCGGTGGGTGCCACGGCGTGAGGTTTGTGAGCTGACCATTCTGCCATTCGAGCTCAACCCCGTCACGAAAGAACGAAAGTACCAGTTTGCCGGTATATCCGTTGAACACACTCTGGGCAATCCGACGCTCAAGTACTGGTGTGATCTGACCCAAGAACTTGACCATGTCGGGGACGCGCAAATACCACGTATAGGGTGTCTCGTAGTGAAATGGTATGTTGCGATTGGTCAAAAGCTGCTTGATTGGATGATTTCCATCGACTTGGATTTCGATGGAGTGAATATCTGGATGCGCAGGAACAACCTTGCGAATATCAGCAAAAATCTCTGTCGCAGCATGCAATGTAGGGAGCAACAGTTGAGCAAGGCTTTGATTCGCGGCAGCACCTATACCCAAAATAGCCCACTTACCGTCCCAACTACGTTGATCAGCGAGTATATAACCAAGCACACTGCCTAATTCATTCACCATGAAATAAGGAATAAATCCCTCAGTCGATACCGATGTGGTTAACACATGCGTAAAGTATTCAGGTGTATATGGCGTTGACAACAACACATTGCGTCCATACCGATCATTGTTGTAGAGCGCCACATATTGTTGGTACTCGGCTGGTGTGACGCGACGCAATCTGATTGAATTAGTTTCAGCTGGTATTGCGGGCAATGCTGCAACGCTGATTCTGGCAAACGCGTTATAATCGACGCTCCAAGTATAGCCAAACTGATGATAGTAATGCGGTATGCCGGTAATTGCTTGCATGACATCGCCACGAGCAGCGCTTTTGGCGTGCAAGAGCTCAAAAATCGCTCGTACAAAACCACGTTGACGTACTTGGCTGTCGCTACAGACTAATTCGGGACGCCCGACTTTGAGGGGAATACCGTCGTATTCGAGTGGTTGACTCAAGAGTGCAGCTGCCGCCACAATCTGGTTATGACCATCGACCACAACTGCAACGTCATCTGCGTGACATAACGGATGGTTGTTGCTCGTGAGATCCTGCGCATACCCGACCACGTTCGGGTTCTCCATTTGTTCGCTTTTAAGATAAAACGCCTTGGCGGCGAGTTGTGCGTATTGTGTGCCATCGTCTGGCGTCGCCCAGCGCAATCGATAGCCGTCGCCAAGATCGCGTTGAAAATCTGGATTTAGTGCATCCATGCTGCCTCAATTCAAGTGTAAAAACCACGAGGGCTGCGTAGGGAACAAGATACCCAACAGCTGTTCAGTGGTTGCGTCTGCCCACACCTCGTGATGCCAGGCTTTGATTTGTCGAAAGCTCTTGCGCCCGAAAATCTGGAGCATGAATGCTCCCGGCGGATATGTGCCATTGGTGCCCTCTCCCATCAACGGTGGTCGTGTGTTTTTGCAGGCGACGAGTTGCCCTGCCTGCCAACTCATTGACACGCCTTTGCCATAAAACGAGAGATGCACGTCGCCGCTAAAGCCACACATGCTACTATGCGAGAGTCGTCGCTCGAGCACGGGCCGAAGGCTTTCTAAAAGATAGGCATAATCGGCTACGCGCGTATACCAGGCATCGCCGGGCTCGCTGGTGTGCGGTATGCCGTTGGTGAGTTGCTGGCGGGCTGCGTGGGCCTCGTCGAGCACCACAACTACGCCGGTCAGCTCGCTGACTTTGTGGGGATTGCGAATGGCAATCTGGTCGCGGATCTGTAGCAACGCATGCAACACGGGCAAGGTGTACTGATGCCAAGCACATGTTGGTGCGAGGCCCCATGCCCAAATAATCATGTTTGTATCCCAGTTACTCCGCCCAAGGATAAGATAGCCGATGATGCGTTCATCTTGGCAGATCAAATACGGGGCGAAGACGTTGTATGACGTGGATTTGTCCACCAAAAAAGTGAAGTAGCTGTGTGAAATTGGCGTAGTAATCATGTGTCGGCCACTCAAGCGATCGGCATCGTACAATCGCATGAATGTGGTGTATTGATCAACAGTTGCACGCCGAATCGAGACTTCGAGCGTCGGTTTGGCTGGCAACGAAGCGAACGGCACGATGGCATACGCCTCGGCGTCAATCCCGTAGTCGTAGCCGAACTTGCGATAAAAGTAGGGTATGCCGGTAATGCCTTGGAGATGATCGCCACGCGCTTCGCTTTTGGCATGGAGGAGCTGAAAGATATGGCGCACAAATCCTTTGTTGCGGACATGCTCGGCACTCGCAACGGACTCAGGGCGGCCGAGCGTGAGCTGGATGCCCGCATAGTCCATTGGTTGGTGCATCAAAATAGCACCAGCAACCACCTGATCGTTGGCATCAACCACCACGGCAAGGTTACGCCAGTGTGATTGAGGATGGTACTCTGATGTCTGCTCATTGCCGTGCAGGTACATCGCTTTGCTGAGGGGGTCGTTGGCGCTGCTACGAAAGACGCGCATACATAACTCGACGTATCCTGGTATGTCAGCCGGGGTGGCCCAGCGCACCATGTAGCCGTCGCCAAGGTCCTGACAATAGCGCTCGTCATATAACTCCATAATTGCTCCGTCAGTTATATCGGGAGTTGGCCGAATTGTCCGGCCAACTGTGAAGGGCCAAATTGGGTGCGTGTGATGCTCATCAAGACATCGTCGTAGTGTGTGCCATTAAACACCTTGCCCTCGGGGATGCGCCCCGTCTCGGTGAACCCAGCGGCTTCGTAGCTCCGGCGCCCACGCTCGTTGAAACTGACAAACCACAGGTAGATGGTATGTAAATCCAAAAACGTAAAGCCGTAGTCACACATCAAGCGGATCGCCTCGCGACCATATCCGCGCCCCCAGTAGCGTTGATCGCCGATGGCGATGCCGAGCTCGGCGCGGTTGTGCGGGCGCCTGATATCCATCAGACTAATGCTCCCGATTGGCTGGTCAGTCGCGCTGTCCATGACGGCAAAGTGTTGATTGGTGGGTGAATGTTTGACATAATTATCAAACCACTCTTGTTCTTGGGTCAGCGTAAATGAGCGCCCACTCATACCGAGATAGGCGGTTGTTTCGAGTTGGCTGAACCACTGCGCTAGCGTTGGGACATCACTAGTCACAAAATGACTGAAGTAGATGCGTTGACCACGCAAAACTACCGGGCGTACGACGGTCATAACATTCTCCTGCGCTTATTCTTCGCCGTGATAGAGGCGCAAATAACTCTGGTAACGGGCTGAGTGAATCTCGCCGCGCTCGACTGCGGCTCGGATAGCGCACTCCGGCTCGTGTTCGTGACTGCAATCCGCAAATCGGCATTCGTCGAGGAACGGACGAAACTCGCGGAAGCCGTATTCAAGGTGGTTTTTGGGGATTTGCCACAAGCCGATCTCACGAATACCGGGCGTATCAGCCACATACCCGCCGCCGTTGAGCGGGATGAGTTGGGCCACGGTAGTGGTGTGTCGCCCCTTGTTCACAGCCCCTGAGACTTCGCCGACGGCCAGCGCCAAATCTGGGTTGATCGCATTGAGGAGTGACGATTTGCCGACGCCCGATTTGCCGGTAACGACGCTGATGTGTCCGGGCAGCCATGATTGTACTTCGGCGATTCCTTGGCCTGTATGAGCACTAACGGCGCAGGCGTGATACCCGATGTCGCGATACATGGCGAGTGCGGCGTCTGCCTGAGCCGGGGTTACTAGATCGGCTTTGCTGGCCACAATCCGGGGTTCGATATCGTTGTACTCGCAAATCAACAGGTAGCGATCGAGCATCCGTGGATGAAACTCGGGCTCGGCCAAGGCTACCACGATGATAGCGATATCAATATTGGCGGCGATGAGATCCTCACGCACTTTGCGTGGACCCGATTCAACGCGTGACAGTCGGGTTCTGCGCTCGTATACCTGTTCAACGGCACCATATCCCGGACTAACCTGAACAACTTCGACCTCGTCGCCAATCACGGCGATGTCACTTTTGCTGTCAACCTTTTTGAGCCGGCCGCGTAATCGACATTCGAGTACGCCCTGCTCCGTCTCTACCCAATAAAAGCCACTTTGGGCTCGCAAAATGAGTCCGCGCATTGATCCTCATGTTCATCATTACAAAACAAAAAACCGCATAACACTCCAAAAGTGTGTGCGGTCTAACAAAAAACCGCAGGCGTTGCGCCCGCGGTCGAATATCGTATACGGTGATATTCAGCGATACAGGCGCAAAAGGACACGAACAATTGCTGATGCTGATACATTCATGGTACGGTCCTTTCTGCACAAACACGCGAATACGTCACAAGCATAGCACGCATAATCAATCACTGTCAAGTGGTAGATAAGGAATCGGTGGTAAATACGACAAACTAATGCCCGGTTATCTCCAGTCGATGCAACACCACCGCCACAATGACCATTGCAATCGTCAAACTACGCGCTTGCTGAGATACCGCAAACCAGCGTGGGACTACCCAAATGACACTCGCCGTCACAAGGAGTGCCACGATGCCGTAGACGAGATGGAGTGGATTGGTGAGCGATTGACTAAGCCAGATGACCATGATGACGCCGAGCACGAACTCGCTCGCGATCAATAACGCCCATATCCCGCGGATAACGAACGTGCGTGCGCTAAGATGCCCGCCACGCCACCAATCGAATGCGGCACTGAAGGCAACAATCGCTGTCATGATGCTAATGGTACTCAGGAGCTGTTCGTGGAGTAGAATCATGCGCATGTGTTACCTCTCGATACCGATTTTGGGACAGAGGTCAAACAGAGGGCATTTGGCACACTGTGGAGTGCGAGCATGACAAATCTGCCGGCCCAGATTGATGAGGTGGACGTGATAGGCGTATTTTTCGTGATTGGGAATGGCAGTATGCAAGATATGATGCGCCTTCTCGGCGTTGGTGGTGTCAACAATGCCGAGGCGTGCCGAGACCCGGCCGACATGTGTGTCAACCGGCATAAATGGTAGTCCATAGGCGAACATGAGGGTGCAGGCGGCGGTTTTGGGGCCAACGCCGGGAATACTCACGAGCCACTTGAACGCCTCATCGGTAGGCATCTCAGTGAGGTGGTCAATCGAGTAGCGCCCCGTGCTCTGGTAGAGATGCTCGAGGAGCTTTTGGATATGTTTGGCTTTGTTGCGCGCCAAACCAGCAACGCGTAATGTGTCGACTAACTCATGAAACGATGCAGTGCGTACATCATCCCAACTCAGATAGCGCTGTTGCAAGTTGGCAAATGCGCGTCCGCTGTTGCTGTCGGTAGTACTTTGCGAAAGAATCGTTTGTACGAGTTCGTCGAGTCCATCGCCATGTTGGTGCCAAACCCGTTCTCCAAAATGACCATCGAGTCGTCTGAGTACGGTTAGAATGCGAGATATTTGAGTCATAGCGTGTGTAATGGTATGATAATTGTTAACCAATACCACTATAGCATTGAATCGTCGCTTGGAACGACTCGTTACATGTTGACGTTTGAGCAGATGAGGCATCTGTGACAGATCGTGATCGTCGTATCTTGTTCGACTTCATCGAAGCGTGCGCATTACCTGATTGTCCGATTTGTACGCTTGTCGCAAAGGCCGAATTACGCACCCTACAGACGTATTGTGCTGAAGGCGCAGGGGATGAGTTGCGGCGTGCTGATGTGCGTGCAGCACGTGGATTGTGTGTTCGTCACGCTACACAGTTGCAAGACGCCCGCGATGCGATGGCGGCAGCGGTAACGGCATATGATGTGATGAGCAATTTGTTGCGCGACCTCGATGCTGTCATCAAGAGTGGTAGCGGTTGGTCGCGCAAAAAGATGACCACACCGCAAACCTGCCCTGTTTGTCTCGATGTGGCTCGCTATACACGAGCGGTGTGTGCGGGAGTGACTGCGTGGTCAGATGATGCGAGTTTGTGCCAAGCCTTGCAACATTCACACGGCATATGTGCGCCGCATGTGCGTTGGATGATTGCCAACACCAAGCCGACGCCCGAGCTTCTCGCTGCGCAACATGTGGCTTGGAGTCGGGTCCACGCTGAGGTTGGCGAGTTTGTGCGCAAGCGTGACGACCGATTTCGGCATGAAGCCCAGGCTAATGAGGGTGATGCGTGGAAGCGGGCGTGGCGCATTATCAATGGCAATACAGAAGCTTCAGAATAGTTGTGAATGCATGAGGAGGCTACATGGAGAACACATTGCGTGTGCCTACACGACGTGAGAGTTGGCTCTATGCAATCGCGAATCTCGGTGGTTCGATTCCATATCAGGCGTTTGGGGCGGTGGTGTTGTTTTATTACACCGATGTAAAACAGTTGTCACCGGCAGTTGCTGCACTGATTATGAGCATATATGCGATTTGGAACGCGGTTAATAACCCGATTATTGGGCATTTGTCAGATCGCACGAATACCAAATGGGGGCGTCGTTTACCCTACATCCGCTTCGGAGCTATCCCGTATGCGATTGCATTTGCCTTGATCTGGTTGGCGCCGTTTAATGGTGTTACACAGCCAACGGAATTGGCGATTTGGTTTTTGGTCACGATTATTGTGTTTGAAGGGCTCGGGACTGCTGTGAGTATGGCCGGTCATTTGGCGTTGCTGCCCGAGATGTTCCCTACCTATCAATCACGCCTCGACGTGGCTGTCCGCATGAATTGGATTCAGACGACTGGATTGTTTATTGGGGCCGCATTGCCACCTATTTTGGCGTCGATTCTCGGCTACCCATTGATGGGAATCGTGTTTGCGGTCGT
This sequence comes from uncultured Klebsiella sp., assembly GCA_964469045.1. GTDB lineage: Bacteria > Chloroflexota > Chloroflexia > Chloroflexales > Roseiflexaceae > UBA965. The sequence continues at coordinate 18,089 of CAYXXK010000058.1, forward strand.
GGCGTGTTCGGCGTATTTTATTGGGCTGCAAGGTATGTTTGAACAGCCTAACTATCAACCGACACCTGTCAAGTTTATTGACGCCATTAAGCACACCGTGGTCAATCGTAGTTTTGTTAGCGTGATGATTGCCCAGATGATGCGCTTTGTGGCGACAAATACATTGACATCGGGCGTGTTTTTCTATGTCAAATATTCACTCGACGCCGATCCTGCACGCACAACGATGTTTTTGGCGACAGCATTCGTGTCGGCCGGTCTGTATTTGCCGATTTGGCGCAAGTTTATCGCCGAGCCGTTGGGACCACGCACATCGTTGATGATTGCCTATGGGTCAATCGGGTTGGCCGTGATTCCGCTCTATTTTGTACAAGATTTTTATCATTCGCTGATGACATCGGCACTCATCGGGTTCCCGGTTGCAGGCATGATTATGCTCGGTGATGTCATCATGTCTGATGTGATTGACGAAGACGAGATGCGCAACGGATCGCGCCGCGAGGCCATGTACTTTGCGGTCAACGGTGCGGCAGTGGCGATGAGCTCAACGATTGCAGCGACGGCATTTGGGATTATTAGTACCATGTACGGCTATAATCCAACACTCGAGGTGCAACCTGATTCTGTTGATGCCGGATTCCGGTTGTACATGATCTTCTTGCCGATTATCGGTGCTATACTTGCGGTCATTGCACTCTCGTTTTATCCGCTTCATGGCGAGCGTTTGCGTGTGGTGCGGGCCTTTGCCAAACGCGATGAATGACCTAAAGTAATGCGCCGTGGGGAGATGTTCCCCACGGCGCGTTGGTGTTTTAGGCACCCCAGGTCAGTTTGAGGACACGCATCCAGTTGTCGAAGCACAACTTGCTCAGCTCGGCGTCGCTGTAACCACGTGTGCGCAAGGCATCGACGAGCACAGGCAACCCGGCTGCGTCCTTGATGCCGGCTGGGATGGTGGCGCCGTCGAAGTCGGATCCGAGGCCGACGCGCTCAATGCCGATGCGCTTGACGAGATACTCGATGTGATCGACCATCGTCTCGACTGGTGTGTCTGCGTCGTGTTTGCCGTCCTCGCGCAGAAAGACCACGGCAAAGTTGAGGCCAACCATGCCATCCGATTCTTTGATGGCGTCGAGCTGTTTATCGG
>CAYXXK010000059.1:0-1776 GCA_964469045.1 uncultured Klebsiella sp.
GAGCACTACAGCGGCTTCTGGATTGTCAATGTGCCCTCGGCTGAGGTAGCGTTGCACTTGGCACAGGCCGGATCGCATGCGTGCAATCGCAAGGTCGAGTTACGGCCGTTTTTGTGATCGATGGACGGTAATTACGAATAGTACATCACGGTTGGTAGAGACGTATGGCCATACATCTCTACCAACCGTACGTTTTTTGGGTCATCATCCGTTGGAGATTGTGAGACCCTCGTGGGCAATCTCGATGGTCTCGATTGCCACGTCGTTGCTTTCAGACTTGAGATCAGTGCTACTAATCTTGGTGGGCCATGCATTCGATAGGGTCCACGTCATCGTCGGAGCACTAGATTCGTCTTGTAGCGTGATGGTCATGGTAGTCCGTTTTACGGTGTTCATCGTAATCTGGTTGTGCCATTCCACGAATTGCGAGTTATTTGGCACGATACCTTTCTTCATGACCACGTTCCCGTACTTTTTGATACCAGGCATCTTGATGACTGAAAACTCTGGACTATTGCCACTCCGGTACTCGATGGGCTGCGTCTCGACATCAAGTCCCGAGACCTCCTGGAAGTGCATCACCGTGGCATCCCACTTGACCTCGAATCTGAACTTCGGTGCGGGCCATGTTGATCCATCAGCTTGCGTTGATCCATCATCTGGCATGACGTTCCTCCAAGAATGTATTGAGCACGATCGGTGCTCGTCTGCGTCAGTCACGTGCAGCACTGATGCGCAGTACCATAGTACATGGTATTGGCTCCTGCATGGTTGGGTTGAGTCGAATACAAGTGTCATGTGGGTGATGCAGGGCCATAATTCAATGAAAAAACGAGGTTCGCGCGTCGTAGCACGCTACGACGCGCCGAATCAGAGATTAGCGTGAGCTGATTTCAATGTCACCGGTTATCACGACCAAGTCAATGATGACGTCGGCTACTTCTTTGCTGGTGTTGGCTACCTGCGAGTTAAATTCACCAGTGGTGATTTGATAGGTTGCTGCGACGGTTAAGAGCGCATCGACACTCACATCAATATCGCCGGTCGATGCGGTAATCGCATGTGTACCTGGTTGACTGACGTGTAAATCTACACTCCCTACAGTGACGTCGATAGTCGACGATTTGGGCGCATCGCCCTCGACATCGCCGCCTACGTTGAGGGTTGCATTGAGCGAATTGATGTCTGGGGTACGTAATTCGACGGAGCCAAGATTTTGGATGACGTTGACTTCGTTCAATGTGCCGTTGAGCTCGATGTCACCGACGGTGTTACTGATCTCGAGCGATGTGCCGGCTGGCACGCGTACGTCAATGTCGAAGGCTGGTTGGTTCTCGTTGCCTGTGAGCTCACGCCAAATAGTTGCCGTGTCGACGGTGAACGTATCGCCGTCGCGTTGCAATAATGGGACGGTTTTTTCATTAGGCTGGTATGGCATACGAAAGTCCACCTCAACCTGGTTGTTGCTACTTTCATGCACCGTAATCGCACCGCCAGTCGCCTTGATGCGGAGTGTGACAGGGGCGGTGACGGGCGCTTGTTCTGAAATGGTATAGCGACTGGCATTGTCAACGGCCTGATTGAAGCGTTGATAGTCCTCGTACTGTTGCGACGCAAAGAATGCACTCAACCCGGTGTAGTAGGTGATGGTAGCACCTGTGCCGCCGATGACAATCAGGCTGACAGCGATGATGACGAGTAATCTGATGCGTGTAAACTTCATGATTTTGTACTCCCGCGCAAAATGGCCACATTTGCCTGCATGTAGCGGATAAA
>CAYXXK010000059.1:1876-9802 GCA_964469045.1 uncultured Klebsiella sp.
GCAAGCGTCAGGTTACTCTGTGCACGACTCAAGTGATGATCGGCAATTAACTGTTTGGCGATGTGGGCTGGCTGCCCGAGTGTGGCAATGACCTCGGCATCGGTGCGACCGGCGTGCGCTGCATCAGTGAAGTATTCTTCATAGTCGCGCACAATGTCTTGTCGTTCACCCTCAGGGATGCGCTGGAGTGCGCTGGCTAGCTCGGCCAAAAATTCGCGTTTATTCATGATTGCTCCCTTCGTTGAGTAACGCATTGACGCCATCGGCGAAAACCTTCCATTCATGATGTAACTCGGAAAGTGTGCGCTTTCCTAATTGTGTGATGCGGTAGTACTTGCGTGGTGGCCCTTCGACTGATTCTTGCAGGTAGGTCTCGAAATATCCCTCTTGGGTTAGGCGCCGCAACAGCGGATACACTGTCCCCTCGGCAATCTCGATTTGCTGCGAGATGCGCTCCACAAGCTCGTACCCGTAGCGGTCACGCTGAGCTACAAGTGCAAGCACACACAGCTCAAGTACCCCCTTTTTGAATTGCACATTCATCTGTGCTCATCCTTCCTTTGACGGTTCAGTACTGTGTATTGTATAGTACTGATTTGCAGTACTATATCACAAGGTATTGTGTAATGCAAGGTAGTGGAAGAGTTGAGATGACAATGCTGAAAGGCGTGGTATAATCGTCGCAGCATTGAGCGAGAAGCATGGATGATGCATGTGATGACTGGGCATCGACAACCGACGATGGGGCAGATTCAGGCGTTCTGTATCACATTGGTGATTTGGGCGACTGTAGTTGCTCCGTGGACGTGTGTGTTGCACTGTCATCTTGTGATGCACAGCCCGGTTACACCCGAGTCGTTCTACGTGTGTAGCGACATGGTGGGTGACCCGGTTGATCATCAACACAATCGGGCGTTACCGATGTCATTGTGGTTGACATTAGGCGTGTTCGTTGTGGCGTTCAATGAAAAAAGCATGCGTACATGGGTTGTGTCGATACGCATTCGTAATCTTGTGGGCATCGACAGAGCTCCGACCACGCCGCCCCCACGCGTGTAGTGCCCTTTCAGCATCTTGATCGATAAAGGTATGTTGGTCAGAAGACAGCACGTGTGCATATGGCGCACGTGCATGGAAGGAGCTACTCAAATGCGTAAGCGCATGGTATTGCTATTGATGATGGTGGCGTTTGTAGTGGTGTTGAATGCATGTGGTGGTAGCGAGGCGGCAGTGGATACGTCGCCGATTGCCAAGACTGTTTCGGCTAACGGCAATGCGCAGAATGGCGAGGCGATCTTTGCTGATAAGGGATGTATGGCGTGCCACAATCTGTCAACTGAGCAGTTGGTTGGACCTGGTTTGGCCGGTGTGATGACAGTCAGCGGTCCGGTCTATCCCAACGGTGTGAGCTACGGCGGCAAGTTAGCCAATGGTGCTGACCGCACAGAGGAGAACATTGCGGCGTGGATTCGCTCGGGTGGCCAAGGGCAAATCGGCAATATGTCGCCCCAAGATGTAACTGATGCTGAGATGGCCGATTTATTGGCGTATCTGCATACTATTCAGCGCTAGGTCGTTCTTACCGTATGATATGAGGGTGTGGAGTCTATCTCCACACCCTCGTTGTGGTGAGAGGAGCGTGAAATGCTGATATTTCAACGTACCATTTGGGTACTGATGCTTGCGAGTTTGTTGTTGGTCACGTGTGGCGCGCCTCCGGCACCTGAGGATCCCAATGCCTTGATTCCGGCCACGATCTCAGGTATTGGTGATGCGAATGTCGGCAAACTGCTCTATTCGACCGAGGGGTGTGTGATGTGTCATGCTACCACCTCCCAACCCATGGTCGGCCCCGGGTTGGCTGGCGTCATGACGGCTGGTGGCCCAACCTATCCTGAGGGTGTCGAATATTGGTATGCGCTGCCGAATGGCAGTCCGCGTACCGAAGAAAACATTGCTGCCTGGATTATGCGCGGTGGACGCGGTCAGATTGGCGTGATGCCTGGGCGTCGCCTCGATGAACAAGATGTGGCTGATTTGTTGGCGTATTTGCGGACGTTAGAAAAATAAATCAGGCATGTCGCAATATAGCAAGGCGTCGATCGCGGTCGGTCTGCTTATGTGCTTTGGTCTCGGGATCATCCCATTCGTACGACGTACAAAAGAAATGCTTGACCATGATGTCATTGCTCACGTGATGATACAACCCGTGCGTGCTGAGCACGCGTGTGAGGAGTTTGGCCGTGTCGAGGTATTCAGCACGATCTGGCCAGTGATAGTCAACCGTGTTGAAGCCAACGAGCGCAATTGCGCCTTGAACCACTGGCGTATTGCGAATTAACGCGCAACATGGATGTAGACGCGCATCGCAAATGTCAGGATTTTGCTGACGGACTTCAGTTGGAATTGGTGCTATCCCGTCCCACGATGGCATGACGCCGATAGCCCATGCCTGCGGGTGATTGGTCAATTCAGCATACATGCGTTGAATGGTGTTTGGCTGGGTAAACACGACGTCGGCGTCGAGAAGCAAATAAAAATCGCTTGTCGGATGTGCTAGTGCGCCCCGTTGTAAGAGTAAGCCGTGCGAGTTATAGGCTGTTGTCAGTGAATACCCACTTTGTGTCAGCGACGTGCCACGGTGTATTGCATAGTCATGAAGTTGTTGGATATCATCGGTTGACTGGTTATCGTAGAGTATCCATGTGCTGATGGGTGATTCGGGATGCATTGCATCAAACGAGCGCAACATCAGCTCCATGTAGGCTGACGTGTTGTGATTGACGCTGATGGCGGTGAGTGTTGGTGACTGTGTCGTACATCGTCCTCGGTTCCAATCCTGCTGATCGAGCCGCAGCATGCTGCGGCTCTACAGGGGTCAACAGTATCAATCAAAGAATCCGGTATCTTCGTCGTTCAGATATTTCTTGGCCGCTGGTACATGGAATGTTACGCCGAGCCCGGGCGCATCCCAGACATCGACATAACTGTTTTTGACGATTGGGTTGGGCAAGCCGTCGATGATGTCGTACCACCACTCGTGGTTGGCTTTGGCGTATTCAAATGCAATGAAATTGCCCGGCAACGTAGCCGACACGTGCACCAGCGCGGCCAGCCCAATCAAGCCATCGCCGGTGCCATGTGGCGCCATCATGATGCCGTGCAAGTCGGCATACTCAGCGATCCACTTGAGCTCGGCGAGGCCGCCGACGTCGAGCGGGTCTGGGCCAAGCACGTTGACTGCTTGGGTTTTGATGAGTTCGACGAAGTTCTGGCGTAGGTACATCTGCTCGCCGGTATGAATCGGCGTCGTGGTTTGGCTGGTAATGTCGCGGTAGATGTGGGCCAACGTGTAGGGCGTGTAGTCGCCGGTGACCATGTCTTCGAGCCACATCAGGTGATATTCTTCGGTGGCTTTGGCAAAGCGCAGCGCGTCGGTTGCCATGAATCCCGGGCCACAGTCGAGTGCTAGCCCGATCTCGTCGCCGAGCGCTAACTTCATCGCCTCGACGCATTTGAGCGTGTGTTTGAACCCGGCTGGTGTCATCAGGCCGCGGTTGGCGTGCACCCCGACCGGCTGAATTTCGCCATAAAAGTAGTCGGGAATAGTCGACGCCATCGGGCTGTGGAACGAGATGGGTTGCTTGAAAATCGAGAATTGCTCAGGCCACTCCTTGATTTTGAGCACGTTCTCGACGTATTCCTCGGGCGATTGAGTCGGCATCGGATAGCGATTGGTGGTGATATAGGTGCGCACTTTGTCGCGCACTTTGCCACCGAGCAGCTTGTAGACCGGGAGCCCGGCCGCTTTGCCGGCAATATCCCACAACGCCACCTCGATGGCACTCACTGCCGCACCCCACGGTTTGAATGCGCCCATACGGCGAATCCGCATCATGGTGCGCTCGACGTCGGTCGGGTCTGCGCCAATCAGGTAGTCTTTGTAGAAGAGCACGTGCGGCTTGAGATATGGCTTATAAAACTCGGCTTGGCCGTAGCCGTCGATACCGGCATCGGTGGTGATGCGGACAATCGGTGAGCCGCCCATGATGGCACAACGCACATCGGTGATTTTCATCGAAGGGATCCTTTCTGGACGTCACAGTTAATCGAAGAAGCCTGTATCCTCGGCGTTGAGATACTTCTTGGCGGCTGGCACGTTGAATGTCACGCCGAGACCAGGGGCATCCCATACATCGATGTAGCTGTTTTTGACGATTGGGTTGGGCAAGCCGTCGATAATCTCGTACCACCAGGGTTGATTGGCCTTGGGGTACTCAAATGCAATATAGTTGCCCGGCAATGTGGCCGATACATGCACGAGTGCAGCCAGGCCAATCAACCCGTCGCCGGTACCGTGTGGCGCCATCATGATGCCGTGCAGGTCGGCATACTCGGCAATCCACTTGAGCTCGGCAAGGCCGCCGACGTCGAGTGGGTCGGGACCAATGACGTTGACCGCTTGGGTCTCAATGAGCTCGACGAAGTTCTGGCGTAAGTACATCTGCTCGCCCGTATGAATTGGCGTCGTGGTTTGTGTGGTGATATCACGGTAGATGTGGGCCAGCGTGTAGGGCGTGTAGTCGCCGGTAATCATGTCTTCGAGCCACATCAGGTGATAATCTTCGGTTGCTTTGGCGAGGCGCAAGGCGTCGCTTTTGACGAGACCGGGGCCACAATCGAGGGCCAGACCGATGCGATCGCCGAGAGCAAGCTTCATCGCTTCGATGCATTTGAGCGTGTGTTTGAATCCGGCTGGGGTCATCAGCCCGCGGTTGGGGTGACGCCCAACGGTCTGGATTTCGCCATAAAAGTAATCGGGGACGTCATACATCATCCGGCTGTGGAACGAAATCGCCTGCTTGATGATGCTAAATCCCTCGGGCGATTCGGCCATCTTGAGTACATCCTCGGCATATGCTTCGGGCGATTGATCGCGGAGTGGGAATCGGATGGCTCCGTTGTAGACGCGCACTTTGTCGCGGACTTTGCCACCCAGCAATTTGTAGACTGGGAGCCCTGCTATTTTGCCGGCGATGTCCCACAAGGCAATCTCGATGGCGCTGACTGCACTACCCCACGGTTTGTAGGAACCCATGCGCTTGATGCGCATCATCACGCGCTCAACATCGGTTGGGTCTGCGCCAATCAGGTAGTCTTTGTAGAAGAGCACATGCGGCTTAAGAAACGGCTTCCAGGATTCGACTTGACCGTACCCGTCGACACCTACATTGGTGGTGATGCGAATTACCGGATAATCTCCAATTACTGCACATTTTAGGTCGGTAATCCGAATAGGGGTTGACATGGCATGCTCCTTCGAGTATGCTTGTGACCGGGTAGTCATATGACTGAGTGGTCATGAAAGCACCTGTATGACAGGTCAGATGATTGGATGTTGTCATCATAGCACACTGTGACCGGTGCTGGATAGTCTGAACGGATAGAGTGAGGAGTGTATGGCGACGCATGTACTGGAATTTGTAGGTGTGGATAAGTCTTTCGGGCGGACGCAGGCGCTCGACGATTTTTCGATGGAAGTTGCACAGGGCGATGTGCATGGCTTTTTGGGACCAAACGGTGCCGGTAAGACGACGGCTATTCGGATTGCGCTCGGTATGTATCAGCAGACCAAGGGTCAGGTGACGCTTTTTGGTGATGACCCGTGGCGTCATGCGCCGGCGTTGCATCGTCGATTGGCGTACGTGCCGGGCGATGTCGCATTATGGCCACAGTTGCGTGGGACCGAGGCGTTGGCCGTGCTGGCGTCGATGCAAGGGAGTGTCAATCAAGGGCGACAGAGACAACTGATTGAACGCTTTGATCTTGATGTGCGCAAGCCGTGTCATACCTACTCCAAAGGTAATCGGCAGAAGGTGGCGTTGATTGCGGCCCTTGCTGCCGATGTTGAGTTGCTGATTCTTGACGAGCCGACATCGGGGCTTGATCCACTGATGGAGGTGGTCTTCCGCGAGGCAGTGCACGAGGCGACTCAACGTGGCGTCACGGTGCTGTTATCGAGTCATATTTTGAGCGAAGTCGAGCAGTTGTGCAATCAGGTGACCATTGTGCGCGCTGGGCAACGTATTTTGCATGGGTCGCTAGCCGATTTGCGCAATGTGGCGACCTCGCAGGTGATTGCTACGCTTGATCCAATTGAGGTGCAGATGCCTGGTGTGACCGAGGTGCAGTGGCAAGGGCGCACGTTGCGCTGTCAGGTGACTAATCAGGCGTTGGCGGGATTAATGGCACAACTGGCAGCTCGTGGAGTGGAGCAGTTGACGGTGCAACCGCCGACGCTCGAGCAGATTTTTATGGAGCACTATCAGCCGACGCAGGAGCGTGCATCATGAATGCGCGCGCTGTATGGACATTGATTGGACTGATGGCGCGTCGCGATCGGGTGCGCAGTAGTATCTGGCTGTTGGCCCTGACAGGGTTAGTGTCGAGTACCTATCAAGCGATGACTGAGCTCTTTGCTGATCAAGCGGCGCGCGATGCATTTGCGGCGCAGGTGGCACTTATCCCCACCCAACTCGCCTTGCTTGGCCCGGTGTATGACACCAGTGTGGCCGGGTTGACGGCGTGGCGCATCTCGGCGTTTAGTCTATTTGTCGGCATGTTTGCCTTCTTCAGTGTGACGCGCCATGGGCGTGCGCTCGAGCAACAAGGGCAGATGGAGTTGGTTGTGAGCCGCAGTGTGGGGCGTTTGTGGCCAATGCGCCTCGCCGTGCTCTGGAGCATGGCGCTGGTGGTGCTGTTGGGCACACTGTTTGCCTTTGTCATGATTGGCCAAGGAGTCCCGGTGGCTGATGGATTGTTGCTCGGCTGGTCGTTTAGCATGGATGGCCTCGTGATGGCCGCCATAGCCGCAGTGGTGTCACAGGTATGGGCGCAGGCGCGGACAGTCAATCTGATGACTGGTGCCATCATGACGGGCGGCTTTTTTTTGAATGCGCTGGGGCGAATCTACGACTCATGGTTGGTCTGGCTCTCGCCGATTGCCTGGGTGCAACGTGCGCAACCATTCGCCCATAATAACTGGTGGGTGCTGGGCGTCGGGCTGGTGATAGCCGGCGTGTTACTCGTCGTTGCCGAGGTGTTGTTGCGGGGGCGGGCGTATGGCGCTGGGTACATGAATGATCAGCATGATATGCCGGTGTCGGTGCCCAGCGTCATTGGGCCGATTGGGTTGTGGTGGCGGCTGAATCGTGCATCCTATCTGGCGTGGATCGTGGCGAGTGCAGTGCTTGCCGTGCTGATTACCGGGCTCGCGAGTAGCATCGAAACACAGTTTGCTACAAGTCCACAATTGGTATCGTTGCTCGAGCTGATTGGTGGGAGTGATCAACTGATGCTGGCCTACATGGGCTTTATGCTAGTGATAGTGGCGATGTTGGCGAGTGCGGCGGCGATTATGGCGCTGTTGCAGGTGCGCCAACTCGAACAGCGGCAGTTGCTTGAATTATGGTTGGCTGGTCAATGGTCACGCACGCAGTTGTTTGGCCTGACAGCAGGGTGGGCGATTATCCAAGGTGCAAGTGTGTTGATTGTATATGCGATGGTTGCGGCATATCTTGCGCCGTCGTCGTTGTATGGCGTTGGTGATGTGATTATTACCGCGTTGGTATATCTGCCGGCGGTGGTGTTGACTGTTGCGCTCGGTGCTGCGATATGGGGCTACCAGCCACTGTGGATAGGCGTGATGTGGCTGTGGTTGGCGCTCAACGGCGCCGTAGCTTTTCTCAATGACCTGTGGCTGCTTGACGATAGCGTGGTGCAGTTGTTGCCGTTGGCGCATACGCCGTTGTATCTGGTCGATATGACTGTGACAGCCTACCCACTCATGGTTGGGGTGGTGGCACTGATGTTGTTGGCGGTGGCGTATCGTGGTTGGATTCACCGTGACGCAGGTCGGTAATCACG
>CAYXXK010000059.1:9812-11092 GCA_964469045.1 uncultured Klebsiella sp.
ATAGCGCGTACCTCGGGGGTTCCACGGGCATCGCTCAATCCCCAGCCAAATCGGCGATGGGGGGTGGCGGTTAACCATTGATTATCGAGCCAGATGCACAAGCCGAGGTGGCCGTGTGGTGCACACGGCGCGCGCGCGATGATGGCATCATCGACAGCCCACGTGACTGAATCAGTGTGCCAATCAATCTGATATCGATGCCAGGTATCGTCTGGTGTCGCTATCATCGTTTCGTGCAGACGCAGGTGGGACATCAAGCGTGACCAGAGCCAGCGGTAGATGCGTGGATGGCGGTTGGCCAGCATAATCAGTGGCGTGAATGGAGCGATGAGGAGCGATTGCCAGGTGCGCGTTTCGAGCGTGGCAGCTTTGAATCCGGTGGCGTGACTGTGTGGTGTCCATGCCATATTGCCGTTACCACTGCCAAAAAACCAGACGCTGGCAGGTCGGGCGGGGATGGCCGAGGTGAGCGGTGAGTACGGCGCATTCCACCAGCCGAATCCCCACGTGCCGCGATGCGCGGTCGGCCCCTTGGCCCACAGCGAAAGGCGCACCGGTGGCGCCCACGGGAACGCATGGCGCTGCAGGTGGTGGTAATCATCGAGTTGGGCGTTGCTGTACTGGTCTGTGGTACCATCCACCTGCAAGCGCCAGTGGCCGGGTGCGATCTCGCTAACGTGGGCATTTCCTTGGGCGACGCGGTTCATTCGTCGTGGGCCTGTTTGACGAGGGCGTACAAACGCGTCAGCGCCTCGATGGGGGTCAGCTCGTTGGGGTTGAGTTGACGTAACGCCTCAACGACTGGATGCAGCTCGACAGCGGGCGCCGGCGCGTCAAACAGCGATGATTGTTGTACCGGCAACTTGGTGGCCACATGCCCTTGTTCAAATTGGCGGAGCAACTCGCCGGCGCGCTTGGTGACACTGCGGGGGATGCCGGCGATTTGGGCCACGTGGATGCCATATGAGCGATCAGCACCACCTGGGCGGAGCTCATGCAAAAAGACGACTTCGCCCTTGTGCTCCATCGCTGCCATGTGCAGGTTGATGAGACGTGGCAGGCTTTGGTCGAGTTGGGTGAGCTCGTGGTAATGCGTGGCAAACAAGGTGCGGCAGCGCATGCGTGGGTCGTTGTGTAGGTACTCGACCAGCGCTTGGGCGATGGCCATGCCGTCGTAGGTGCTGGTACCGCGTCCGACCTCGTCCAAAATAATTAGACTTTGGGATGTACATTGAGCCAAAATCGCCGCCGTCTCGGTCATCTCAACCATGAAGGTACTC
>CAYXXK010000059.1:11102-18921 GCA_964469045.1 uncultured Klebsiella sp.
TTGGGCGCCGATACGCGTAAAGATGCGGTCAACGAGTCCAATCTCGGCGCGCTCGGCCGGCACAAACGAGCCGATTTGGGCCATCAGTACAATCAAGGCCATTTGACGCATCACGGTGCTCTTGCCGGTCATATTGGCACCGGTGATGATGGCGATTTGGCGATTGGCATCGAGCGTCAGCGAGTTGGGGATAAACTGCCCACTCCGGTGTTGCTCGACCACCGGGTGGCGCCCAGCCACAATAGTCAGACGCGGCGCATCAACAATCTGTGGTCGCACATAGCGCTGATTGACGGCGACTTCGGCCAGCGTCGTGACCACATCGAGATGTGCTAAGGTACGCGCCACCGCAACGAGGCGACTAGCGAGGCTGGCCACATGCCCTACAATCCCAAAGAACGCCTGGCGTTCGAGGTCGTTGAGCCGCTCTTGGGCGTTAATTACGATGTCTTCGTAAGTTTTGAGTTCGTCTGTGTAGTAGCGCTCGCCGGTCGAAAGTGTCTGCTTGCGAATGTAGTGACTCGGCACGAGGGCGACTTGCGCTTTTGAGACCTCGATATAATAGCCGAACACCTTGTTGTAATCGACTTTGAGCGATTTGATGCCGGTCCGCTGTTGCTCACTCGCCTCGAGATCGCTAATCCAGCGCTGTGCATCACGACTCGCATCGACAATGCGGTCCATCTCGGCCACAAAGCCGGGGCGAATCACGCGACGCGGCACGTCGTCGTCGCGCAGGTAATTTGATGCACCCAACAGTGCCGGTGGCTCGTTGTCGATGGCTTGCTCAATAAACGCCAAGATATCGTCGCATACGTCAATTATTGTCTGGGTTGGGGGCGGGGCAGGCTCCGCAAACGAATCGTCGTCAGTGATAATCGGCAGACTGCCAGTATGGGTCTTAGAGAGGGCATTGTTAATCGTGGGCAGTTGCCGTAACGCATCGCGCAACCGTACCATGTCGCGCGGCGTCGTGACCGATACCCCTTGAAGCATGCGATTGACGGTGCGCTCCATGTCGCCGATGCCACGCAGGGCTTCGCGGATGGCGTTGCGCGTCATTGAGAGTTTGACGAAGTGTTCGACGTCGGTTAGGCGTTGTTCGATAGTGATTTTGTCGAGAAGTGGTTGGGCAATCCAGCGCCGCAACAAGCGTGCCCCCATTGGCGTGCGGGTCAGATCAAGTACGCCGACGAGAGAACCTTTGGTGCCACTGACGCCATCGAGTAACTCGAGGTTACGCCGGGTCTGAGGGTCAAGAAACATCACCGCACCCGGTGTATACGCATGCAGTTGGCTCAGCTGCGCCGGCGTTGTTTGTTGCGTCTCTTGGGCATATTGCAACAAGGCACCGGCGGCGCGCACTGCTAGTGGGCGATCGGTGAGCCCGAAGCCGGAGAGCGTGTTCACCGCAAAGTGGCGCAGAATTGCCTCGGTGGCGGTTTTGAGCTCCCAACGCCAGGCTGGCACGTTGGTGATGTGGCCGTGCGCCCAACGAGCGGCGCTTTCGCGTTCGACACGGCGGGCGACGCGCTCATGAGGCAAGAGCATCTCGCGCTCTTCTTTGGTCATGAACTCGAGGTCGCTACTCAGCCCGGCTGCTTTGGGATCAAGCCCAGGTAATCGTTGTTTGTGTTCACTACTGACCAAGACCTCGGCCGCGTTAAGGCGCGCAAGCTCACTGAGTGATTGTTGATGCGCAAGGGCACCACGCATTTCGCAACAGGCAAACTCGCCGGTGCTCAAGTCTGCATAGGCCACGCCTACCGCATCACCATCTGCGACAACTGATACGATGTAATTATTGGTGCTGGCGTTGAGTAATGTGCCATCAACAACCGTGCCAGGGGTGACAATGCGTACGATTTGACGCTCGACCATCCCCTTGGCGGCGCTACTCGGGGCAATGCCGCCCGCAAAGACAGAGCGCGGGCGGGTATCGCTTTTGCTCGAGGCCGTCTCGCTGATTTGTTCGGCGATAGCCACACGGTAGCCGGCGCCGACCAGTTTGGCAACATATGATTCGATTGCGTGATATGGCATGCCGGCCATCGGGCAACGTTGTTTTTGACCGTTTTGGTCGGTAGCAAAATCTTTGTAGGTCAACGTGACATCAAGCAACTCAGCAATGAGCTTGGCGTCATCGTCGAATGCCTCATAAAAATCGCCGAGACGATAAAAAAGCACGGCATCGGGTTGCTCTGCCTTGAGCTCGCGGAACTGCGTATACCACTTGTGCAATGTAAATGATGGGAACTCTTGTGAGAGTTGCTGGGTGATATTCATGGTCGTGCTCGTACGCTTTACACAAAAAGAGGGGGACGCAGTGCGTCTCCCTCTTATTATACCCAAGCTGGTGAAACAGACGATTAGTCGTTGAGCTCTTCGGACGTATTGCTTACCATGAAAATGACGCGTTCACCGATGTTGGTAGTGCGGTCAGCGAGGCGCTCGAGCATATGGGTGATTTCGATGAGAATCAACCCACTCTCGATTGTGGCTGGGTCGTTGCGCATCATGCCGATGATTGTTGCGTTGAGCTCATCTTCGAGGGTGTCGACTTTGGCATCAGTCTCGGCAAGTTTGCGCGCGATATCCATGTCACGATTGACATACGCATCGATGCTGTGAAGCAACATCTCGTGGGCAAGATTACCCATGGTAATGATGCCAGCCGGTGCGCTGACAATTGGTGTTTGACGCAATAAGCGAGTGACGCGCTTGGCAATGCCTTTGGCGTAGTCGCCGGCACGCTCAAGCTCGCTGGCGATGGCACTCGAGGCTAGCAATGTGCGGAGCTCACGGGCAACTGGTTGCTGCGTGGCAATCAATTCGAGGATTTGCTCGTCGATGGCCTGATGCGTGCGGTCAATCTCGCGATCACCAGCTACGACCTGAGCGGCAAGGTCGGCATCTGCATTCTTGAGGGCGTTGAGCGCATCCGCCAAGCCGTGCTCAACGCGACTGCCGATACGCAACAAGTCATCATGGACATTTTGTAATTGGCGTGAGTAACGTTGACGCATTCTACTAGCCCCCTTACATGTTCGCTTACCGGTACTGATGTCAATATGATATACTGAAAACGGACGTTTGCGTTTAACGCATTGTTGTCTATCAAGTTGCGTTATTATACCGTGATTTCAATAAGCATTTGTTAACAAATGATTGTCTGAATGTTGAATCATTACGGCGAGAGGTTTGCGAGCATGCGCGATCGGAAGTTGATTCGGAATTTTAGCATTATTGCACATATTGACCATGGCAAAACTACCCTCTCGGATCGTTTTCTCGAGGTAACTGGTACGGTTACTGACCGTGAGCGTCGCGATCAACTGCTTGACGGCATGGATCTTGAGCGCGAGAAGGGTATTACCATCAAGGCCAAAGCCGTGCGCATGGACTACACTGCGCCCGATGGACAGGTGTATGAGCTCAATCTGATTGACTGTCCTGGTCACGTTGACTTCACCTACGAGGTATCGCGGGCACTAGCCGCCTGTGAAGGTGCTATTTTGGTCGTCGATGCTGCCCAAGGTGTTGAAGCTCAGACGCTTGCCAATGTCTATTTGGCCATGGAGCACGATCTCGAGATTATCCCTGTCCTCAACAAAATCGACTTGCCCGGCGCCCATCCCGAGTTTGTGGCTGCCGAGGTAGAGCGTATCTTGGGCGTGCCCGCTGAGGATGTCTTACGCGCGTCGGCCAAGAACGGCATTGGTATCAAAGAAATCCTTGATGCCGTGGTGGAACGCGTGCCTCACCCCCAAGGCGACCCCGAAAAGCCCGTGCGGGCCCTTATTTTCGACTCACACTACGATGTCTACAAAGGCGTCATTGCCTATGTACGTGTGGTCGAGGGCGAGCTCCGTGGCAACTCAAAAGTACGATTTATGACGTCGGCAGTCGATGCTGATGTGCTTGAGATTGGCTACTTCCACCCAACCATGGTGGCGGTTGACTCACTCGGGCCGGGCGAGGTCGGCTATATTGCCACGGGACTCAAGCAGATTGGTGATGTGCAGGTTGGTGATACGGTGACGCTGACGAATAATCCTGCTGCTGAGGTGTTGCCCGGCTATCGTCACGCCAAACCGGTGGTCTTTGCTGGTTTGTATCCAGTCGAATCCAATCAATACACTGAGTTGCGTGAGGCGCTCGAGAAGTTAGCGCTTAACGATGCTGCCCTGACCTTTAGCCCCGAAAAGTCTGCTGCCCTCGGCTTTGGCTTTCGTTGTGGCTTCTTGGGGTTGCTTCACATGGAGATCGTGCGTGAGCGACTCGAGCGTGAGTACGACTTGACGCTGTTGATTACGGCGCCGTCAGTAGAGTACAACGTGATGTTGCAGACCGGTGATATCATCAATGTCTCAAATCCATCCGAGATGCCTGAGCAAGGGCAGATTTCCGCCATTGAAGAGCCCGTGATGGCGATTACGGTGATTGTGCCGACTAAGTATATTGGTACGGTAATGGAGTTAGTCACCGGCAAGCGCGGTACGTTCCAAGCCATGGATCACCTCGATCCACAGCGCGTGTCGCTTAAGTACCTCATCCCACTCAACGAAATCGTGGTGGACTTTTATGATCAGCTCAAGTCTCGTACCCAAGGATATGCGTCGCTTGATTACACCTTGTCGGGCTATCAAGAGTCGGACCTCGTCAAGCTCGACATCTTAGTCAATCATCAGCCCGTTGACGCGTTGTCGTTGATTGTCCACAAAGATAGTGCATATACACAAGGGCGACAGTTGGTCGAGCGCTTGCGCAAACTCATTCCGCGTCAGATGTTTGAGGTGCCGTTGCAGGCTGCAGTTGGGAGTAAGGTGATTGCTCGTGAGTCGATTCGGGCGATGCGCAAAGACGTGCTCGCCAAGTGTTACGGCGGTGATATTTCGCGTAAGCGCAAGTTGCTCGAAAAGCAAAAAGAGGGCAAGAAGCGCATGAAGATGGTCGGTAATGTCGAGATTCCGCAGGAGGCATTCATGGCCGTCTTGTCGCTTGATACCGATGGTGACGACGATTAGGCATTGTTCTGTAGGTGGTTGCGGTTTTGCTCTTCTTCATCGATGTCGTATCGAAACCGCTGAGATATGTTACGTACCATTGCACAACTCATCGAATGTTGTGCATGATGAAAGAGAGTAGGCATGCGTTCTGTAGTTCGTTTGTTGTGGTTGTTGACCGTGGCGTTGGTGTTGGTTGCATGTACAAATCCTCTTGAGTCGTTACTTGCGACGCCTCCGGCGAAGGTCAATGAGTATGTATTGAGCAAAACGGAGCTCGATGATCGTGTATCACGCATTGAAATCGGGTTGCGCAAAAATCCGAATGTGACACAAATGCCAAGCAAAGGCGAACTGGATGATTACGTCATCGAACAATTCGTTGTGCAGCATGTCATTATGGGTCTTGCCACCGAAAAAGGCATCACTGCCGATAAAGCAGCCGTCGACAAGCAAGTCGAAGACTTCCGCACAGCGGTATCACAAAGTGGCTCTGAAGAGTTTGATGTGGTCATTAGCGATCAGCTCGGCTTTGAAAACGCTACCGACCCGGACTTTTTGAGTTTCGTAGAATATTTTGTGATTCAAGGGAAGTTAGCTGAGACATTGGTTGATGAGGCATCAGTGCGCGCTGAGATTCAAGCAGAACTCGAAGAGCAAGCCAAGAGCACAGAGCTCCAAGCACGAGTCCAGCATATCTTGGTTGATGATGAAGCGACCGCAGTACGCGTGATTGATCTACTCAAAGAAGGCAAAGAGTTTGGTACGTTAGCTGCTGAGTATTCAACGGATCCCGGTAGTAAAGACAACGAAGGCATCTACGAGTGGACTGGCCGTGGGTACTACGTCGCTGAGTTCGATACTGCAGTCTTTGATGATTTGAAGGTTGGCGAGTATACGCAAACTCCAGTGAAAACTGAGTTTGGCTATCACGTCATTAAAGTACTTGGTCGTGAAGAGCGCTCGTTGCTCGATCCTGAAACCATTCCCAGCGAAATTGAAACACGTTTGCCTTCAATGCTTGAACAGCGTCGCTATGAAGCACTCCAAAAATTGATTGAAGATGAGCGTACGAAAGGTGTTACCGAGGAACGTATCGTTGTGCAACCGACGACTGTTGTGGCTTCACCTACGGCCGGCATCGAACTCGAACCAACCCCAGCTCCGTAAGGTTGGAGCGCAACCCAAAGGATAGACCATGATTCACATAGTGGGACTTGGTACATCTGGACACCTCGATAGTGGCGTCGTTGCACGTGTGCAGCAGACGCCACTGGTGTTCTTACGTACTGCACAACACCCAGCCGTTGCCCAATTGACACAGCCGTATCACGCTTTTGATGAGATCCTGCATACTCCTGCAGGCATACAACAACTCATTGAGATGTTGACATCGACCTCAGAAGATGTTGTGTATGCGGTGCCTGGGCATCCACGCTGGGGCGACGTCACCGTCCAGGCGTTGCTTCGGCATGCTCCCGATCGCTGTGTGATTCATGGTGCATCGTTGCCGCTTGATACATGGGCACCTGTTGTTGGTGATACCGGCGGTGCAAGTCAGGTATGTGATGCGCTCCAGTTTGTACCAGTTACCGATGATCGCGTGGCATGGTCAACCATGCAGCTGCAACAGCCATATACTCCACACATGTTGCCGTTGCCAGTGCGCCCGCATCAAAGCGCATGGGTTTGTCATGTACATGACGCAACTCTGGCGCAGCATGTGTATGCCCAGCTCGTTGAGGCCTATCCTGATGCGCATCAGGTAGCGTTGATAGCTGCCGATAATCAGGTTGCATGGATGCGTCTTGATGCAGTGACCAGCTGGCACCAATGGCCGGTGACATTGTATCTGCCCGCACTTGATGCGCTCGACAATCACCGTACGCCCGATGGTATTGCCTATATCATCATGCGCTTGCTTGGCCCCGGTGGCTGCCCATGGGATCACGAACAAACGCCGCAGTCGCTCCGTCGCACTCTGCTCGAAGAGACCTACGAGACGATAGATGCGCTCGATCGTGGCGATGATGCAAGTCTGGTGGAAGAGTTAGGCGATGTGTTGTTGAATCTTTTGATGCAAGCCGAAATGGCCCGTCAAGCCGGGCGCTTTCGCATGGCAGATGTGTACGCACAAGTATCAGCCAAATTTATTCGCCGGCATCCCCACGTCTTTGGCGACATGGTCGCCAAAGATACCGAGACGGTGCTCAATAACTGGTACAAGATTAAACAAAAAGAATCACCGCAGAGCGACAAACCGCGCAGTCCACTCGCTGGTGTACCACTTGCACTTCCAGCGTTGACTGCCACTGGGGCACTTATCAATAAATCAAAACGCTATGGGATGCATGTCGCTGGGGCACAAGCTGACGCACCGTCGCTGGCACAACTCGGCGAACAGTTGTTTGCGATTGCCGTGACGGCGACGCACCATAATCTTGATGCCGAGGCAGCTTTGCGTGAAATTAATGCACGCTATCGCCAACGTGTTGACGAATTATTTGCGGCTGATGGCCATCTCAACGGCCAAACCGAGGAGTTGTGGCGCGATGCCAATCCCACCCAATCAAATACAGATTAATGTGCGTGTGCGACTGCCCAAACCACATGCCTGTGGGAGCAACGATTGGCTGGTGACGCGCGTCGGGGCGGATATCGGCGTACGCTGTGCACAGTGTCATCGGGTATTGATGATGCCCCGCTCTCAGTTTGAGCGACGGGCACAAGTGATTGAAGATACAGCACATGACTGATTTGCCATTGGTGTATTTTGTGATTGGTCAGACGGCAGTCGGCAAAACTGCGCAGTC
>CAYXXK010000060.1:0-17737 GCA_964469045.1 uncultured Klebsiella sp.
TTTCACTTCCCCACTTTTCACTTCCCCACTTTTCACTTCCCCACTTTTCACTTCCTACACCCTCACACTCGGCCGATACTCTCCCCACACTTTCCGCAACACGCCACACACCTCACCAACCGTTGCATTGGCCGCCAACGCTTCGCGCATCGGATACAACAAGTTGTCACTCCCCTGGGCTGTCTGCTCAATCTTAGCCAATGCTGTTGCCACCGCCTGGTTATCGCGACGTGATTTGATATCGTTGAGTCGAGCCAACTGCTCTTCGGCCACCCGTGGATCTGGCTTAAACACAGGAAAATCCTGGGTTCCACCATCCGCAAACCGATTCAATCCCACCACAATCCGCTCCTGCTGCTCAATTTCGCGTTGATACGCATAGGCTGCATCTGCAATCGCCCCCTGCACCCAGCCCTGTTCGATCGCCGAAACCGCACCACCCATCGCATCAATTTCTGCAATCAATGTACGAGCACGGGACTCGAGCTCATCGGTCAACGATTCAATCACGTACGAGCCAGCTAGCGGATCAGCACTACTCGCAACCCCACTTTCGAACGCAATAATCTGCTGTGTGCGCAACGCCAACGTCGCCGCCTGCTCGGTTGGTAACCCAATCGCCTCATCAAAGCTGTTCGTATGCAAGCTCTGCGTACCACCGAGTACCGCCGCCAGGGCCTGCATCGTTGTGCGCACCACGTTATTCAGTGGCTGCTGCGCCGTCAAACTCGACCCCGCCGTTTGGGTGTGGAAGCGGAGCATCAAGCTCTGGTCCTTCTTGGCGCCAAACCGCTCGCGCATAATCGTGGCCCACAAGCGCCGCGCCGCGCGGAACTTGGCCACCTCCTCCAAAAAGTTGTTATGGCACGCAAAAAAGAACGATAACCGCGGTGCAAAGCGGTCAACATCAAGTCCTGCCGCCTGCGCCGCACTTACATACGCAATCCCATTTGCCAGCGTAAAGGCAATCTCTTGCACGGCGGTACACCCCGCCTCACGCATGTGATACCCGCTAATCGAAATCGTGTTCCACTTGGGAATCCGCTCCGCACAATAGGCAAACGTATCGGTCACCAACCGCATTGACGGCCGTGGTGGGTAGATATATGTCCCGCGCGCAGCATACTCTTTCAAAATATCATTCTGAATAGTGCCACCAAGCGCCGTTGCCTCTATACCTTGGCGCTCAGCTGCTAACTCATACAACAACAACAAGACCGCTGCTGGCGCATTAATCGTCATCGACGTCGTTACCTTGTCGAGCGGGATGCAATCAAATAACGTCAACATATCATCCAGACAATCAATCGCCACGCCAACCTTGCCAACCTCGCCATCGGCACGATCATCACTTGAGTCCAACCCCAACTGCGTCGGCAAATCAAACGCTACCGATAACCCAGTTTGCCCCTGCTCCAGCAAGTATCGATAGCGCTCATTGCTCGCTTTGGCCGATGCATATCCCGCATATTGCCGCATTGTCCAAAAACGACTACGGTACATTTCCGGGTACACGCCTCGCGTATATGGGTACTGACCAGGGTCAGGTTGAGCGCCTTGTACATCGTCAGAGCGGTAGATTCCCTTGATCGGAATCCCTGAATCTGTTGTGTGCTCCATGTCAGTTTTACCTCGTCATTGCCATTCTTTCTATTCTTGTACTATACCATTCATTCCCTATTTCCACCCAATCTAGACGCGTAATGGCAAAGTATGCACGTGGTTGTAACAACTGTGGTCAGTCCTACATCACTTCCGGTAGCAACGCCTGGCGCAATTATCTGCAAGCTATGTGAATGAATCGGTTTGCGCAATGCTCACCTCTGTGTATGTGGCAATTAAATGCTCAGCCTCCGCACGTCACGCACGCTATACGGTCACTCCATGACGTTACTGTAATCCAATCCCTCATGCATCACACTATATGTGGTATCTATCGAATCAATCGACACATTTTCGCGTTTTTAACCTGGCGTGCACTTAGTATCATCTTTTCGAATTGATCTTAATCTACTCCGTAGCTATATTGTTATATATCATCTTTTCACAACACACATATTTTTGTTTATATTTATTTTTACTAATTTATTATTTTTACTTTATTTAATAATTTAAATTTCAATAATTATTATTTCATAATTATTCATTTTACATCTTCAATAAAATTAAATGTTCATTTTTTATGACAATTTATTTGTTTATTTACACTTTATTTTAACTATAAAATTTTCATAATATGCTATTATTTTATTGGTTACAGGTCATTAATTTATCAAAACACAGGAGATTAAGCCGATGTTTTATGGTGAAAAAGTGGAAATCAAATCACGAATACCCTCTATTATTTCGCTACTTGCATTAGTGGTTTCATTTGTCATTTACATTCCTGAAGTAAGTGCAACAGTTCCAGGAGTTCCGCGCAACCTCGTAGTCTCAAACATCGGCAACGGATTTGTGACGGTGGCATGGGATGCGCCAAGCACTGGTACACCGACTGACTATGTCGTGCAACGATGCAACAGTAGTGGAACATCATGTGTCACATTCAATGACGGCGTTAGCATCCGTGAATTCGCCAAAGTCACTGGGCTCACGAACGGTACCGAATACACCTTTCGTGTGGCTGCAAAAAACACCAGTGGCACAAGTGCGTACACAGCAGTCACGAGTGTAGTCTCACCCGCCCCACAAATTTTGAACGGCAGCTTCGAGACAGATGCACTTGAATCAACCACCCAGACCAATTGGACATTGGTGGGTGGCAATGTGAGCGTTGCGACAAATGGATTCATCGATCTTGGCGTCACCAACATCGGTGGTTGTGTATCGCAGGATACAACCAATTACAGTGATATTTTGACGCGTGACGCCAACAAATATGGCGCTCCTGCATCCAGTGCCCCTACCGATGATAATGACGGTGGGAGTTTTACTACTACCTTTACCTCGATAGCAAAGACTGTCGCACTTAATAGCGGCGGACTTGGACCAACCGACGGCGACAAGATGTTATTTATGGAGTTGGGGAGCGGTAGTCGCAACCAACCCTATCACATCTTGCACGGTCCAGCGATCTACAGCGATGCTTTTAGTGCGCTCCAAGGACAAGTAGTCACGCTCGACTGGTTCTCGGCGGCTGGTGGTGACGACTATGCGGTGCTCGGATACTTGCTTGATGTCGACACATGTACCCAGTACGAAGTTATTGATCAAACTGGCACGTTCACCAAGACCGATGACGGCACCGGTACATATGTGTCTGACTGGCAATTCTCGTCATTCACCATTCCTGCTACCAAATCAAACTACCGTTTCGTCTTTGTCAACGGCACATTTGACCGCTCTGGTGGTCGATATTCTGGAGCATCATTCTGGCTCGACAACATCACCATCGGTTTCCCTCAAGCCATCACCTTCCCAGCAATTCCCGATGCAAGCCAAGCAGACACCGTTGTTCCCGATGCCACATCAAACTCAGGATTGCGTGTACGACTTGTATCGCTAACCCCAGGAGTCTGTACCGTTAATGCTGATGGCACTATTACCTTCCCAGGTAACGGCGTGTGTACTATTGTCGCCTCACAACCAGGTGGAGAGCGTGATGGTCGTCAGTATGCCGCCGCACAATCAGTCACAAGATCATTCAATGTTGCATCAGCACCAGCAACGGCCACCCGGACCTTGACACCATCACCAACAATCACATCATCACCAACATTTACTTCGTCACCAACATTCACCGCATCTCCTACCTTCACGCCAACCCCACACCCATTTGCCATCAAAGACGTGGCAGTCGGTGCCTCTTTCACGCTAGCTGTTCTCAACAATGGCACCATGGTGACGTGGGGATTCAACCGTGAAGGCCAAGCAAATCTGCCGCGTTGGATGGCAAACGTCCCCGTCAAAGAAGTCGAGGTCGGCTCCAATTATGCAGTTGCCCTTAGTGAAGCCGGCCGTGTGTATGGATGGGGTAAGAGTGAGTTCGGTCAACTCACCATTCCCACCGCTGCCCGTACTGGTGTACGTACTATTTCGGCAAGCTTAGGGCATGTCATGGCCATCAAGAACGATGGCTCCCTCGTCATCTGGGGACGTAACGACTTCAAACAACTCGATGTGCCATTGGCAGGTCGCCGCAACCTCATCGCCGTGGGAGCTGGTCACTCCCATGCTCTCGCCGTCAAAACTGATGGCAAAGTGATCGCCTGGGGACGCAATACTTGGGGCCAAACCAACGTCCCAAGCACGCTTACCAATGTCGTCGCCGTAGCCGGTGGCTTCGATCACTCGCTCGCTTTACGCAGTAATGGTACTGTTGTTTGCTGGGGAAGCAACCGTGAAGGTCAATGCAAAATCCCTGCTGGACTCAAAGATGTCATCAAAATCAGCGCCGGTGTTAGCTACTCGATGGCACTGACGCGCGACGGCAAAGTCCTTGCCTGGGGACGCAACGACTACAATCAATCTCGCGTTCCTGAAGATTTGAGCCCGGTGGGTGCAATTGCCGCAGGGTACGTGAACTCCGTTGTGGGTATGCGTGACGCCAACGTCCGTGCCTTCGGTAATGCCATGCACGGGTCGCTCGTCTCGCGTACGCCGACACTTGCACCGTAATCTTTCACATCCACTCCTCACCCAGATTCAACGAAATCTGAGTGAGGAGCCTTTTTTATTTCTCATAGATCATTTAATTTTATATATAATTTTCTTATTTTAAACTTTGTGTTATTCATGTTTATCAGTATATTTATTCAAATTATCTACTCTACCAGATCAAGGCATAATGCTGGCACATGACGCATTACACATAAACACGATTATTGAATCACAAACGAGCGAAATACATACAATTAACACACTACACGTTGGTATCATATGCATAATTCATCCGTGGCCATTTTTATAGTCAAATCAACCTATTACGTTGTCTTCATCAATCACATATCCAGTCGCACCAGTAGTCACTTGTCATGCATATCATTCTAGATTGATACCATTTCAGTCATACCAATAGCACATTCCATGTAACACCTCCCTAACAAGCATCTCAACGAAGCATCATTCACTGTGCCTATACCATACACACAAATCATATTCACACCTCTGCAACGCCTGACGTGTATCCAGTTATCGACGCCGTGATCTTGCTCATTACTTCAACCATCCGATATCAGCAGCCAAATCTGCACACGTTCACATCTCCTCCTCACATTCTCGTCTATCTCATTCATAACCATCAGAGTTATATGCTATAATCTCCCTTGTTTTCATGCAATATTTGCATATATTTTTATGTATAAATTATTGCATAATTCATTAATTAATTTATTTATATAAATCTAATGTTTTTGCATTATTTTTGTATATTTAAATAAATATTTGTTTCGTAGTGAAAATAATTTTTATTCACTTACAGTATACAAAGGAACGGTATGCGCACACTCAACGACATCAGGACTGTCATCATCGCAATCATGATCATACTCACTATTTTGACGCCACCACCAGCACATGCCCAAACAATTCCAACCACAACCAACCCTACCATCAACACCGCAATTGGCGGTGTACGTGTTATTAGTAATACCTCTTTTGAGCTCCAAAATACCAGTGGTATGGTTTGTGAAAGTGCAATGCGTGGCTGGTTGACCACACACCCCGTTCAAGGGTCATGTCGCGTTTTTGAAGTTTGGACAAAAAATGCCGCAAACGATAGCCTTGTTGGCAACGGTGCACCAAATGGAACCTATTACATAGAACTAAACGCCTACACCGTCTCAATGGCCTATCAACCAATATGTATGGTTGGTGGAGAATCATTTGATTTTCAATTTTGGCACCATGTACGCAATTGGTCAGATACCAATGAAGTTGAGTTCCGCTTTGGTATTCCATCTGGTCTTGCTGCTGGTTCAAAGAGCGCTGACTCCTATTCACGCCAAATTTTACGCGGTCGAAACGTGCAAGGTGCAAGTGGGAGCACTGCTGTGGCCAGTGTCACCGATTACACTGGCACCACTGCGAGTGGTTCGCAAGTCTACAACACCCCCCTCAAAAACTGGGTACGATTTTATGGCACACATACGATTGACAGCGATTTTGGCGGGATTCGTAATCTCGGGTTCTTTGGCATTTCACCTGCCGGCGCATCAGCAAACTTGCTTGATTCAATAGAAATCAACCTAGCTCCGATTATCGATTTTGGGACAAGTCGTGATACAAGTGCAAACGAACAAGCAACACCCACCGCAATCCACCTGCGCATCAATGGTCGTGTAGAGGCTGATACCAAGCTACTTTTGCGCCAAAAAGACGGTGCAGCTACCCCAGATAGTGACTTTACACTCGGTACCCCAACGAATGATACCTACGGCGATGGTTCAATCACACATACTGCAGGGAGCAACGAGTGGCTGATTACCCTTCCTGCTGGTGACTATGATGGTGGCATGATTGCCGCAAACAACGTTAGTGGTATTACCATTCCAATCACCTACACCTATGATATGGTCAGCGAAGGCACAGAGTATGCATGGTTCGAGTTGGCTGACCCAGGCACCGATGCATCAACCAGCAACTGGACCACAGGTGATCCAATTTGTGATGGCTCATCCAAACTCGATGGAGTCGTTTATACCATCACAAACGTAAATCCGACATCGACGCCGACACTCACACCAACAAACACATTCACACCAACACGCACCTTTACACCAACACAGACATTCACGCCTACGAACACATTTACTCCCACAAATACTCCAACACGGACGTTCACCCCAACACATACGTTTACCCCGACGCGAACATTCACTCCTACACATACATCCACACCAACCAGTACATTTACATTCACACCAACCAATACAGCGACCGCCACTCCAACATCAACAGCAACACCCACATTTACTTCAACGCCTACATTCACACCCACTCCACACCCGTTTGCCCTCAAAGACGTAGCCGTCGGTGCGTCATTTACGCTCGGCGTTCTCCACAACGGCACCATGGTGACGTGGGGCTTCAACCGTGAAGGCCAAGCAAATCTACCACGCTGGATGGCAAACGTCCCTGTCAAAGAAGTCGAAGTCGGCTCCAATTATGCAGTTGCCCTCAGTGATGCCGGACGCGTCTATGCCTGGGGCAAGAGTGAGTTCGGTCAACTCACGATTCCTTCTGCAGCCCTCAGTGGTGTACGCACTATCTCGGCAAGCCTTGGACATGTGATGGCCATCAAGAACGACGGCTCCCTCGTCATCTGGGGACGCAACGACTTCAAACAACTTGATGTCCCATTGGCAGGTCGCCGCAACCTCATCGCCGTGGGCGCCGGTCACTCGCATGCCCTCGTCGTCAAGAATGACGGCAAAGTCATCGCCTGGGGGCGCAATACCTGGGGCCAGACCAATGTCCCTAGCAATCTCACCAACGTGATTGCCGTCGCCGGTGGCTTCGATCACTCGCTCGCTTTGCGCAATAATGGTACTGTCGTTTGCTGGGGACGCAACGACGAAGGACAATGTAAGATCCCTGCCGGCCTCAAAGATGTCATCAAAATCAGTGCTGGCGTCAGCTACTCTATGGCACTGACGCGTGACGGCAAAGTCTTCGCTTGGGGGCGCAATGACTATAGCCAATCTCGCGTTCCCGAGGATCTAAGCCCCGTTGGCGCAATCGCCGCCGGGTATGTCAACTCCGTTGTGGGCATGCGTGACGCCAACGTCCGCGCCTTCGGCAATGCCATGCACGGGTCGCTCGTCTCGCGTACCCCGACACGCGCCCCATAATCATGATTGCCAGCCCCTCGCATACATCAGTATGCGAGGGGCTGTTTGTTTGTAGTTGTTGCTATACGCCGTATAATACATGTCGTAGACGCTACATTGAAAGAATAGTTATGTCGATTTCTGCAACACGCAACCCTACGTTCGTTGCGTTGAGCGTTATGGCGTGTATTAATATGATTTGGGGGGCCGCTTTTCCGATTACCAAGCCTGCGCTCCTCGATATGCCACCGATTTCGTTTGCCTTTTGGCGTTTTACTGTCGCACTTGCAGTGCTTCTGCCACTCTCCGCACGCCAGGTGTGGGAACTCCTCCGTGGTCCCGAGCGTAACCAACTTATTTTCATGGGGTTAATTGGTTTTTGTATCACCCAAATAACCCAAGTCTACTCACTCGTCTTAAGCCCAGCGACACACATCGCCCTCATGTCAACAACAACACCTTTGTGGGTGGCGATTATTGCAAGCATCACGCTCAACGAACCGTTCAGCTGGCGTATGCGCATCGGTACTGTCCTCGCACTTATTGGAGTCGTCATCGTCCTAAACCCACAAGAAGGTGTACAATTTGATTGGTCAGTATGGGCCGGTTACGGTATTTATCTCATTAGTGCAATTGGATGGGCGACGTATAATGTCATGGGACGTTCGTTGATGCAACGTATCACTCCTCTCCCAGCGACTGCAGCCGCGGCATTTGTGGGCGTCATCTCTCTTCTGCCGTTTACTATCGGTGAATACTTCAACGGCCAGGTGACTCATATCACATCTGCATCGGTATTCGGTGTCTTGTATACTGCGCTCTTAGTGACCGTACTTGGTTATCTCACCTTGTTTTGGGCACTCGGAAAGAGTAGTTCAAGTAATGTCGCCGCCATGATGTACTTTCAACCTATTGCCGGTACTATCGTTGCATGGCTGTGGCTGAATGAGACTCCAACGTTTGCTTTTTTTGTTGGCTCATGCTTGACATTCATTGGCGTCTGGCTTGTCATTGGCCGACCAACCTCATCCACCGCTGTTTCGCAATGAGGCGGAACACATTGGCGCTGTTGCCAAAGGAGAAAGAATCATGCGTGTATTGTTTGTGGCGGCTGAAGCCGCCCCCCTAATGAAAGTCGGCGGCCTCGCCGATGTTGCAGGTGCACTGCCCAGTCAGCTCCGTCGCGAAGGTGTTGATGCCGCTCTTGTGATGCCCCTCTATCGCAAGATGCGCCACATTATCTCCGGCGTTGAGCCGCTGAGTGCAAGCTTCCTTGCACTCGGTGAACGCCAAGAAGAAATACGCGTCTACCTCGTTCCCACCGCAGACGGTACCCCGCGCTATCTACTCGACATCCCTGCCGCCTTTGAGCGTGACGCAGTCTATGGCGAACACGACGACGACGCCCGCTTCATTCTCTTTGCTCGGGGTGTCATGCACCTCATCCAACACCTCCGTGAAGTTCTTCATTGGAGTGCCGACGTCGTCCATGCAAATGACTGGCACACTGCACTTGTGTTGGCATTTATGCGTACGCGCTATGCCTACACATTCGGCCATATCGCAACGGTCTTCACCATCCACAATCTTGCCTACCAAGGTGAATACGGCGGCTGGTCACGGCACCTCGCTGGCCTCGATGAATGGGGTGGCGTTGAACACCACGCCGGCCTCCCCGGCGACACGTTCAACTTCATGGCTCGCGGCCTACTTGCCGCCGACATGATCAACACCGTCAGCCCAACCTATGCCAATGAAATCCTTTCACCAGCGTATGGCGAGCGCCTCGATGGTGTGTTGCGCAGTATGCGCGATCGTCATAGTGGCATCCTCAATGGCATTGATGTTGAATTTTTCAACCCAGTCACTGACCCGCACCTCGCTGCCACCTATTCGGCAGACGATTTGGCTGGCAAAGCCACCTGCAAAGCAGCTATTCAATCACACTTCGGCTTGCCCGTTGATGCACATCTCCCACTCGCAGGTATCGTATCGCGCTTAGCCTCCCAAAAAGGCATCGACTTGCTCGATGCCGCACTCCCTGGAATCTTCGCCAATACTAATCTGCAGTTGGTGATCTTGGGATCAGGTGAACCACATTGGGAGCAACGCATGCGTGAGTTATGTCAACGCCATCCCGATCGCATGGCCATTCACGTCGGCTTTGATGCCGCCCTCGCCAATCGCATCTACGCCGGCGTTGACCTCTTCTTGATGCCGTCACGCTTCGAGCCAGGCGGCCTCGGCCAACTCATCGCTATGCGCTATGGCGCAGTACCGGTCGTGCGCGCCGTCGGCGGGCTTAATGACACCGTACGCGAGGGTGCACACGGCAATGGCTACCGCTTCAGTGACTATACTCCTGAAGCCCTCGGCGAGGCGATCAAACGTGCACTCGACTGTTACGCTCAGCCAGCGGTGTTTCGCTCAATCCAACAACGCAACATGCGCGAAGACTTTAGTTGGCATCGCTCAGCACAGACGTATATTCAACTCTACCAACAAGCAATCTATCGCCGCTCAGGGAGATAATCATGCAGACTGCGCTCGTGGCCGTGGTAATGGGCTCACACTCCGATTGGGATGTCATGCAACACAGCGTGCACACACTAACAGAGCTTGGCGTGCCACACATGACTCAGGTCGTCTCAGCACACCGCACTCCTGATTTGCTCTTTTCCTTTGCCGAAAGCGCCGCCGCGCGCGGATTGCGTGTCATCATCGCCGGGGCCGGTGGGGCGGCGCACCTACCGGGAATGCTCGCCGCCAAAACGCTCGTGCCAGTACTCGGGGTGCCGGTCCCCAACGGCGCCATGAACGGCGTCGATGCCGTCTGGTCCATCTTGCAGATGCCCGCCGGCGTGCCAGTCGGCACCCTCGCCATCGGCAAGCCAGGCGCAATTAATGCAGCCCTCCTTGCCGCAGCAATTGTGGCAGCCGAACTCCCCGAGGTGGCCCACGCGCTCCACCAACGCCGTGAGGCTAATGCTGCCAAGGTACTCAATCACCCCGACCCACGCAACCCAAGTGCCTAACACACACATCGATGACACCCTCAGGTATTGCTCGCCCGTCGTGCACCTGAGGGTGCCTTGATATTATCGAAAAATTTATGGTCGCGCCGAACAAACCGTACTATAATAAAATGAATGTTTCATCAAGGGTGACACGCGCATGACCTACGCAACACAACTCGGGATTCTCGGTGGTGGCCAATTAGCCCAAATGCTCGCCATGGCCGCATTGCCACTTGGTATCCGTTGCCATGTGTATGAGCCATCTGCAGATGCACCTGCCAAATACGTGGCCGATCACCATCAGTCAAGCTACACCCAAAACGCCACGCTCAAGATATTTGCTGAACGCGTCGACGTCATCACTTATGAATTCGAGAATGTCCCCGCACATGCTGCCGACTTTCTTGCCAAACTCAAACCCATTCATCCACTCCCCAACGCATTAGCAATATGCCAAGATCGCTTATTTGAAAAACAATTTGTCACCGACCAAGGCTTCATGACTGCACCATTTGCGTCAATTGACCCTACCAAGGGCGTCTCTCAAGCAATCGAGAAGACACGCCTTCCGGCTCTCGCCAAAACTCGGCGCATGGGATACGATGGCAAAGGTCAAAAACGCATCAACAGTTTGACTGAAGCCTATCAGATGATGGTCGATTTGGCTGGCCAAGATCTCATCCTCGAAGGCGTTGTCAACTTTACCCGTGAGCTGTCGATTATCGCCGTACGCGATCAACGTGGTCATACAGTACGTTATCCACTCATCGAAAATCACCACCACGAAGGCATATTGCGCCTCTCTGTTGCCCCAGCTCCCAATGTGCATCCATTGCTAGAAGCACAGGCAGATGCCCTTGCGCAACTATTGACTAATGCACTCAATTATGTCGGCGTCTTAACTATCGAGTGCTTCGAGGTAATGACACCAAACGGCCCCACGCTCCTCGTCAACGAATTAGCACCACGCGTCCATAATTCAGGCCATTGGAGCATCGAAGGTGCGATGACCTCTCAATTCGAGAATCATGTGCGTGCGGTGTGTGGCATACCTCTTGGTCCTACCACACCCCGTGGTATGAGCGCCATGGTCAATCTCATCGGCGATCTCCCAAACCCTGCAGATATTCCTGCTGGTGTTTTTGTCCATCTCTACCACAAAACACCCCGCCCTGGTCGCAAAGTTGGGCATTTAACCATCGTTGCCCGCGATATGGCCACCCTGATGCGCAAAGTCGAAGAATGTCGTGGACTTCCCGGCGTTTGGTTGCCACCGGTGCGCTAGTCCCGACCGCTAATTTTTACGTTTTTCTTACACCACGTCACCCCAAAATTCGCTACCATACAACCGTATAGAATTATCGATTTGTGGAGGGTTTTGTGACCACCGAAAACGCCGTACCTTTTCGTGCCGAAATGCGTCAATTGCTCCGCATTCTGACGCACTCGCTCTACTCTGACCGCGAGATTTTTTTGCGCGAGCTGATCTCAAATGCCGCTGACGCCATCAACCGCGTTCGGTTTATTCAGCTCACGAATGCCAATATCCTCAATCCAGAGCTTGACCCACTGATTACCATCACCGTCAACGAAGAGGCCAAGACCATCACCATCAGCGATACTGGATCGGGTATGTCAGCCACCGAGATGGCCGAAAATCTCGGCACCATCGCCAAATCAGGCACCAAAGCACTCATCGAATCGCTCGAGGCCGGTCAAGCTAGCGACCTCGTCGGCCAGTTCGGCGTCGGCTTCTACTCAGCCTTTGTAGTGGCCGACAAAGTCACCGTCGTCAGCCGCTCATTCGACCCCGAGGCCGAAGCCTCTGAGTGGGAGTGCGACGGCAACGATACCTTTGTTATCCGCCCAGCCACCCGCGACGAGCGCGGCACGACCATCACCCTACACCTCAAAGACGATGCTGCCGAGTTTGCTTCATCGTGGCGCATCAAACAAATCATCAATAAGCACTCGCGCTATATCCCCGTGCCCATCCAAATGGGCGACGAGACCATCAACGACACCGAGGCACTATGGCGCGTCGCTCCGCGCACCGTTGAGTCCAGTCGCTACAATGACTTTTATCAGCAGCTGACCTACGAGATGGATGAGCCACTCATGACCATCCACGTCTCAACCGATGCGCCCATCGACCTACACGCCATCTTGTTTGTGCCTGCCACTCGCGAGCGTGGCATGATCGAGCGCCGCATCGAGGGCAATATCGCCCTCTACTCGCGTCGTGTACTGATTCAGGCCGAGACCAAAGAGATGCTGCCCAACTGGCTGCGCTTCATGGAGGGCGTGGTCGACAGCGAGGATCTGCCACTCAACGTCTCTCGCGAGATGGTTCAGGGCTCTCAAGCCGCTGCTCGCATCAAAAAGACCCTCACTAGCCGCGTCATCAAAGAAATCAACGAGTTGGCCACCAAGGATGCCGACAAGTTTGCCATCTTCTGGCGCGAGTTCGGCATTTTCTTCAAAGAGGGCATCGCTATCGACCCCAGCACCAAAAACGATATCCTGCCGATGGTGCGATTCCATAGCAGTGCTGGCGAGCAACTCACAACTCTCGATGAGTACGTCAGCCGCATGAAAGAAGGCCAAGACGAGATTTACTACCTCGTCGCCAGCGATGTCGCTAGTGCCCAACAAAGCCCGCACCTCGACGCCATTCACAGCCGCGGGCTCGAGGCACTCTTGCTCACCGACATGGTCGATCCGTTCATGCTCCAGCATGTCCGCGATCACAACGGCAAAAAGCTCCGCAATCTCGACGACCCCGATCTCAAATTACCCGGCGATGACCAGGCCAGCGAGAGCGCACTCGATGACAATCAGCTCCTCGCCGTGGTTGAGGGCTTCAAGCAGGTGCTCGGCGAACGCGTCAACGGCGTGCAGGCCTCAACGGTCTTACGCAATCACCCAATTCGCCTTGTGGCCACCGGCAACAGTGAGATGGAGCGCATGCGGCGCTTGATGGACCGCGACACCAGCCTGCCCACCCGCAAAATCGAGTTCAATCAGAGTCACCCGATTATCATCGGCGTCGCCCAACGCCTTGCACACGACCCCAATGACCCCGTCGCCGCGGCCATCGTCGAGCAACTCTATGCCAGCGCATTGATGCTCGAGGGCATCGCCACCGATCCCGCCACCCTGGTCAAACGCATGGAGCAAATCATGCAGGCCGCGGTCCGTTGATCTGATGATTATTCGTGATAGACAGAGACGCATGGTCATGCGTCTCTGTCTATCACCACCCATGCGTCTCTGGCTATCACCACCCATGCGTCTCTGGCTATCACCCACCATACGTCTCTGGCTATATCACACTATCGCTACTAACCCCTGCATCACCACGTGCGTCACCATGTGTGACACCATGGCCGACGTCAAACCGTAGCGCCAATACAGATATCCAAATCCAATTCCCCCAATACCGTTTAACACCAACGCTCGAATAATCAGTGGCGTACAATCGCCCCCAACAGGACACAACAACGCAAATGTCACCGGCAGATGTCCGGCGGCAAACAACAATGCCGATAGCCCAATCGCCCACCAGAATACCCACGCTGGCACTGTATCAATCCCAAACACACCAATAATCTTGCGCATAATCCAGACAATCAACGTCATCACAAAGAGACGCAACAAAATCTCTTCGACAATACCACCATATAGCACACTACTCACCAACCCCAACCAATGAAATGCCGTGCCCGTTGGTGCCGCCAAATACGGCGCAAACACCCACACGTCACTCCCCACAATCACAAATCCCAGCACGATTGCCGTTACCACCGCCATGCGTAGCCCTACAGCATCAACTACAATTGCGGTATTGAAGCCAAGCGTCACTGCCATCCGCAACCCCAACACACTACTCACCAAGACCAACACAGCACTTTGTACACCCGCAATCGCCACCAATGCCAACGGTGTACCTACTTGGGCGAGCATGGCATTAAGTTGATCGGCTGGCATCAAGCGCATCTGATTGAGTCCAACCAGCGCACCAGCAATCAACCCAATTACGGTATACAGTACAATCTGCCAACGCATATTATTCATGGCGACCTCGCTGTATCAACTGTCGATATTGCATATACGAATACCCCAGCACTATCACCACCATGCTCAGCGTGCCACTCATTACCACCACAAACGCACTAATCGGGTCTGTCCAAAACAGTGCTACCAACACCCCAATGACGCCCCATACCGTCATCACCACACCACCAAAACGGTGCGTTTTGTACCAGACCTCGGGGTGATTGATGGTCCATGGCATCCGAAAGCCGACATAGTGATTCGGCTTGGTCTTGGGCATCACATTGCCAATTACCACAAACAGCGCACTCAAACCCAGCATAATCAGCTGTGGCACATTGACACGCGTGGTATAGATGTTTTCGACCTGATAATACGCCAACCACAACGTCATAACATTGAGCGCGCCTAACACCACCACAATCGGCAGAATCATCTTGTCCACTACCTGCGCATTCGCCGCCTGCATGTCGTCGTCACGCACACGCCAACGGGGCATCACGTCACGCAATAGCACGACCGCAATAATGATGAATGGAAAGACCAACATGGTATATTTTGAGTCATACCGGTCAACCATTCCATTGATGCCATAATGCGCCGGCACCTGATCTGCCATGCTGGGCAACAGTACCAACGTTGCCACCAATGGCACGAGCGCTAACACCCAGACAATAACCCGCTTTATGTTCATCACATGCCTCCTATCCACACACGCATCTATCAACCTAACTGTTGGAACTTGCGTCGCACTGCTTGCTTGACACGCCGACGATACCGCGTTGGCATCAAAATCAACATCACCATACCTAGTCCCACAAGCATGATGCTGGTCGTTATTCGTCGTATGTTGTGCATCGACCTACTCCTTCGCATTGAACTGCGCCACAAACAACAACACCTCTTCAAATACTGATGTATTCAGCTCGTAATAAATATGATTCTTCTGCTTCTGCTCAAATATCAGCCCAGCCTGCTTGAGCTGCGCCAAATGATACGAAATCGTTGCCTGCGATAACTCGAATGTAGCTGCGATCTCACCCGCCGACAATCGCCCGCCCCGCAATCGCTGCAAAATCTCGCGACGCACCGGGTCCGCTAATGCCTTGAGCGTCTCTTGTAACCCCATACTTTCACCTATTTAGATATTTATCGAAATAGATTATGCATCAGTGTTGTTTTTTTGTCAACAAAAAAGCCCCTCGTGGTTAGTAACCACGAGGAGCAGTGTGCCAATGCCTAGCCGAAGCGACCACTGATATAATCCTC
Organism: uncultured Klebsiella sp.; assembly: GCA_964469045.1. Lineage (GTDB taxonomy): Bacteria > Chloroflexota > Chloroflexia > Chloroflexales > Roseiflexaceae > UBA965. The sequence continues at coordinate 16,112 of CAYXXK010000060.1, forward strand.
AGTGCGTTTGTCTTCGGGATTCGTAAACAGCTTATCAGTATCGTCAAATTCGACCAGTTCACCAGCGCGGGTTTCACGATTCATCAACATAAACGCGGTGATATCCGAGACACGGGCAGCTTGTTGCATATTATGCGTCACCATGACAATCGTAAACTGATTGCGCAACGAGTCTATCAACTCTTCGACTTTAAGTGACGCAATCGGATCAAGCGCTGAGCACGGCTCATCCATGAGAATCACTTCAGGGCTAGTTGCAATTGCTCGTGCGATACATAAGCGCTGTTGCTGGCCACCCGAGAGTGCAGTGCCATAGCTTTTATGCAGACGATCTTTGACTTCGTCCCACAATGCCGCACGGCGGAGGGACTCTTCGACTTTTTGTTCAATATCACGCTTATTGCGCATACCTAAGACGCGCAAGCCGTATGCCACGTTATCAAAAATCGAGAGTTGAAACGGATTAGGGCGTTGGAACACCATGCCGACGTTCCGTCGGAGCAACACTGAATCGACGTTTTCGGCATAGACATTCTCACCATCGATGCGCAACTCACCCTCGCCATATGCACCAATCGTTGCATCATGCATGCGATTGATGGCTCGAAGCATCGTCGATTTACCACACCCCGATGGGCCGATTATGGCCGTCACACGATTAGCGGGGATATCCATCGTCACCGCATTAATGGCTTTGAACTTGCCGTAATAAAAGCTAAAGTTGCGCACTTCGATTTTGGCATGAACTGCACCTGTTGCAACATTGGTACGATCACGGTTGGCAATCAAATCACCAAACCCAAGGCCACGATTTTGGGTAATTACATTCTGCATGACCCTATCCTTTAGCCGACCCGGCCACTGATATATTGCTCGGTTCGCTCATCACTCGGTTCAGTGAATACTTTGCGCGTTGCATCAAATTCAACCAATTCACCAAGTGCTTGACCGCTACTCGTATCCACCATGAAGACCGCAGTTTCATCAGAAATGCGTGCTGCTTGTTGCATGCTATGTGTCACAATCACGATTGTCAGTTGTTCTTTCAGCGTGAGAAGCAACTCTTCGATGCTGGCAGTTGCAATCGGATCAAGAGCAGAAGCAGGCTCATCTAATAATAGCACATCCGGTTTTACGGCAAGTGCACGCGCAATTGAGAGGCGCTGCTGCTGACCACCAGATAAGGCAGTACCAGGTTTATCAAGCACATCCTTCACTTCATCCCACAATACCGCAGATCGCAATGCTTTCTCTACCTCAACATCCAGTTCGGCTTTGTTGGACATGCCATGTAAGCGTAAGCCCACCGCCACATTCTCATATACATTCCGCGTACGCAATGCGACCGGCTGTTGAAAGACCATGCCAACTCGACGCCGAATTTCAGTCGGATCTTCTTTGTCATCATAAATATTGGTGTTACCCAACATGACCGTTCCGGTGGCGTATGCACCACGAATCGTCTCGTGCATACGGTTCATACAACGCAACACCGTCGATTTACCACATCCAGATGGTCCAATAATAGCGGTGATTTGTTGTGCACGAATGGTCATATCAACAGGCTTGACCGCTTGGCGAGCCCCATAAAACGGCGTAAGTTGACGCACTAGCAAGGTACTCATC
>CAYXXK010000061.1:0-17209 GCA_964469045.1 uncultured Klebsiella sp.
TGGATGTCGCCGAGGTAGTCCATGTCGTTACCGGCTTGGGCGGCGGCAGCCTTGATGGCGGCATCGCTGCCATCGGTGCCGACGAGGGCTTGCTCTGCGGCGGTTTGGCGGACGGCTTGTGGGCCGGCGCCGGTAACAGCCACGCGGGCACTGGTGATCTTGCCACCGCTCATGCTGACCATGGCGGCAACGCCGACGATGGCATAGCGTGAGGCGGGATGCTTAAGCTTGGCGTAGGAGGCACCTTGGCCGGCGCCGATGACGGGGACATGCACGGTGGTGATAATCTCGCCGCTGTCGAGAGCAGTGGTGAGCATGGCCACGAACATGTCGTCGGCGGCGATTTGGCGGGTACCGCTGGCGCTTGCGACGGATACTGAGCCACCGAGGGCCAAGAAGACGGCCGTGAGGTCGGCTGCAGGGTCGGCGTGGGCCAAGGCGCCGCCGATTGTGCCGGCGTTGCGGACTTGGATATCGCCGATTTGGCCGACGCAGTCGGCGACGATAGCGCAGGTGCGTTTGACGGCAGCTGAGCTGGCGATGGCATGATAGGTCTCGCCGGCGCCGATGGACAAGGTGTTGCCGTTGACGGCGATGCCCTTGAGATCGTTGGCGGCGGCGATGTCAATCAAGACGGATGGCTGACTGAGGCGCAACTTCATGGCGGGGAGCAATGAGTGACCGCCGGCAACCAACTTGGCGTCTTCGCCGTGTTGTTGCAAGAGCACCAAGGCTTCGGCCACACTGTTGGCTTTCACATATTGAAAGGCAGCAGGAATCATAGGACTAATACTCCTTTCGCACGCACCTACTTATGGGCGTGCATGGCTTTCCAGACGCGTTCGGGGGTGGCCGGCATTTGCATATGCTGGACACCGAACGGTGACAAGGCATCAATGATGGCGTTCATGACACACTGCGCGCTGCCGATGGTACCGGCCTCGCCGGCACCTTTGACGCCGAGCGGATTGACCGGACTTGGGGTCACGGTGTGGTCGATCTCGTAGTTGGGGAGCATGGCGGCGGTTGGTACGGCGTAGTCCATCAAGGTACCGCTGAGCAACTGACCGTTGTCATCATACACTGCCTGCTCAAAGAGTGCTTGGGCGATGCCTTGGGCGATACCGCCGTGGAGCTGACCGTGCACGATGAGTGGATTGATGATGTTACCCACGTCGTCGACGCCGACGTAGCGTTTGAGCTCGATGGCGCCCGTCTCTGGTGTCACTTCGACGATACAGATGTGGGTACCAAAGGGGAAGGTACAGTTGGGTGGATCGTAGTAGGTGGTCTCGTCCAAGAAGGGCTCTTCGCCGTTGGGCATGCTAGCGCCGACTGAGGCGTAGAGGGCAATCTCGCCGAACGTCTTGGATTTGTCGGGCGAGCCTTTGACGTGAACTTTGCCGTCGGCGAAGACCATGTCATCGGGGTTGGCCTCGAGCAAGTGGGCGGCGAGGCGCTTGGCCTTCTCTTTGATTTTTTGCACGGACTTGACCATGGCAGTACCGCCGACGGCGAGGCTACGAGAGCCGTAGGTGCCGTAGCCGAACGGGGTGCCAGCGGTGTCGGAGTGCTCAATCAAGACGCTGTCGTAGGGCACGCCGAGCTCATCGGCCACGATTTGGGCGAAGGTTGTCTCGACGCCTTGACCGTGGGGGAGTGAGCCGGTGGTGACTACGACTTGACCAGTCAGGTGAATGCGCACATTGGCGCTCTCCCACAAGCCGGCGCCCCAGCCTTGGCCGTTGGCCCAGGCGGTGGGTGCGACGCCGCAGATTTCGACGTACGAGCTGATGCCGATACCGAGGTAGCGACCCTGCTTGCGCAACTCGGCTTGCTCGCGGCGCATATCGGCATACCCGATAGTGGCGAGGGCTTTGTCGAGGGCGGGGGCGTAGTTACCGCTGTCGTAGGGCAATAGACCGAGGCCGTTGTCATAGGGGAACTCGTGGGGTTGGATGAAGTTGATGCGACGCACCTCGGCGGGATCCATGCCGAGCTCGGCTGCCCAACGATCCATCATGCGCTCAATCAGGTACGACGCTTCGGGGCGACCGGCGCCACGATAGGCGTCGACCATGGCGGTATTGGTGTAGGTCGCAATAACATCAATCGAGACATTGGGGATTTTGTAGACGCCGGTGACGATACGCCCGTAGAGGGTGGTCGCAACACCGGGTGCGATGGTTGAGAGGTAGGCACCGAGACCAGCATAGGTCTTGATGCGCAATCCGGTGACCCGGCCATCACGTGTGCCACAAATCTCGACGTCGGTGACGTGATCGCGACCGTGGGTGGACGATTTGAAGTTCTCGGAGCGATCCTCGACGTATTTGACGGGGCGACCGAGTTTGCGTGAGGCCCACATACAAAAGACCATATCTTGGTAGACGAAGATCTTTTGGCCGAACCCGCCACCCACGTTTGGTGCGATTACGCGCAACTTGGTCTCGGGGATGCCGAAAACGAAGGCGGTGAGGAGTAAGCGGTGGACGTGGGGGGCTTGTGAGCTGGTCCAGAGGGTGAACTCGCCGGTGGAGCTTTCGTAGTTGGCAATGGAGCCACGGGTCTCCATCGGGGTGGGCATCAGGCGTTGGTTGACGATGCGCTCCTTGACGACCACTTGGGCGTTGGCAACTGCAGCATTGGTACCTTCGCGGTTGCCGGCGTTCCACTCGACGACAATATTGTTTGGGGCATTCTCGTGGAGTTGGGGTGCGCCGGGGTGGGTGGCCTTTTCGGGATCGACGACGACAGCGAGGGGTTCGTAGTCGACGTCGATGAGGTCAAGGGCATCGCGGGCGATATAGCGATCTTCGGCGATAACAACCGCCACCGCTTCGCCGGCAAAGCGGACGACATTGACCGCGATGGCGTGAGGGGTGTTGAGGTTGTTTTTGAAGCCGCCGGCGGGCCAGGCACAGGGGAGTGGATTGACATCCGTCATGTCTGTGCCGATGTAGACGGCGACGACGCCAGGAAGCGTTTTGGCTTTGCTGGTGTCGATAGAGCGGATGCGGGCGTGGGCATAGGGACTGCGCAGCACTGCTGCGTGGGCCATACCGGTGAGTTTGACGTCGTCTAAGAAGTTTCCATGGCCGGTGATAAGTTGTGGGTCTTCGCGTCGTTTGAGAGCGCGACCCACCATACGCGTCGTTGCTTCTGCCGTCATTGTTGTTCCTCCAACAAGCGAACGGGTTCCGTGCCGATGAGAATAAGGACTTCTGCGGGTGTATGGACTCAGTGCGCATCCGTCATGCGCTAGGCGTTGGGCGATGTGACCTGTTCTCCGCGCATTTTGGCGGCGGCGTACTGAACGGCGCGCACGATGTTGTGGTAGCCGGTGCAGCGGCACAAGTTGCCTTCGAGCCCATGACGAATCTCGTCGTCGGTGGGGTTGGGGTTCTGGGCGAGCAGATCAGTTGCCGCCATAATCATGCCTGGGGTGCAGAAACCGCACTGTAGGCCATGACACTCCCAAAAACCCTCTTGGAGTGGGTGAAGTTGTCCGTCCTGTGACAAGCCCTCGATGGTGGTGACTGATGCACCGTCACAGCGAGCTGCCAGTGTGGTGCATGACTTCACGCTTTTGCCGTTTACCACGACTACACAAGCACCACACTGGCTTGTGTCACACCCGATGTGTGTGCCGGTCAGGTTGAGGTGCTCACGCAGATAGTGCACCAACAGCGTGCGGTCTTCGACATCACTGGTGTGGGTCTTCCCATTGACCGTTACCGTAATCTTAGCCACAAAATGCCTCCTTTTGCGTCACGTGAAACGTGTCGTATCTGTAACTGCAATTGCAGTAGACAGCCATGCATGATACACGAGTTATGAACTCATGCGTCCAATCAAAAAACCAATAATCAGCAGTACGGCAGCGGCGATGATACGGCCGTTGGTGGTGTTGAGCATCTCACTCATCATGCCAGCCACAAGTGTCTCGGGCTTCATCTGTTCGGCCTCGCTGAGGACGACCTTTTTGGGCGCGGCTGGAGCAACCGGTGCTTCAGGATCACTGGGTGTGACCGGCGAAACTGGTGCCACCGCATCGCTGTTCGTGATGGTCGCAGGTGATTCTGCTACTGCGACAGGCTCGGCAACGACTGGCTGCGCGGGGACACGTTGCAAAATCTGTTGCTCGAGTGCTTTGAGGGCTTGCCCAATCAGTTGTTTGGATGCCCCGTCGATGAGGCGCTGGCCGACACTGGCCAACATGCCGCCGATTTGGGCTTCGCCACTGTACTTGAGATTGGTTTTGCCACCCTCGAGTGGCTCGAGCTCCACAAATCCTACGCCATCGACGACTCCATTAGATCCTTTGCCGGCGGCGACAAGTTTGTACGATTGCGGTGGATTGACGTCTTCGAGCCGAATTTTGCCGCTGTAGACACCTTTGATTCCGGCGATACCGATTTTGATGGTGCCCTCAAACTGGTTCTCACCGACTTCGGCCAGTGATTCACACCCAGGTACAACGCGGGCGAGCACTTCGATGTCGTTGAGTGCTGTCCAAACTTGATGTTGGGTGGCGTTGATGGTGTAGTTCCCTGAAATTTTCACCGGACACTCCTTCGCATGATAAACACCTATTCGCACCCAGGTAGGATTGTAACTTGGTTTGGTGCGACGATAATCTGCGTACTATGTATTATATAGAAGTTGTCAGTTGTGCACACCTAAAGTTTGTGAACATGTGTGCCCGAGGTAAACGACTCGTATAGTGAGAAATGTGTGGTAATTAATGAATCGTGTACAGGCTATTGTTGCTGTCATCACAGGGTAGATTGGTATGTGCATTTGTAATTGCAAATAGCGTTGTTTGCTTATGCTATGCGGAAAATCAGCAATTGTCAATATTTAATCAATGAGTATTATGATTATTATTACGCATAGAGATGCTAGAAAGGAGAGGATGATATGCCACCTATAGACGTCAAGTTGACCATAACGGTCGATGTTCACGCAGAGGAATTGGTCATGAATCCCCCAATCCCTCCTACAGTTGATCCTATGGAGGGGATATTGCATATGCTAGGGCGATGCAGTGTTATTACGCTTCATGGAATAGTATCACGTCAACGTCAAAAAGTCGTTCGCTACGTGATTCGCATATATGGGCGGCGAGCACAAACAATCCCGCATCAGTTTGTTGAGATTGCATTGTCGATTCATTGTGTGGGTGAGGAGCTAGTACATGGGAAAATGCAGTATGCGTTTGATTTGTTTCAGAAATATTGTCCAGTCCATACACATATCAGCGCATCAGTGCCTATTACACATCAAATGAGTTGGGAGGAGGAGGATATGCAGGCGATTATTCGTACGGCTATGGGCGATATCACGGTAGCGTTGTCGTCGCATGCAGCTCCACATACCGTGGCAAACTTTGTGCGATATGTGGAATCTGGGGCATATACACAGGGAAGTTTTTGGCGAACGGTGGTGATAGACCCAGATAATCAACCGGCGAACGATGTCAAAATCGAGGTGATACAGGCGACGTGTCGCGCAGATTTTGATAAGTTTGGAGCGATTGCCATGGAGCAGACGGGCACAACAGGACTAACACACCGTGATGGGACTATTTCGATGGCGCGCTTTGCACCCGATTCGGCGCAGGCAGATTTTTTTATTTGTATTGGCGATCAGCCGGAGCTTGACCAAGGTGGGCGGCGCAATCCTGATGGCTGGGGATTTGCTGCGTTTGGACACGTCGTAGCGGGCATGGATGTGGTGCGTCAGATTCAGCGGCAGCCACAACACGAGCAACGGTTAATGCCTGCGGTGATAATCTATGCAATTGATGTCATCGCATAATTTGACAGAATTGACGTATCATTCGTATAATCAGCGGCATATTTCACCAAACATCTTTCGCATCTGCGGCCTGAGCAATGGCGCACGACACGGCAAAGTTGGCCGTGACGCACCTGCAAAGAACTCACGTCATTATTGAGGTGTTTTAATGCAGTATCTGTGTGGCGCAAACTTACTCGAATTAATTCAAGGCGACATCTGTGTGCAACGCGTTGATGCGATCGTCAATGCAGCCAACGAGTCGTTGACTGCTGGTGGTGGTGTTTGTGGTGCCATTCACCGTGCCGCCGGTGCTGACCTGGCCCGTGCATGCAACGAAATCGGCAGTTGCCCGACTGGCGAAGCTCGGATTACACCGGGGTTTTTGTTGCGTGCTAAGCATGTTATCCATGCGGTAGGTCCACGCTGGCATAGTCGTACAGAAGATGCAGTTATGTTGGAATTAACCTATCGCAATGCATTAGAGTTGGCCAGTGCCAATGGGATTGAGACGATTGCCTTCCCCGCAATTAGCACGGGCATTTTTGGATATCCACTCGATGAAGCGGCAACGATTGCTGTGCGTACTGTCTCACGGTTTCTTGAACAACAAAGCCAAATTACGCTGGTGCGGTTTGTATTTGTCAATGAAGAGGCGTTTGCAGCATTTCGGTATGCAGCGCGCCGTCAGTTGGTGAGTGCATCAGTTGCGAGTTAATACACTGATACGATTTGGTTGATAAGAACGGCAGGTGCATCGCATCTGTCGTTTTTGTATGTGGAACGAAACCATAAGTGAGGACGTCATATCAGCACGATTGTGGTTTGATGGATTGCGTCGACCAACATAACCAACGTGAGGATCTGATGCATCGTATGATTGTTGGTTTGGTAATGGTGTTGATGTTGTGGGGGTGCACACCCAGACATGCTACAGCACCAGCAGCGAGTGATACAGCGGTCACTAATCCGTTTACTGGCGAGTGGATATTGCAATCGATGAACGGTGAGACTGTGGTTGAGCGTGCTGTCACACTGCAATCACAGCCAGGACAAGTGACCGGTAAAGGGTTCTGTAATAACTACAGTAGTGCAATGACCATTGATGGTGCTGCGTTGACGATTGGGCCAGCGATTGCAGCCACCAAGATGCTGTGTCCTGATGGTAATACAATGCAATACGAGCAAGCATATTTTGCGGCGCTAGGACGCGTAGCGACATATGCGGTTGTAGATGGTCGTTTGGAGCTCCGTGACGATACCCAAACGCCCGTATTGATCTATCAACGGTAGGAGACACAAGATGATACGTGTAATGGTTGTGGTATTTGTGGCATGGATATTGGTTGCATGTGGTCAACCAGCGATTAATCCCCTCGATAATACGGCGTGGCAAGTGGTACAGGTCAATGGTGCAGGTTTTGACAGTCAGGAACCACCGGTATTGCGCTTTGGTGATGGCACAGTAGAAGGTCAGGGGTTTTGTAACTCTTACTCGGCCGAGTACCAAGTTGATGGTGATGCGCTTACGCTTACCACGGTGGTTGCCACTGAGAAGGCATGCGACGATATTATTTTTAATATTCTGGAGCGTGACTATTTTAGGGCGCTTAATCTTGCGACGCATTATGCCGTTCGTGGTGACGAACTGCAACTGCTCGATATGAATAAGAGCGTAGTGGTATTGTTGCGCAAAGCACCATAACGGAGTTGATATGCCACTGCGAATGGTAATTGCGTTGATTGGATTATTGCTGTGTGTGGCGTGTGCTAGGACACCGGGTGTGCAATTGACTGATACACGGTGGCAGTTGCAACGGATGCATGGTCAGGCTGTACCTACCGATTTGAATGTCACTATGGATTTTGGTGCTGACACATTTGGTGGACAAGGTTTTTGTAATAGTTATGGTGGTCATTATCAGATCGAAGGCGCCACTATAGTTATCGACCAGACAGTGATGACTATGATGGCGTGTATCGGCGATAATCGCGATCAACTTGAACAAGAACATATCGCTGCATTGGAAATGGTATCAACATATCAGGTTGAGGATAGTAGATTGACGTTGTTTGATGCTACGAATGCGCCTCTTCTTGAGTTTGAGCGCACAAATCCATAGGTGCGCTCCATGGTATGCTATGCACACCGATGTTTTTTGTAGCAACGAGGTGCGCCGATGCAACTCCCACCGTCAAAGATTGACTTTTATCGTGAACACGGTTTTGTGCAGATTGACAATGTACTGAGTCCGGCAGAGCTAGATGAGTTGAGTCAAGCACTCGAAGAGGTCATGGTGACCGAGGCCCAAAGTTCTATCCAAACTGATCGGGCTGGCGGTAACTACTACAAGGTGCTGAATCAACGAGTGAATACTTGGCGTGATCACGGAATTATGGCCAAGTATGTGCTCCACGAGCGATTGGCGCAAATTGCACTGCAATTAACGGGGGCACCAGGGATTCGCTTGTTCCATGATCATGCATTATGGAAGATGCCGGGTGACTCCAAAGCAACCCCGTGGCACCAAGACTTCCCGTATTGGCCGATGCACGAGTCTGGTGCGCTCTCAGCCTGGATCCCATTGCACGACGTTGATGAACACAATGGGTGCATGATGTTTGTGCCAGGCTCACACAAGCGCGGCAAGTTGACGGGTATTGATTTGGTTAATCCACAGGATATTTTTGCGTTTGAGGAGAGTGCCGGGCTTGCACAGCAAAGTGCGGTCAAGGTGCCACTCAAAGCAGGATCGTTGACATTCCACAACGGTTTGTGCTTTCACTATGCGCATGCAAATCAGTCAGACAAGCCACGGCGCGTACTGGCACTGATTTATTACCCTGATGGCACTCGGTTCAACGGCAAATCGCATGTGATGACCGACGGATTGGGGTTACAAGAGGGTGCGCCAATGAAGGCCGGGATATTCCCGTTATTGGCACGGCAATCATAATTAATACACCATGCACACGGAGGATGGATTCAACGAATCCATCCTCCGTGTGCGTTTATTTGACCGTGATGGTGCCGTACATGCCGGCATCAAAGTGCCCTGGGTAGGTACAGATGAACAGGTAGGTGCCGGGCTGACTTGGTTGCCAGGTGATGCCGCCGGTCTGATTGGGCATAATCATGGGCATCGAGGCCACGACTGCCGGGTGTTGTGGCAGATAGTCGGCCTGATTGATGGCATCACGATTGACCTCGGTAGCCACTGACATGTCGCCATCGACAATTACGATGTTGTGTGGCAGGCGTGATGTGTTATCAAAGTCGATAGCCAAGGTTTGACCTACGGCGACTGCGATGTCGCTCTGCGCAAACAGCATGGTGTCACGGACAGCCATGTCAATGACGACGCGGTCGCAATCGGTTGTACACGGTGTCTCGGTCGTTTGGGGCGTATCAGCCGGCTGAGCCGAGGGTTGCGCTTGACAGGCACTGATGACTACTATCACGCAGAGGAGCAGCAACGCACGTCGCATGACCACCTACCATTCTGCGACGCTGCCGTCTTTGTGACGCCAGATTGGATTCTTCCAGTTGTGGCCTTCTTTGGCCTTGGCGCGGACATATTCTTCGTTAATCTCGATGCCGAGACCGGGGCCATCGGGGATTTTGACCATGCCGTCTTTGTACTGAAAGACCGTTGGATCGACGAGGTAGTCGAGCAGGTCATTGCCCTTGTTGTAGTGAATGCCGAGGCTCTGCTCTTGGATGGTGGCGTTGTGACAGGTGGCATCGATTTGCAGACAGGCGGCCAAAGCAATTGGGCCGAGCGGGCAGTGTGGCGCCATGGCGACGTCGTAGGCCTCGGCCATCGAGGCAATCTTCTTGACCTCGGTGATGCCGCCGGCATGTGACAAATCGGGTTGGATGACGTCGACGAGGCCGTCAGCGAGGATGCGTTTGAAGTCCCAACGTGAGAAGAGGCGCTCGCCGAGGGCAATCGGGATGGCGGCAGCATTGACGATATCGCGGATGGCTTCGTAGTTCTCTGAGAGCACCGGCTCTTCGATGAAGAGCAAGCCGTGGGGCTCGAGCGCCCGGGCGAGGACTTTGGCCATGGGGCGATGGACGCGCCCGTGGAAGTCCATGGCGAAGCTGACGTCGGGGCCAACGGCCTCACGGACTGCCGCAGCGCGTTCAGCGGCCATCATGATTTTGGCTTGAGTATCGAGATACATCAACTCTTCGGTGGCGTTCATCTTGAGCGCCGTAAAACCTTGGGCTACGGCGTTTTTGGCGGCGGCGGCGATGTCAGCCGGGCGATCGCCACCAATCCACGAGTAGACGCGAATCGAGTGGCGGACGGCGCCACCCATGAGTTGATAAATGGGTACGCCGTAGCGTTTGCCTTTGATATCCCATAAGGCTTGGTCGATGCCAGCGATGGCACTCATAGCGAGGGCGCCGCCACGATAGAATCCGCCGCGGTAGAGCACTTGCCAAATATCTTCGATGTCGTTGGGGTCACGGCCAATCAGGTATTCGCTGAGTTCGCTGACGGTGGCGGCGGTGGCGGCAGCGCGCCCTTCGACAATGGGTTCACCCCAGCCGCTAATGCCCTCGTCGGTGGTAATTTTGAGAAAGAGCCAGCGAGGAGGCACGGTGAACAACTCAAGACCGGTGATTTTCATGGAAGTTCCTTTGGCAAACGGTCGTTTCGCCCCTATCATACCCTAAGAATCATCTGGTGCATGCACAAGGAGAATATATGGATGTGACACGATTGTGTGAAGCCTTGGCGAGTCAGGCAGATGTGATTGCGAGTTTGACGGCTGACATTGATGATGCCTCAGCGTCTGTAGTGCTTAAAGATGGTGAATGGACAATACTCGAGGTGATGTGTCATTTGTATGATGAAGAGCGCGAGGACTTTCGGGTGCGCGTGATACAAACCGTGACACAGCCAGAGACACCTCTCGCGGGGATTGATCCAGAGGAGTGGGTGGTCAGCCGGGGTTACGCCCAACGGGCATTTGGTGAGATGCGGGGGCGGTTTTTGGCAGAGCGTGCCCAATCAATAGGGCAATTATATCGGCTTGATGGTGTCGATTGGCATACACCGCTCAATCATCCGCGGCTGCACGAGTTGACGGCCGAGCAGGTGGCCTGGGCCTGGGTGGCGCATGATTTGTTGCACATTCGGCAATTGACGGAGTTGCGTTATTTGTTGTTTCAACGGCACACGACGCCGTACAGCTATGGATATGCGGGCGATTGGTAGCGGATATTCCACCTGTTGTAGCGTTGATTCCATTGACGGTATGAACGCTATCGCCGTACAATGGTGACATCCAGTTGGGCAACGCGGCCTATTCGCAGTGTGTCCTGCACACAAACAGTTGGGGGAGGGAGCCATGAGCGCAACACCACGCACGACCCAAGAAATTCTCGATGTCTCACGCGAGACGACATTGTACGAATGGACATCACAAAAAGCCATCAAGCCGATGGTGATTGATCGTGCCGAAGGGATTTATTTGTGGGATACCGACGGCAAGCGCTATATGGACTTCAACTCGCAGTTGATGTGTGTCAACATTGGCCACGGCGATCAGCGTGTGATTGACGCCATTACTGCCCAGCTCAAGCAAATTGCCTATGTAGCGCCGACGGCCGCCACGACTGCGATCCGCGCTGAGGCTGGGCGTCTGCTCAAAGAGATTACGCCGGGCAATCTGAGCAAAGCGTTCTTCACTAATGGTGGTGCCGAGGCCAACGAAAACGCCATCAAAATTGCCCGTACCGTGACTGGGCGTCACAAAATCATCGCGCGCTACCGTTCGTACCATGGAGCCACGGCCGGCGCCATTACCCTGACCGGCGATCCACGTCGTTGGGGGGCTGAGCCTGGCATCTCGGGTGTAGTGCGTGCGCCCGATCCGTACCGCTATCGCTGTCGCTTTTGTGGCAGCAAAGACGGCTGTACGCTCGATTGTCTCAATAGCATCGAAGACATCATCATGTTTGAGGGGCCACATACCGTCGCTGCCGTGATTGTTGAGTCGGTGGTAGGCACCAACGGCATCATTATCCCGCCGGATGGTTACATGCAGGGCTTGCGCGAGTTGTGCACCAAGTACGGCATCATGTTGATTGCTGACGAGGTAATGAGTGGTTTTGGTCGTACGGGCAAGTGGTTTGCGGTAGATCATTGGGGTGTGACGCCCGATATTATGACGATGGCCAAGGGCTTGACCTCGGCCTATGTACCACTCGGTGCTGCCGTGGTGACTGACACGATTGCCGAGTACTTTGAGGATCGGCCGTTGTTGGCTGGATTGACGTACAACGCCCATTCGGTCGGGTGTGCGGCGGCCGTGGCCTGTATCAATATCTACAAATCTGATGGTTTGATCGATAACGCGGCGCGCATGGGCGAGATTCTCAAGGTCGAGCTCGAAAAGATGAAGGCCAAGCACCCATCAATCGGCGATGTGCGTTCGATTGGCTTGTTTAGCATTGTTGAGCTCGTCAAAAACCGCGAGACGCGCGAGCCGCTCGTGCCGTATAACCCCAAACCAACCGAGTTGGGGCCAATGCCGGCATTTAATAAGTTCTTGCGTGATAATGGGGTGTTCACGTTTGTGCGGTGGAACACGTTCTTCTGCAATCCGCCGTTGACGATTACCGAGGCCCAATTGCGCGAGGGACTAGCGATCATGGATCAGGGTCTTGACATCATTGATGCAAGTTTGGCATAAGGATGAATGGTATGCAGGTCTACAAAAACTTTATTGGCGGCGAATTTGTTGTATCTCAAGGGACTCGCCGTATCAACAACGTCAACCCGGCCGACACGCGTGAAGTGTTGGGCGAGGTGATTCTTTCGACCAAAGCTGAGGCGGCGCAGGCCGTCGAGGTGGCGGCTAAAGCCTTCAAGGAGTGGCGCAAGATGCCTGCGCCCAAGCGTGGTGCCATTGTGGCCAAGGCAGCCCAGTTGATGCTTGAGCGCAAAGAGCAGATTGCCCGCACGCTGACGCGTGAAGAGGGCAAGTTGCTCAGCGAGGCGATGGGCGAGATGCAACGCGCCATCAATATTGCTGAGTTCTGTGCGGCGCATGGGCGACGCTTGAACGGCGAGGTGATTCCACTCGAATTGGCCAATAACGTCGGGTATACGATGAAAGAGCCAGTGGGTGTGGCGGCGATTATCACGCCATGGAACTTCCCGGCAGCTATCCCCATTTGGAAGATCGCTCCAGCCCTTGTGGCCGGCAATTCAGTCGTCTTCAAGCCGGCATCACTCGTACCGGCCACGGCTGAGTTGCTGATGGCTTGTTTTGCTGAGGCCGGGTTGCCGGCGGGCGTGCTGAACATGGTGATTGGCTCGGGTGGCGAGGTCGGTAACACCTTTGTGGATCACCCCGATGTGCGTTTGGTGTCGTTTACCGGCTCAACTGACATCGGTTTGGGCATTTACAAGCGGGCAGCAGGGCGTGGAATTCGGGCGCAATGTGAGATGGGCGGCAAGAATCCGGTGATTGTCTGTGACGACGCCGATCTCGATTTGGCCGTCTCGGGTGTATTCAACGGAGCGTTTGGATCGACCGGGCAACGCTGTACTGCGACAAGTCGTGTGATTGTGCAGCACGCCGTGGCCGATGCCTTTTTGGAGCGTCTGATGGCCCAAGTCCAGAAGATGAAAATGGGCAATCCGCTCGACGCAAATACCGACATGGGGCCGAGCGTTGATGAGTCACAGCTCAAGACGGTGCTTGACTATATCGAGATTGGCAAAAACCAAGGTGCCGAGTTGTTGTGCGGTGGTGATCGACCGACGACTGCTGAGTGTGCGCATGGGTATTTTGTGAATCCGACGATTTTCGACAAAGTGCAGCCACATATGCGCATCCACAACGAAGAAATCTTCGGACCGGTATTGAGTGTGGTGCGGGTTGAGTCGTTTGATGAGGCGCTTGAGGTTGCCAATCACAGTGAATTCGGCTTGACGTCGAGCGTGTATACGCGTGATTTGACGCGGACGTTCCGCTATATTCATGAAATCGAGACAGGCATTACGCATGTGAATTCACCAACGCTCGGTGGTGAAGCCCAGATGCCGTTCGGTGGCATGAAGAACACGGGCGTTGGTCCGCGTGAGCAAGGTACTGAGGTCTTTGATTTTTATACGGAGACCAAAGCAGTGTATATTGATTTCACGGGTGCTAAGCGTGAGGGTAAGCTGTACTAAACGGGTGGGTGTGGTGATAATCCGGGGTGCACCGTTATGGTGTACTCCGGATTTTTAGTTGAGTTTGGGGGCAGTGCGCAGGATGGTTTGGGCATGGTGGCGAACGCTCTCAATGTCGGGGGCATTCGGTGCCATGGCGGCGTAGCGTTCGAGGTAGGCAACTGCTTGGGCGTAGTAGCCAAGGCGCCCGAGAATCAAGCCGTAATCGCGGATATCAACGCTTTCGGCATGATTGATCTGCAGGATACGTTCGAGCGCGGCAGCGGCCTGCTCAAAATTGCCACGCATGATGTGGCTGCCTTTGAGATTGCGTAGGATTCGTACCATGATGTGGTGTGCCGTGGGGATGGCCAGCCATTCGTGGACATCGCTCGATACGCGTTGACGCTGGAGATAATGACTGCATTCAGACATGCTCCAACGCTTGCCTGCGCGAAATGGATCGATGATGATGGGGTCATTGTGCGGTTGACGACACTGCACCATAAAATGCCCTGGGAAGGCGACGCCGTAGCAAGTGATACCAATGTATTGTGCTAAGTGTATATAGATGATGGACAAAACGATAGGCATGCCGCTACGTTGGGCAACGACATGATCGAGATAGCTGTTGGTGACCGCATAATATTCATCCTCGTTGCCACCAAAGCCTAATTCATCAAAGAGATAATGGTTGAGTGTCAGGAGCCGATCGAGGACGGTCAGGGTTGGACTGATGCGTTCGATGAGCTCTTGCTGCATGTGTGCTAGAAGCGCGTGCGTATGGTCACGCCGATCGACCCCTTGCTCCTCCCAGGCGAGGCAGAGTGCTGCATCAATTAGATGTACAGACGGGCTGTTCATTGCACGAAGGAATGCGTGACGTGCCGGATGGGCAATCGCATGACTTCTCATGAAGCAGACTCAGCTTGGGCGCTCAGCACAAATTCAGGATGCTCATTGAGCCATGCATCGAGTGAACCTAATGCAGCGGCTGCTCGCTCTACCACAACACTGCGCTCGATACCTTGTTGGAATCGTCCTAATGCGTGTAATAAGCGGACGACGCGCACGAGGCGCAATAGCGTGGGAAGTGCATGTATCTCTGCGTCGCTCAACATGAGATCGCGTTGTACTGCATGTAGGAAAGCATGTATGACATCGGTCTGGTGATGTTCGTCAAACCCACCCCAGGCCAAGAGTGCAACAGCAACATCAAGTGCCCGAACATCATATCGACATGCCTCAAAATCAAGCACTGCATTAACCTTGTGATTATGAATCAACACGTTCCGCGGTGTGAAGTCACCGTGGATAATTTGTTGGGGTAATGAATCGTATATATCTGGTAACTGTTGCTGAAGTGATGTGACAATCTCGGTCATTTGTTGGATGACCGCTGTGTCTAATGGTGCTGCACGTAGTGCAGCCACAGGGTCCATGACGTATGGATGGATGCGTTGGAGTTGTGCGTATGTAGTTGGTGCAGATACTGTTGTGGTGATATGACCTAGCGCGTTGAGTAACTCGGCAAGTGCGGTGCCAGCTAGTGCTGCTTCTGCAACTTCGTCAACATCAGCATGCTCACCTTCAAACCACGGTGTGAGCGTCATCAACCAGTTACGGTAGCCATCATCGAGCAGATACCAATACTCGCCAGTACGGGCACGTATCGGCGTGGGTACAAAGAAAGGAAGTTGATGCGATGCTAATCCGGTAAGCACTTCGTGGATATATGCGAGTTGTGATGGTTGCTCATGTGCAAACGTGCACAATACGGCTTTTTGGTTGTTTTCTGCCGTGATGAGAGCCAAATGATTGCTTGAACTCCCCATCATCGGTTCGATTTGCCAGGGTGTGGGTAAATCCCAAGCTCTGCTAAGTTCGGTAATCTTCATATGCGACTTCTTTCTGACGCAGAGGCGTGCGACGCTGTCTCATGGCGAAGCATTCGTCGGACCAACAACAACACAGGGATTAGGAGCGGTAGTAACACCGCAGGTCGGGCACCGGCCCACAAGAGTGCGCGCAATCCGGCGCGCATGCGCGCCACTTGGCGATGGGTCTCGTCTGCAACTGGGGGTGGCTGGCGGCGCCAGGTTGGTTGGGCGATGTGTTCGTGCCAGCCCTGTGCAAAAATATGCGCCATCTCAGTGATATAGATGTGCTTTATGCCACATGCAGACACATGCGCGACATCCCGTAATAACTCGGCCAGACTTAGTGGGTGATTGGTATCGGCGCCATCATCAACGTTGCCAATGATGACTGCGGTGTACTCGGGTGCATACGTAGCGATGAGGCCAGGACCATACGGTCGTGCGGTGCTACTACACAAGCGCACCACAGTTTGGTGTGCGTCCACATCAGGCAAACCAAGGAGTCTGCGGGCAACAGTTGACTGACTGACACGATCATCGCGCACGAATGGCACTTCGTAACTTTCACTCTGATGTCCGTCTGTATGAATGCGCTCCATGACCGCATGGTATGCTCGGGTGGCATCGTCGATATGCCAGCGATTACCAAACCGTTGGATTAATGTCTGGTAGTCGACCTTGGGCTCATCACCGAAGCGCACGGTATCGCGTATATCGGGCTCAATGTCAACGCCTATTGCATCCCAGCGTAATCCGTGCGAAATGCTCCACTGTTGAATGTGCTGATAACGAGCATCAAATGCTGCTGCATCATGCATGCGATAGTCACGCATGGGGGCATGTTCATCGGGTACAATCCAGGCTATAACTGGTATCCGCCGACGATTCAGTTGGCGTACCACTGATGCGCGTACATCAGATGTATCACGTACGGCCATACACACGCGCATTTGGTTGATGCTGAGGTGGGTGTATACTTCCTCTTGCCAAAAATCTGCAATAGTATGACTAGGCATGTCGTACATATATGTGACAATATGGTATTGCGTCATTGTTTTGTCATGTGTAGTAATTAATTGTCATCTTATTGTAACACGATGCATTCATCATAGCATACAAAAATGAAAATTTTAAGTAGGAAATTTATGCAAATGATACATCATGCGAAGATATATGGCACGAAGGTGTTGATGGATGACTAGGTAGATCTTCAAAAAGGGCTAGATATGGCGAGTAGAATAAGATCCAAAATTGTATTTGCATCTTGTAGCAAAGCGTGCTATAGTTACTGACGTTGTGACTCTGTAGCTCAGTGGATTAGAGCGCTTCCCTGCGGAGGAAGAG
>CAYXXK010000062.1:0-14544 GCA_964469045.1 uncultured Klebsiella sp.
GCAATGAAAATGTTGCCCGTATCCAAGACAAGCAGTCAGCAATCGAATCACAAAAAATCATTTGTAACAAATGGGGCAATCTCGATAAATTAATTGGCTCAGCTGATGGCAAGGTATATCGTAATTTCGCCCAGGGATTGACTTTTGAATATATGATTGAGCATGCAAATCGTCAGCTCCAAAAGATGACAGATCGATATGTATTAACACGTCAATCTGAGCATGGTCTCGAATTATTCGTTATAGACAATTATCAAGCTGGTGATATACGATCAACCAAGAATTTATCAGGTGGAGAAAGCTTCATCATTAGTCTTGCATTGGCTCTCGGACTCTCACAAATGGCGAGTAAGAATGTTCGGGTCGACTCACTCTTCCTCGACGAAGGTTTTGGAACATTAGATGAAGAAGCGCTCGAAACTGCACTTGATACGCTCGCTAGTTTACAACACGAGGGTAAACTCATCGGAATAATCTCACACGTATCAGCACTAAAAGAACGTGTGACAACTCAAATCCAAGTAACTCCACATACGAATGGCAAAAGTCGCATTGACGGACCAGGATGTTTTGCTAAGTAAATTGGTATTTACAGGAATTATGGAGTACTCACAATATCTATTTTGTCCCACCGTCACTGCATGCCGGCCATCGAACTTGGGCACAATCATCATCATCCCGGCGTGCAGTCTCCCCGTAGTATGGTAAAACCCAGCGAGATTGCACGGCCTGCTGATTTCTCATCATGCGTAAATGCCATCTTTGTGCAGGCCATGCAATGACGAGGTGGCAGGGTATACCTGAGCAACCCACGTCGTAAGGGCGTCCGAAAGGGCGCCCGTATCTGCCATCAGGATTTATCCGTGGGCGGATAGCAATCAGCCCCGCTGGATCCCTGGCCATCCCACGTCGTAAGGGCGTCCGAAAGGGCACCCGTATATATCCACTCAGATTTATCCATGGGCGGACGGCACCGCCCCTGATGAATACCCGCATCACGATGCGGCCCTACCAATCCGCCCACCAATCTCATGGTATACTCGCCGTATATCCCCCACACGCACCAGAAAGGAACTGCAATGACGCAGGCGACACCCAACATACAGGTCGGATTCCGCGATGCCACCCCCTTGCTCAACGACCCGATTGCGCTGCGCGCCCAGGCCGAACGCGACGGGTATCTCTTTTTCAAACAATTACTACCCAAATCTGACGTGCAAACGCTGCGCACCGAGCTGCTCTCCCTCTTGGCCACACGCGGCTGGTTGCGCGATGACCTGCCGCTCGATGACGCCCGTGTTAACCCCGCTGCCGTGGCCGATCTCGAGTCGTGGGGCGGCACCGGCATCAGCGAAGAGGCATACCGCGAGTTGCAACACAGCTTCCTCTTTCAGCGCTTTCAGCATCACCCGAGTCTGATTCGGCTCTACCAAACGTTGTTCGATGCGGCCGTGTTACCACACCCACGCACGATTGCCCGGGTGATGGTGCCGTGCCCCTCCTTTCGACCGACGCCGATGCACCAAGACTTCATCCACATCCAAGGCACCAAACAAGTCTGGACGTGCTGGCTGCCGGTCGGCGATGTGCCGCGCTCGCTGGGTGGTTTGACCGTCCTGCACGGGTCGCACAAACTAGGCGTCCTGACGGTGCGCCATGCCGAGGGCGCCGGCAATCTCGAGACCAACTTATGCGACGTCGATTTGCCGTGGATCGAGCACGATTACGAGATGGGCGACGTGCTGACCTTTCATAGCTGTCTGCTCCACAAATCGCTGCCCAATCAGCACGATGACGTGGTGCGCCTGTCGTGCGATTACCGCTTTCAGCCGGCCCACCAAGAGATCGAAGAGCGCTCGCTCGTACCGCACATGCGCGTCGCCGAGTGGGATGAGCTCTATCGCGATTGGAGTGACACGACCTATCAGTATTATTGGCAGCGCCAGCCCCTCACGCTTTCGCCATGGGATGAGTCGTTGCACTGGCAAAAAGAGCGGATTTGTAACTAACCACGCTCAATATTTCGCAAGAATCCCGAGAGGTGTTGGCCCCTCGGGATTCGTTTTGCCGTTACCCGCGCACCTCATAGCGCGGGATCATGACCGTTTGGTGCATCACCTCTTCGGCGGTGGCAGTGGTGCCCAGCTCGAGGATGCCGCGCATCAGGCTGGGTGAATAGCCGCTGACCAGCGCCACGCCACGCTGATCAAAGCGTGTCGGCACCCCGTGGCTACCACGCAGATTCCAAAACACCACCTGTGGCACCTGGTAGCCGGCCGCCGTGTATTTGCGCACAATCATCTCGATGGCGCTGTCGTCATGCTTGACGCATACGTCGAACTGCATGTCCGACAAGATGAGCAGAGTCTGAGGCATCTCGGCCGCCGGCACCTGATTGGCCACGGCCACC
The DNA here is from genome assembly GCA_964469045.1 of uncultured Klebsiella sp. Lineage (GTDB taxonomy): Bacteria > Chloroflexota > Chloroflexia > Chloroflexales > Roseiflexaceae > UBA965. Next base: position 2,411 of record CAYXXK010000062.1, read on the forward strand.
TCGAGGATGCGGTCAAACGCCGCATGCAGATTGGTATTCATACCCCATCTCGCCTTCACCAAGCTGTCGTATTTGGCCACAATGTCGCCCTGCACATAGAGCAACTCAGGTTGTGCGGTGAATGTGAGCACCAGGTCTTTGAATGCACCGACATTCTTGTCGGCCATGTACAAGCCCAACGCCACGGCCACATCAAGGGCGCGGACGTTGGGTGCGATTTGGGAAGTCATCGAGCCCGAGACGTCGACCAACGGCAACACCGAGGCCGCCCCGATATAGTTGGGCAGGGCCTGCCACTGGGCGCGCACAAGCGTCACATCGTCGGCTGTGCGGGTACGCTCGGCCAACGGTCGAATCACCTGGTGGGGGTAGATGGCCTTGGCGTTGACCGTGGTCTCGCCCGCCGTTAACTGCTTGAGGTAGATGCCGTATAGCGGCGTACGGGCGGCAAACGCCGTGCGGTAGCGCATCGCAGCCTGCGACGGCACCGCCGCAAAGTCGATGTCGTGCCAGCGCCGGGCACACATCTGCTGCTCGACCACGTTGGTCAAGCCGACGAGCAGTTGGCGATACTGCTTTGGCGAAAGCCCAAGGTGCTGGCGCAACGCAATCGCCACCGGCCCCTGACGGGGCATCCACTTGGCGCACAGCTGATTGCCCGCTGCCAAGCCCTCAGCGATGAGGTCGAAGGCCGCGGACTTGAGGGCGCCACGCAAGACCAACAGGTCATCCCAGCGGCCAATCACGGGGATATTGGGCAACAGCGCCCGCGCCCCGGCCACATCGACCTGCTCGAGGTAGGTCAAAATGGTGCGGAACGTGTCGCGCATGCCGGCGCCGCCGCGCACGTCGCGGGCCCATTGGGCGATGCGCAAGGCCAACGCGCGATCCTCGGCATATGCCTGGGCAAACGCCGGGATAATCTCGTCGCTGGGGCATGCGCCAATGGTGTAGAAGAGGTCGACACAGGCGTTGGCGCTCGATTGGCGCGTCTGCATGCCGTTTTCGGTGCGGGTGGTTTGGTTTTGGGTGGCAGTAAGAAATGTAGTCACTGGTTGTTCCTTTCATGAACAGAATCGACTTGATGACCGCGATTCAGCGCACCCACCTGCTGGTGGATACACGAATCCCGTGCATCAAATTCAATGTTCACAAAAGGCACAACACGAAGGGGACTTTGACGTGGCTACAGTCGAGTGGCAATCCCGCTCGGCCGAATGGCCTGCAATGGCAAAAGGTGGAGAGTTGCCAGCGACTGCGCCACGCATGATGTTTTCACACAGGTTAGGGGGTGTTTGTGCTTGCGCACCATAGTAATGAAGATTGCTACCTAACCTTACCGAAGCAAATGATAGCAGATACACAATATCACGTCAAGATGTGTTTTATGAGAATATTTTAATCTGACTGCTGAAGTGTATTTGGGGCGCCTCACTGCTCGCCTACCGTCTCCTTGATGTCATCTGCACGTCCGGGCGTCCGAAAGGACGCCCGGACGTGGGGCGCTGGCCGGATGGATTCTCGGCCACCGATTCTTCATGACCGCTGCTACACCACTCGATTAGCCAACGGCAAACCGGCGTGCCAAGCTGCCAACTGGCGCAAGAGTAAGGCATCGCCACCAATAGGTCGCCCACCAGCCACATGCGGTGTAATCAACAGATTCGGGCAATCCCACAATGGCGAATCAGCCGGGTTCGGTTCAACATAGGTCACATCAATCGCTGCTGCCCGGATGATGCCTGACTGCAAGGCCGTCACAAGTGCAGCCTCATCGACAGTTTTGCCACGCCCGACATTGACGAATACGGCCGATGATTGCATCTGCGCCAAAAACGCCGCATCGACAATCTTTTCGGTGGCCGGCGTATGCGGCAAAATCGACACGACCCAATCGGCAGTCGGCAACACTGATGCCACCTCATTCATCGCCACCACCGGGTAGCCATGTCGATCGCCGGCGCTGTTGGCCACGCCCGTCACCTCCGCACCAAGCGCGGTCAACATTGGCGCCAAGCGGGCAGCAATCGAACCAAAGCCCACAATCACCACACGTGCGCCTGCGAGTGTATACAACTGACGCGTCGTCGGATGCGCTTGGTCAGCCACCATTTGCCCGCGCCACACGTGCTCACTCTGTGCCGCCACAATACGATGCATGTCACGTGCTACATACAGCATCATGGCGAGCGTATGCTCTGCCACAGGGCCGTCGTGTAATGAGCGCCCCGAACAAATCTGCACGTGCTGCGCAAAACCAGCTTGTACGACCGCATCTGGACCAGCGGCAAGTGTCTGAATAAACTTCAGATTGGGCAACGTGCGCACCGCCGATTGCAGGTTGGCCGCTGGATTAGCCCACACCACCAACACCTCTGCATCTGCGTGTTCGACAGGAATCGGCGCATCTACACCATACTGAACAAATTCATCTGTCGTATTGACCGTGAGATCAAGCGCTATGGTATCGGGAATTAATACTTTCATCGGAACCTCAACTCTCATTAGGCAAACCACACCGGTGCGTGACGTGCTTGCTTGGGTGTCACATGCCGGTAGAACGACAGCACAAGCACAAAAACACCGAGTCTCCCCCAGATCATTACCATGCTTAGCATCAACTGACTCACGGATGATGTTTGTGGCAACAACGATTCAGCAATACTCGATGTAGCAAATGAACTCGTGGCAAGGAGTATCGCACTATCGAGTGACATCCCGTCAATCAAATGCAACCACACACTACTGACTACTACCACTGCTGCACCAATGGCTACGATCTGCATCGCCCGCCGTACCACATACGACGGCAGGGTCTCACCGAGGATGGTGACCAATCGGTCACGTTGGAACGCCGCATACCATGCGCGCAATACTACAAACAACGCAATTGGCGTAACCCCTCCACCCATTGCGCCAGGTGCACTACCTACAAACATTGAGATGAGCAACCATATTCGGTGCCAAATAGGCAATGCGTGGACATTGCTTTCTACAAAAATCCCTGACGTACGCGCCGAAACAGCCTCGAATACGGCACGGATGGCGCGTTCCCCGATGGATATTTGTGCATGCGAGAACTGCCAATCCGGTGCACTAAAGATACTAAACGCACTCATCAGCACTACGATACCCAGCATAATGAGATTGATACGCGTCTGTATAAATACTTGTCGCTTCATACTTATGTCAAACAAGAGTGGAAGTCCAAGCGCACCAATACTCACCGTTACGCCTGTGAGTACCAACGATGGTGTAGCAAACGCCACTTGATCAAACGCACCACCACTCCCTGCCAAATCAAACCCACTATTGGCAAATGCACTACTCACATGAAAGAACGCCACAAACAATGCATCGCCAAACGATGACGCTACATCTTGCCAAAACAACGCCATCACCAATGAGAGCACTGCTTCGATGGCGACAGCAATCACGATAATCTGCCGTAATTGGAGTAATGCTCCAGCAAAAAGCGGCACCCCAAAGAGCTGGAGTGCCCAAATCACAAACGCCATAACCCCAATACCGCCTGCATGAATCAAGATGGTTAACAACACCAATCCTGATTGGGTGAATGTCCCAATCATAGAAAACGGCACCGCTCCACTGCCAGTAATGGCAGAGACGCTCAACATCCACGCCTCAAGAAGCGACAACGGTCGCGATGTCATGCCTACTGGCAACCAAAAAAAGAGTGCACCAAGGGCAATGACACCAACAAACGTGCCGCCCAGTTGAGCGGCACGTCGAACTTCTTCGCTATACGGATAAACGGCATATAACCGCGTCAAAATAACCTGCGTTACTCGAGCAAATTTGCCGCGCATACGTTCCCTTACTTAGCCACGCTGCGTAATTGGCACGTATTTGACATCCTCTGGGCCAATGTACTCTGACTCTGGGCGATAAATGCGGTTGTCACTGTACTGCTCGTAGACGTGAGCCGCCCACCCTGAGACTCGACTAATCGCAAAAATCGGCGTAAACATGTCAATTGGAATCCCCAAGGCGTAGTAGACTGACGCCGAGTAGAAGTCTACATTCACCGGCAATGGCTTGGAGTCTTGCACCGTCTTGCGGACAATCTCCGAAATTTCGTACCAACGTTTGGGGCCAATTGTCTCAGCCTGCTCGCGCGACAAGCGTTGCAACCAGGCAGCACGTGGATCGTCGGCCTTGTAGACGCGATGACCAAAACCCATGATCTTCTTCTTTGCGTTAATCATACCCTTGACATACTGCTCAGCGCGATCGGGATTGCCAATCTCGAGCAACATGCGCATCACCTGCTCGTTAGCACCACCATGCAATGGGCCTTTGAGGGTAGCAATCGCCGAGGTAATCGCCGAGTGCAGGTCTGACATCGTTGATGCAGTCACGCGTGCCGCAAACGTCGAGGCATTAAGGCCGTGGTCAGCGTGCAAAATCAAACAGGTATCGAGCACTTTGGCAGCGACCGGATCGGGGTCTTTGCCGGTCATCATGTACAAGAAATTGGCTGCATGGCTCAAATCAGTTCGTGGCAAAATCGGCCACTGATTGTTGCGAATGCGCTCCCAAGCGGCAATTACGGTCGGCATCGAGGCGGTCAAGCGCACTGACTTGTGCACGTTAGCCTCAAGCGAGTTATCAAGATCCTCGGGGTCGTAGGTCGACAACGCTGACGTGGCGGTGCGCAAAACCTCCATAGTTGGGGTCTTTTTGGGCATGGCCATCATCATTGAGAGGATTTCGTAAGGGATCTGCCGATTATCGATGAACTTCTGGTTGAAGCTATCTAACTGATTTTGGTTGGGGAGACGGCCGTACCACAAGAGCGCCGTCGTCTCTTCGAATGTTGAGTTTGACGCCAAATCGTCGATATCAATACCGCGATAAAAGAGACGGCCGTTGATGCCATCAATCCGACTTATCGCCGTCGAGGCCGCAATGACCCCTTCAAGCCCTTTGTTCATCTGACAAAACTCCTTTGTTCATCATTCCGCGACGGGCACACGTACGCGACGTTGCAGATACTTTGTCCAACTGCAGATGCCCTACCATACGCGCATCGTGTGGTGTATGGATGAGGCACCCACTTCCCCGTACTGGCATGATAATTATTCGCTCGCCATTATACACCATGTTGCACAGCAACACGTTAGTGGCATAACGCTACCATACCACCAGCGTGTTAAATATTCGGGCGAAGTGTTTTAAGGTACTCGACAACTTTGGCCACACGCTGTGACACATCGACTTGATCCATCAAATTAATCAAGGCACTCGCCACAATTGCACCGTCAGCGGCCTGCGCCACCGTACGCACATGCTCAGGCGTACTGATACCGAATCCGACCACAAGTGGCAATTCGGTATGCGTACGAACGCGATTCAAAAACGCAGGCAGACCGTCCCACAGCGACGTACGGGCACCTGTCACACCCGTCAACGACACACAGTAAATGAATCCACTGGCCACATTCACGATTTGCGCGATGCGCTCATCAGGCGTGGTCGGCGCCACAAACATAATAAAGTCGAGACCGTTTGCGGCTAATATGCGCTGAAACTCACCAGCCTCCTCGGGAGGCAAATCGGGCACAATCACGCCGTCAGCCCCAGCAGCCGCTGCGTCGATGGCGAACTTTTCGAGACCGTACTGCAAAAACGGGTTGTAATACCCCATCATCACCAACGGCACTTTGACACCAATCGCACGCAATTTGGCAACCGAGGCGATGGCAAATGCTACATTGACGCCGTTACGCAAGGCTTGCTCTGAGGCGCGTTGAATCGTGGCGCCGTCGGCCAATGGATCAGAGAACGGCACGCCGATTTCAAACAAGTCGGCACCAGCAGCCTCAAGCGCAGGTGCAAGCGTTTCGAGCGAATCCTTTTCGGGGTAGCCCACCATCAAATATGGCATCAATGCGCCGCGGCCTTCAGCTTTTAGTCGTGCAAACGTCTGAGCAATCGTACTCACTACACCACCTCATATATGCTATTCAGGAATATTCGTATTAAACACGGCCTTAGCCAGCAACGCGCGTGCATTCCAAAAATACTCAACGCCCGATGCGACCGTCCAAATCAGCGCAAGTGCAGTAGGTATCTGCCACCACTCCGATAACCACACAAACCAGCCAGGCGCAGCGGGGATGTCGATAAGTGCGACATAGACCATCAGCCAAATCAAAGCCATCACAGTGAATGTCAGCTTTTGCTTGCCCCAAGCACGTGCCGGAATGATTTCGCCTTGAGCGGCAGCATATGAGCGCAACCCTGACACGGCAAACTCGCGCACAATAATCACTAGTGCATACCAACTAGGCAACAAGCCGATTTCGACGAGTGGTAATAATGCTCCCGCCACAAATATCTTGTCTGAGATGGTGTCGAGATAGATACCCAACGGCGAGACAACTTTGAGGGCGCGAGCCATCTTCCCATCTACAATATCACTCATGGCCATCAAGAAGAGCAGAATTGCCGCCCAAATCAATGACCACGCATCGTTCTGCAAAATCCAATACGCCATCAATGGCGTCAACAAAATACGAATCAGTCCGAGCAGATTGGGCACTTGATTGAGTAGTTGCATATGGTCACTCTATGTGGTGGATATACAGGCGATTATAGCACGCCCCAGCGGATCCATACGTTATTCATCGGCCGCAATCACACGGATGGTCGCTACAATCAGACGATCGCCACCCAACACACCGCCTTGGCTCGACACCACAGAGAGTCGCTGACCATCGTTATCATATATGCCAATGATAATTGCATAGTTACCGGGTTGGATGTCCTTGGGAAGCACCAAAGTGTGTTCGTCGTGCACCGGGTCGTCTACCTTCCATGTGGTCATGCGTCCTGCATCACCGTGCCCTTCAAACGGCGGCCCGTCGTTCACGGAGAGCGGTGGCTCGTTACAGAGTTGACACAAGTGCACAAAGATGCGGTAATCACGCTTGGGTTTGGCTATTGCCTGCCAATACAGCTCAATCGGCACACTTCCACCTGGCTTATAAAAGATACCGAGTGGCTTAATGGTAATGCCGCGTAGCTTGATTTGTTCATCAAATACAGCCTCAAGTGGCTTTTCGGGTTGGGGAATGTCACTGGTGGCGTATTTGGTAGGGAAGCTTTGACACATCAACGCCACGCCGTATTGATTGACACCTCCACACGGCCAACTCCGCTGTGGAAAAGCAAAGAACGTTCCCACTCGGCCATATGGGGTCCCCGGATCAAGCGCAGGGTCGATAGTCGCTGCATGGTCAGGTGCAATGATTAAGAATGCTCGTTGTTTGCCCATCGTTGCTTGATTAAACTCCGCCTCAAACAACCGGCGCTGATACTCACGCTGCGCCATCGCCTCATTTGAGGTACCACGAAACCCATCGCTAAAGTGGGGGAATATAATTGGGCGAGGCAATGGATCGGGTGTCAACCGTCGATAATATCGATACATAGGCATGGCGTAGGCCGGATGCACTACAACGACATCGTTTCGTGTCACCCGTGCAGCAAATTCGGCCATCACTGTGCGCCATTCTTCTTTGACGGGCGCACCAGAATACAAACCACGTGCAGGCTCGAACAAAGAGAGCACATTGAGCAACAACGCTAGCACCAAGCCAAATCGCCCGATACGTAGCATGCGGAACTTCCATCGCCCAATCGCAATATTGTGGGCTGTACGCATTGCACCATGCGTCAACAAAATCATCCATGCTGGCAATGACATGATGGCGTAGCGTGCATCAAAAAACGGCGTTGACCCATAGCTCGCCACTATAACGACCACCGGCAAAACCGCAAGAATGAGTAGTTGATAGGATGTCGCATGGCCGTGTTTGGCCTGCTGATACAACGTATATCCGCCCGTAATCAACAGCACGAGTGTAGGCAACACAAGCACCCACACGGGCACCCCAAAGACCGCCTCACTCCAGCGCCGATCAAACAAAAAGCGTGAGATAAGGTCGAGTGCTGCGGGAATCGGTGATTGCCACGGCACTGCTAAAATTGTTTTGGCACGAATTGACAAACCGATGCCAATAAACGCCACAACGCCTGCTGCGATGGCGGCACCGGTGTAAAGTTGGCGCTTCCGCCCACGGCTTTGCATGGCAGGCACAATCAACAACATTGCAATCATCAACAAGCCAAGTCGATGGACAAACGGCAATGTCAACAACATTACCCACCACCAGCGCTTACTTGGTTTGCCAATGGTAAGTGCACTGGCCCACAACAACAGCATGGAATAGACCTTGGCATCATGTGCATGCCATAACACAATCGGCGCAGTAGCCATCAAAATCAACAAAAAACCACGATGTGGTTGACGTGGAAACGCCAACGTCAACACGGCCACAGCTGCCGCACTAAATATCACAGACGGCAGGCGTAGCATTGCTTCGCTGTCGCCGAACGCAAATATCCAGCCTTTGAGCACAAGATGATATAGCGGGTATGCCGCATTTGGACTGAATAACTCACCGAGCAACTGACCAACTGTTTTGTCGTTGACCTCGGCCCACGTCGCACCTTCATCGAGCCATAGGCTTTGTGTGTCGAGTTGCCAAATATGTGTTGTCAAGGCAAGCGCAAAGGCTACCACAAACCAGCGCCACTGCTCGCCTGATCCAACCCACCACTGCGCAACAGACGTGTACGAGCGTCCGAGCAGACGGCGTAATAACGGCACAAGTCGACTCCGCATCAACTGCACCGATGCACGATAGAGGCGCTCTAGTTTTAATACTATATCGGTGTCATTCATCGTTGTATCGCCTCTTGATAATACCGGACCAAATGTGCGGTGGTTTGTGCCCACGTCAACTCTCCAATAATTCGGGTACGCGCCTGTTGTCCAAGTTGTTGCGCATAAGCAGGTTGCGTAATCAGCGTGCTGATGGCCATTGCGAGTGCGTCCACGTCACCTTCAGGCACGAGCTCTCCATGAATACCGTGTTGAATAACATCGGGGATGCCCGCAATTGCACTAGCCACAACCGCACGACCTGCTGACATGCCCTCGAGTAATGCGTGCGGCAAGCCATCCACATTCCCAGACTCATCATGCACAGACGGCACACAGTAGACATCGGCACTTGCAATAACCTTGGCGACATCATCGCGGAGAAGTTGTCCAGGCATCACAATCATGTCAGAAACACCTAATGCGGCAGCACGGCTGACATATGCATCCTGCAAATCACCATACCCACCTAATAACAAGCGCAATTCGGGGTGGGCAGTACGCAAGCGCACCAACGATTCAATCAGTGTATGGAAGCCTTTTTTGTAGACAAACCGCCCAACCGCAACTACAAGTGGTACATCAGGCGCAATACCAAAGCGTTGGGCAATCCATGCGCGATCTCCGCTGTGCGGATCAAACGCATCCACCGCCACACCATATGGCAGTACATGCGTATCAATCGGACGTGCACCTAGTTGAATAGCACGGTGATGCAAGTCGCCACTACATGCCGTATTCATGCGACTATGCGCAAAAATACGGCGCGCAAGTCCACCAAACAACTGGTTCCGTTCAGCCATAGCCACATCTGACCCATGCATACTTACCACAAGCGGAATGCCACAGACACGCGACAGCAACCACGCAGGGAGACCATTTGGTAAGACCCAATGTGCATGGATGATGTCTGGTTTGAATGCGCGGATGTGATGATATAGCGCCCACATCGTGGCCGGGATCGCAAACGGCGCAGCCATCAGCGCCGATTGCTTGAGGCCCACATCTGCTTTGAGTGACTCGGCGTAGCCCCAAACGGCCAATGATGGATGCGGGGCATAGTGAAAAGTACTCAACTCAACACCGCGTTCCACGGCATCATGCACAAACTCACGATGGTGTGGTAGAAGCACGCGTACCGCATGTCCATGCGCTACAACGCCAGCAGCAATTTCGGCGATGAACGGCGCTGTCGTATCTCCAGCATATTTGGGGTAAGAGGTTGCCACCATCAAAACGCGCACGATTCACCTCAACGTATGGCTGCCACGCCGGTTGCGTCTGGATTAAATTCGTAGACAACGCTTTGCATGGTAAACGAACGGCCATCATCAGTAACAGGATATTCGGGAGTCCGGTATACTTCAACAAATCCGTAGTCAGGATTATCGAGCATGGTTTGGAGCATTGCACGAGTAGCCGCATTTGGGCGCTGCAATGAATCTAGTACTAGATATTGCACACGATAGTGCTTGGCAAGGCGCAAAAACGTTTCAGCATCGGCATCTGCAGGGATCATGACCGCAGGACGTTCGGCATACCAATTCAACTGCCAAGGTACACGTGTCATCATCACCGCACTCAGCGGCGTGTTCGCGCGCAGATACCGATACATATCGAGGTCGGCCGCTACGAGTTGCGCATCAGTGTCACGACGTTGTTGCGCATATTGTACGGCTGGTAGCACTGAGGCAATCGTAATCAAAAGCACGAGTGCGAGTGCAGGCAACGCCATACGTTGCGCATACCAGCTCCGTAGTCGGTCGAATATCGCAAAGAGGCCTGCGCCACCAAACAACGCCATCCATGGGATCCACGCAACCCAATAGCGTGGCTCATTTGCATGCCAATACAACACCATGAAAAACAAATAGGGCACAAACGCTGCGATCAATACATGACGCAATAACCGATATTTGGGTGATTGCCACACAATCAGACCCAAAACAGCCAACCACAGCACCAGATTTGGCACCATCCCAAGTGCTTCTTGAGGGGCACCAATTGCGGCAATGCCCAATGGGAATGTAGTTAAGACCGGCATGGTATAGTCACGCACCGCCACAAATTGCTTGACAATCTTGGCGAGCACGCCATCATACCCCCAACGTAAGAGCCAACTTCGCTCGGGGATGTCACCAGTACCGATCGCCCCATCAGCCGCATACACACGATAAATCGCATCCCACTGGGTGTATTCAAGCACCCACGCATCATACTGCTCAGTGGTATACGCCGGCGAATCAAACAAACGTAGGTTGCGTTCAACATATGGAGCTACAATCACCAATGCCACCAGTGCCCATACGCCAATCGGCCATATCCGCTGAATCATGGCACCGAGTGCAGACCGGAGACGTTGCCACGGTGTCATCAGGCTCGTCTGAATCGACCCACGGTGTTCGTAAAGCAACCATAGTCCTAGGCCGATTGCCGATATTCCACCACTTCCGGGCTTTTGTAAGAGCATCAACCCAGTCCATACACCGGCAACCAGCGCACGTACGAACATACTGTCCCACCGTGATGGAAAAGGTTGTGGCGTCAACGGCTCACGCATCCGCCACACCGCAAACACCGCTCCGAGATGAAAAACCATGAAGGCTAAATCTGTTGTCGCAAAAATAAGCTGTCGATAGACAAAAATGTTACACGCAACCACAAACACGGCATACATCGCCACGCGACTATCCCACAATTTACGCCCAATACGATACGTCATCGTCAATAATGCCACCAAAAAGATGACATTCGGCACGCGTGCACTCACATCTGACACTCCAGCAAGCATGAATGCAGCTGCAATCCACACCGGTTGTAGTAGTGGCCACGTCTCTTGTGGCCGTGTTACTTGGTCGTAAATTTTGTAGAATTGCGTCACGTAGTCGACAACCCACCCACGACCATACACAAGGTTACGAGCCACGACCGCATTATCAGCATAATCGGCATGCCCAATAAACGGCGCAGTCATGATGACCCACCCCGCCACGATCACAATACCCGCTACACTGGCAACAAACCATCCACGCGATTGCTTCAACCAGCGTTGATTTAGCCACTCAACCATACGCGCAAATGGCCGAAACACGCCCACAATCGTCAACACCACCACGATTGCCCACCACGCACCGAGGCGCAATAACGGCTGGTCGTTGAGGATTGGCAATGGTATTTGCATCAGCGCATACGTAAGAAGCACGGTCGACATCCACCACATTCCGTAGCCCATGGATGCGCCACGCGCAAAACGACGCACCAACCGCATGCCGAATTGCGCAATATCGCTGCGCACCAGCCACGTCAGCCATAATCCAAGTAAGAGACTGCTAAGCGGCATCAACTGCACCGCATAAATACGACTAAACGCCAATGCCAT
>CAYXXK010000062.1:14594-16343 GCA_964469045.1 uncultured Klebsiella sp.
GCCCAAATACCATCTGCATACACGCATACAGCAGCGCCGTAATCAGTAGAACATATCCCACCACATAGACGGGCGGAGTATTCCAACCAATCCAGTCACTTGGAGTGGCCAACGCAATGCGCTCGACCCGCACACCCTTGGCACGTTGATCGGTATAGGCTGTCGTTGATGTAAATACATCAGACGTGCGCAATTCAATGATGAGTGCGTCTGTTAACTCACCAGCCGGATGAACCAAATAGTAGTCGTCAAACACTGCGGTCGGCGTAAATACATCGCTGAATTGTCCATTGATATAGACGCTGACCTGAGGCTGTTCGAGCGATTGTCCTATCACATCGTTTGGCCAACCAGCCATACGCACCATGATTGACACATCAGAGCTAGTTGTAAATGCAGGAAAATTCACGGTAGCAGTACGACGCGTCCAGCGGCTCCGCCCACTTTGCGCATCAGGGTTTAGCTCATCGCTATACCACAACGATTCGTCCTGAGCGCCGAGCCCCATGCCACTTTGCAAAAACAACCGGTCACCGAGTGACCCTACTGCAACATTGACCGCTGGTGGTGATTGAAACGCCAAAATTGTTGCAATCATTGCAAAGGCCAATAACACCCAAAATCGCGTGTCAAATGCGCCTTGCAACGGGTGAGGAACCACAACCGGTTGACTCCGGCGTAGTTTTAGTTGTGATGTTTTGGTTGATGACACCCAGCGCTCCCCCACACATTCAACGGACACATATACTCGCTAGTATACCACCTTGGACATTAATTGATGTAGGTTGTTATGAGTTGCACATGTGTTATGTCGACAAAAAAGGCCTGCAAAGGTATTCCCTTGCAGGCCTTTCTCATCTCACATCACACTATTTGGTCATCTCTTCGACTAAGGCGCGACGCAACACTTTGCCGACGGTTGTTTTGGGCAACTCAGTGCGGAACTCAAATTGACGTGGCACTTTGAACTCTGCAAGATATTGTTTACAGAAGGTCTTGAGTTGCTCCACATCAACCGATTCACCGTCCTTTGTGACAATGAACGCGGTCACCGTATCATCACCACGCGTCTTGTTGGGGATACCAACTACCGCAGCCTCGCGAATTTGGGGGTGCATATAGAGCACCTCTTCAACATCACGCGGCAATACCTTGAGACCACTCACAATAATCATGTCTTTGAGACGATCAACAATGTAGAAGTAGCCGTCATCGTCAGTACGTGCAACGTCGCCGGTGCGTAACCAGCCGTCGGCAGTCACAGTATTAGCAGTCTCATCTGGTCGCTCCCAATACCCCTTCATCACCTGAGGTCCACGTACCCACAACTCACCGCTCGCCTCACTGCCAATCGGGATATCTTGACCGCTCTCGAGGTCAACAATCTTGGCCTCCGTGTTGGGCAACGGAATACCGACTGAGCCGTTCTTTGACACACCATGAAGTGGGTTGGCATGCGACACTGGCGACAACTCGGTCATACCAAAGCCTTCAATCAAACGGCCACCAGTGAGCTCATTAAAGCGAATTTGCACCTCAACCGGCAATGGTGCCGAACCACTCAAACAGGCCTTGATCGAGCGCAAGTCGTACTCGGCCACATTCGGATGATTGACAATACCGATGTACATGGCTGGCACACCCGGGTAGACGGTCGAACGCTCTTTCTGCATAATCTTCATCACGTTCTCGATAGGACGTGGGTTGGGGACAATCTGCAACTCGGCACCAATACTGACACCATATACC
>CAYXXK010000063.1:0-16323 GCA_964469045.1 uncultured Klebsiella sp.
GGCCTGTTGTGTGCCCGAGATTTCAAATGCATTCCGTCGGGCCCACGTCCCATTTCAAGTGGTCTCGGGTACCTTGCACGACGACCCACGTGCCTGGGGTCGCATCGCCGATTGGGTGCGGGCTGCAGGTGCCGTGGCCTCGTTGCGTGGTGCGCGTATCGGCATGCTCGGGCATCCATACCCGGGTATGCTCGACATGTACAGCGACCCAACCATGTTGCATGCGCAACTCGGCTGTCACGTCGAGTGGCTCGAGTTTGATGAGTTGGCGGCAAATGTGGCGGCGACCCATGCTGAGACGCAGAGGCAGCGTGAGCACGAGATTCGGGCGGCCTTTTGTGAGGCACCGATGGGTGTCGACAAAATCTCGCGCCCAGTGACGCCGGATGGTTTGGCCAATGCAGCCCGAACCTCGCTCGGGCTCGACAAATTAGTTGCTGATTATCGGTTGAATGCCTTGTGTTACTACCACCGCGGCATGCCCGGTATGCCCACGGCCGATGCAGCCGCGCATTTGATTGTGGGTGCCACCATGCTGACGTGGCAAGGGGTGCCGTGTGCGGGTGAGGGTGATCTCAAGACCGCTGTGGCGATGTTTATCATGGATCGGCTCGGTGCCGGTGGCTCGTTTACCGAGTTTTATGCGATGGATGTGCCTGAGCAATTTGTTTTGATGGGGCATGATGGTCCGGCACACCCGCATATCAGCGATGAGCAACCGTTGATGCGGGCCTTGAGTTTGTATCACGGCAAAGCGGGCGAGGGCATCTCGATAGAGCTCAAAGTCAAACATGGGCCGATTACGATACTCGGTGTGACCCAAGACGGCAACGGCAAGTTGCGTATGTTGGTCGCTGAGGGCGAATCAATCCCAGGACCAGTGCTCCAAATTGGCAATACTAATAGTCGACTCAAGTTTGCCAGCGACCCGGCGACGTTCATGGATACATGGTGTCAAGAGGCGCCGACGCATCACGTGGCGTTGGGAGTTGGTCATCAGGCGACGGTGATTCAACACGTGGCGCGCTTGTTGGGGATTGAATGCGTGGTGGTGCGATGAGCGAATATGCACTTGCTCAACAGCGCTGGCAGATACCTGATCCGGCCTTTTCACCAGCACCGATTTGGTGGTGGAGTGGCGATCGACTTGAGCCGGCACGTCTGCGTTGGCAACTCGAGCGCTTTGCCGAGGGTGGCGTGTATAACCTGGTCATCCTCAACTTGGCGCCGACTGGACCGTTGCACGGGTCGCGGGCAGATGACCCGGCGTTTTTGACGCCAGAGTGGTGGGTGATTTTTCGTGGGGTGTGCCGCGATGCGCGCGAGTTGGGGATCAAGTTGTGGTTTTATGACCAAATTGGTTTTTCGGGGGCCAATCTGCAGGGGCAGTTGGTGCGGGCCAATCCAGCGTTTGTGGGGCAGCAGATTCAGAGTACTGTGCAAACGTTTGCACAACCAGCGCAGTGCGTATTCCCGGATGGAGCAATGCCGCTCGGGGCTTGGCAGCGTGATGATGCCGGGGCGTTGACGCCGCTCACTATTGAGGGCGGGGTGGTGCACTCGACGATGACGACGCCGCATCAGGTGCGATTGGTGTATGCGGTGGCCAAGGGCTTTGATTATATGAGTGTGGCAGCGTGTGCGGCGTTGCGTGCCACAGTGCACGAGGCATTTGCGCGTGAGGTCGGCGAGTACTTTGGTTCGGTGATTGTGGGCTCGTTCCAAGATGAGTTGCCGTCGATGCCGACCTGGAGTGCTGATTTTGCGCAAAGCTTCGCGGTTGAATTCGGCTATGACCTGCGCGATTACTTGTCGGCGTTATTTGAAGGCGATGACGCGCACAGTCAGCAAGTGCGTATTGATTATCAACGCTGGCGGGCCAAACGCAGTGAGCAATCATTCTTTCGGCCGTTTTATGACTGGCATGAGGCGCACGGCTTGATTTGTGGCTTTGATCAACAGAGCCCGGCGCGCATGGCGTTGCCGATTGGTGCGGTGGACGAGTATGCCGACTACATGCAGACGCATCGCTGGTATGGGGCGCCTGGGAGCGACCATCATGGCAACGGCAAGATTCACTCGTCGATGGCGCATTTGTATCAGCGACCACGTTCATGGATCGAGGCGTTCCATAGTAGTGGTTGGGGTGGCACGCTCGAGGAGACATTTGATTGGTTGGTGCCGTGGTTGCGCGCCGGACTGACCCTCTATGACCCGCATGCGGTCTATTACTCGACGCGTGGTGGCTGGTGGGAGTGGGCGCCCCCCTCGACCTGTTGGCGTCAGCCGTATTGGCGCCACTACCGGCAGTTTGCTGAGGCGGTGATGCGCCTGACTGGGGTATTGGCGTTGGGGCGCCACCAATGCGATATTGCGGTGTTATTCCCCACCACAACCGTGCAGGCGCATTTGACGATGCATGGGCCCTCAGCTGCGGCCACGCGGGCTGAGCAGGTGTTTGTTGAGATAACCGGGTCGATGTTTTGGAATAATCCACAGCCCGGATTGCTTGAGCGCCACCGCCGCGACTTCGATATGCTCGACGATGATTCGCTTGAGCATGCCATCGTTGATGTTGGTGCGTTGCGTGTTGCTGGGGAGTGCTATCGCTGTCTGATTCTGCCGGCGTTGACACATTTGACGCCCAAGGGAGTTATACAGGTCAATGCGTTTGTGCAGGCGGGCGGACTGGTGCTCGTAGTGGGGGCACTGCCCATAGGCGTGGTGCCGCACCCTAAGGTAATTGTGGTTGATGCGGTTGACGCGCTTGCGTCGTATCTTGATCAAATGCCTCGTCGCGTGGATGGTGATGTACATGTGCTTGAGCGCATCGTTGACGAGACGCCGGTATGGTTGGTGACGCCAACCGTGAGTGGGAGTCGTTTTGCGTGGAATGGCCACTGGAACAGTACGCCATACGATTTTGATGCGACGCGTCTGTCGCAATTTGTTGACATAAAAATCAACGTGCCGGGTATACCGCGGCAATGGCAGGTGAGCGACGGCGCAATGATCGCAGTTCCACGCAATCCTGATGGCACATGGCGGGTTGATTTGACTGATGCACCGATCGCCCTGGTGGTGCTTGATGGTGATGAAGACGTAATCGTCGCACAAACTACATCAACCTACGAGATTATCGATTTGGCTGATGATTGGCAGATTGAGGTTGTGCCGACGCTCGATAATCGCTGGGGTGACATGGCTTTGCCGGCGAATGATGAATTGCTGATGCCTCACACGATGCGTTTTGTGACGCCTGATGGTACTCCGTATGTGCAGGGGTTTGAGACCTATGGCTGGTTTGTTGGGCCACATGCGTCTGACCAAATGCCTGCACCACTCACGGCGCTGACGGCAGAGCGCGGTCTTGATGTGGCCGGGTGGTCGCCACTGGTCTATTCGTTGACCCGTGGTATCGCTAATGACACGTTGCATTGGGGCATGTTGGGACCCAAGGGCTATGTCCCCGAGGAGTTCATGCACTTTGGCACGGTACCAGCCGGGCAGGCGGTGCGAGTGCGCACCACGGTTGTGCTCGATACGGCGTTTGATGGTGCATTCGTGCTGGCCGCCGCCGCAGCCAAGCGCGTGTGGCTTGATGGTGTGCTTTATGATGATGCACCACTCGGTTATCAGTGGTTTGTGGATGTGCAATGGGCGGCAGGCCGGCACTTGATTGAATTTGAGTTGGCGCCTGAGCAGACGCTGAATTTGCGTGGCTCGTGGGCCCTTGTGCGCCAACCCGAGCACTTTGCCCGGCCGAACTGGATTATGCAGGCAGATGCCCCACAGTCTGCGACCTATGTGACATTTGCTCGGTCGTTTGCACTCGCTGATGTAAGCAGTCATGCCGATGTAATGGTGGTGGCTGATGTGCCGATTCGCGTGTTGCTTGATGGCGTCGAAATCGGTCGTCAAGGTGGGTTTGATCCCTATGGCAGTACCGTGCGTGTCCAGCCGTATCAGCTGAAAGACACGACGGCCGGTACACACCAATTAGCAATTGAGGCGCTCGATGCGGGCCGCGGCGTGTCGATTATGGTCGATGGGATTTGGTATGACGACCAGCGGGTGGTGGGTACGGTCATGACCGGCCAAGGTTGGCAGGTGACACGTCAAGGTGGTGCGCGGGAGCCAGCCACAGCACGCCGGCGCCAGTGGGTAGATTTGACGTTTGATACCGACCATGCGTTGTATGTTGATATGGATCCGGGCTGGCCGTTGATGTGGCGGCGCCAGCATCCATTGCCTGGGGCACATTGGCTCGAAGATTCGCCAGCTGATGGCAGTGTGTTGGCAGTGGTCCCCGATGCCTATCCGTATCAGGATCATCTGCTCGATGTAACCTGGCGTATCCCGGCCACGGCAACGCGCATGTATCTGCCCGGGCAGGGGCGTGGTGTGGTGAACGTAGACGGTGTGGAATGTGTAGTGGTCGATTGTGTGGTGCAACTACCGGCACATGCCAAGTGCGCCCACTGGCAAGTGGCAGTGCCGAGTGGGCATGTGGGAATGGATGTGCCGATTCGCTATGACCATGGTGTTGGTGCGACGGCGTTGCCTGCTGATGCGGCCGCAATCGGTTACGCAGATTTCTCCGGAGCGTTACGCTTTCAAAGGACAATCAGTATTGTCGACGCAAAAGGGCAGTGGGTGCTCGATCTCGGTCGCGTACGTGGCACGGTTGCGGTGACTGTGAATGGGGTGCAGGTTGGTGTGCGCATCTGGGCACCATATGCGATAGATGTGACGCCGTATTTGCGCGTTGGTGACAATGATATTGTGATTGAGTTGACGAACACGATGGCGTCGTATTTGGCTGCGCATAGTCCTTCACACTATACGCCTGAGTATCAACAGGCGAGTGGCATCTATGGACCGGTGATATTGCGGCGGGGAGTATGATGCATTTTGGTTGACATATTGCATTCGTCAGAAAGCTGGTATACACTGTCGTTGTTCGAAGTGTGTTTACCATAACGAAAGGGCGAGCAATGCGTACGCTCATGATGCTGTTGGTCATGGTGTCATTGTTGGTGGCGTGTGGTAGTGCCGATTCGACTGCAACGAATCAGGATGCGACGGCTGAGGATGTTGCAGAAAATACGACAAGTAACAATGCTACGGATGACTCTAGTGCGGAAGAAACATCGAGGGGTGATGAGTCGACATGGCAACCCGATGTCAATCGAAACCTCGAAGGAATCAACAGTTACGTGTCGACATTTACTTACTCGGCGACACCTGAGGATAGCGAGCCACAAGCGTGGTCGTGGCGTCAGGTGGTGAACCGTGACCCGTTTGCCTCTGATACGACAACATCGAATGTGGCCGGTGAAGGTATGGGCGAGTTTCGTATTGTGGTGATGGGAGAGCAGAGTTATCTGATTACCGAGCAGTCGCAGTGTATGGTGATGACTGACCAAAACAACCAGAACGAGATGATGAATCCGCAGAGTTTCATGTCTGCATCAACATACAACATGCGCAAAGACGGCAGTGGTCCAACCATTGCTGGCCGTGCCACCGATAAGTATGTCGGCGAGTACAACGATGGTGCCAACACCGTCACGAGTACTGCCTATGTTGACCCCAATACCGAGATTACGATGCGCTGGGAGGTCAGTGGGACAAGTGACACAAATGGCACCAAGGAGACGTTTAGCTGGGCGTACGAGTTGAGTGATATTGATGCGGCTCCCAAGGTCGAGATACCGGCTGAGTGTCAAGCCATGACCGAGGCGAGCACATACCCGATGCCGGATGATGCACAGGTGACGATGCAAAGCGCCGAGATGTTTGCCTTTTCGACTGCCAAGCCGGTCGCTGACGTGGTTGAATTCTACAATCAAGCAATGCCTGTCGAAGGGTATATTGAAGCTGAAGGTAGCATGACCACACCTGACATGAGTATGCTCATGTACTCTAAAGACGACAAAAACGTGTCCGTCATGATTACGGTCCAAGACGGCAAAACGAACGTGATGATTACTTCGCAGTAATCATCACCGTATTAAGATGCACCCGGGGAGTATTCACTCCCCGGGTTTTTTGTCGTTTAGGCGGGGATGTTGAGGTGTGTGCGAATGATTGTCGCCAACTCTAGGCTCAGATTAGGGACATTTGGCTGAAAATTCATGCGTGTTTTGGTTAAGGCAACGGCAATTCCATGCTCAGGATCTGCAAAACCGATAGCGCCGCCGAATCCGTCGTGACCGAAGGTCGTGTCGCGCAATCCCATGGCTGGAAGACTACTCCCCAGAAAGTACCCAAGCCCGAAGCCGCGTTCTGTGTCGAGGGTATGGTCGTGGGCCCAACGTTGCACTTTGGTCGCAATCTCGACGCGACGTGTGGTAAGCAACCGTACACCATCAACGCCCTCGCCAATCAATGAGGCATAGACGCGTGCGATTGCCCGGGCGCTAGCCATCATATTGGCAGCCGGCATGCAGGTGGCCCGAATACCCGGATGATTGGCAAATGCTATTGGGTCGCCGAAGGCTGATTTAGCTGTAATTGAGTCACCTAGATCATGCGAAAGGCGGGCTACGCTACTGATACGCTCGTTCGGTAAGCCGATGAATAAATCGTTGATGTCGAGCGGCCAACAAATTTCCTCTTGGACAAATTGCCCAAATGGTCGACCATCGACTGCTTCGAGCACTTTGGCCAGCGGCCAGCCGTATGTAAGACCATGGTAGGCAGGGATTTGGCCAGCACGGCTGACCGGTATCATGTCGACAACGATGGCACACATCTGCTCATAATCGGCATAATCATCAAACGTAACCCAGTCGGGCAGATGTGGAATGCCGGCAGTGTGACTCAAGATGTGGCGGATTGAGATAGCCGACTTGCCGTGTTTGGCGAACTCAGGCCAATAGCGTGATACGGCATCGTCGTAGTTGATGAGTCCGCGCTCGGCCAGGATGTGCATGCACGTCGCGGTGACACCTTTGCTCACCGACCATACAAGAGTCATGTCGTTTGTGTTGAGTGGTGCCCCAGTATCGTCACGCACCCCGCGAGTGATGTCGACAATACATTGGCCTCTGTGATACACACACAGTTGGACGCCTTCTTCGCGACTAATGCTGATTGCTCGATCGATATGATTGGTTAGATCTTGTACAAGTGACATAGTATTACTCCGTTGGACAAAGATGAGCGCGTACAATAGCTGCAAGATCATGTTTGATTGATGGACGCTCTGGCACCAACGTCATGCGCGTTTTGGCGAGGGCGAATGCCAAATGATGCTCGGGGTCGGCAAACCCGGTTGCACCGCCGTAGCCACAATGGCCAAATGCGGTGTGATGCCGACCGTAGAGTGGATTTGCTCGCCCGAGCGCATACCCGAGGCTGTGGCCGATCTCGCGATCTTCTTCGACGTGTTGCCCCCAATACTGAATACGAGTGGCGTTGGCCACACTGCGTGATGACAGCAGTCGTATGCCATCGACACCGTCATCGATGAGTGCGGCATAGACTTTGGCGATGGCACGAGCACTCGCTACCATGTTGGCAGCTGGCATGCAGGTTGCTATGATGGCCTGGTCGTTGGCCATTACGGTCGGATCGGGGAGCGGATTGTCAGGGTTGGCTAATTGCTCGGGCGTAGCGTCGTGACTCAAGCGGGCGATGTCACCACGTCGCTCAGGTGGAAGTCCGATGAATAGGTCGGTGATGCCGAGTGGAGCACAAATCTCACGTTGTACAAACTCTCCAAAGCCAATGCCTGTCACTGCCTCAACAACTTTGGCCAAAGGCCAGCCGTAGGTGAGTGGGTGGTAGATGTGTGATTGTCCGGGTTGATGGGCTGGTGTCAAATTGGCTACGATGTCACAAATCGCGTCATAATCGCGCATCACTTCGTAGGTTCGGCCAGTCGGCAGTGCATAGATGCCGGCGGTATGACTCATGAGATGGCGGATCGAGATTGCCTCTTTGCCGTGGGTGGCGAATGCCGGCCAATAATCGGCGATGGCATCGTCGTAGGCGATTTGATTGCGCTCTGCCAAAATGTGCATGGCGGTGGCGGTGATGCCTTTGCTTGTTGACCAGACCAGGATGAGGTCGTCGGGGTTGAGCGGTGTACCGGCGTCGTCTTTGGTGCCGACGGTCAGGTCAACGACAAGTTGCCCGTGGTGGTAAACCGTGAGCTGGAGCCCTTCTTCGTGGCCGAGAGCGATAGCCTCGTGCATGCGGGTCAGTAACGCATCATTGAGTGCTGACATGCGAATCCTTTGTGCAAATAAACCCATATACGCATCATATCACCAACATACCCCGGTGCGTTGGTGATATGAGTGGTTGAATTTACGATGGTTGGATATGCTAAGGGAGCATTTGTTGTTTGAACACATCATTGCGTTTGTGCAACTGTGTGCATCACATGACAGACGAGGTGCTCAATATCTCTAAGTATGGGTGGTGATTTGCGTCGCTTATTGGCATACCCTTACGGAAGTACGGTATGATGCCGTAGTGGTACTCATACTGTCGGAGTACGGGTATGGTTCAAATGCGTGGTATTTTTTGTGAAGGAGGGTGCGATGGCGCACTGGCTGCTTAAAACAGAACCAGATGTCTATTCGTATGCAGATCTTGTCCGCGATACGACGACCATGTGGGACAACGTGGCCAACAATCAGGCGTTGATTTTTATCCGGAGCATGGCAGTTGGCGATACGTGTATTATTTACCACACCGGTAACGAACGACGGTGTGCCGGTATTGCAACAGTTATCAGTCAACCGTATGTCAATCCAACTGATACCACGGGCAAACTTGCGGTTGTTGATGTACAGGCAACCAAAGCACTCCCAAACGGCTATGATTTGGCGCATATCAAAGCACAACCACTGTTTGCTGATTCGTATCTCATCAAACTAGGACGGTTGTCGGTGGTACCATTGACTGACGCACAATTTGTGTACTTGGCCGCAGCAGACAAGAATCGAGGATGATATGTCACACGAATTGATTCAACTTAAGACAAAACTTGCCGAATTATCGGATTGGAATGCGATTAACTCGTTGCTCGGCTGGGACCAGTCGAGCGTCATGCCGGCTGGTGGTGGTGAGGGGCGTGGCCGTCAGATGGCCTTGATGTCCAAACTGACCCATGAGAAAATGACCGACCCAGAGATTGGCCATCTGCTCGAAAAGCTCCAGAAGCAAGCCGAACAATGGGATCCAGACAGCATCGACAGCGCTATCGTGCGAGTCACCGCCAAAGACTACGCCGATGCCACCCGCGTTCCAACCGAATTTGTCGGCAAGATGACTGAGCACATCAACTCCAGCTATATGGCGTGGTCACAGGCTCGGCCGGCCAACGACTTCAAAAAAGTCGTCCCGTTCCTCGAAAAGACGGTCGAGATGAGCCGACAGTACGCAGGATTCTTCCCACAAGGTGCACATGTGATGGACTCGCTCATTGATATGCACGATAGTGGGATGACCGTTGCTACGCTGCGTCCGCTTTTCAAAGCACTGCGTGAAGGGCTCATCCCGATGGCAGACGCCATCAGCAAACAATCGCCTATCGACGACAGTTGCTTGGCCGGGCCGTTCCCGGTTGACCAACAGCTGAAATACGCGCGAACGATTGCTGAGCAAGTTGGCTACGACTTCAATCGTGGTCGTCTTGATACTGCCCCACACCCATTCGAAATCCGCCTGCACCACGGTGATATTCGCATCACGACGCGTGCGCGTGAGAACGATTTGGGCGATTGTATCTTTAGCGTCATCCACGAGTGTGGTCATGCAATGTACGAACAAGGTGTGGCATTTGAGCTCGAAGGGACGCCGTTGGCGCATGGGACGTCGAGCGGTGTCCACGAGAGTCAGTCACGGCTCTGGGAGAACCAGATCGGCCGCTCGCGCACCTTCTGGCAACACAACTACCCCAGCCTGCAGGCTGCGTTCCCGGCACAACTCAAAGACGTCTCACTCGAGACCTTCTATCGTGCCATCAACAAAGTGCAGCGCTCGCTCATCCGCACTGATGCTGACGAAGTGACCTACAATTTGCACGTCATCATCCGCTTTGAGCTCGAGATTGGCTTGCTCGAGGGCACGCTCAACGTGCGTGATTTGGCCGAGGTGTGGCATGACAAATACACCAGCGACCTCGGTATTACCCCCAAAGACGACAAAGACGGCGTCTTGCAGGATGTGCATTGGTACGCTGGTGTCGTTGGCGGGTCGTTCCAGGGCTATACCATCGGCAACGTCATGTCGGCGCAAATTTTTGAGGCTGCCCAGCAGAAAGACGCAAGCATTGCTCCTGCAATTGCACAGGGTGATTACAAGCCGTTGCTCTCGTGGCTGCAAAAAAACCTCTATGCCACCGGTCGTCGGTATGACGCACCGACCACGCTTAAACGGGTCACGGGTCAGGATTTGAGCGTCGAGCCGTACTTCCGCTACTTGCGGAGCAAGTATGGTGAGTTGTATTCGTTGTAAGCATGTTGAATTATCACAAGCCCGTCCGCCGTACGGCGGTCGGGCTTGTTTTGTGTGCCTTGGGATGGTCGAGGAGCGGAGGATATCCGCTCCGCCGAGCGCATTCGATTACTTGTTGATACTACGAAAGTCGATATGCGCCGGTGGTGGATTCAGACGTCGTACCTCGGCTTTGTCGGCATCGCTCTGGGCACCCGCCCGTCGGTACCACATACCAAACCAGATGTCAGTCAACTCGGTTTCGCCTTCGCGTACCACAGCATATTCGTGATTCATCAAGCGCTCGACGGTGGCTAGATCGTTGCGCTCGAGTGCAATACGTGCATACAAGATTTGGATGCGATCATTGCGCTTGAGCGCATCAGCCAGCGATTGATATACCGTATGTGCCTGCTCGTATTGCTTGTCGTGGCACAGGAGTGCAAGATATTCTTGGGCCAACTCTAGGACGTGCGGGTTGAGTGCCCAGGCCTGCTGAATGCCGTGGCGTACTGCTGTTGCGTCACCATTGAGTCGGGCAATCACGGCCAGGTTGCGCCACGTCCAGGCTGATGGTGCGAGGGCAATTGACTGGCGCCATGCGTCTGCGGCCCCATCGGCATCAAAGTGCTCCATGCGCATCACACCCAGATGCAACAAGGCATACCAGTTGGTGGCGGTGTGGGGACTTGATTCGAGGAGCTGACGCCATGCCGGTTGGATCATCCATTCACCAGGGATAGCGTCGGGCGATTGGGTAGGAAATCGCCCGTCGTGCAACAGCGTCAGCCACTTGTGTTGCTCGGGGCCAAGCGTGTCGCTGGGGAACACCCACGCCGCTGGGAGTGGCGTCTCGCCGTGTGTCGCCCGGCGTGCCACCTCGAGCGCTCCCCAGCCAGATCCAGTGTGCAGGATAGATGACACTTTTTGGTCGGCGAGATGAGTGTAGACGGCATCGAGTTGTGCCAACTGTGCCACTGACAATTGGGTCTTGAGGGCAGTGTCAACATGTTGCCAGGCTGTTTGCCAATCGGGGTGATGCACCTGAGCGGCGGCGCTTTCGAAATAGCCAAACACCTGCGTCCACTGCCAATCGGCGTGGGCTGGCATCTCGAGGCCGTGGAGTTGTGACGGTGCGAGACCGGCCTGAATCTCGAGATAATCGTGGCCGCCCGGTGCCAAAAACTCTTGCCAGTGCCGGCCACCTTGGTGGGTGCCCCAACAGAACATCTTGCGGTAGCGCAATAGCGGCGTCGAGGCCTCGATGAATCCAGTTCCAGCCGCATCTAACGCTGCCTCCCACGGCATATCGGCATCGTCAGGTTGAAAGAAATACTCACTCGCCGCATGGGCATTGAGCGAATATGACGCATCTTGGTGCTTAAAAGTCGCTAGATGCGGCATGGGGCCGTAGCCGAATTGTGATTCATCGGCGGTCAAATCGGTATAGATGACGTGGTTTGTTGGGGCCAGCACGCGCACGTTGAGCGCCTCGTTGACGGCGGTGTTGGTCCACCAATAGACTGATGATGGCTCAGAGTTGGGGTTGACGATGCGCGTATGGGCAATCAACCAGGCCGAGCCCTCAGGTAGGTAGAAATCAATCTGCCAGCACAGGTTTTTGCAACGCTCGTACTCATACAACCTGAGCCCGGGCTCCCCGTTGGCACCGGTGATTTGGCCGGCGAAAATCGGCGAGCAGGTGGCAAATGTATGTCCGTATTGACTGACGTTCCACTCAATCCCACCGGAGAACCATGCATTGCGAATGGCTAGATTCGCCGGCTGAAAGACCGGATTGCAGTTGAGCAATTCGCGATCGGTTGGTTTGTGGATGAGCGACCACAGACGACCGCCCAGTGCTGGTATGAATGTGGCTTTGAGCAGGTCGTTTTCGAGGACAAGTGCCTGATAGGTCGTCTCGGTACGCTGACGCGTGTAGTTGTCTTGCATGCGGTACGGCAGGACACGTACACCACACTCATGCCCGAGGAGATGGTGTTTGGCTGGTGGTAACGACTCGTGTACGGCTACGTGGCGGTGTGGGTTGCGATCGCGAAAGTGTGGCAGAGGATTCTCAGGCCCGAGCGCAACCCCGGGCATTACCAAGGTCTCACTACGTAACGTGGTCGTCATATGGGTGCTCCAGATGGTAGTTGTGTCTGATGAAAAACGCTTCACGCCACATGTTTCTTGGCGTGAAGCGTTGAGTATATCTCTAGGTGTCGATGATGCCGTAGTGCCTGCTGATGAGTTTGACGAGGTCTCGACTAGTGTCATGACTATCAACCACATAATGCATACGTGTTTTGGTGAAGCCGATGGCAAGGCCCGATTCGGGATCGGCGTAGCCAATCGAACCACCTGCGCCCGGATGCCCGAAAGCGCTCAGACGTGGTGGCATTTTGTTGTTGACGCCACCGAGCCAGAACCCGAGCCCGAATGCTGCTGCATACCCCAGCGTTTGGTCGAGGGCCAAGCGTTGCACAGATGTTGCCTGTGCGACGCGTGTGTGCGGCAGTAACCGCACGCCGTCAACGCCATCACCAATCAAGCTGGCGTACACGCGCGCTAGCGAGCGGGCGTTGACCATCAGGTTGGCTGCAGGCTGGATGCCCCGTTGATATGCCGGGTGGTTGGCCACGCGCGCAGGGTCTGACCATGTGCCGTTGCCGGTGATGTGTGGCATATTGTGGCTGATGCGGGCGGCATGTGCTAATTTGTCTTCGGGCGGCCCAAAAAATAGGTTGTCAATGCCGAGCGGTTGGTTGATTTCGTCGATGACGAATTGTGCGATGGTGCGCCCATCGACCCGTCGAAGGACCTCGCCGAGTGGCCAGCCGTAGGTGATGCCGTGATAGGCGGGGATGGCGCCAGGCGTGCTTTTGAGTGGCATATCAGCCACTTTGGCGCACATGACTTGCCAGTCGCCCAGCTCTGCGATGGTGGATTCTGGAGTATCTGGGATGCCCGCGGTATGCGCAAGGACGTGGCGAATGGTGATTGCCGTCTTGCCGTGTTTGCCGAATTCGGGCCAATAGCGTGCAACTGGGTCATCGTAGTCAATCAAGCGACGCTCTGCAAGCATGTGCATGGCCGTCGCGGTGATTCCTTTGCTCACCGACCAGACGAGAATGAGGTCGTCGGCATCGAGTAGCTCTCCTGCGTCGTTTTTTGTGCCGACGGTCAGATCGATGATGCATTGCCCGTGGCGATAGACGCACAACTGCATCCCCTCTTCGCTGCCATCATCGACCAAGCGGTGCATGTGTTGCTGTACCAGTGATTGGAGTTGATGATTAATCGTCATTTGATGCCCTCTACTGCTCAGGAATGCCAAGATGGGCGCGGATAGCCTTGGCAACCGCCATATTGATTGGCAGCATGTCCATGTTATGGTTCATGTTGGTCTTGGTCAGCGCAAAGGCGAACTCGTGCACCGGGTCAGCAAAGGCAACTGATCCACCCCAGCCACCATGACCGAAGACGCCACGGCGCTTGCTCATGGCCGAATCGTCGATGCTGTCGGGGAGTTGATAGCCGAGCCCCATGGCCATGCGGAATCCTGTGGTGCCGTCGAGTGCCAAACGTTGCACGCTGCGCACCATATCAACTCGGCGCTGAGGCAAGAGGCGCACGCCATCTGCTCCTGTGCTCACCAGCGATGCATAGACGCGTGCTAGTGAGCGGGCGTTGGTCATCATGTTGATTCCGGGCATGCAGGCCATGCGCACATGCGGCAGATTGGCGAACATGTCGGGCCGACGCATCATCAACTCACTGCCAACGTGCTCGATTCGGAGTGGGTGGGGCAATCCGTCGTAGCGCAAATCGGCACAGTCATGTAGTCGGTTTGCGGGTAGTCCAATGTGTAGATTGCTGATGCCGAGTGGCGCGCAGATTTCGTCCTGCACAAACTGCGTCAGCGTGCGCCCGTCAGCGCGCCGGAGTACCTCACCCAGCAACCACCCATAACTAATGGCGTGATAGGCGGGCGTCTCACCCGGGTGGGTAGTGGGATTCATGGCCGCAAAGTGGGCACACATCGCCTGCCAATCGCTCATCTCATGATCATCGACAATCGGCATCTCTGACATGCCTGAGGTATGGGCGAGGAACTGGCGAATCGTGATGTATTGCTTGTCTCCATGCGCAAACTCGGGCCAATAGCGTCCGACAAAATCATCATACGCAATTACACCACGCTCAGCCAAGATGTGCATGGCGAGTGCTGTGACACCCTTGGTCATCGACCAACAGAAGATGAGCGTATCAGCGTCGAGTGCATCACCAGACTGATTACGTGGACCGCTGACAACGTCAACGACTTGCTGACCACGGTGGTAGGCACACACTTGGATGCCGTACTCTGCACCAGCGCCTTGATACTCACTGATAATCTCGTGCACGCGTTGCGACAGTTCGTTCATGATTTGCCTCACTGCATATGTGTGATTAGTGTGGATTGTAAACCTATTATGCGATATTTCAGTATGTTTGTATAGCGTATTTTTGAAAAAAAGCCCCCACGTATCGTTCAGTAATACGTGGGGATATTGTCGCGACCGTGTGCACTCACGCCCGCAGGTCAGGCGTTTTGTAAAGCACCTGCCGGCCGACGCGAATCTCACAATCGACGACATACGGGCGAATCAACTCGATGTTGGGGGTAATCCCGAGTCCCGGTTTGGCCGGTAGCTGAATCAAGCCCTCGGCGTCGGGCGTAAGATGTTCAACGGTCATGTCGTAGGCGAGTTGCTTGAGTTCGACCGGGTATTCACAAATTAGGTCATCCTTGAGTCCAGCGTATGGTTGCAACGATGCACTCAAGGCCAGATTCGAGGTAAATGTGTGGTTGACATAGGTGACACCGCGCGCATGCGCATACTGAGCGACCTTGTGAGCGATGCTAATCCCGCCGATGCGCCCAGTATCAATCTGCACAAAGCCGATGCCGGCGTAGTCGATCATATGTTGCGCCATGTACTCTGTATGGCAGCCCTCGCCGCCGGCGAGTTTGATGGGTGTGGCCTGTTGGCTTAGTTGGTGATAGGCGGTGAGTGCGCCCGACAAGAACGGCTCTTCGAGCCAGGTCACATTGCAGGCCTTGAGGGCGGCGAGGCGTGGCGTCGCTCGTGCAACATCGTCGAGCCATACGGTGCCGGCATCGACAAGCAGGACGCCATCAGGCCCGAGGCCTTCGCGCGCCGCATAGATGTGGGCGGCATCGTCGGTCACACTGCCCAGTCCGTATGGTCCCCAACCAAATTTGGCGGCGCGGAACCCCTGTTGGCGCACGCGTTGCGCCTTGGCGAGTGTCTCTTGCGGTGTATCACCAAAGAGCTGCGATGCGTAGGGGAGTTTGCCGTGTGCTTGCGGATACCCGAGCAGTTCATAGACCGGCGTGTCGAGTCGCTTGCCCATCAAATCCCACAACGCGATATCAATCCCTGACAGCGTGTGTTCGGCCTGCAAGAGATCAAGACTGTTGGCACGAACGAGCGCCCCAATCCGGGCGATGTCGCTGAGATCGTTGAGTTGTTGGCCGAGTACCGAGTCGCGCACCGGTTTGCAGGCGCTGTGCGACATCGGCGTGACATAACTCGCAATTGATACGAGTGGTGATGCCTCGCATTCCCCCCAGCCAACATAGGGGCCTGCTTGGATTCGCACCAACAGCGCATCTTGACTACCGTCGCCGATATCAAGTACTTCGGGCATCGCAAGATAAAAAAAGTCAACTGCGTCAATCTGCATGGCGCGTGATCCTTTGTAGGGGTGGCTTCGAGTACAGCGATTATAGCATGCTCCATTCACAATTTTGCGGTTAAACCGTAGGATTGTGGCGCATAATTCACAAATGCG
>CAYXXK010000064.1:0-16242 GCA_964469045.1 uncultured Klebsiella sp.
TTGAAACTCTGGGCGGCGTGATGACGCGCTTGATTGAGCGCAACACGACCATTCCTACCCGCAAGAGTGAGATTTTCTCGACTGCTGCTGACAACCAGACTGCTGTTGACATCCACATCCTGCAGGGCGAGCGTGATCTTGCCAACGACAACATGTCACTTGGTCGCTTCCGCCTTGAGGGTATCCCACCAGCGCCACGCGGTATGCCCAAGATTGAGGTCACCTTTGATATCGATGCAAACGGTATCTTGAATGTGTCAGCCAAAGACCAGGCGACCAACAAGGAGCAGCGCATTACGATTACTGCCAGTACAAACCTCAGCAAGGACGAGGTTGATCGCATGGTCAAGGATGCTGCGTTGCATGCCGAAGAGGATATGCGTAAGCGCGAGATGATTGAGCTTAAGAATCGTTCTGACAGCTTGGCATACGATAGCGAGCGCTCACTCAATGAGATGGCTGGTAACCTCGATGCATCCCTTGCTGAACAGATTCGTACTGCAATCGCCAACTTGCGGACTGCTATCGGCGCTGAAAACACCGATGACATGAAAGCGCACGGCGAAACCTTGTCGCAATTGATGGGACAAGCGACGCAACAAGCAAGTGCAGCAGGCGACAAAGGCCCAAAGAAGAATGAGAATGGCGACGTCGTCGATGGAGAATATACCGTCGAATAACGTAGAATAGCTGACAGAAAGAACACGGCATCACTGGATGTGATGCCGTGTTCTTTCATCAGTGTATATCGAAATTGTGTCCCTACTGTATGGTAGATATGTGATAGTAAAACGCTATTACCTTTTCGTGTATACTTTGCATACAACACTTGCGAACTGGATGTACTGTGGGGTCATGCATGACATTGGTTGATTTGGTTGTTGTACTTATCATGGCTATATTTGCGGTACTTGGCTATTATTGGGGGACAATACGGCAGTTACTTGCGATGGCAGGGTTGATTGCAAGCTTAGTCGTTGCTGGTCGTGTTGCTGTTCAATTTGCCGAGCTGTTGCAAGGATTTGTTGCAGACCAATCGATTGCAATGTTCTTGTCCGTGATGATGATTATGTTGGGTATTAATGGTGGTGCAAGCTTACTCGCATCATTGATTCAACAACATTTCGGATTGATCGCGTTGGGGATGATAGATCATATTATCGGTGGTGTGTTTGGATTTGTGCAGGCCACAATTATGTTGGTGGCATTGCTGTTAATTCTCGCAGCGTTTCCGAATCAGTTGTGGATTGACACGTTGCGTGCATCCACGGCAGTGAATTTGATCGTCTATTTATTCGGTGGCGTTGTACTATCGGTGATACCAGAACCGCTACAAAGTTCGGTGCGGATTGTTGTTTTTCGGTAACGTGTTTACAAACGAAAGCGCATTTGCTACTATGGTGGTGTGTAGGGTGTACACCCTAAGATGATTGGAGAGGCATGGATACACAGGCATTGGCACGACGCATTGTCGAAATTGCAGAAGACAAACAAGCAACAGACATTGTGTTGTTGGATTTGCGCTCATTGCGGACATTTGCTGATTTTTTTGTTATCTGCAATGGAGAAAGCGATCGCCAGCTCAAGGCAATTCTTGATGCCATTGACACCGGCGTTGAAGAGGAGTTTGGTTTCGATGCGAAGCCAGAGGGCCAGACGCAGTCAGGCTGGGTATTGCTCGATTATGGCGATGTGGTAGTGCACATTTTTTCTAAAGAGATGCGTAGTTTTTATGCGCTCGAGCGGCTGTGGCATGAAGCCACTCCACTCGTGGTGGTACAGTGAGGTGAAGTTATGGATTCAGGACGTTCACGGATCATGGCGTTTAGTCTAGGAGCTGCCATCGGTAGCGCTGTAGGCTTGATTCTCGGTTCGTTATTGACATATTGGATTGGCGATGAGACTATTCGTTCGATTCGCGGTAGCCTGCAACGCCAAGCTGATCATCCCAACTTTGAGAATTTGTTGCAATAATGCACCATCACAAAAACCACCCAGCCGTACACGGCTGGGTGGTTTTTGTTTAGCGCTCGATGAGGTGTGTGGCATCATGCACAAGGATGGGATGGAGTCGCTTTTGACTAACCGATAGTGGCGTTAGCGTCAATACGAGATTGCGAAGCGCACATAACCATGGCTTATTCAGAGTCAGCAGTTTACCGATGTGATACGAGCTCTGGGCAATCTGCTCAACATACTGTTTGCGTGTATGTTGGTAGACTTGTAATCCGTTAACCACATCATATCGTGCGAGTGCTGTTGCGAGGGTGATTGCATCTTCAATAGCCTGACATCCCCCCTGACCCAAATTAGGACTCATGGCATGTGCAGCATCGCCCAAGAGCGCAACTCTTCCATCTGCCCAATATGGCAATGTGGGGATATCGAAAATGTCGTGTTGTAAGATACTATCGCGTGGTGTGGCACGAATGATTGCACCTGCTGGACCGGCCCATGTGCCGAATAATGACAACAAGTAATCATGGCGTTCACTGCTTGGGATAATTGTTCCTTCAGGTTGATTCTGTGTGGCAAACCAATAGATTTGGTTATGTACCAGTGGTGTAATGCCAAAACGCACGCCAACGCCAAGTGATTCACCCCAATGATTGCCAACACGCATATGATCGAATTGACAGATACCACGCCATGCTGTGTACCCTACATAACGTGGCGCAATCTGTGGGAACCATTGTTGGCGGATACGCGAATTAATGCCGTCAGCCACAATCAATACATCGCCGTGGTCGACATGCCCCGAATCACAAAAGATGGTCACCCCATCAGTTGATTGTTCATAACGCATCAGCGTGTGGTCGTAGTGAATGGCGTTACCGAATGCATTGCATAACTGACTGTGTAACTCGCTCCGATGAATCAATACAGTTGGATTGCCGTATTGTGTAGCGAAATCATCGCTACGCGCGGTTACGAGTGCGCGCCCATCTGGTAAGTGAATCCCTCCATCACGATTTGGGACGCCATGCTGTCGAATCGCTTGACCAAGTCCCAGCGTATCTAGTGCTGCAATAGCGTTTGGCCACAAGGATATTCCTGCGCCTGCAACGACAGTGTGTGGATGCTGTTCATATACAACAACATCCCATCCACGTTGTATCAATGCAATTGCAACAGTCAGCCCACCGATGCCTGCACCACTAATAATTGCTTTCGGCATCATCGATTCCTTTCACAGACAGTACTACTACGCATCACCGTGCAGCGTAATCGTATTGTTTTGCTTGATGTGGAGCTGACTTTGTGCCGGTATATATTCTGCGTCATGCCAAACAGCATGCGGTAAGCGAAGATCGATGTGACAGTCATGCGTTGCGTGAATCCGGCAGTGTCTGATTCGCCCTGCATTCCATGTGATATCGATGGTAAGTCCTCCGCGGGCGCGTATTCCTGTGATACTGCCATCTTGCCATTGTGGTGGTAGTGCGGGTAGTAGCAACACGCGATTGTCATGACTTTGTACCAGCATTTCGATAATCGCTGCAGGCACGCCGAGGCTCCCGTCAATTTGAAATGGTGGATGCGCACCGAGCATGCTAGGGTATGTAGAGTCACGTAACAGGCGATAGATAATGTCAAGCGCCATACTCCCATCTTGGAGACGCGCAAAGCAACAGGCGAACCAAGCAGCACTCCACCCTGTATGACCACTTCCATGTGCTAGGCGTTGGAGTAGGCTTTGACGTACTGCATCTGCCAATGCTGGTGTGCTCCAGGGAGTGATTTGTGCGGCTGGGTATAGTCCATAAAGGTGAGAAATGTGTCTGTGACCTGGCTCTGCCTCGGATAAATCATGCCGCCATTCTTTGAGGCGGCCAAGAGTATCGATTTGTGGTGCAGGGAGTGCGTCTGCAGTATGACGAATCGTGTCGAGCCACGGCTCATTCGTGATATTGAGACGACCTGCGAGGTCGAGAATGGCAACCAACAACGCCCGCGTCATACTGATATCAGATTCACTCCCGATACTCAGTGCGCACGGTTGACCATCTGGTGCAATGAATAGATTCTCTGGAGAAGTCGAAGGGTTGCTTTGACGTGTTCCATCTGGTTGTGGTTGCATCCAATCAATCAAAAATTCTGCAGCCTCACGCATGATTGGTAATGCGATGGAACGCGCAAAATCCTCGTTATTGGTAAATAAGACTTCTTCATAGAGGTGCATGCTCAACCATGCCGCCGAAAACGGCCACAAAAACCATACCGCTTTGCCTTTGACGGCATTTGCGGGAGCCCAGATATCGGTGTTGTGATGGGCAGTCCAACCACGGGCGCCGTAGCTTTGGGCTACACGACCTCCATCGACGCGTAGATTTTTGATGAGTTGCGTCAACGGTTGTTGACACTCAATCATATTGCCAGTGAGTGCAGCCCAATAATTCATCTGGGTGTTGATGTTAATTGTGTAATTGCTACTCCACGGTGGTCGTGGATTGTCGTTCCAGATGCCTTGTAAGTTGGCAGCGTGACTTCCTGGTCGTGATGAGCTGATAAGAAGGTATCGCCCCATATCGAGGAGCAGTGCCACTAGACCGAGGTCATCAGCGGGGATTTCCACAGGGTGCATCTGACGCTCGGTTGCGTGGTAACGGATATCGTGTTCACTCTTTTGTGGAGCATCTGCTGCCAATCGACGCAAGCGCTCATCGGTTGGCAAGTCATCTCGGCTTGGATCGAGGTGCAACTGCATGCGTGCAAACATGGGCTGATAATCGTGCAGATGCCGAGGCCATAATTGGTGTTTGCGTGCTTCTGCTGCATCGACAATCGCGAGGACGTTGGCGTGTGCATTGGCAGTGGCAGGTTGATCAAATGCCACAAAACTGGTGGCGATGCCGACAAGCAACGTGACATGCGTGGCGTTGCGGATGCGTATGGTGTCGCCGAGTGGGTCAAGGGCGCCGTTAAAGTCGATGACGCGGACGAGTGCGGTGGCGCGCATACCTTGGCCAATCCCATGAATCGCATCTGCTGTATTGACATAGTTTGGCTCAACATGCAAAGGCGCGGCCGCATGCAAAACGACTTCACGATTGGCTGCTATACATACCTGCTGATAGTGGCTACGCAAGGTAATATCGAGATTGATGGTTGGCTCATCGCTTTGGATGGTAATAACAATTACGTTATCCGGGTGCGACGCAAAGGCGTGTTGGCGATAATCAGCATCGCCGCGTCGATAGCGTACATCAATCGACGCAGTGCTGAGATCGAGCGTACGCGTATAATCATTGATGGTCGCTGCTGAGTGGTATGTCAACAAAAGATCGGCAACAGGTAGATATGACTGCGTCCAACTCCCTGAAAGATTGGCCTCAGCGTACTGCTCGGCCGCGCGCATATCGCCATTGGTGAGCATCGTACGTACTACCTCAAGCGCCGGTCGGCGATCGGGGTGCTGGCCGGTGCGCGGTTGCCCCGACCAGAAGGTGTCGTGGTTGAGGGCGATGCGCTCGTGGTGCGGATCGCCAAAAACCATTGCGCCGACGTGACCGTTGCCAATTGGCAACGCTTCGACCCATTCTTGGGCCGGCTGACGATACCATAACGAAGACATCATTGGCTCCTTTGGCGAGAAGAGATTGCGCCACAGAGTGCTCTGTGGCGCGGCTGAGGGACTAGTGATTGATGAGACTTGTGCCGGTCATCTGTGGTGCCGGTGTAAGATTGAGCAGGTCGAGCACTGTCGGCGCAATGTCGCTGAGCCGACCACCAGTGCGCAACGTGACGTGCTGGTATGGTGAGCCATCAGGGGCGACAAGGATGACCGGGACTTGGTTGATGGTGTGGGCAGTGAATGGCCCACCGCTGTCGCCGTCAATCATGTATTCGGCGTTGCCATGGTCGGCGGTCACGAGGGCGACGCCACCCTTGGCTAACACGGCCTCGACGAGTGCGCCGATGCATTGATCGACCGTCTCGACGGCTTTGATGACGGCAGGTAACACGCCAGTATGACCGACCATGTCAGGGTTGGCGAAATTGACGATGATTGCGTCGAATTTGTCATCAGCGATGGCCTGCAAAATACCGTCACGAATACCAGCCGCACTCATCTCGGGTTGCAGGTCATAGGTTGCGACTTTGGGTGATGCAACCATCAAGCGCTCCTCACCGGGGAACGGGATTTCACGGCCGCCGTTGAAATAAAACGTCACGTGTGGATACTTCTCGGTTTCGGCGGCATGCAGTTGGGTTAAGCCTGCATCCGAAATAACCTTGGCGAGCGGGTTCTCGACATCATCGTTTGCAAAAGCAATGGTGACAGGTAAGTCTTTTTCGTATTCGGTCATACAGACATAGTAGAGATTGCTCAGCATGGTTCGCTCAAAACCTGCAAAGTCGGATGTCACAAATGCACGTGTAATTTGGCGCATACGATCAGCACGAAAATTAAAGCCAATAATTGCATCATTTGACTGGATTGTTGCTACCGGTGCTCCATTGGTCATGACAACTGCCGGCTTGATGAATTCATCAGTGATATCTGCGGCGTAGGCGTTTTGAATAGCTTCAGAGGCGCTTGGTACTGCCTCGCCAACACCATTCACCATCGCATCATACGCAAGTTTGGTTCGTTCCCAGCGCTTGTCTCTATCCATGGCATAGTAACGCCCGCTGATGGTTGCAATTGTGCCAATGCCAATTGAGGCTATTGCGGCTTCGAGCTCCTGTAAAAAACCAGCGCCACTTCGTGGTAATGCGTCACGACCGTCGGTGAAGACATGGAGGAATACTTTTTGGACACCGGCGCGCTTGGCAAATTGGAGGAGGGCGACTTGATGGGCAATATGACTATGTACACCACCATTGCCTAATAATCCGATGACATGGAGGTTGCTGTTGTGCTTACGTGTATGTGCCACAGCATTAAGAAATGCATCATTATGATAAAAGCTACCGTCCTCAATGCTACTGTCGATGCGCGTGATATCTTGCATGACGACAAAGCCTGCACCAAGATTTAGGTGGCCTACCTCAGAGTTCCCCATTTGGCCGGTGGGCAATCCCACGTGTTTTTCGGCTGCATATATCAATGTTGTTGGACACGACGCACGCCAACGATCGAGATTGGGGGTATGTGCTTGTTTGACGGCATTCCCCACCACTTCGTTGCGTTCACCGAGACCATCCAAAATCGCCAACAGTACTGGACGTGGTCGAACATCAGGCATAAATGTGACTCTCCTCATAACAGACGACGCTCTACTATAGAGCAGAGCGTCGTTGTAGCCGTGACATAATATCCTAGCGACGTTGTTTGCCGCGAGCGACCGTTGTTTGTGTAGTCGTTGTAGGTTTGGCGACACCACCTTGTTGTTGCAGCAAGATAAGTAGTTCTTGCTCTCGCCCGAGATGACACACCTTGAACTTTCGTCCACTGCCACATGGGCACGGGTCATTGCGTCCGGGCAGGCGATTATCCGCACGAACTGGGCGATGCCCGCTAGGTTCTTCACTACTTGTAGCGACCTGCGCCTGCTGGGCTGCTACCATGCGTTTGAGCTGTTCAGCTTCGATTTGGCGTAACGTCTGCTCGTATTGGAACGAGACGTGGATGATTTGGTACACGACATCGCGCTCAATATTGTGCTTGAGCTCCTCAAAGAGCGTATATGCGTTTCGTTGGTACTCGATGAGCGGATCGCGTTGCGCAATCGCCTGGAGTCCAATCTCTTGGCGCAAGTCTTCCATGCCAGTCAAGTACTCTACCCAGTGACGATCAATGACGCCAAGGAGCATGCGTCGCTCAATATAGCGCATGTTCTGGCTACCCACGGCTTGTTCACGCGTGTCGTAGGCAACCTCAAGCTGCCCATGCAGTTCATCGCGAATCTCTTCACGCGACAAGTTGATGAGCTCTTCTTCGATGCCCTCAGGAAGTAACGGATTGATCGTGCGCACCGGGCGCATGAGCGGCGCAAGATCCCATTCTTCGGGGTCATCGCCGAGGTGCTCTTCGATTAATGTGTCGATTTCTGCATGAATCATAGCAATCACGCGTGAGCGCAATTCTTCGCCATCAAGGATGGTCCGACGATCGGCGTAGATTACTGTACGCTGTTTGTTCATGACATCATCGAACTCAACGGTGTGTTTGCGCACATCAAAGTTGTAGCCTTCGACGCGCGTTTGCGCGTTTTCGATTGACCGATTAATCAAGCCGGCCTCGATTGGCACATCGTCGTCGACGCCGAGTCGCTCCATCAACCCCTTTACGCGCTCCATAGGACCGAAACGGCGCATTAAGTCATCCTCGAGCGAGAGATAAAAGCGTGACGAGCCGGGGTCACCTTGACGACCTGCACGACCACGCAATTGGTTGTCGATACGACGTGCCTCATGACGCTCGGTACCAATCACATGTAACCCACCAAGTGCAACGACTTTTTCGCGTTCGGTGGCTGTGCGTTGTTTGGCAGTGGCTAACGCATCAGTAACTTCTTCGGGCGTTGCTTCGTTGGGTTTGATTTTGCGTTCTTCGAGGATGATTTCTACAAGACCATCAGGATTGCCACCGAGCAAGATATCAGTACCACGACCGGCCATATTAGTGGCAATTGTTACTTTGCCGATACGACCTGCTTGGGCAATGATTGTTGCTTCACGCTCGTGTTGTTTGGCGTTGAGCACCTGATGGGTAATCCCTGCTTTTTTGAGGAGGATGCTGAGACGCTCAGATGTTTCTACCGATGTCGTGCCAACGAGCACTGGGCGCCCACTGTCGTGTTTTTCGTGGATGTCGGCGATGACCGCATTAAACTTGGCTTCTTCGGTACGATAAATTAGGTCACTCATGTCTTGACGGACCATCGGTCGATGTGTGGGAATAATAGTGACTTCGAGGTTGTAGATTTTTGCGAACTCTTCACGCTCGGTGTCGGCCGTACCGGTCATGCCACCCAACTTCTTGTACATGCGGAAGAAGTTTTGGTAGGTGATTGTCGCCAGCGTGACATTCTCTTGGCGTGTACGCACGCCTTCTTTGGCTTCAACGGCTTGGTGTAACCCATCGCTCCAGCGCCGTCCCGACATTTTACGACCGGTAAATTCATCGACGATGACTACCTCGCCATCGGCCTCGACAATATAATCGCGGTCGCGCTGGTAAATGAATTGTGCGCGTAGTGCGTTTTCAAGGTAATGTGTCAGTGCGTAGTACTTCGGGTCGTATAGATTCTCGTCATCTGGGATGCGTAGTAAGCGCTCAACCTTGAGAATGCCTTCTTCTGTCATCTGCACGCTCTTGGAGCGTGGTTCAATCATGAAGTCACCTTCAGGATCGTCGATGCTCTCTTTTTTGACTTGGTCAGGTGTATACGGGCTCGGTTTGAGGTTTCGTACGAGCGTCGCAAAACGCTTATACTCTTGACTGCTCTCTTGGGCAGGCCCCGAAATAATCAACGGCGTTCGTGCTTCGTCAATCAAGATATTGTCGATTTCGTCGACGATGGCGTAGTTGAGTGGGCGTTGTGCCAGCTGATTCTTCTCGAAGACCATGTTATCGCGCAGATAGTCAAAGCCTACTTCGCTGTTGGTGGCATATGTGATATCTGCTGCGTAGGCCTGCTGACGACTAACTGGACGCCAATGAATGAGGCGACGGTCATCAGTGGCTGCATTAGGATCAACGAAATCAGGGTCGAAGATAGCTGAGAAACTGTGTGCAATCACGGCTACTTGGAGTCCCAGTGTGTGAAAGATAGGTGCCATCCACCCTGCACCCACGCGCACAAGATAGTCATTGACGGTGACAAGGTGCACACCTTTGCCTGAGAGGGCATTTAAGTAAAGCGGCAAGGTGGCGACAAGTGTTTTACCTTCACCAGTTTTCATTTCGGCGATGCGACCGCTGTGGAGCGTAATCCCACCGATGAGTTGAACATCGTAGTGCCGTTGCCCGATGAGCCGCTTAGAGGTCTCACGGACCACAGCAAATGCCTCAGGCAAAATATCATCGAGCGTTTCACCATTGGCGAGACGTTCACGGAACTTGGGCGTGTAGGCAGAGAGCTCATCCATGCTACAACGCTCCATGGTACTTTCAAGTGCGTTGATTTTATTGACGATCGGTGCAATTCGCTTAAGCTCTTTTTCAGAGCCATCACCGAATAAATTCTTGATAAAGTTGAACACGACCACTCCTTCCTGCGACGCGCAAATGAACCTGATGCACCGCATCGTCAAAAATTATAGCATAACCGTTGCGATGCAGAATGAGTGAATGATTGGTAAGCAGTAATTTCTATAGGCGTAATCGTTGAACCAACGTTGCTAGTTGTCCATCGTAATGGGGTTGTCCAGCAGGGAACCAGGTAGTTGCTGCTTCAGTCAACCAAGTAATCTCGCAGAGTATGCAGAGTTGCGCAGTCATCTGAGGGAATGTATGTGCAATATTGAAGCTGGTAAAAAGCATCCATGCATCAATGACGGTAGGCGCATACCATGGTCGTTGCCAATCAATTACGTAGAGATTGGTGTGATCAAGAATAATGTTTTCGACGCGTAAATCACCATGAACAACGCCTATGGGTCCATGCCATAGTGCATGAAGGAGCGGGTGATGTGCTATCTGCTCGATAACATCTATGTCCGCAGGTGTCAGTTTTGTGAATCGACCAGACTCCACTAAATGATGCAATGCCGTAGTGGTAACTGCGATGAGATGTTCCCAGGCGATGATTGTGTCGATACGGCGATATACAGGCGTTGATGCTGGCATTGATGCAATCGCTGTCAATATTTGTTGTGCCATGATTGTCGTGCCTGGAATATTCTGAGATCTAACATACGGAAATACGAGGTGATGATTATCAATTATGGTGGCCGGAAGCAGGTGTGGTGCAGTTACGGCGTGGTATACAGCTGCCTCCACACTCGGTGATGTTTGACTTTTGTATATATGCGTTGTGTTGTTTTGACAGGTAATCTGTTGTACACACGATAATGGCCATTCGTGCAGGGTATTGCGTGTCTTGATTGGACTGTGTAAATAGTCAAACAGTGTATCATCGCTAAGCAGCTCAAGCGCAAAGTAGGGATGTGGTGGCATAGTGCCTCCTTGTGACCACAACTGTACCGTCTATAGTACCGGCAAATGATTAAGCGAATGTGGTACAGTTCTTCGCATGATTACATATGTACCAAGCCGTTGGTGGATAACAACGACGCTCTTGTGGAGCACTCAAATCGCGGTCCTGATAAGTGGAAATGCCCTCAACTTTGCACTGATTTGGCAATTAACGAGTCTGACAGGATCAGCCCAAACGTTGTTATGGGCGGCAGCATTGACACTAGTGCCGAGTGTGGTTCTCGCTCCGATCGCAGGCATATTAAGTGATCGTCTCTCGCGACGACATGTATTGATTATGGCAGAGATTGTATCGTTGCTGTCATTGGCGTGGTTCTGGGGTGCATCGTCAGTGACGCAACCATGGCTACTCTTGTTTATTTTGGTATGGCGCGCCACGGCAACGGTGTTTTATCAGACGGCGTTTCAAGCAACGCTACCACAACTTATTCCTGCGCGACATTATCAACGGCTCAGTGGCATGCAACAAATGGCGATGGGTGTATCATCGTTGCTAACGCCAGTGCTTGGTGCCCTTATTGTTGAACAGTATGGGTTGTCGTGGGCTACGGCTACAACGGCCATCTTGTTGCTCATCAGCCTTGCGACATTATTGCTCATTGATCTCCCCCAACCTACTGCCACAATTATGACGTCGTGGCGGAACGAACTCAGTGACATGCGGCAAATCTATGGGCGACGCCGTGGGCTTTGGCAGCTACTTTTGGCCGCTGTGGTGCTCAATATGTGCGTGCTGCCGATTTTTAGTCTATTGCCATATGTTGTTTCGGTCTATTTTGCTACGGGTGCATGGCTATTGGCGTGGTCCGAAATCAGCGGTGGTGTTGGCATGGTGATTGGTGCGGTGTCGCTTGCACTATGGGGCGGGTTTCGCATGGCCGTGCATACCATTGTGACCGCTATAGCCATACTAATAATCGCTTTGGCATGGCTTGCACTTGTGCCCGCAACTGCTCCACTGTGGCTACTTGGTGCAGTGTTGTTGATTGGGTGGGCGGCCGCTTGGGCGCATGGCCCGTTGCTGACAATCGTGCAACGCGCGATCCCGTCTACCATGCATGGCCGTGCTATGGCGTTGCTGAATGCGGCGATGAATGCCGCAGCGCCACTCGGTTTGGTTGTTGCAGGAGCCTTCGTAGAACGCTTTGGTCACCAGTGGTGGGCGGGCGGCGTGATTGCTTGTGTGGTAGCACTCGTTGTATGGGTATTGCGAAGTGATGTGATGTCGCTCGACGATACGCACACATAATCAGTTCGTAGAACACTTGTTTGTGTGATGCACGTCTATGCAGCTGTTTGCATGTGCGTGCCTTTTTATAAAATACCCGCCTGCGTCGTGGATGCATGCACAGGATTATCGTGGTGCCGTGAACGTCTTTCGCATCTCTTGATGTATGTGCACTCTGCTACGCAAAATCAATCGTATCGATGATATGAAATGTA
This sequence comes from uncultured Klebsiella sp., assembly GCA_964469045.1. Classification (GTDB taxonomy): domain Bacteria; phylum Chloroflexota; class Chloroflexia; order Chloroflexales; family Roseiflexaceae; genus UBA965. Next base: position 12,554 of record CAYXXK010000064.1, read on the forward strand.
TCCTTGACAAAAATCAAAATGATATTAAAATGATATCATGAATATATCAAACTTTCTTACAACCGTTAAAGCCGACCTGTTACGTATCATCCGGCTTAGCGGACCAGAGCTGACCCAGAAGGGTGAAGAGATTGGTGAGGCGATGGCCCCAATCATGCAGCATCGATTGATTGAGCAAGTGACCATGTTAGTGGCGGAGTACAACCGACAGCAGAGTCGAGATGCGTTAGCGTTGCAATTAACCCCGGACGAGATGGTGATAGTTGATCGTAATGGTGTACAGGTGGCGCCTGAGCCAATTGGTGAGTTGGATGCACGATTTGCGTTGCGTTTACCGGCTGATCTGAAGGAGCGGATTGACCAGCGAGCAGCGCAGGAGGGGATTTCGACGAACTCTTGGATGGTACGGGTGTTGAGTCAAGAGTCACAGCAACAGTCTGGAGTGCGTACTGGGCATGTGCATGTCGAGGTGGGCAAATTTGAGATAGGCAGTAAGTTACGCGGTCGCGGGCGCAGTTAAAGGAGAGCTATCATGGCGTTTTGGCAACGAAAACAGACACGTCGCGAGGAATATGCGGCGTCAGAGTGTATTACTGTGCAAATCAAAGGATTAAGTGGTGATGTGCGCATTGATACCGCGCACGATGGACGTGTCATCGTCGAGTTGTTCACCAAGGGCGACGAGCAGTTGTTGTCACAATTGGATGTGCGGTATGATGCAGAGGAACGAACGTTGGTCATTGATACGAAGGGTCCGAAGACAGGGTTTTTTATGATACAGCGTGATTCAGTTGACGTTCATGTTGTATTGCCCGAACATTCGGACATTTATATTGATGTAACGACTGGTGATGTTGATGGACATGGACGTCTTGGCGATGTGCGTATCAATAGTGCGTCGGGCGATATTGATTTTGAGGATGCCGAGGTAAGTAGTTTGCACATCAAGTCGGCATCAGGGGATGTAGCGGCGCAGGCAGGAGCACCGACATTTGTTGATTTGGCGTCTGGCGACATAGAACTACAGGTCAACCAACCATGTAAGGTTGACGCACGCACATTGAGTGGCGATATTGAGGTCAAAATACAACGCGGCTTTGTGACGGATGTCAATGCACAAACATTGTCTGGTGAAATCAGTAGCAACATCAATTTTGATCGGGCATGCGGTGAAGGCGATCCGGTGCAAGTCGAGTTGACGTTATCATCGTTGTCTGGAGATATTGAGATTGAGCGGATGTAGCGTGTGAGGTAGGTATGCAGGTAATAACCATCGTGTTTATCATCATGCTTGGTGTGTCATCTGGGATTTTATTATGGCTGGCAGGGCGCCAGATTCGGCATGTGAAAGCGTATCGACAGCAGGTTCCAACTGATTTTGCCCAAGTCATCACGCGTGAGCAGCATCAAAAAGGAGCGGATTACACGGTTGCTAAAGCACAACTCCAGCGTTGGCAAACCATATGGAATTCGCTCGTGTTGTTGGCCTGGACGATTGGTGGTGGGTTGCAGTGGACCATAATGCAATCGACATCAACTGGTGTGTCGCTACTGTGGCAAAGCGTCATTGTAGTTGTGCTATGGGTGGTGATGAGTGATATGTTATCACTGCCAATTGAGTGGTATCGCACATTTGTGATTAATGAGCGCTTTGGATTTAATAACACCACACTAGCGTTATTTTTGCGTGATTGGGTGGTATCGTTGGTATTAAATATGGTACTTGGTGTGCCGTTGGTGGCTGGCATCATCTGGTTCATGACTACAACCGGATCAGCGTGGTGGTTGTGGGCATGGAGTCTATTTGTGGTGGTGCAGATTGCGGTGTTATGGGCGCAGCCGGTGATTATTCAGCCGTTGTTCAACAAGTTTACGCTATTGACTGATCCGCAGTTGCAAGAGCGAATACAGGGATTGTTGCAACGTACGGGATTTGCGGGGAGTCAGATATATGTGATGGACGCCTCAAAGCGTTCGGGATTGGGCAATGCATACTTTACGAGTTTTGGGCGGACCAAACGTGTAGTTTTCTACGATACGTTGTTGGCACAGCTGACACCTGGGCAAGCGACTGCGGTGTTAGCACACGAGATTGGGCATTACAAGCATCGTGATATCATCAAGTTCATTGGATTTTTCATGGTGGTGAGTTTGGCTGGGTTTGCGATATTGGCTTGGTTGTTGCCACAAGCGTGGTTTTATCAAGCTTTTGGTGTGGCGGAACCCCAAATGGGGGCAGCATTGGTTCTACTCATGATGATTGCGCCGGTATTTGGGTTTGTGTTTCAGCCAGTGATGTCATGGTTTACCCGCACAATTGAATATGCTGCAGATGCCTATGCTGTTCGGCATACAAATGCTGATGACATGGTAGGAGCATTGGTGGCGCTGTATCGTGATAATGCGGGTACATTGACTCCTGATCCGTTGTATGTGGCATATCATTATTCGCATCCGCCGGCCAGTTCTCGTATTGGTCATATTCGTGCTTTGGGTGCACAAAACGTATAAGTGATCGAGAGGGTGTTTTGGAATCACGTGGATGGGTGGGGCGTTTTGCGCTGTTTTGGGGGAGCCAAACAATTGCGCGGTTTGGTGGCGCATTCTCTGGATTTGCGTTGGTGTGGTGGGTTGCGAAAACATATGGCACAGCGACATCGTTGGCAACTGGCACTATGATTAGTATGTTGCCTGGGATTATTTTGGGGCCGTTGATTGGCACGATTGTCGATAGAAATAATCGCAAGTTCTTTATTGTGGTGAGTAATTTGGTGCATGCCGCGAGTGCAGGCGTGCTGTTCATACTGGCACATTATCAGTTGCTTGAGGTATGGCATTTGTATGTGGTGATGTTTGTCAACTCGTTGGCTGGGCAATTTCACTACATGGCCGTAATGGCTGCGACGCCGATGTTGGTCCCCAGCGAACACTTACAACGTGTATCTGGGTTATCGCAATTACGTGAGGGGGCCGTAGCGATTATTGCACCACCGGCAGGAGCATTGCTCCTTGAGGTGATTCATCTAGATGGAATTTTGTTGCTTGAGGTGATTACTGGTATCTCGGCGGCGGTAATTATGCTGGGCATCATGGTACCGAATCCACCGGCGAAGCCAGCCGAAGCGCAGCAGAGTGTTATGAGTGATTTGCGAGATGGGTTCAGTTATTTACTAGGATGGCCGAGTTTATTGGCGTTGATGAGTATTGCTATGGTATTGAATTTGCTGTTTAATCCAGCATTCTCATTGATGCCATTACTCGTCACAAACATTTTACAAGGTGGTGCAATCCAACTCGCATGGCTTGAAATGGCACTTGGGATTGGCATGATTATTGGTTCAGTGTTATTAGCGGCATGGGGAGGCTTTAGGAAGCGCATTTACACCATGGCTTTAGGTGTGCTTGGGATGGGAATCGCCGCAGTTGTACTTGCGCGAATCGGGGTAAATGGACTGTACTTTGCTATTGCATCGATGGCGGTGTTTGGTCTCGTACAGCCACTCGCAAATGGGCCAATTTTTGCGATTATCCAAGCGCGGGTTGCTCCGGAGATGCAAGGGCGGGTCATGGGATTCATGGGGAGTATGGCGGGTGCGGTATCGCCAATTGGGTTATTACTCGCTGGGCCGATTTCGGATCGATTTGGGTTGCAATCGTGGTATTTGGCTGCGGGGGTGATGTCGTTGCTG
>CAYXXK010000065.1:0-6377 GCA_964469045.1 uncultured Klebsiella sp.
GGTGCGTGGGGGCAGTGGGGCACAACTCGGTGACCCCTTGTGTGTGGCAGCGCGACAGATCGTACGCCAACGTTGTCGTGCTCCGCCAGCCGAGCAGATTGCAATCGTGACGGCGGCGCTGGGGGGAGATGCGGGGATGCTGGGGGCCGCAGTGTGGGCCGCACATCGCAGTGGGGCTGATGCAGTGCATGCATTGACATAAAATCAAAGGGGTACATATGGAGATACGTTATCAGCCACAAAACCCAGTTAGATATCGTCCTAACATCGGGTTAATTGGATGTGGTGGGATTACCAAGAGTCATCTGACAGCCTACAAAGCGGCAGGCTACAACGTCGTTGCGTTGTGCGATATTGACGAAAATCGCGCCCGTGAGCGTCAACAAGAGTTTTATCCAGATGCGCAGATTTATACGAACGCTTCAGACGTGCTACGGCGTGATGATATCGAAGTGGTTGACATTGCTACGCACCCGGCTGACCGCATCCCATTGATTGGGGCGGCCATCGAGGCCGGCAAGCACGTGCTCAGTCAAAAGCCGTTTGTGCTTAATCTTGACGATGGCGAGCGGTTAGTTGAGTTGGCCAATAAGCGTGGTGTCAAGCTGGCCGTCAACCAAAACGGTCGTTGGGCACCGCATGTGGCCTACATGCGCCAGATGATTGCCACTGGGCAGGTAGGACAGGTCAGTAGTGCCGATTTGGCGATTCAGTGGGATCACAATTGGGTCGTGGGTACAGTGTTTGATGGCATCGACGATTTGATTTTGTATGATTTCGCTATTCATTGGTTCGACATGTTGACCTGCTATTTCCCCAATCAAACGGCTGAGCGCGTCGTCGCCTCGGTGCGGCACACTGCGAGCCAAAAAGCGCGACCGCCGTTGTTGGCACATGTGATGGTGGAGTACGCCAATGCGCAGGCGACGTTGAGCTTCAATGCGGATGCCCGGCAAGGGCCGCGTGACAGCACTGTGATTGTCGGTGATACGGCCACGATGCACAGCGATGGCCCTGGGTTGGGCGATCAGACGGTGACGGTTTATCGGGATGGCCATGAACCAGTACAACCAACGCTGGTCGGATCGTGGTTCCCCACGGGCTTTCATGGCACGATGGGTGAGTTGTTGTGTGCTATCGAAGAAAACCGTGAGCCGAGTAACAGTGCTGCGAATAATTTGACCAGTTTGGCGCTGTGTTTTGCGGCGATTCAAAGTAGTCGTGACGGCAAGGCGTATCGGTCGGGTGAGGTGCGGGGGATTTAGGGAGTGAGAGGTGGAAAGTGAAAGGTGGTTTAAGTGAAAAGTGAAAAGTGAAAAGTGGGGTTGGTAAGAGGGGTGCACGGTTGATGAGGGCGTACCGCCCAAGTTTAATCGGACCGTAGGTTCCAGGGTGAATAACGGGCGGTGGCCGGAGATCCAATGGTGGGCGGATGGGAATCGGGCGGTGGCCGGGGATGCAGAGGGTGCGACAGCTGTCGCACCAGATACAAATCGACCGCGGGGATCGGATGGTGGCCGGGGATCCAGAGAGGGCGACTGCTGTCGCACTGGAAATAAATCAACTGCGGGGATCGGATGGTCGGCGGCCGGGGATCCAGAGAGGGCGACCGCTGTCGCACCGGATACAAATCGACCGCGGGGATCGGATGGTCGGTGACCGGGGCTCCAGAGGACGGTGGCCGGGGATCCAGAGAGGGCGACCGCTGTCGCACCGGATACAAATCGACCGCGGGGATCGGATGGTGGCCGAGGATCCAATGGTGGGTGGATGGGAATCGGGCGGTGGTCGGGGATGCAGAGGGTGCGATAGCTGTCGCACCGCAGATGAACCGACACCGCAGATATCAACCGACGGATATATCAATCCACATATGAAAGGAATCGACAATGAAGACGTGGAAATTCGTGGGAATCAATTTCGATCATATGCACATGGGCGATTTGTTGCGCAAGGTGAGCGAGCACCCCAACGCCGAGATTGCCGGGATTTGTGATGCAGATCCGGCCCGCATGCAAAGCGCCATCGAGACGTTCAACATTTCGGCCGACAAGGTGTTCACCGATGTGCACGCGTGTCTCAAGGCCACCCAACCCGATGTGGCAATTATCTGCGCTGGCACGGCGTTCCATGCAGACTATGTTGAAATGGTGGCGCCTTACGGCGTGAATGTGTTGGTTGAGAAGCCGTTTGCGGCCACGCTCGAGCAAGCTGACCGTATGATTGCTGCTATGCAAAAAACGGGCAAGCAGATGATTGTCAATTGGCCACTCGCTTGGTACCCACCGCATGTCACCGCCAAGCGCTTGATCGACGAAGGTGTCATCGGCAAGGTGATTGAGGTGCACTACTACGACGGCAACCGAGGTCCGCTCTGGCATTTGGCCGATAAGATCGAGGTCTCGCCCGAAGAAGTCGCTCGCCGCAAGAATGAAGCCTGGTGGTACAAGAAAGAGGCTGGTGGTGGATCGATGCTCGACTACCTCGGCTATGGTGTCACGCTCGGCACCTGGTACCACGGCGGCGATAAGCCCATTGAAGTTATGTGTATGGTCGATGAGCCACTCGGGCTCGAGGTCGATGAACATAGTATCACCGTGGCTCGCTACGCCAAAGGCCTCTCGAAGTTCGAGACGCGTTGGGGGGCATTCAGCGACCCGTGGACGCATCAACCACAACCCAAGTGTGGCTTTGTGATTGTGGGGACTGATGGCACGATTGCATCGTATGACTACGAGCAGACGATTCGGGTGCAGACGCGCGCCAAGCCCGAGGGCTTTGTGATGCCAGTTGATACGCTCGAGTCACCGATGCAAGACCCGATTCAGAACTTCATTCATGCACTGAGCACTGGCGCACCTGTACATGGCCCGCTTTCGATTGAGGTCTGCCGCATCGGCCAGCAAATCGTCGAGACGGCAGTGCTCAGCGCCCAAACCAAAAAAGCCCAGCCGTTGATTCCGTAAGGATGATGCCGGAATCGTAGGGGGAAGGCGCGTCCTTCTCCCTACGACCCAATGGATGATTTCGGAGCCGTAGAGGGAAGGCACGTCCCACACCCGAGTGACCCAAAATAATCAATCTGGTGATGAGATACTGTGGTCGCTCTAAGGACATGACTTGCATCGATGAACAATCCCACAAGGTGAGCTGACAGTGAGGGGCAAGGGCGTGCTGTGCACCCAACGTGCGTATCGACAATCTCACATCGACCGACCATATTGACAATCCCAGATCGAAAGGACATCTCATGACACAGGCTGATGCCGCCGAGCGCTACTTGGATGCGGCGGAACAGATTTTGCGCAATATCCGGGCGACACAGTTGCCGGCATTGCGCCAGGCGGCGCAGGTATGTGCCGAGAGCATCGCCAACGGTGGTTTGGTGCATTTATTTGGCACGGGGCACTCGCGCATCCCGGTAGAGGAGATTTTTCCACGCCACGGCAGCTTCCCCGGGTTTCATCCGATTATCGAATTGTCGCTGACCAATCACACACAAGTGGTGGGCAATAACGGCCAGCGTCAAGCGATGTACCTCGAGAAGTTGGAGGGGTTTGGCGAGATTATTCTGCGCAACTTCATCTTTGGGCCCCATGATTGCATGATGGTCTTCTCAAACAGTGGTGTCAATGGCGTGGTGATTGATGTGGCACTTGGCGCCAAACAGCGTGGCATGCCGGTGATTGGAGTGGTGTCGCTGGCCCATTGTCAGGGGTCGCCAATTAAGCACAGCTCGGGTAAGCGCCTGACCGATATCGCTGATATTACGCTCGACAACTGCTCGCCTCTTGGCGATGCTATGGTGTCGATTGATGGGCTAGAGCACCCAGTAGGTCCGGGCTCATCAATCGGGTATGTGGCGCTGGTCAACATGCTCAAGTGTTTGGTGGCCGATGAGTTGACCCAGCGCGGCCAGCCGCCGTTGGTACTGACAAGTAGCACGCTGATTGGCAGTGCGGCATCGGCCGAGTTGTTTGATCGTACGTATGATGATTTTCGTGCACGCATTGCCCCGTTGTACAGCGGGCGCCGGGAGGACTAAATGAAGGGACATCCACTCCGCACCACGGTCGTCGGCAGTTACCCGTTCCCCGCATGGCTCGAGCATGCGGTCGAGCACTTAGGTGATTTTGGTCGCGACGATATCGCCGAGATGCAACGTGACGCCGCCATTGTGGCCATTTATGACCAAATGCAGGCCGGACTCGATGTGATCACCGACGGCGAGCAGACGCGATTTGACTTTAATTTGTCGTTCTATGGCTATATCGAGGGCATCGCCCGTGAGGATGCCGGGGCGCGCCGCTATGGCCCGCCGGCGCACGATCAGCGCGGCAAGCATATGCTGGTGGGCGAGCTCAAGGCACCACGCGGGTTGGGGGTAGTCGAGGAGTATAAACGACTCGTCGAGTTGGCGCCCAAAGGGCCGACGCTCAAGGCGAGCGTGCCTGGGCCGTATACTTTGAGCGGTCGCTTGCTGCCGAATGCCGATTATCCGGATCGCTACGCCCTGACCGAGGCCTTGTTACCGATGGTGCAGGCTGAGCTTGTGGCCTTGGTTGAGGCCGGGTGTGAGGAGTTGACTGTCGATGAGCCGTCGATGAGTTGTTATGCCTACAAAGAAGACACAGCCCGGTTTGTTGATATTTTCAATCGGACGGTGGCGCCGGTGGTGGGCAAGACGCGGTTGTCGACGCACCTCTGTTTCGGTAATTTCAAGGGGCGCGCAGTAGGGCCACGTCAGTATGCACCGATGTTCCCAGCGTTTTATCAGATGACGGTCGACGAGATTCATCTTGAGATGGCTAGCCGTGAATTCGCCGAGCTCGAGGTGATTGCCGAATTAGTCAAGTATTACGATGTAGCGGTGGGGATCGTCGATGTCAAGAGTTATTACATCGAGACGCCGCAAGACATCGCCAATCGGGTGCGGGCCTGTTTGCAGTATGCGCCAGCCGACAAATTAGCCTTTGCACCCGATTGTGGCCTGAGCCAGACGGCGCGTTGGGCCGCCAAGCGCAAACTCGCCAACATGGTAGCTGGCGTTAAGATGGTGCGCGAGACGTTGTAACGAAAGGATTCACTGATGAACATCACCATGTTGGGAACCGGGTTGATTGGCCGGTTTTATACGATGACGTTGCATAGTGGCCGTAGTCGTGACCGGGTGACGGCTGTCTATTCGCGCAGCCAAGCCAGCGTCGACACCTTTGCCAAAGAGTTCGACGTCGCACATGCGACCACAGATATGCTGGCCGCCATCAACGACCCCGATACGCAGTTGGTGGTCATTGGTCTGCCCAATCATCTGCACGAGCAGGCCGTGATGGCGGCCGTAGCGGCCGGCAAGGGAATTTTGTGCACCAAGCCGCTCGGACGAACTGCAGCCGAGGCCTATCGGATGTTGCAAGCGGTCGAGCAAGCCGGCTTGTTCCACGGGTATCTCGAGGATTTGACATACACGCCCAAGACACTCAAAGCGCTCGACTCAGTCAAAGCCGGGGCTGTTGGTACCGTGTTGTGGGCGCGCTCGCGCGAGACGCACCCAGGGCCGCACAGTGCCTGGTTTTGGGACAAGGAGCAATCTGGTGGTGGCGCCATCATCGACATGGGCTGTCATTGTATCGAGATTGCCCGCAATTTTATCGGCAAAGATATCCGCCCGGTCGAGGTGATGTGCTGGGCTGACACGCAGGTGCACCCGATCGAGGCCGAGGATCATGCGGTTGGCATGGTGCGCTATGAGAATGGGGCGATGGGGCAGTTCGAGGTGAGTTGGTCGTTCCGTGGCGGCATGGATTTGCGCGACGAGGTGGCGGGTACCGAAGGGACGATTTGGCTCAATCACTGGTTGCGCACAGGGTTCGAGATGTTCAGTGCCAACGGCCAGAACGGGTATGTGGCAGAGAAGGCTGAGGGCGATACAGGCTGGCTCTTCCCTGTTGGTGACGAGGTCGCCGCACTCGGGTATACGCCGATGTTTCAGGACATGCTTGATGCATTTGAGCAGAAACGCACCCCGATGGAGACCTTTTATGATGGGTATGTGGTGAATGCCATCATGGATGCGGCGTATGCGTCTATTACCTCAAAAAAGTGGGAGCCGGTGCAGCTGGCTGAATGGCGTGGGCGCGTAGGCGTGCCCCATGTGTCCGTCCGGCGCGACTACGATGAGCACTACTTGTTGATCAAAGAAGAGTTGATGCCCGATGGGTCAACCAAGGTGATTTTGCGCCACAAAGAAACCGGCGCGCTCGAGCAACGGGTGCGCACATGATTGAACCACTCCAGCGTGATGCGGAGTTTTTGGCTGATGTAACTGCCACAATGGCGCACCGTCAGGGCGTGTCGTTGTGGTGGTTGGGCCAGAGCGG
>CAYXXK010000065.1:6477-9597 GCA_964469045.1 uncultured Klebsiella sp.
TGTAGTCAGGCGAATGTGGCGTTTGCGGCGGATCGTTTGAGCGTGGATGCGGCGCGGATTACTGGAGTGGAGCGAGAGAGTCCGCTGACGCACGGGCCCTTTCGGCTGCATGTGATACCGGCTGCACATAACGTACGTGAGCAGGATGCGGCTGGGCACGAACGCTGTATTGGACTGGTGATTGAGGTCGGTGGCAATGTAATCTATCACAGTGGTGATACATTGTGGTACCCAGAGTTGGTGAGTGAGCTGGCGCAATGGAACATCGACGTGGCGATACTACCGATTAACGGTAATGATCCCGCGCGCGGAGTGGCAGGTAATTTGGATGCGCACGAGGCAGTAGATTTGGCGTTACAAATAGGGGCAAACCTGATGATTCCGTGTCATTATGATATGTTCACGTTTAATACCGTAGACCCGCAAGTGTGTGTCTCTTATGCGTTGACACGTGGGCAACCTATACGGCAGTTGGCGCTAGGCCAGCAAATGGTGTGTTAACTATGGGGCCAACTTGAGCACATAGATGTGTGCTGTTGCGCATTGATGTGGCTCATAACACACCAGGCATGATTGCGGGTACGCAATGCAGATGAACAATGATTGCATTTGTATACATCTATCATGCTCGTGCTATGATGCACGAGGAATGAACTTGGTGCGGCGTTGGTCGCAGATTGGAATACCAATGACAATACATAATCATCTTGAATCTGCACAACGACGCATGTGGATACTTGTAGGACTTACCGTGATAAACATCGTGGTGCAGTTAATTAATGCAGCGATTATCAAAGAAGCGACAGTATTGACGAGTGCTGATTGGATGTGGTTGATCGTCGTCTATGTCGTGGTGTTGGCGTTTAACGGTATTCGATTTGTGATTTGGGGGATTATTCATAAGCGTTATCCAATTGGCGTAGCGTATGCATCGACAGCATTGTTGTTTCCTGCAATTGTCGCGTTGTCATATGTGTATGGTGAACCTGTCACAGTCAAGCATTTGATTGGGGCGTTACTTGTCATGATTGGTGTGGTAGCGCTGGTTCGACAAGTCTAAGGAGTCACGTATGGCATGGATACTTATGATTGGTGGCGCTGTTTTTAGTGTTGTTGGTCAGCTTGCCTACAAACAGTACAGTCACAACAAACACTGGCCGTGGCTGATTGGTGGGTTGGGCCTGTTTAGTTTGGCGGTGCCATGTACCATGTTGGCTGTGCGTGATTTGGGCATTGGGATGGTGTATGTCGGATCGTCGATTTCGTATATTTTGGCGCCATTACTCGGTCAGATATTTTTTGCGGAACAGGTGACGGCACGTCAGTGGTTCTTTTTTGGGTTGATTATGGCAGGGGTTGTTGTGTATGCGTGGTAGGCGATAGTGATTGATTGACAATGTTACCGAATAATGATAATCTGCGAAAAGTGTGTACATCTTGTACGCATCGTGTTTCTTCGCAGAAAGGAATCGTAGCTCATGCCCAACCGAGTGCGCAGTTTTCATCGTTATCCTACTTGCACAATCAGTGGGAAAGTCCGTTTCGATGAGCGCAAGGATGCCAAAGAGGTGTTGACGAATACCCGTTTCATGAAGCGCATTCATGAACAAAACGGTGGCTATTCACATCGTCAGGAGTGTCGGGTATATAAATGCGACGATTGCCGGGGCTGGCATCTGACAAGCAAGCCTGAGTGGGCTCATCCTGCCTAGCTTGTATTGGCTGATGTACCAGTTGCAGAAACACAGTAGGTCGTGTGTATATCACACGACCTACTGATTTTATTATGCCGAAATGCGTTGGGCCAGCAATGGCAGTGCATTGGTCAAAACCTCGATTGACTGCATAAATTCGGCCAACTCAATGTGCTCGTGAGCAGTGTGATCGAGTGTTGAATCTCCTGGACCGTACGCGATAATTGGGCATTTCCAGATTGGGCCGACCACATTCATGTCGGCGGTGCCCGTTTTGAGCAGATAGCCGGGCTGCCCGCCGCGTGCGCGAATACCTTGTACAAATGCATTGGCGGCTGCATCACTCCGCGGCGACTGCCAGGCTGGCGAGACATCGCGGAACAGCAGAGTCGTGTGTTCGTCGCCCAATTGTCCAATATCATTCATGACTACCCATGGGTCATGTTGTGGTGGCAGCCGAATCCCGACCACGGCGTGCGCCCAGTCGTTAAGCCCATCACTGCCCGAGGCGATATGCCGGAGTGACGGAAGGTATTGATCAAACAATCGCGGTTTGTCGGCATTGTAGGTGGCGCAGTAGCGCTGAATCGCCTGCCATACACCCATGCACCGCTCAGGGGCTGACTGCTCCGGCCCGGCGCTATGGGCGCTGCCTTGGCGAGTGGTGATGTCGAGCAGGATCCGTCCTTTGTAGCCGAGCGTGACGCGATCCCACCCGCTCGGCTCGCCGATAATGCAGGCGTCGGGCTGGTAGCGTTGCGCCGCAAAGTGTGCCCCGCGCGAGGTGGCGTATTCCTCCTCTACTGCACCAATCAGCGTCAGGCGAAAGGGTAACGTGCCCTGTTGTATCAGGGCTGTGGCAGCGCCAATGAATGCCACAAATGGCCCTTTGGCATCGACACTGCCCCGGCCGTACAACTTGCCGTTACGGATCTCGACCGGCACGTGGCCGGGGGCAGTATCAATGTGCCCGAGGAGCACAATCTCGGGGCCGCGGCTACCAATCTGCCCGACTGCGTTGCCGACGCGGTCGACATAACTGTGAATTCCACGTTGGTGCATGGCGGCCACGAGGTACTGTGCCACAGCCGACTCATGGGTTGATGGGCTGTCGATGCGGATAGCTGCTTCGAGGAGGGCAATATCGGGGTGGGTGCTCATGCGAGCACCTCGGCCACGATGGTGATAACCTGGTCGATTTCGGCGTCGCTGATGATGAGTGGTGGTAACAAGCGCAACACGTTGGGGCCTGCCGGTAGTGCTAAAACGCCGCGCTCCATCAGGGCGACGAGCGTGGGCTTGACGCGCTCTTTGAGCTCATCATCAGCATTTTGTCGCTCTTGCTTGTCAGCAATTTGGTAAATCTTTGCCAGTTCGGTCGCTGCCTCGGCCTCGACCGCAGCGTAAACCTCATCGGTGTATGGCG
>CAYXXK010000065.1:9607-16212 GCA_964469045.1 uncultured Klebsiella sp.
GCGTGGGCTGGACGCGCTCTTTGAGCTCGAGGCCAATGAGTAGCCCGCGCCCGCGGATTTCGCGTACTTTGCTGAGATTGCGCGCGGCGAGTTGCGCCATGATGTAGGTGCCTTTGCGAGCCGCCTGCGCCGGCAGGTCGTCGTCGAGCATGGCTTTGAGGGTAGCACGGGCGGCGGCGCAGGCCAGCGGATTGCCCCCAAAAGTTGAGCCGTGGCTGGCTGGGGTGAATCCACCGAGTGATTCGTGAATGGCAATGGCACCCATCGGGACGCCGCCGGCGATTGATTTGGCCAGAATCAGCACGGCCGGCGTGATGCCGTCGTGCGTGCAGGCAAAGAGTGATCCGGTGCGGCCAAAGCCGGTTTGGACCTCGTCGATGAGCAAGAGAGCGCCGTGACGGCAACAAATTGCTTCGGCGGCCTTGAGGTAGCCCGGGTCGGCCGGCCGGACGCCACCTTCGCCTTGGACTGGTTCAAGCAATACGGCCGCCGTCTGGTCGTTGACCTCCGCCTCAAGCGCCTCGATTTTGTTGAAGGGTACGTGGGTCACGCCGGGGATGAGTGGCTCGAACGGCTCGCGGTATTTGGGCTCGTAGGTGGCTGAGAGGGCCCCCATAGTGCGCCCATGGAATCCGCGCATCGCCGCCACGATGTTGCTTCGACCGGTATGCAAGCGGGCAAACTTGATGGCGGCTTCGACGGCCTCGGTGCCCGAATTACACAAGAAGAGTCGCCCCATGCCGGCCGGCAGTGCCGCCCCGAGTTCGTCGAGATAGGCGGCGCGCTGATCGTTGTGGAAGATCTCGGGGCAGTGCAAGAGCGTCGCCGCTTGAGCCTGAATGGCGGCCACGACAGCCGGGTGACCATGCCCCAAATTGGCAGAGCCTTGGCCGCCGACGCAGTCGATGTACTGTTTGCCGTCGGCATCCCACAGCGTGGCACCAGCGCCGCGCACGATGGCCAGACCGCGCTTGCTATAGGTGCCGCTGGTGCGCACATCCTCGTGAGCAATGATGTCGGCGTTGGTGGTGAACGGTGATGCTATACTCATGGTGCTAGCCCCCTTTGTGTGTGGCGCAGTGATGCGCACGGGTAGAAACGAGAATCACTCATGACCAATCAAGACTACGCAACCGTCATATATCGCTTGTGTCAGCAACGACATGCCGCCTTGGCCACGGTAGCGGCCGATGGGGCTCCGCATGTCGGCATGGTGGCGTTTGCCATTGCACCCGATGGGGCAGCGCTGTTACTCCATCTCAGCACTCTTGCTACCCACACGCGCCAACTGTTGGCTGAGCCACGGGTGTCGTTGCTTATCAGCGAACCAGACCGCCCTGATATCGATGATGTCCAAACCTTGGCGCGGTTGACAGTGTATGGTCGAGCCCAGCCACTGACGCCAGATGATGCAATGTATGATGATTGTCGGTCGGCATATCTACAGCGTTTTGTGGCGGCCGAGATGCGCTTTGGCTTTGCTGATTTTGTCTTGGTGCGGGTCATCGTCGACCAGGCGCGATTTGTGGGCGGCTTCGCCCAAGCGCGCAATCTGACACAAGCGCAGCTGTGCGAACTGCTTTTGCGGGCAACGCATTAACCGATGACGGTGCCGTTGCCGGCGAGCGCATTGCTGATGGGTTTTGTGATACGGGCATCAGCCATGATGACGCGGCCCACGCCACCCTCGAGCGCCTCGCCAGCCCCCATGACCTTCTTCTTCATGCGGCCTTGGGCCACATCCATGTAACTCTGTACCTCGTGGCGCGGGATGGTGCGAATCAGGCTGCTCTCATCGGGGAACGCGCGCAACAACCCGGGTACACTCGATAACAACATCAAGGTGTCGGCCTTGAGCGCCACGGCGATTTGGGCTGCCGCCCGGTCACCATCGACATTGAGGGCTTCGCCGGCGTGGCTACAAGCAATTGGCGCGATGACCGGCATGACGCCGGCGCCGATGAGTGTGCTGATAAGCTGACTGTTGACGCCGTCGATGGTGCCGGTGCGGTCATCGCGTAAGATGAGTTGCTTGCCGTTTTCGACGATGCGCAAGACGGCCTTGCGCTCGGCGCGCAGAATCTGACCGTCGAGCCCACTACAGCCAAAGGCGTTGATGCCCCGCTGTTGCAGATGCTCGACAATTCGTTTGTTGATTTTGCCGGCATAAATCATCATAAACACGTCCATCGCCGCCTGATCGGTGTAGCGACTGACATGCCCCGAGGCGGTTGTGACGAAGCGAGGTGGAGTGCCTAGCGCCTCGGCCACGCGGTTGGTCTCGCCTGAGCCGCCGTGTACGAGGATAATCTGCTGCCCTTGAGCAGTCAGGGCGGCAATGTCGTCGCAGAGCGCTGCATAATCAACATCGAGCCCGCCACCAACTTTGACGACAATCATGTAGATGCTCCTTGGGTGGGTGGGGTGCGTTGGATAGTAGCCAATCCGAGTGCCACAAAAATCAACACGGCCCCGAGGTACAAACCAGGACTCGTCCCCTCTTGGAGGATGAGCAGTCCAATCAACGAACCAACCACTGGTTGGATGAAGAGCGATACGGCGCCAAGACTTGACCCAGCGCTGCGCAACACCCAGAACCAGAGTAAATAACTAATTACCGAGGTAAATATGGCCACGTACGCTACGGCCAGCCAGGCATCCCAGCCGACGCTGGGGAACGTGCCGCTCACCACCGTGTACAGGATGAGTGGCAACCAAATCACCAGGCTGCCAGTGTAGGTCCAACGCATCACCGTCATCGGGTGGTAGCGTTGGGCCAAACTTGCGCCGACCACGGTAAACAGTGACTCACAAAACAGCGCCGCCAACACGAGCGTATTGCCGAGCGCTCGATTAGGGGCATACTCGCTGTTGGGTGCGCCGCCGAGCGTCAAAATAACCACGCCACCGATACCGATTGCCAGACCGATACTGCGTTGCCAACCGAGATGCTCTTTGGCAATGAGAACAGCAAGCACCGCCGTGAAGATGACCTCGCCGATAATCATCAGCGACGAATCGGTGGCGGTGGTCAACGCTAATCCGCTATAGTCGAGCATCTGGGCAGCGGCTACAGCGATTAACCCGAGGGCGGCCAGTTGAAATCGTTGCATGTTGGGCAGTTGTTCGGCCGGCGCAATGCCGCCGATGCGCAACCCCCAAAAAACCACGGTGGCCACTACTACGCGCAAGCCGGCGAGCAACAACGGATCAAATAGCTCGGTGGCCACTTTGCCGACGGCATGCGATGAGCCCCAGATGATGTTTGCAATTGCCAATAACAGGAGTGCAAGTGGTCGACTCATGGCTTTATACCTCCGGCACAACGGCGGCAACCGCTTGTTTTTGAGGCAGACTGGTAATCACCAAGGCGGCAATAATCAGCACGCCGCCGACAATAAACGGCAGGGTGACTGGATCGCCGAGCAAGGTGATGCCGAGGAGTGCGCCTACTACCGGTTGAAAGAGCAACGCCACGGCTGCCACGGTTGCCCCGACATGTTGGACTGCGTTGAACCACAAAAAGTAGCAAAGCACGGATGGGACGAGCGCCAAGTAGATGGTGCTGAGGAGTGTGGCATTGTCGAAGACGGGAAACTGTCCACTTATCACGTACCAGATGATAATCGGTACCCAGACAATCATGCTTGCCCCGTTGACAATCAACATCATGCTGATTGAGTCGTTGCGCTTGAGAAAGACGCCGCCGCGCACCGTGTAGTACGACTCACAGGCCAAACACGCCAAAAAGAGCAGGTTGCCCAGTAATCGATCAGGCGCTGCCTCGGTGTTGGCACCGGCGGTGCCGCCAATCAAAATGATTGCACCGACCGCCCCGACGATAATGCCGATCAAGCGGTTACGCTCGATGCGCTCGTGGAGTAAGAAGTAGGCCAAAATCGCAGTGAAGATGACCTCGCCGATAATCAACAACGATGCATCGGACGAGAGCGTCAGGTTGATGCCGCTATAGCCGAACACAAAGCTCGCAACGACGCCAATCATGCTCAACCGCGCCATCGGCCAGCGATCAGGTTGGGCGACGGGTTGACGCTTTGTCAGAAAAAAGATGAGCGTCAAAACGGGAATAGTTATGCTGATGCGCAATGCGCCCAACAAAAACGGCGGTACCGTGTCGAGTGCGGCTTTGGCGATAGCGTGTGAGCTACCCCAGAGAATACAGGCCAGAATCATACCGGCGATGGCCCAAGTGGTCGACTTCATACAATCCCTTCACAGCTAGCGAGCGACAGTGCTTACACCGGGTGGAGTCCAATCATGTCGAGTGCGGTCGTTTCGGCGTAGCCGCACATCAAGTTGAGGCATTGCACGGCGGTGCCTGCTGCCCCTTTCATCAAATTATCGATGGCACAGATGCTGACGATGCGCCCCGTCTGTTCATCGATGTCAAAACCGACGTCGGCGAGATTTGTCCCGCTCAAGAGTTTGGGCTCGGGCAAGCGGTGAAACCCACTGCGCTCGCGGATAATCCGCACAAATGGCTCGCCACGATAGCACGCGCGATAAGCGCGCCACAACGCTTTTTCGTCGACTGGCTGACTAGGCAGACACTGCACTGTCGCCACCGCCCCACGTACCAACTCGACGCTGGTAATACTCAAATGCACGTTGGTCAGCCCGGTTGCCTGCATCACCTCGGCGGTATGTCGATGCCCGGTCGGCGCAAATGACCGCACGACGCCACTGCGTTCGGGGTGATGTGAGCCGTCGTTGCCTTGGGCGCCACCCTCGGACGAGCCGACTTTGACCTCGCTAATCACCACATCGTTGGCACTGAGGAGCCCAGCTTTGACCAGCGGCAACAAGGCCAAATTGGTGGCGGTGGCGTTACAGCCGACGCCGCTGACGTAGTTGGCCTGACTAATCGCCTCGCGGTTGAGCTCGGGCAGTCCATACACAAAGTGCTCGAGCCAGGCTGGGTTGGCGTGTGCTTCACCGTACCAGCGGTCATAGTCGGCCGTATTGCGCAGTCGAAAGTCTGCCGAGCAGTCGATGATGCGTGGCGCCAAACTGGCGTAGTGGTCGATCTTTTTGGCGGCTGAGCCGTGAGGCAATGCCAAAATCAGCACATCACACGCCTCGAGTTGACTCTGACTGGTGTAAGTCAAATCGCTGACCCCACGCAGATGTGGGTGCGAGGTGCTAATCGGTTTGCCGGCGAGGCGCTCTGAGGTGACTTGATGGATTTCTACCTGTGGATGGCGCAAGAGCAGGCGCAACAGTTCACCGCCCACATACCCACTCGCGCCAACAATCGAGACACGGATCATGATGGATTCCTCCGTGGTGGAAAGAGGCCGCGTGTGTGTGCGTCGGCCCACAATAGTGCCGTGAGCGTCAGACCATCGCGGATTTCGTTTTCGGCGAGCATCTGCCAGATCTCGGTCTGACGAAACCAGCGCGCCGACATAATCTCGTTGGTGTCGCTAATCTCGGCCACTTGGCGTACACCGTGCGCCACATGCACGTAGAATGTCTGATTGCTACTGCCGTTGGCTGGGTGGTAACAACCGAGATAGGTATAACTATCGGCGACAGCCCCACTTTCTTCATACAGCTCGCGCGCTGCCGCAGTGGCATGATCCTCGCCCTCGTCAACACGGCCAGCCGGGATCTCCCAGTGGGTGCGATCGACGATGAAGCGGTAGTGTTCGACGAGCAGAATCGCTCCATCGGCGCGGATTGGTACTACCCCCACCGCTGGGCGAGGGTAGTCGACCACATGATGGCCCTCGATGATGCTCCCGTCAGGGAGTTGGACATCGTCTTGATGCAGACTGACCCAACCACTCTGATGAATCGTGCGTCGCCCGAGTACGCGCCATGGTCGGTCGTGCGTCATAGACCACTCCGCTTGCCTTGGGCGACCTCGATGGTGTAGTCGACGATGCGCCCAGGGATATTCACGCCGGTAGGCGTGATGCTATTGCGGAACTCCATGGTGTAGTTGACTTCGTTGACCAATAATTGGCCGTCACCATCCTCAAGCAGATCAATGGCAACTACTCCGCCGCCGACGGCGTGTGCTGCATTGACACAAATCTCGGCGAGCTCGGGGGTTATCGGACAGACGCTGGCTTGGCCGCCTCGAGCTGTGTTGGTAATCCAGTGAGGGCTGGTGCGATAGATGGCACCGATACACTCATCGCCGATGACGAATGCACGAATATCGCGCATGTTGGGCTTTTTGACGTACTCTTGAATGTAGAAAATCGAGTGGTGGTACGAGCCCAAAATCTCTTTGTGCTCAAGAATGGCCTCGGCTGCCTCACGGTCGTTGACCTTGGCGATGAGGCGTCCCCATGAGCCGATGGCCGGCTTGAGGACGACGGGATACCCGAGCGCCTCGATGGCTTCGATGGCAGACTCGGGCGTGAACGCCATGCGCGTGCGCGGCGTGGGCACCTTATGCTGAATCAGCGCTTGGGTTGTCAAGAACTTGTCGCCACAAATGCGGGCGACATGGGCGGTGTTGACCGTGGGGATGCCCGCATCGTTGAGGGCGTGTAACGCATACAAAGCACGCGAGTGGTGGATCGACCGCTCCAGTACGACATCATACGGGTAGCGTCCGGCGTTGAGGG
>CAYXXK010000066.1:0-15750 GCA_964469045.1 uncultured Klebsiella sp.
CATCACGCCGCCCAGAGTTTCAAGCCCGAGTGACAATGGCGTAACATCGAGCAACACCACGTCTTTGATCTCGCCGCCCAACACACCAGCCTGGATTGCAGCGCCGATGGCCACAACTTCGTCTGGGTTGACGCTCTTATTTGGCTCCTTACCCGTCAACTTGCGTACCAACTCTTGTACAACAGGCATACGGGTTGATCCACCGACCAACACGACTTCGTTAAGCTGATGGGCCTGCATACCGGCATCTTTCAGCGCACGCTCAACCGGGCCGCGCAACCGCTCGGTCAAACTAGCAGTCAACTGCTCAAACTTGGCGCGGCTGAGGCGCATCTGCAAGTGCTTCGGACCGCTAGCGTCAGCCGTAATGAACGGCAAATTCAACTCAGTCTCTGACATGCTCGACAACTCAATTTTGGCCTTCTCAGCAGCTTCTTTGAGACGCTGCAATGCTTGTTGATCCTTGCCGAGGTCAATGCCTTGATCCTTGCGAAACTCGTCGATCATCCAACGCACGACTTGTTGATCGTAGTCGTCACCACCCAAGTGCGTGTCACCATTCGTTGACTTTACTTCGACAACGCCATCGCCGACCTCAAGAACTGAGACGTCAAACGTACCACCACCCAAGTCGAAGACAAGAATAGTCTCGTCTTTTTTCTTGTCGAGGCCATAGGCTAAGGCAGCAGCAGTCGGCTCGTTGATGATGCGCAATACCTCAAGACCAGCAATTTTGCCGGCATCTTTGGTTGCTTGACGTTGGCTATCGTTGAAGTATGCAGGCACTGTAATCACGGCCTGACGCACAGGCTCGCCCAAATAGGCTTCCGCGTCGGCTTTCAGTTTCTGCAAAACCATGGCCGAAATCTCTTGTGGGGCATACTCATTGAAGCTGTGGCTTGAGAACAAGCGCACATCGTTCCGTGAGCCACGGGCAACCTTGTATGGCACCATCTCACGCTCTTTTTCGATTTCGCCATACATGCGACCGATGAAACGTTTGATTGAATAAAACGTATTCTCTGGATTCACTGTTGCTTGACGCTTTGCAGTTTGACCAACTAAGCGCTCGCCACTCTTGGTGAATGCAACAATCGAAGGAGTCGTGCGGTTACCTTCTGAACTCGGGACAACGACAGCGTCGCCACCCTCCATTACGGACACACACGAGTTTGTTGTCCCCAAGTCAATACCAATGATTCTACTCATGTTATTATCAGTCCCTTTCTCATGATTACACAGGGTTTGGTCGCTTTGTTCGAATACAATATATTCATCACTGCGACAATGTAATCATCGTACGAGTTATTTTTATTGTAATTGTTTGACAGACAACTGCAATAGAAATAACGTTAGAAATGTGTATGAGTGATAGCGATAAGTAGATTCGCAATTAGCAAACAATTCTGGTATAATCTCTTCCTGTGCCGGGAACGTCCCATAGCAGCACATGCGAAGGTACTGACACAAGGAGTTGTATCATGGCAATCGACATCAAATTGCAGTTGCGCACCATCACTGGTAAGAAGGTTAAGTCATTGCGCAACGAGGGTATCCTGCCAGCGACCGTATACGGCAAGGGTATGGAGCCAATCAGTGTACAAGTAAATGCCCGTGAGTTTGGTCCACAGTTCAAGGCTGCCGGTCGTAGCAACGAAGTGACGTTGCACATCGACGGTCACAAGCCAATGACCGCCCACATTCACACATTCCAGCGTCATCCAGTCACGCGTGCAGTTATCCACGTCGATTTTGTCGTCAAGGGTTAATTGACACCAATAGCAAGCATCCATTCAGCCGCCACGACAATATGTCGTGGCGGCTTTTGTGTAGCAATTGCATGACACCACAAAAAAATACAGCCACAGGGTAAACCCTGTGGCTGTGGAGGATCGGGTACTACCGAACGGTGACTAGCGGGCCACCACTGCGGCAGCACCCATGCGCTTGTGACTACAACCCATGAGCACCACCTCCTTTATGCCTGAACGGCAAGAATGCAAAAAGAATCCTATCTAGAATATACTGATAATCGAAAATCTTGTCAAGTAGCAATTCATAGACAAGCGACAGACGGTATAATAGAACGAGAAAGCATCAAAAGCACACAACAGGAGCCTGCGCTATGCGCCGTTTCGTACTTGCAATCGACCAAGGCACCACCAGCACACGTTGCATGATTTTCGATCAAAGCAGTCATGTTATTGGCGTCGCACAACACGAACATGCACAAATTTACCCACAGCCAGGGTGGGTAGAGCACAACCCTGATGAAATTTGGCAACGCACGCAACAAGTAATTGTCGGCGCGTTAGCAGCAGCCAAACTTACACATGACGATATAGCGGCTATTGGTATTACCAATCAACGTGAGACAACAGTGGTATGGAATAAACGCACTGGCCAAGCCTACGCCAATGCTATCGTCTGGCAAGATATGCGTACTGATGCTATTTGTCGCGAATTAGGTGATACAGACGGTGCAAATCGCTTCCGTAGCAAAACTGGGCTCCCGCTGGCCACTTACTTTGCTGGACCAAAGCTCCTCTGGTTATTACGCAATATTCCTGGACTCCGTAGCGATGCCGAGGCAGGCGATGCGTTATTTGGTACTATCGATACCTTTTTGATTTGGCAACTAACCGGTGGGGTAAATGGCGGCATCCACGTGACAGATGTTACCAATGCGGGTCGCACATTACTGATGAATCTTGCCACTCTTGATTGGGATGATGAGATTATCACAACAATGGGAGTCCCACGCCAGATGTTGCCAACGATTCGGTCATCCAGCGAGGTATATGGTGTTGCAACCGGATTGCTTGCAGGTGTCCCGGTGGCTGGGGCGCTGGGCGACCAACATGCAGCATTGGTGGGTCAAGCATGTATCGCACCGGGCGACGCAAAAAACACCTATGGGACGGGATGTTTCATGCTCCTAAACACCGGAACAACCATCGTGCCATCAAATCATGGTCTCCTGACCACAATGGCGTATAAGTTTGGTAACCAACCAGCGGTATACGCGCTAGAAGGGTCTATTGCAATCGCTGGTGCGCTCATACAATGGCTACGCGATAACTTGGGAATTATTACCAAGAGCAGTGATGTGGAGGCTTTGGCTGCAAGTGTACCTGATAATGGTGGAGCTGTCATCGTACCCGCATTCTCGGGGTTATTTGCACCACACTGGCGTAGCGATGCACGTGGCGTTATCACTGGACTTACCCGATATGTTACCAAGGCCCATATTGCACGCGCAGCACTCGAGGCGGTGGCCTGGCAAACGCGTGAAGTACTTGATGCAATGGAGCAAGATAGTGGTGTCACACTGACACAACTGAAAGTTGATGGTGGAATGACCGTCAATAATGTGCTGATGCAGTTTCAAAGCGATGTCGTGGGAGTGCCGGTGATTCGACCTGTCATCAATGAGACGACTGCACTTGGTGCAGCCTATGCAGCCGGGATTGCCGTAGGCGTATGGCGTGACTTCAGCGATGTCACTGCCAACTGGCGTGAAGATCAACGGTGGTTACCCAACATGGATGAGACGACACGGGCGTTCCAGTATGCGCAATGGAAAAAAGCCGTATCGCGCACATTAGACTGGATTGAGGACTAAATCAATGAAACTTCGCACGTTATTTGAGGGTGGCAATCCAGAGCGTATTGCCACAGGATTTATTTTCACCGAAGGCCCTGTGTGGTGTGATGGCGTCCTGCGTTTCTCAGACATCCCAGGAGATTGTGTTTATGAGTGGTCACCAAGTGGCATCGTGCGACGTTGGCGACATCCAAGTGGCAACTCAAATGGACTCACACGTAATCGTCAAGGGCATCTTGTTGCATGCGAACATGGTCATCGCCGCGTGAGCATTACTGATGCTGCAGGAAATCCACAAACAATTGTTGATAGTTTTCAAGGGAAACGTCTCAACAGTCCAAATGACGTTGTCGTACGTTCAGATGGCACCATCTTCTTTACTGATCCACCATACGGTATCGATGAGTCTCAACGCGAACAACCACTGAATGGCGTCTATGCGGTTCATCCAAACGGTACTATGTTGTTGATTGGAGATGACTTTGATCGGCCTAATGGACTTGCATTTGCGCCTGATGAGAAGGTGTTGTATGTTGGCGATTCACGTCGCCGACATGTGCGTGCATTCGATGTTGCCCAAGATGGAACGCTGAGCAACAGTCGCGTGTTGTGCGATATGAATCACCCACAACCGGGCTCCCCAGATGGAATGAAAGTCGATGAGGCAGGCCATCTCTACGTAGCAGGTGCCACTGGAATTTGGGTCTTTGAGCCGAATGGTGCATGTCTAGGGATTATTGCCATGCCCGAACTCCCGAGTAACTGCGCATGGGGTGATGCAGACCGTAGAACACTCTACATTACGGCACGGACATCGGTATACCGAATTCGCACCACAATACCAGGTGTTGCGGTCGTTTCGTCGCAATTTTGATGGGCACACAGGGTGATTGAGTGACAAACTACGCAGTCCCACAACGCATCGGTAATTATCAACTCGAGCGCCGTATTGGCAGTGGTGCTATTTCTCGTGTATGGCTTGGACGGCACCGTACGTTGTCGCAACGTATCTGTGCAATCAAACTCACCCAAAGTACACACCAGCACGAGATCGAGTTATTCAATCAAGAAGCCGTCATCCTTAGTCGACTCGAACATCCAAGCATTCCACGGATTTACGATCATGGGTATGCTGCACCGTTTCATTACATGGTGCTTGAGTACATCAACGGCTCAACCGTACGACAACTGTTACAACTCAAACGCACACTAGGATACGAGCAAAGCATGCACGTAGGTCAGTCGGTTGCTGAAACACTTGATTTTTTGCATAAGCAGGGCATTATCCATAGAGATGTAAATCCCAACAATATCATTGTTGAGCGTGATACGAATCGCGTGTTATTACTTGATTTTGGCACAGCCCATGACAAGTCAAGTGTGGGGACGCGCCAACAGCTCACAAGGATTGGCACACCCGGCTACATCGCTCCAGAGCAGATTACGAACCCATATAATGCCACCAATCAATCGGATATCTTTAGTTTGGGGAGCGTGTTATTTGAAATGCTCGTCGGTAATACACCATGGGATGTCGATGGTGATATGCACGTGCCACCAGTACTCAAAGAACGAGGAGGCGACACACTCCCTGTTGATTTGGATGATGCATTTCAACGCATGCTCGCATATGAGCCAGCCCATCGCCCGAGTAACGCAAGTGACAGTCTCAAAGAATTCAAGCGGATAATCGATCGACATACAGCGATTACGGTCACGACAGTCGCAGAGACACCGATTGACGAATCGACATCAACACCTGCAAACCATCCAGTCGAACATGCACTGGCAAGCGATATTGATCATGCACAACTTGCGATGTGTCGTGAGCACGGGCTCCAACAGACACACCATACAACGATTGCAGAGCGACTCAACACATGGGGAGCAGACTCACCATGGCGACAACCACTACTTGGTCGTATTGCACGTATCAACGCAACCCATAGCCGCAACGTCTATTTGTATGCACTGACTGTTATTCAAGAGACGCGAACACCACCACAAACAATGATTGTCTCAAATCTTGATGAACAGTTCGAAGTAGACGTACCTGCTAGCAGCCCTATTGATCGTTGGAGTATTAGTTTGCCACCGATTCATACCATGACGCAGTCAGTTCTTAATGGGCAAGTCGTGGTCCCTGGGAGCCGTACTATTGTGAGTTGTACACGGTGTACCAGCGGCAAACGCACATGTGCAGTGTGTCAAGGTAAGACAACGCTTGATGCGAATGGCACAACAACATCATGTGTCACCTGTAATGGCAGTGGACAAATAACCTGTGATGAATGCAATGGCAGTGGAGAAGTGCGCCAACAACAAGTAATTTATTGGCGTCGCCAGCGCATTCTTTATCAGAATCACGATGATACAGGTGGTATTGATGCAACATGGATGATACGAGAATGTGTACCAGTAGAAATTTATCGGGCCCATGAGAGTATGGGAATGCGCCCGGAGTGGAAGATGATTCCTCAACTTGCCCACTTACTCGACGAAGCACGGTCACAACACTTGGGCGATAGCCGTATTGTACATAGCGAAGTAGCTATTAATGCGATTCCAGTGACGGAGTTCAACTTTGAAGTAGGAGAGACACAGCGTTGGCAAATGCCACTAATAACGCAAACACCTAACGAAATCACATATCATCGATGGGCGCTTGTTGGTTTCGAAAACAAGTTGCCACCGAATCGGCGTTGGTTAGATTGGCGCATCATCACACTCATCAGTTTGTCAGGATTCTGCTTTATACTAGTTCTCGCGCATTTGTTCCGTTAGCAGTTGCACGGTGCATCTGCGCCTACATGGTGTGCGTATATCACAGTATGTAAATCAGACAACGTGATATTGGAGTAAAGTTCATGCGCGTGGCAATGTTGAGTGTACACACAAGTCCATTAGCGGGGTTAGGTGGCAAAGAAGCCGGTGGAATGAATGTCTACGTCCGAGAACTGAGTCGTGAACTTGGTCGACGAGGCGTATTTGTGGATATTTTTACTCGTAGTCAGTCACCAGACAGCCCGTTGATTACTCTCGTTGAACGCAATGTGACATTAGTGACACTCCCCGCAGGACCACAAGCGCCCTACGACAAAAACCGTATTCTTGACCACGCCGATGAATTTGTTGATGGTGTTCTGAACTACGCCGCTATCAACGGCTATACGTACGACGTGATTCATAGTCATTATTTTGTATCGGGCATCATTGGGTTGCAGTTGCGCGAGCGGCTCCATGCGCCGGTCATACATATGTTCCATACGTTAGGGGCCATGAAAAACGTCGTCGCGCGCAGTGACGAAGAACGTGAGACCGGTCAGCGTATTGCACTTGAGCGCGAGATTATGCATAAAGCTGACACAATCGTTGCGGCTACCACACTCGACATGAGTCAAATGGTATGGCATTACGAGGCGAACCCCGATCAAATTCGGATTGTACCGTGTGGTGTTGATTTACACCGGTTTCAACCACACGATATGATTGAAGCGCGCTCGGCGCTCGGATTGCCTGCGCAACCAACACCACTTGTACTCTTGATTGGGCGCATCGAACCACTCAAAGGCATCGACGCATTGATTCGCGCAGTAGCGCTCGTGCGTCAACAGCAACCACATCTCGCCCATCTCGAGGCGATTGTGGTCGGTGGAGCCAGCGACCAACAGCCTGAGCAGTGGAACACCGAACAAATTCGCCTTGACCAGATTCGCCGTGACCTTGGAATCGCTCATGCAATAAAGTTTGTGGGGGCACGGCCGCAGAGTCAGCTCTCGCTCTATCATGCGGCTGCTGATGTAGTGACAATGCCATCACACTACGAATCATTCGGCATGGCAGCACTCGAGGCAATGGCTAGTGGTCGCCCAGTGATTGCCACAAATGCTGGAGGACCAGCCACGATTATCACACACGGCGTTAATGGATTGCTGACGCCGCCAGATAACGCTACTGAGCTTGCACAACAGCTTGCCTATGTACTCAACGATTCACATACTGCCTACCAGCTCGGTACCGCCGCACGTCAGCGCGCCGAACGCTACGGCTGGAGTAATATTGGCTGTGATGTCCTTGATATCTACCGTACACTTCTTCGTCACCACAAAGAGACCACATTCGCATGCGCCTAGGGATAGTGATAATTTGTGTAGCGCTCGTGGTGAGTGCATGTAGTAATCGCGAGCTCGTTCTCTACTCAGGGAGCGACCCAAATGCTATCCCTGTTTTGCCTACTGTGACGCCTGATGGGAATGATTTAACGACGTTCTTTCGCCCGCAAGTAACACCCACACCCGTGGCCTTTCAAGTGCTACCGAACCAAGATACTTTAGTGCTTGACCCGATCGAAGTCGGATCGGTGGGCGAGGATAACGCCCTCGGACAACACATGCAGAGCCTGAGTGCAGCAGGGTTGTTTAGTGGGAGTGTGTTAGTTGCACGCCGTGGCGAAATCGTGTTACGCCACGGCTACGGTAAATCGACCGATAGCATCGTGGCCACTGCAACCACGCGTTACCGAATTGCATCACTCAGCAAACAATTCACCGCGACACTTGTACTACGTCTCTATGAACAACAGCGAGTTGACCTAGAGGCAAGTATTTGTAATTATCTGAACGACTGTCCCGCAGCGTGGGGCGCTGTCACTGTGCGGCACTTGCTTGCGCATAATTCAGGGATTCCTGATTACACGGACTTCCGCGATTTTGACCCGCGGCAATCAACCCCTACAACGCGCACCGAGTTAATAAGTAGATTCAGCAACCAACCGCTGATCTTTGCACCAGGGAGCAACTATCGCTACTCAAACTCAGGATATGTGTTACTCGGGCAAATCATCGAAAATATAACTGGCCAACCATACGATGTGGTGTTATTTAATGAAATTACCGGCCCGCTTGGACTCAACGATACCGGTTATGACAAAAGCATCAACGGCAGCGATCCACGCCTCGCCAAGGGGTACCATAGTCAAGGTCGCGATACAGACTTGATTGATGCCTCCACACTCGACGCAGCCGGGGGAATGTTTTCAACCGTTGACGACTTGTTCAGATGGGATCGAGCCTTGCGGGATGGGCGTATGCTCAAACCCGAGACGCTGGCAATGATGCGCACGCCCCAACTCAAAAACTACGGACTCGGCGTCATGCTCAACCCACTTGCTGGCATGAACTCAGTGCACCACGACGGCATGGCGAGCGGTATTCGCACCTATCTTGGTAACTTTGTTGATAACGACATCTGCGTTATTGTGCTCAGTAATTACGAAGCCGCAGATGTCGTCAATATTGCTGTTTATTTGGCACAACTCACGCTGGGCATGCCCTAGCGCACGGCTAACCGCTCAAGGGCACCTATTGCCGTCTTAATCGCGCGTTCGACGCCCTCGGCTTTTTGGTCGAGCACAATCGTCTCAGCAGTGGTGCGTTGTGCAACGGCTGCACACACACACCCAGTCGCAAACCCATACACCAGCCCCATTTTGAAAAGAGTGCCGGCCTCCATCTCGTAATTGAGAATTCCCAAATGCTGGTACTCGGCGGTCACACCGACATGCTTACGCATCAAGTGCGGATTGGCCGAGGCTTTGCGCTCTTGTCCCTCATAAAACGTATCCACCGAGGCAGTCACACCCATGTGGGCCGGGATTGCCTGGGTCTTGGCAGAGTCCATCAAGGCCATCGTGACATAGGGGTCAGCAGCCGCGGGGAACTCAACCGGAGCGATGTCGTGTGCAGCACCTTGGCGACACAATGCCGCTTGTGAAACCACCACATGCCCAGGCATCACGTGTGATTGAATCGACCCACACGTCCCCACGCGAATAATCGTAGTAATCCCAACTTGAATCAACTCATTGACGACAATACTCAACGACGGTGCGCCCATGCCGCTCGTAGCCGAGATGACCGGCGTGCCATCTGCGAGGAACGCCAGGGAGCTATGCAGGCCACGATGATCTGACAACGTACGAGCGCCATGGAGATGGGTGTGGGCAATCGTCGCAGCGCGCTCCGGATCGCCCGAGATCAGCGCCATGCGCGGTTGCTGGCCGGCGAAATCATCGACGCCATAGCCAATATGATAAAAACGTTGATTGGTCATGACAGGGACTCCTTTATTTGCCCTCGCGGGATAAACCAATTCGTACGATCACCGAGACCACGAACAATGCCGCAAATATTTGGACGGCGAGGTTATTAAAACCACCAACTGATAACGCATTAATGGCTGTCAGAACTGCAAATAATCCGATGATAAAGTTGCACCCACGGCGCACACGGTGCTCGGGGGGCACTTCGGAGGTTGGTTGATCAGAATTTGGAGACTCGTTTGTCATACGGCTTCACTCTCTGTGATTGTAGTCGTGCGATTGCACAATCGATGAACATGATGCTAGTTAGTATAGATGAATTTGTGCATGCTGATGCATCCTCTGCTAGGATGTAATCAGGTGATGGCTTATATTGGAGGAAGTATGACGCCACCAGATACGCTCAATAGTATTGGCATTCTCAAACGCCGCGAAATCGAAGCGCGCATGTTGGCTCCGATTATCGATGCACTCAGCCAAAAATTCGACCGCGCCGAAGTCATAGAGACGGTGCGCGATACGATTATTTCGATTGCGCAACAACAAGGCTCACGCCTTGCCGATGAATTTGGTGGATGCAGTTTGGCCCATTTCGAAGATACATTGCAGTATTGGACCAAAGATGATGCATTGCGGATTGATGTGGTGAGCCGGAGTGAGACAGAGTTTGGCTTTGATGTGATGCGCTGTCGTTATGCAGAGTTGTATCGTAGCTTGGGCATCCCAGAATTGGGGGCGGTATTGTCGTGTAATCGCGATTATGCATTGATTGAGGGGTTCAATCCGGATGTCGAGTTAACGCGCACGCAGACCATCATGCAAGGAGCGACACATTGTGACTTTCGCTACCGAATGCGCCGGCAATCAGCGAACTCCCATACCGAATAACGGCGAGATATGCTATACTAACTTTCGGTGTTCAAATACACACATCCCTTGACGTGGTTCGCTCCTGCGCCAATGGCGTCAGAATCACGAATGATAGGGGTGGCGGATTCGCCAAGCAAGGATTGTAAGGAGTAGTCAGATGACTGACACAAACAGCCGCGTAGCATCATTGCGTGCGTTGCTCGAAGCCGGTGCCCACTTTGGTCACCAGACCCGCCGTTGGAATCCCAAGATGAAGTCGTACATCTTCGGTGCCCGCAACGGCATTCACGTGTTGGACTTGCAGCAGACGGTTGACGGCTTGAACGCCGCCTACAACTTCGTCACCGAGACGGTTGCCGCCGGCCAGAAGGTGCTCTTCGTGGGTACCAAGAAGCAGGCCCAAGAGACGATTGCGCAAGAAGCAGCCCGTGCAGGTCAATACTCAATCACGCAGCGTTGGCTGGGTGGTACGTTGACCAACTTCTCAACCATGCGTCGCCGTTTGCGCTACTTGGCCGATCTCGAAGGCCAGCGCGACCGCGGCGAATTCAGCCGTTTGACCAAGGCTGAGGCGCAAAAGCGCAACGAAGAAATCGAAAAACTGGTCAAGGTATTCGGTGGTATCAAGAGCATGGATCGTGTGCCAGGTGCCATCTTCATCGTTGACCCACACAAAGAATCACTTGCCTTGGCCGAGGCCATGAAGGTGGGTATTCCGGTTGTGGCCATGGTTGACACCAACTGTGACCCAGACAACATCGATTATGTCATCCCATGTAACGACGATGCGATTCGTAGCATTCGCTTGGTCACCTCACGCATGGCTGATGCCGCAATTGAGGGTCAGAATCGCCGCGAATCAAGCCGTGGTGACAGCGGTGCATCACAGGCAGCCATGATGGATGCCGGTGCTGACGCCGACGCTGCCAAGGAATAATCTCGTTTGCCGTGACGTAGCGGGAGCGCCGTGGCCAACCACGTCACTCCCGCAATTTATGTATCGTACCTACACGACACACAAGGAGTAATACTGTGACTGAGATTTCAGCCCAAATGGTCAAAGAGTTGCGCGAGCGCACTGGTGCCGGTATCAAAGAGTGCCGTGACATTTTGGCACAGACCAGCGGTAACATGGACAAGGCGATTGAGATTTTGCGCGAGCGCGGTCTCAAAGTCAGTGACAAGGTCAAGGACCGCGAGGCACACGAGGGTCGCATTGAGATCTACGTGCACAACGGTGCCCGCATGGCTGCCATGGTTGAGTTGAACTGTGAGACGGACTTCGTGGCACGCACGCCTGAGTTCATCCAGCTCTCAAAGGACATCGCCATGCACGTGGCTGCTGTCAACCCTAAGTACATCACGCCTGACCAAGTACCAGCCGAAGAAGTGGCTGCCAGCGGCTTGAGCGCCGAGAAGTACTACGAAGAAGTCGTGTTGCTTAAGCAGGCCTATGTGCGCAACCCATCACAAACCATTGAAGAGATGGTGCAGGCAGCGGTTGCCAAGATTCGCGAGAACGTGATTATTCGTCGCTTCGTCCGCTACGAAATCGGCAACTAAATACTCAACAGACCGCGGGGGCACATGTGCTTCCGCGGTCATGTAGATGAGCAGATCATGACCAAAGCAAAATACAAGCGAATCCTGCTGAAACTCAGTGGCGAGGCTCTTGCCGGCAACCACGATCAGACTATCGATCAAAGTGTGCTTGAGTTCTACGCCAAAGAAATCCTCTCGATTCACGAGTTGGGAGTCGAAATCGCTGTTGTTGTGGGCGGTGGTAATATTTGGCGTGGTGGGCAAAAAGCAATTGCGCTTGGCATGGATCCTGCTCAGTCACACTACATGGGAATGCTTGCCACTATCATCAATGCACTTGCGTTGCAGGACGCCCTTGAGCGACACGGCATGCATACACGTACGATGACAGCCATTCAGATGGATGAAGTCACCGAGCCATATCTGCGCCGACGCGCAACGCGCCATCTCGAAAAGCAACGCGTGATTATTTTGGCGGCTGGTACTGGTAATCCATACTTCAGCACCGATTCGGCTGCTGCCTTGCGCGCTGCTGAGGTCCACGCTGAAGTCATTTTGATGGCCAAAAACGGCGTAGACGGCGTCTATACTGCCGACCCACGTCGCCATGCAGATGCCACGCGCTATGATCATCTCACCTATATGGATGCCTTGAATCAAGGCCTCGCAGTGATGGATAGCACCGCACTGACGTTTTGTATGGACAATCACATTCCAATTGTTGTGTTTAACCCGAACCAACCCGGCACAATCCGCCGGATTGTCCTTGGTGAACACGTTGGCACTTTGGTAAGTAACGAGAGGGACGCACATGGTTAACGATGTTTTGCGTGATGCCGAAGGCCGCATGAAAAAGACTGCCGAGGCTCTTCGCCACCACCTCAGTAGCATTCGCACTGGTCGTGCTTCGCCGGCGTTGGTCGAAGACCTACAAGTCGAAGCGTATGGTGACATGTTGCCACTCAACCAACTTGCCACCATTTCGACGCCAGATCCACGTATGATTACGATTCAACCGTTTGATAACGGCATGATTCGTGCCATCGAAAAAGCCATTCAAATCTCAGATTTGGGCATGAATCCTAATAACGATGGTCGGATTATCCGACTCAACTTGCCCCAATTGACCGAGGAGCGCCGTAAGGACTTGGTCAAGCAAGTGCGCCATCGCGTCGAAGAGAGCAAGATTGCCTTGCGTAATGTGCGCCGTGAAGCACTTGACGACCTCAAGCAGCTCGAGAGCGAAAAGATGATCTCCGAAGATGATCAGCGCCGTGGTGGCGACAAACTGCAAGAGCTCGTTGACAAATCAACCAAAGAGCTCGAGCAAATTGGCGCCCACAAAGAAGCTGAGGTAATGGAGATTTAGTCTCACATGAACGACGCGACGGCATCGCCGAAACTACCACGCCATATTGGTATCATCATGGACGGCAACGGACGTTGGGCCAAAAGCCGCGGTTCGTCGCGCCATGATGGTCACCGTGCAGGTGTTGAGAACATTCGACCAATTATTCGTGCGACTGCAGATATCGGCGTGCCGTACCTGTCGTTGTATGCCTTCTCAACCGAAAACTGGCGACGTCCGTCGCTCGAAGTTCAGGGATTGATGACGCTTCTCGGCGAATTCCTTGATCGTGAGGTTGACAACCTCATCAAAGAGAATGTACGCATTCGTCATCTAGGCACATGTGACGGTATTTCAAATCACCTTGCCAACAAGATCAATCAAGCAGTGGCACGTACACAGCATTGCACACGCATTACGCTTGGTGTCGCTTTCAATTATGGCGGTCGTCAAGATATTGTAGGCGCAGTGCGCCAGATTGTAGCAAATGGCACACCTGCCAATCAGATTACAGAGGAGCTGATTTCTCAGCACTTGTCAAGCCACGATATCCCCGACCCTGATTTCATCATTCGCACGAGTGGGGAGTGGCGTCTCTCAAACTTTTTGATTTGGGAGGCTGCCTATAGTGAATATTGGACCACACCTGTCTTCTGGCCAGATTTCACACCGCAACATTTACAGCAAGCGATTGATGACTATGCCAAACGTGACCGACGCTACGGCGGGCTCAGCAAACCAACCTAACTCTGTATTACAACGCATCATCACTGTCGTGCCGTTACTTCCTGTCTTAGTTGGCTCGCTCTGGTGGGATACGTTGAGTGTCGCCGCAGTTGTCGTAGGGGCAAGTTGTTTGGGGCTCTACGAGCTTTATCGCGGTTTGCAACAAAGTGGTTATGACCCGTACCAGCGCTATGGTTATGTGCTGGGTATTGTCATTGTGGTTGCAAGTTACGTACAAGCTGTTTTTGGAATCGAACTAGTGACCGCAGCACTTGCACTAGGCGTGATAGGTTCGCTCATTGCAGCAGTATTCACTGCGCGCGAAAACACAAATGCGTTGCCGTCATGGGCATTGAGTGTAGTGGGGGTTATATACGTTCCTTTTCTATTATCGCATCTCATTCTTTTACGTGCGGTCAATACACCGTTGAGTAACGGACTTGTCACACCATGGGTAAGTTCAGGTTTTGCGTGGATTGTTTTTGCGCTTGCCACCACATGGCTCGGCGACACATTTGCGTACTTTGTTGGTCGTAGTCTAGGGCGCACACCACTTGCTCCGCATATCAGCCCCAAAAAGACATGGGAAGGCAGTATTGGCGGTTTGATTGGCGCCGCATTAACCGGTCTCGGATGCGTCTATTTGTTCGGCTTGCCCATAAGTCCCATGGCTGGTGCAGTGCTTGGTGCCGTTGCTGGCATTATCGGCCCACTCGGCGACTTGGCAGAATCCCAAATCAAACGACAAATTGGTGTCAAAGACGTTGGGAGTTTACTTCCAGGACATGGTGGAATTCTTGATCGTATCGACAGCATTTTATTCATGGTTCCCGTTGTCTATTACGGCGTCATTTGGCTGCTATAAGCCACACCACACAAAAGTCTAACGCAATCCTCACACACACTACCTACCAGCGCACTACAATAGAGGTAATGAAGTGTGTGTTGAATCCACAAATGAGTCTTCCCTCCTTATATCATCTAAGAGGAATATATGAGTGCAATCATTGCAATTGGTGGGTTTCTGATACTGCTCGGTATATTAGTTGTTGCGCACGAGTTGGGGCATTTTTGGGCAGCACGCTTTTTTCGTATTAAAGTTGACGAATTTGGCATCGGGTTTCCGCCACGCGCAATCACCTTTGCGGAGCGCGACGGGGTACGATACACACTCAATTGGATTCCACTTGGTGGTTTCGTACGCTTTGCTAGCGATGAAGGCGACAATGCAGCCCACGGTATCGGCAACGTACGCAATGCACCTATTTATCAACGCATTATCGTATTAGCCGCTGGTCCATTAATGAATATCGTTGTAGCGTTTCTGCTTTATACCATCATCGCAACAAACATCGGTATCACCGTCTACCAAGATGGCTTACGGGTCGGCGAGGTCTACCCAAACACACCGGCGGCCACAGCAGGCCTGCAGAGCAATGACGTTGTGTTGTCCATCGCCGATAGTGGCACAATTACTCCCGAAAGCGACATTGGACCGGTAGCACAGCGCTTCTTGGGGCAAGAAGTCGAGATGAAGATTGTGCGAGATGGCCAAGC
>CAYXXK010000067.1:0-14269 GCA_964469045.1 uncultured Klebsiella sp.
GCGCCACCGACCGTGACGTGCTCGGCCAGTTCGTCATCGAGGCCGCCACCATCAGTCTTATCGGCAGCATGATTGGTATCGGCTTTGCCGTGACGCTCGTGCTACTTGTAGCTGCGGCCGCTGGTCTCGGCATGATTCTCTCGATTCCGGCGATTATCATCTCGATTGTCTTTGCGCTTGGTATCGGCATCGGCTTTGGCTACTATCCCGCCAAACGCGCCGCTTTGCTCTTGCCCATCGAGGCCCTGCGCTACGAATAACCCCCAACTCGATGCCCATGCAGATTCTCTGCATGGGCATCATCATAACTAAGGCAGCTCATGACCATTACCGTGGCCATCCTGGCCGATCAACTTCTGATTGACCACCCCGCCATCGCCCACGCACAATCACTTGCTGCGCCGGGCGATATTCGTATCATGCTGGTCGAAAGCCAGGCCCGCATCACCCTTCGCGCCTATCAACACCACAAACTCACCTTGGTGCTGAGCGCCTTGCGCCATTACGCCGAATGGCTCCGCCACTCTGGCTTCGCTGTTGATTATTACCAGGCCCCCAACTGGCGGACGGCACTCGCACAACACGTGGCCGCTCACCCCGACACCCACATCATCACCATGGCCGGCGCCGAATACGCCGCCCGTCAGGCCCAACAGCGCTGGCAGACGTGGTGCGACCGCCCAGTGACCATCATCGCCAATCAACAGTTTTTGGTCAGCCAGCACAACCCAATCGCCGATACACCAGCCACCAAACGCACCGTCATGGAGCCGTTTTATCGCGCTATGCGCCAGCACTTTGGCGTGCTGATGACTGCCGATGGCCAACCGATTGGCGGTCAATGGAACTACGACGCAGCCAATCGCAAACCGCTCCCGACCACCCGCGCCATCCCGCCACATTTCAGCATCACGCCCGATGCCATCACCCAACAGGTCATCGCCGAGGTGGCCGCCATGCCCCACGCCCACGGCACACCCGCACCGTTTGGCCTCGCAGTTGATCACGCCGGCGCCCAATCCGCCTTGGAGCATTTTGTCACCCACCGCCTGCCGTTTTTTGGCGACTACGAAGACGCCATGACCCAACGCGACCATGTCCTCTTCCACTCGGTCTTGTCGCCCTATCTCAACCTCGGCCTGCTCACCCCACTCGAGTGCATCTGCGCTGCCGAGCGCGCCTACCATGACGGCTGGGCACCCATCAACGCCGTCGAGGGCTTTGTCCGTCAAATCCTCGGCTGGCGTGAGTACATGTATGTGCAGTACTGGCGCCACATGCCCGGCTTGCGGACGCTCAATCACTGGCAGGCCCAACGCCCGTTGCCGGTGTGGTTTTGGCAGGGGCAGAGCGGCATGCGCTGTCTCGATACCACCATCGCCAACGTTTGGCAGCATGGTTATTCGCACCACATCGAACGCCTGATGCTGATTAGCAACTTCTGCGTCCTGGCTGGCATTGATCCCGTCGCCGTCAACCACTGGTTTTTGGCCGGGTATATCGACGCCTACGACTGGGTGATGTGGCCCAATGTCAGCGGCATGGGGCTCAACGCCGATGGCGGATTAATTGCCACAAAACCATATATCGCCTCTGCTACGTATATCAAGAAGATGGGCGATTATTGTGGCAGCTGTCACTACAATCCCACACTTCGTCATGGCACAGCTGCCTGCCCATTCAATCTGCTGTATTGGAACTTTCTGTTGACCCACGAGCAGACCCTCCGCGCCAACCCGCGCATGGGACCAGCCGTGCTCGGGCTCAAACACCTAAGTACCGACGAGCGCCAGCACATCCGTGAGCAGGCCACCATCTGGCTCGCACAACTCGCAACCAACGACGAATAAGGACCCATCAGCATGCGCGGTGTCAAAAAACAAGACCTCCCCGAAAAAGTCTGCGCTACCTGCGGGCGCCCCTTCACGTGGCGCAAAAGCCTCGCCAAAACCTGGGACGAGGTCAAGTACTGCAGTGATGCCTGTCGTCGCTACAAAAACAGCGGCGGCAAGCCGCCCACAACGAAACGGAACCCCGCATGAGCCAGACGCCACTCCGTCGCGACTTCGAATCGCGCGCCGATCTCGTTGCGTACCTCCATCACGAATTCACCGATATCGTCGGCGACGATGACATCGTCTCGCCAACCATCGGTGGCCGCATCGCCGCCGAACGCCAACTCGCCACCATCAATCCCGTGCGCTATGCTGCTACCCGCAATGCCCTCGATGGCGCCGTCACGCGCCTCAGCGCCTACATCCGTCACGGCGTGCTCAGTCTCGCCGAGGTCCGTGATGCCGTCTGGGATCGCATCAAATACGCCAGCGAAGGCGAGAAGCTCATCAACGAGCTGGCCTGGCGCGACTACTGGCAACGCGTCTACGCCCAAATCGGCGACGGCATCTGGCAAGACCGCGAGCCCTACAAAACCGGCTATTCGGCCAAACACTACACCCGCGAGCTCCCCGACGACATTCGCACCGGCCAGACCAACCTCGCCTGCATGGATGCATTTGCCGACGAGCTCACCAGCACCGGCTATCTGCATAATCATTCACGCATGTGGCTGGCCGCCTATATCGTCCATTGGCGCCAAGTTGCCTGGCAAGCCGGTGCGCGCTGGTTTTTGCAACATTTACTCGACGGCGACCCAGCCAGCAATAATTTGTCGTGGCAGTGGGTGGCGAGTACGTTTAGCCACAAGCCGTACTTTTTTAACAAAGAAAACCTCGCCCGCTATACCAATCAACGCTTTTGCCGCACATGTCCTTTGGCCCGTGCCTGTCCTTTTGATGCGCCGTACGAAACGCTCGAACAGCGCTTGTTCCCACACAAACCAAGCGACCCTCAGGAGCGCCCACGCCGATGAACGCCGACATTCGCGCCCTCACTGCCATGAACGTCACTGACCTCCAAAAGTCGTTTCGCGTCCACCATCGCCCTGTCATCCGGCGCATCGTGGCCACCCTCGGCTGGTACCCAGCCTACCGCTTGGCCCGGAGCATGGCCGAGTGTGATGCCTTGGCCGGCCAACATGGGCTCGCCGCAGCCGGGCACGCCATTGTAACCAACTACGCTGGCAAAGTCGCGGCCGACCCTAGCACCGTGCCCCCAACTGGCCCAGTGCTGATTTGCGCCAATCACCCTGGCATGGTCGACGCCTCGGCGCTCTTTACTGCCATCCCACGCAACGATGTGCTGGTGATTGCCGCCGATCGGCCACTGTTGCGCGCCATGCCCAACATCGCCGCCCGCTTGATTTGTGTGCCCGATGACCCAGCCGGGCGCGCACGCGTCATGCGCGAGGCCGCCCGCCACCTCAAAAACGGTGGGGCGCTCTTGACATTCCCCGCTGGCAAAATCGAGCCCGACCCGGCCGTGATGGACGACGCCCATACCACGCTCGACGATTGGTCCGATGTCACCACCCTCTTTTGTCGCCTAGTACCCGACCTACCCGTCGTTGGTGCCCTCATCAGCGGCGTCATCTCAGCCCGCGCCTTGCGCAACTGGTGGATTCGCACGATCCCCGAGCGCAAAGACCGCGACTGGATGGCCGCCACGCTTCAGCTCATCGTGCCCTGGTACAAAGTACCGCTCGTCCGCATTCGTTGGACAGCACCAATTCTCAGCTCGGCAACCACCGTCAAGCCCATACTTACCGCCCACATGCATCAACTCATTCAACAAGAATACGAGGCCCGACGATGACGCACATCACCTGGATCCATGGCGACTCGCTCCGCCCAACCAATCCCGCGCTCTTGGCCTATCCCGATGCTCCTGCAGTCTTTGTCTGGGACGATGAATTGCTGACACGCTACAGCATCAGCTTCAAGCG
This sequence comes from uncultured Klebsiella sp., assembly GCA_964469045.1. Taxonomy (GTDB): domain Bacteria; phylum Chloroflexota; class Chloroflexia; order Chloroflexales; family Roseiflexaceae; genus UBA965. Next base: position 3,842 of record CAYXXK010000067.1, read on the forward strand.
CATTGTCTTCATGTACGAAGCTCTGCTTGAGCTCCCAGTGACCATCTATCGAGGTAATGTCGTTGAGCAGGTCAGCGCGTTTGCACAATTACACAATGCCCATACCATCGTCACCAGCGGTACACCATCACCGCGCTTCGCGACCATGTGTCAGCAACTGCGACGCACACATACCGTCGATATCATTGCGGAACCAGCTTTTGTCGATATCCCCAAACATACCGATATCAAACGCTTCTCACGCTACTGGCAAGTGGCAAAAAACAGTTTAATGTAAATAATTAACATTTTATAAATAAAAAACAAACACATTGTAAATTGCAGAATAGAACATATTGTGAGTGCCCATTTTTGTACAAAAATAGTGCATATTTATTCACAATAGCGCATATCAATCAATATATTATTTTTAAATGAAATATTAATAAATGCGATGTAGCATTTGATTTACTAAGAAAATATAAACAAATTCATCTATTTTTTCGCAAAAACATACAAAAATTTCACTTCTTTTTCGTTATGATAATACATGGAATTATATATGTTACATCAAATGAATTGGAAAGGGACACAGCACATTATGCCTTCACGGTATGATCAATTCCTTCGCAAACTGCTGAACATCCTCCTACCGGTAGTGTTGGTGGTTAGCTCTATCGGGTTACCACAACCTACGTTTGCCCAGAGCGCCCCACAAGCAGAGTCACGTTCAACCACACCGTTGTATGCAGATGTGCAAGTTGATGCAACCTGTAATGGTGCTGACTGTGGCACGGCGAATTTAGCGAACTCATACACCACACGTAAGTTAGCAGTCAGTTCAGATGGGACCGTTTTTGCATTGTTCTATGGTGCAAATGGTATCTGGGTCTCAAAGAGCACCACTCGCGGTCGCACATTTGGTGACGCCAAGTTGGTATCATCAACCAATGCCGAGCCAGAGATTGCTATTGCCGCAGACGACACTGCATACGTAATCTGGTCAGATGGAACTGACATCAAATTAGCTACTAGCACCGACTTGGGTGCCACCTGGACCACTGGCACAGTCGGCGCAGGTGTAGGCACCTACCACCTCACCGTCGACGGCGATAACCTATATGCCACTGGTGGTGGCAACTTCGCCAAAGGCGCAAAAGTTTGGTACAGCAACAACGGTGGCAGCACGTGGAGTAGCACTGATACCGGCACATCAGAGGCGTTTGCTGATGTCCACGCTGATCCATTCACAGGCAAGCTGTATCTGTTTGTAGATAATCCCGCCGTCAAATGGTATGTCAGCGACGATAATGGCGCTACACTAACCGGGCCAAAAGCCACTGGCAAAAGTGTGTATTTCTCTGTTGGTGCACTCACCAGCGACGGCACTGACGCATACTTCTTCATGGCAGGTCAAAGCACAAACCTTGAGCGCATTGATTTGAGTGATGAGTCAGTCGAGACCAAAACCGTCACCGGTGCATCGGGTGGGCGCGCATTGGCAGCAGACTCATGTGGGTATGTAGTCAGCGGTGGTGTAAATAGTGGCACCATGTCATTCCAAGTAAGTACCGATTCTGGTGCAACCTTCGGTTCAGCTGTAACCGTCGCAACCGGTGTTGGCAACTCATCAAGCATCCTCATCAACAAGACCAACGGTGATGTGATTGCGCTATACGGCAAAGACAACAACGCATTCGTGACTACCTACGGTGGTCTGTTGAGCGCTGGTTTGCCCTGTTACTCACTTACCCTCTCACGTACTGCCATCGACTTCTCACGCGTCGGCGAAACGCAGTCATTGACCATCACTAACTCATCAACGAGTCCTGTCACACTCGACTCAATCGGTATGAGTGGTGCGTTGTTCAACATGACACATACCTGTGGTGCATCATTGGCGGCCGGTGCTAGCTGTACCGTCAATATTGTCGGTAATCGTAAGGCCTCAGAGATTCTCTCAATTGTCTCCGGTTCGGTTACTAAGCGCGTACCAGTCACACTCGGCGATCGTGCAGTTGCCCGTCCTACCGCGACAGTTCGTGCGGCCACAAGCACCCGCACCCGTACTGCCACCCGTGCAGCAACCAATACAGCGACAGCTACCAACACGGCGACCAATACGGCAACGGCCACCAACACACCATCACCAACCAACACCATGACGCCCACACCAAATCCGTTTGCGTTTAAGGATGTAGCCGTTGGTGCGTCGTTCTCCTTGGCTGTGCTCAACAACGGCACCATGGTCACCTGGGGCTTCAACCGCGATGGTCAAGCCACACTGCCGAACTGGTTATCTACAACGTCAATCCAACAGGTCGAAACCGGCGCAAACTACGCCATCGCCCTCAGCACAGACGGCAACGTCTATGGTTGGGGTAAGAATGACTTCGGCCAAGTAATCATCCCCACAAACGCTCAATCACGCGTCAAAGCCATCTCAGCCGGTCTTGGCCACGTCATGGCGCTCAAGACCAACGGTGACGTCATTGTCTGGGGTCGTAACGACTTCAAGCAACGCGACATTCCCGCTATCGCGCGTAACGGCGTTTCAGCCATCGCTGCCGGTCACTCACACTCACTCGCCGTCAAAGACGGCAAGGTCTATGGTTGGGGTCGCAACACCTGGTCACAAACCAACATCCCGGCCAATCTGACCAACGTCACTGCCGTGGCTGCCGGCTTCGACCACTCGCTTGCGCTCAAGAGCAACGGCACCGTTGTTTGCTGGGGTCGCAACAATGAGAACCAATGCCGCATTCCCAACGGCTTAAAGGACGTCATCGCCATCAGTGCCGGCGTCGGCTACTCACTCGCCTTGACTCGTGACGGCGTCGTCTTCGGTTGGGGCCGCAACAACTTCGGCCAAGCCAAGATCCCGAACGGCATTAGCAAGGCCGGCGCCATCTCAGCCGGCTACGTCAACTCAGTCATCGGCCTGCGTGACGCCAGCGTCATCGCCTTCGGTGATGCATCACTCGGTGCCCTCGTCTCACGCACGCCAACAGTTACCCCATAATCCATCGTGCTCCGTACGAGCGCCAGTTATCTGTGGATAACTGGCGCTCATATCTTTTACAGTAATCATCACAACCACTATTCGTATTGGTTTACATTCATATACAATTGAGCGTAACCATCCATCACCTGCGTAATACACGCACAACCCTTCTACATCCAACGCTAAATTGTCAATAATTACACTCATCTGTTTTTCCAAGCTGGTACACCTATGGCATACGCAATTTTCGATAACACGTACATTTATTATTCATTCCAATCATGATTTTGCCACATATATGCACGCACTATGCATACCTCATTGCAATCAATCCTGACAAAACACATGCTCGATCTCCTCAAAATCAACAGTATATCTCATATATAATAATAAAAATATTTTACAATTTTCAATGTGTATTCTCTCTATATTGCACACTTTATTTCTTATATTACAAATTAATATTTCATTTACAATTACATTACATATCTCAAATATTATAAAATTTCATCAATTTTTAGTGAAATCATAGGATTCCATCAAAAACCAGCATCGGCATTCTCATAATCAAGTGCTATAAATGACACGATACACAAGAAGTCGGTATCAATATAGTTCATTTACGGTAAGGAGACACGTGCATGCGTATGCAACGAATGCTCGCAAGTCTGTTTGCAATTCTTGTAATTGCGCTAGGGCCGTTCATGGCGATGCCACGATCAGCCGAAGCAGCCTCCACCCAGTATTCACAACAAAAAGTGTGGATTAATGCAGGTGGTGGCGTGCAAACAAATGGTTCAGATGGTATCAAGCTCGAGTTCAACGGTTCTTACGGCGGTGGCGACGAGATTTATTTCGCCAATACCACGCAGTATTGTTGTACTGGTGTAGGCGTACACCTCAACATCGGCGGCACGCTCTACGGCAACGCTGGAGCTGCGAGCGGTTCAACAGCGTTTGATTCGTTGACCATCGGCGGATTGACAGGATCTGCCTACAACAACGATACGCCGAACAGCGCAACAGGCGATGGTTCTGTTGTCATGACCTACACCAAGACGATAGATAGCAAGCAGTATGATTTGGTGCGCCGTATTGACTATACGTCACCCAACTTATACTACACCGAAACGTTTACCGTGATCATCCCGGCTGGTAACACAGCAGTCGTCAAACTATACAAAGGTGGTGACACTGCGCCGGGTGGTGAAGATCGTGGCCGTGCGCTCTACCTGAGCACTCCCGTTAAGTCAGTCATGTCAATTGAGCCCACCTCAGGCATTGTGCTCGGTATGCGCGAAATCGCAGCCGAAACCAATCCAAGCACGTTTGACGGTGCTATTGCTATTCGTTACAGTACGCCATATAGCACGGTACAGGCTGGTAACGACCTCTCATATAACAGTTCACCGTTCGGTGCCCAAAACGACTTCCACGATGTCGGTATGTACATCCAGTACACGATTGGCTCAACTCCTGGCACCTATACCGAAGAGAACGAAACTTTTGTTGCCTTCCAAGCCGTCAATCTTGAAGCAGCATGGTCAAGCGCACGTGTCAGCTCGATTGGCACACTCAACATCACCTTGACCAATCAGTTCTTCGCTACCAAGACTGGACTCGGCTACACTTTCACCATTCCCGCACCGCTCACCATTGGTGATGTCACCAATGGATGTGGTGGGGCCTTCGGCGGAACGGTTAGTGTCACCGGCAATGTTATCACCGTGTCTGGTGTATCAATGGCCGAGTTGACCAGCTGTGTCGTCACAGTGACAGTAGGTCGCCCCGCAGCGGGCAGTAGCTCGATTAGTGGCGCCAGCATCTCAGGCCTCACTGGTGACGGCCTTGTCAACAACGTCGGTAGCTCAACCGTGACATTTACGGCAGCGTCACCAACCTTCACCCCACGACCTTCACGCACAGCCACACGCACGGCAACCAGTGCGCCAACAGCCACTGACACAGCCACAGCGACCAACACGGCCTCACCAACCAATACCATGACGCCGACGCCAAATCCGTTTGCGCTCAAGGACGTGGCGGTCGGTGCATCGTTCACCTTGGCCGTGCTCCACAACGGCACCATGGTCACCTGGGGCTTCAACCGCGACGGTCAAGCCACCTTGCCTCGCTGGATTGCCACAAAACTCATCGATCAAGTCGAGACCGGCTCAAACTACGCTATCGCCCTCAGTACCGAAGGCCGTGTGTTTGGTTGGGGCAAGAATGACTTCGGTCAGGTCACCATTCCGGCTGCTGCCCAATCAAATGTCCAAACTATATCGGCCGGTCTTGGCCACGTCATGGCACTCAAGACCAACGGCGATCTCGTTATCTGGGGCCGCAATGACTTCAAGCAACGTGATGCACCACTCGCCGCACGTCGTGGTTTGACCGCCATCTCAGCAGGTCACTCACACTCACTCGCAGTGAAAGGTGGTCGCGTGCTTGCCTGGGGTCGCAACACGTGGGCCCAAACCAACGTCCCAGCCAACCTGAGCAACGTCATTGCTGTGGCCGCTGGCTTCGATCACTCACTCGCACTCAGACGTAATGGCACCATCGTCTGTTGGGGCCGTAACAACGAAAATCAATGCCGCATTCCCAACGGCTTGACGGACGTTATTGCCATCAGTGCCGGCGTCGGCTACTCACTCGCCTTGACCCGCGACGGTGTCGTCTACGGCTGGGGCCGCAACAACTTCGGCCAAGCTAAGATCCCGAACGGCATCAGCAAGGCCGGCGCCATCTCAGCTGGCTACGTCAACTCGGTCATCGGTCTCCGTGACGCAAACGTCATCGCCTTCGGTGATGCATCACTCGGTGCACTCGTCTCACGTACGCCAACCGTTACGCCGTAACCCATCGTGTTCCGTTCGAGCGCCAGTTATCTGCGGATGACTGGCGCTCGTATCTTTTTACAGCGATTACCGCCACCACCAATCGTACGTATTTGAAAACGAAATACAAGTGAATGTAATCAACTATTGCCCATATGACACACGTACAATTCTTCTGAAATCAATCCATTTTTGTCAATAATTACACGTCATCCATGTACGGTTCAAGTATGCACGCCCATCACATGCACAATATGCAACTACCCATACATTTTTATTCATTCCAATAATGCAGTTACCTTCTACATCATTTCTCTGCGCATACCTCAATGGCAATCAATCCCGACGGATGCACATGTACGATCTATCCAGAATCAGCATCAACGCTGATGAACATCATCAAACTTTTTACAGTATCAGATTATCATGCTATCTTTACTTGGACATGTATATGTAGATTACAAATTAATATTGCACTTACAATTGCATTACATATTTGAAATATCATACAAAATACATCAATTTTCAATAAAACTATAGGCTTATCACAAAAACCAGTATCGGCATTCTCATAATCAAGTGCTATAAATGACACGATACATAATAAGTCGGTATCGAAATAATTCATTTATGGTAAGGAGAGACTAATGAGTGTAACTCGTAGTCAATCACTGGTGCGTGCGTCGTCATTGCTCTTTTTGTTGGCAATGATTTTCAGCAGCGTCGTGATGGTCAAGCCGGCACAAGCCGCAGTAAGTGATGGTTCAGTAAGTGGCACCAAAATTTTGACAGGTAGCTGTCTTAAAATTGGTGTCAAGCCAAACGGCACGTTGGGTATTGGTGGTAGTACACAACCAGGCATTCAGTACGACAATACGTGTACCGGTACATTTAGTGCAGACTTCTTGACCCCTGGTGCACCATGGGAGCAGTTGTCAGTCGTGCTTGATGATACTAATTATTTCTTCAACAACAATGGTAGCAGTGGTGGTTGGTCATCACCGAGCACAACTCTCGACGACAAGAGTGGCGTTGCATATCGTGGAAGCACGTACGATAACCGTATTGTTACACGTGTCACATCCGAAGCATTGTCCATGGAAAACGATATCCGTTTCAACAATGCAGACAAAATCATCGAAATCACCACAATTATCACGCCTGCAGCCAGCGTTGCTACCGCATTTATTAGCCGCGGTATTGACTCAGATGCAAGAGTTTCAGCGGGTGACTCATCAGCAACCAACAATGCCCGTGGGTATGGTCTGGTCGGTGCTAGCTACATCGTCTTCTCTGAGACCACAGAGAGTAAGGCCGTGATGGGTTACTACACTGGTGAAGAAACCAATGTCAACACCGGTATCAGTGCAACCTGGATTGGTGGCGCTGGTGATGCCAAGAAAGTGTTTGAAGGAACCGAGATGGGCGGCGGTAGCGGCGACTACATGATCGCCATTGCCAAAAAAATGACTGGTCTTACAGCAGGAGCAAGTTATACATTTAACTACGCCTATATCTTTGGTCCATCAGCATACTCAGCGCTCGATGTAGCCATCTCACGCGGAGCTGCCGGTGGTACTGTCGGCAAGGTTCCCGGTTGTACGGTGACCGCTGACGAGCCATGTACGTTCGAAGACGTCGGTAGTGCCGTCATGACCAACACCCCACGCCCACGCACGGCCACGCGCACCCGCACGGTGGCAGCACCAACGTCAACCAACACACCAACGGCAAGCAACACGTCAACAGTTACCAACACGGCTTCACCAACCAACACCTTGACGCCAACGCCAAATCCGTTTGCGATCCGCGATGTGGCAGTCGGTGCATCGTTCACCTTGGGTGTTTTGCACAACAACACCCTCGTGACCTGGGGCTTCAACCGTGAGGGTCAGGCCACCTTGCCACGCTGGATGGCAAACGTGCTTGTCGATCAAGTAGAAGCAGGTTCGAACTACGCAGTTGCACTCAGCACAACCGGCCGTGTGTATGCGTGGGGCAAGAGTGAGTTCGGTCAGTTGACGATTCCAACCACCGCACAGACCAATGTACGTGCGATTTCGGCTGGTCTCGGCCACGTCATGGCACTCAAGACCAACGGCGACGTGATTGTCTGGGGTCGTAACGACTTCAAACAACGCGATATCCCCGCAATTGCACGTAACGGCGTATCAGCCATTGCAGCCGGTCACTCACACTCACTCGCCGTCAAGGGCGGCAAGGTCTATGGTTGGGGCCGCAACACCTGGTCACAAACCAACATTCCAGCCAACCTGACCAACGTCATCGCTGTGGCTGCCGGCTTCGATCACTCACTTGCGCTCAAGAGCAACGGCACCATCGTCTGTTGGGGCCGCAACAATGAGAATCAATGCCGCATTCCAAACGGCTTGAAGGATGTTGTCGCCATTAGTGCTGGCGTCGGCTACTCACTCGCCTTGACCCGCGACGGTGTTGTCTTCGGCTGGGGCCGCAACAACTTCGGTCAAGCCAAGATTCCGAACGGTATCAGCAAGGCCGGCGCCATCTCGGCTGGCTACGTCAACTCGGTCATCGGTCTTCGTGATGCAAACGTCGTCGCCTTCGGTGATGCATCACTCGGTGCCCTCGTCTCACGTACCCCAACCGTAACCCCATAATAACGGCCTATGGTTACCCCCGGTCTGTATCTACAGACCGGGGGTAATTTTGTCAAAAAAATTACAATTCATTAACTATTAAAGCATAAACGCATATTCCCCTGATGCCTGCCTGATTGATGATTACAAAATTGTACTATTAGACAGTTTTTTGACATTCTTTCATTGACACTTCTCACTATTCATCATAGTATGAAATATGAAACACGCATAATTGCAGATGTATCATCATATTGCTGTGTTCACTCAGCAAAAGGAGTTCTTATGACTGGTTACTCCGTATCAAAGAGTCATTCTTTGCTACAGCGCACATCCGTCACCTTGGTAGTCATTTTTATGATTATCTTCGGCATGGGCTATGTGGCGCCAGTACCAACCGCCGAGGCAGGCTCACGTCCTGCAGGCTCGGACATGATCATCATCAACGCATTCGGCGGCGATGACGGCACAACCGGCAACGACGGTATGGCAATCATCATCAACGGCAGCACGGGATCGCTCACCAAGCATGGGAGCGTCTCATCAACACAAGGTTCTGACCAGATTTACTTCGCAAACACGCCACAATGGTGTTGTTCGGGGTACGCACCTGTTCTGGCAGTCGGCACATCATCAATCGGTAGTGGTGGTGGCCCCGGCGGTACTGGGTCATGGACCAGCATTACCGTACTGGCCGCATCAGGCACCGCAGTAAAGACCGTCGCAGAAGCCAACGCACAAACAGCTGGTGGCAGTGGGTATGCGTTGCTTGAGTATGTCGGCACACTCGACGGCAAAGTTTACAAATTACAGCGTGAAATCAGCTACACATACCCAAATCGTTTTTTCGATGATACGTATGCAGTCATCGTACCGAGTGACCATGACACATCAAAAGCCATCAAGCTGTACAACGGTGGTGACACTGCACCGGGTGGTCGCGACTCCGCAAACGCCCTCGGTGCCACTTCACCCGTCCGTACGGTTATTTCACTCGAGCAGTCAGCCGGCATCTTGATCGGGTTCCGCGAGGTCGAAGGCCGCGGACAGTTCACCAATGCCCGATCAGATAGCTTTAGTACACCCTACAGTACGGTCAACGGCGGCGGTAACATCGACAACAACGTAAACACCAACATGGCATCAACCCACGATGCCGGTATCATGGTGCAATGGACGCTGGGTACTGCGGCGGGTGACGGGACGACTCCTACCTACGAACGCACCATGCAACAGTTCGTCAACTTCCAATCATTGATGCTTGAAGCATACTTTGCTGGTACGATTGCAAACAGCACAAGCACCCTCACATTGCAGCTCACAAACACATTTAATGCGTCAATCACTGGCGTGGGCTATACCTTCACCTTGCCAGCGGGCATGACCATCAGTGGTGCATACACCGACAGCTGTGGTGGTACCATCACTGCCACGCCTGGGTCGTCGGTCATTACCGTGTCGAACGCAACCCGCGCTGCTGTTTCTATTTGTACGCTGGCAATCCCCGTTGCCCGGACGTCACCTGGCGTTTCAACAATTGACGCAGCGAGTGTGACTGGCGAACTCACATCGGATGGCTCGTACAAGCGCGTAAATGGCGTCGGTACACAAGAAATCAACTTCACCTTCGGTTCGCCAACTGCAACCAAGACGTTGATTCCAACCGCCACACTCAGCCCGACCATCACACTCACGCCGTCGCGTACATCTACCCCAACCAACACAGCAACCAACACGGCCACGCATACACCAAGCAATACACCAACCAATACGGCCACGCGTACGGCCACGTTCACACGGACTGCCACGTTCACACCAACGCGCACGTTCACGCCAACGCGTACCTTTACCCCAACAGCAACTGATACAGCCACGGTAACCAACACGTTTACGCCAACCAACACGTTCACGCCAACCAACACGTTTACGCCAACGCCAAATCCGTTTGCGATCCGCGACGTGGCCGTCGGTGCATCGTTCACCT
>CAYXXK010000068.1:0-14262 GCA_964469045.1 uncultured Klebsiella sp.
CCGATGCCGGCAAAACCTGGAAGCACATGGGTCTCAGTGACACCCGTCACATCGCCAAGGTGCGCATCCATCCCACTAATCCTGACATTGTATGGGTGGCAGCCTTCGGCCATGCCTTCGGTCCTAACGAGGAGCGCGGTATCTTTAAGACCACTGACGGCGGTGAGACGTGGCGCAAAGTGCTCTACCGCGACGAGAACTCAGGTGCTATTGATTTGACCGTCGATGCCACGAATCCACGCATTTTGTATGCCACCACTTGGCAGGGGCATCGCAAGTTCTGGGATATCTCGAGTGGTGGCCCCGGCTCAGCCGTATATCGCTCAAAAGACGGCGGCGAGACTTGGGAGGATATCACCAATAAGCCAGGTTTGCCCAAGGGCACCCTCGGCAAGATGGGTATCACTGCCTCACCAGTTCAAGCTGGGCGCGTGTGGTGTCTCATCCAGCACGCCGATGCCCCTGGCCTCTACCGCTCAGATGACGGCGGCGACACCTGGAAGCACGTCAGCGACAACGAGTGGCTCGTCTCACGCGCATGGTACTACATGCACGTCCACGCCGACACCCAAGACGCCAACACCGTCTACATCAACAACTTGTCGTTCTGGAAGTCAACCGACGGCGGTCATACCTTCAACCCCATCGATACACCTCACGGCGACAACCACGACCTATGGATCTCGCCGGTCTACAACCGTCGCATGATTCAAGGCAACGACGGCGGTGCCAACGTGTCGTTTAACGCCGGTGCCACCTGGACCAGCGTCTACAATCAGCCGACCTCGCAGTTTTACCATATCGGTGTCGATAACCGCAAACCATACCGCGTCTACGGTACCCAGCAAGACAACAGCTCACTCGCAGTGCCTAGCCGCACGCCGAGCAGCTCAATCCCCTGGAGTGCTGTGGTGATTGCCGGTACCGGTGAGAGTGGTTACATCACTGTCGACCCCAAAGACGACAACATCGTCTACTTGGGCGCCATTGGTTCGTCATCGGGTGGTGGTAACTGTTTGCAGCGCTACGACGAGCGCACCAAGCAGATTCGTTTGGTGACGACGTGGCCTGAGGCAACCACCGGCGAGGGGGCATACTCACACAAGTACCGCTTTGCTTGGACCTACCCAATTGTCTTCTCACCACACGATCCGAACGTGCTCTACGCCGCCGGTAACGTGGTCTTCAAGACGACCAACGAGGGCCAAAGCTGGACGCCAATTAGCCCCGATCTGACTCGCAACGACCCAAGCAAGTTGCAAATCACCGGTGGCCCGATTGACCGTGACTCAGTGGGTGCTGAAGTGTACTGTACGGTCTTCTCGTTCACCGAATCACCGCATCGTCGTGGCGAGTTGTGGTCCGGTAGTGACGACGGTTTGATTCATGTCTCACGTGACAACGGTGCCAGCTGGCAGAACGTCACCCCGAGTGACTTGCCTGAGTGGGCCATGGTCACCTCGATCGAGGTGTCACCACACGACGCCAACACGATTACCTTCTCGGCTGCCCGTCACAAGATGGACGACTACGCCCCATACATCTACCGCTCAACTGACAGCGGCAAGAGCTGGGTGCGGGTAGTCAGCGGCATCGCCGGCGATCACTTTGTGCGTATTGTCCGCGAAGACACGGTGCGCAAGGGCCTCGTCTTTGCGGGTACCGAGACCAACTTGTACGTGTCGTTCAATCACGGCGACAGCTGGGAGCTGTTCCAGCTCAACTTGCCGGTCACGCCAATCTATGACTTGATTATCAAGAACGACGATTTGGTCTGTGGCACGCACGGCCGCGCCATCTGGATCCTCGACGACATTACGCCGTTGCGCCAGTACAACCCGGCCGTCAACAACCAAGCTGCGCATTTGTTTGCACCACGCCCAAGCGAGCGTATCTTGGCCGCATTGTTCGAGTCCGAGGATGACGCTGGCAAGCCCGGTAAGAATTATATGGCCGGCTTAGGCGATGTGTGTGCCCACATCGTGACCGTCTCGCCTGAGGGCTATATCGAGCGTCATTATCTCGATTCAGGCACCAATCCACCACGCGGTGCGATTATCACCTACTGGCTCAAAGAGACGGCCACCGAGCCGATTCGCTTGGCGTTCTACGACAGCAAGGGTACGCTTATCAACGAGTTCTTCAGCCGCCCAGAGGGCACCAAGGTTGAGAAGTCGGATGACAAGCACGACTTGCGTCGTACCACTGCCAATGCGGGTTGGAATCGGTTTATTTGGGACATGCGCGTCAAGGCATTGCCCAAGATTACCGGCAAAGATCCAATCTCGGGCGCACTTATCTATGGCCCCAAGGTCACTCCTGGGCAGTACACAGTTGAGTTGACCGTGGGCGGGCAGAAGTTCACCCAGACCCTCACGATTGTGGCAGATGCGTTCAGCGACGCCAGCCAAGAGGATCTCGAGGCGCAGTTCAATATGCTGATGCAGATCTACAACCGCACGGGCGATGCCGTCAAGGCGCTCAACCAGATGCGCGATGCCCGGGCACAGCTCGACGGCCTCAACAAGCGTTTGGCTGCCACGCACCCCGAGTTGGCTGCCAAGGCTAGCGAGTTGCGCGCCAAGGTGCTCGAACTTGAGAAGCAGATTACCGTGCCTGACGTCAAGCCAGGTTGGCCTGGACAGATGAACCACGGTACCAAGCTCTTCGACAAGTTGGGCGCAATTGCCGATGCGGTATCAGTTGGTAATTATCGCCCAACCGATCAAGCAGTGGCGTCGTTCAGCAACATGTCCGAGGATCTGGACGAGGTGTTGAGTGGCATGCGCGGCTTGGCTAGCGGTGAGCTTGCCGACTTTGCCAAAAAGGTCGCTGCCGCCGGTGTTGGGAGCGTGATTCTGTAGGTTCGGTCCATCAAAGACCCGGGGTGTGCAATTGTATACCCCGGGTCTTTGTGTGTGTTTTAGTATTGCGTTTATGCAAAAAAATCGATGCGCGCTGATAGATGCATATTCTGCAGGTTCGGTCTATCAGTTACGCCCGAGTTCGACTTGGCGTTGACACCACTGGTACAACGCATCGTACACTACAAATCCCTCACGCAGGATGCGCTCGTCGTCGTCGGGGTAGCGCCAGCCGAGCCCATCAAGGATAGCGCGAAAGCCAGCCCCTTCGCTTTTTTGGTGTGGGCTCTGCTTGATGTCTGCGGTCCCTACAATCTGGGCGAGCAACACTAATGCCGGATTGGTGGTGAGATTTGATTTGCGCAAGAGCACCTCAAACGACGACTCGAGGCCTTCGCGAGCGTAGTCGCTGCCATCGACGTGATAGAGGATGGCGCCGATGCGCAACGCCTCATCAGGTGTGGCCTCATCACTAAAGACAAATTTGGGCTCATGGTCAATAAATCGAGCGATGAGCCAAGCGCAGCCAATGCGCCCAACTTTGATGTGTGCTTTGGTCAACCATTTCATGTGGTGTTTGCTCCCCGTAATACTACTCAGGGTATTGTACCGCTGATGCTGTGACTGCTCCGCCAACCGGATGTGTATGTTTTGGTAGTGCGATGTGTAACTGTTACCGTATAAATATATGTCATAATGGCGCTAGTACGAGACAGATGGGGTAGTAGTATGCAGGCGCTCGAACTCGATCACATCACGTTGGACTACGGAGCACGCCGAGTGCTCTTTGATGTGACATTAACGGTCTCAACTGGTCAGGTATTAGTCGTAACGGGTAGTAATGGCAGTGGCAAAAGCACCTTGTTGCGCGTGATTTGTGGTTTACAGCGCCAAAACGCTGGCGATGTGTGGTTCCATGTTGATGGGACCCGCCATGACCCACTGCAGATGCGCCACTTAATTGGTTGGATGGCGCCTGATTTGATGCTCTATCGTGAGTTGACTGGTCACGAGAATTTGCGCTTTTTTGCTGATGTGCGAGGATTGATGATTGGTGATGATGAAATCGATGCGCTCTTGGCCGAAGTGGGGCTTGGTGGGCGCGGCAATGATTTGCTGGCGACGTATTCATCGGGGATGACGCATCGTTTGCGATATGCGTATGCATTATTGCATCGGCCACCGTTGCTGTTGTTAGATGAGCCGAGTGTGATGCTCGACAACACGGGGCATGATTTGCTTGAACGTGTGGTGGCACGGCAACGCTCGCACGGTATTACGGTGATCGCCACAAATGATCCACGCGAGCAACGCTTTGCTGATATGTTGATGCGACTAGAGGTGGCCGTATGAAACAGGGGTCATTGTGGCATGCCACCAAGGCGATTTTCTGGCGTGAAGCACGCAGTGAGATGCGTAATCGTCAGGCAATAAACTCGGTGGCGTTGTTTGCCGTGTGTAGTGTGGTGGCGGTGAGTCTCGGCTTAGGCCCGCTTAATCGCTCGGCAGAGCTGTTTTTGATTCACTCGGCGATGCTCTGGATTGTCCTCTTGTTTGCGGCATTCACTGCCTTGGCGCGGGTATTTGTGGTCGAAGAAGAGCAACGTACGGCAGCTGCATTGCGTCTTGCTGCACCACCGACGGCTGTCTATTTGGGCAAGTTGTTGTTTAATTTGTTGTTGTTGATTGGGCTGACGATGTTGGTTGCCATATTGGCGATTGTATTGTTACGCATGCAGGTGAAAAACCCAGCGATGTTTAGTGCAATGTTGGCGGCCGGCGCATTAGCGTTGGTTGCTGGCACGACATTAGTAGCGGCGATTATTGCTAGGGCCTCATCGAGAGGTGCATTATTTGCAGTCTTGTCGCTGCCGATTCTCATCCCTATGTTAGTGACTGCGGTGCGCGGCACTGCCCTAGCGTTGGCAGGTACCGGATGGGATCGAGGTATGGCGCCGATACAGACATTGCTTGCCTATGCTGTGGCAATGTTTGTGACGTCGTTATTTTTATTTGCTACGGTCTGGGAGTCATGAGCAGGGGTAAAAAACGAAATACCTATAGTGAATTGGGAAATATGCGTTGCAAAAATACAGGCATCTTTCTGACAATGTAATCCTTGTAAAGTGCTTGTGTAGCAGTTGTATATGAGCGTTAGAATGCGCTTTCTCACCGTTTGCTCATATACATTTCATGGGGTATGATGACTCATAAACTATCTGCATATTGTGCGGAGGGGTCATGGTGCAGCGTGTTGCCGACATCAGTAAAATTGCCATCGGTCTATGGATGGCAGGTATTATTTACGCCATGTTTTTGGTTATCCCGCAGTATGTGGGATTAGGCGAAGCAGGGCGTATTATTATTGTGCATGTGCCGACGGCATGGGTTACCACTGCTGCCTACGGGTTATCGGCATGGTTTAGTGTGTTGTATTTGTGGCGGCGCAATCCGAATGCTGATGCATCTGCGATTGCAGCAGCTGAAGTGGGGACGCTTTTCTGTGTCTTTGCTACTGTTACCGGTTCTATTTTTGCTGAGGTGGTATGGGGGACATTCTGGAACTGGGATCCGCGTGAGACCTCGATTCTCGTATTGTTGTTGATATATGCGGCGTATTTTGCGTTACGGTCGTCGATAGATGATCTTGAGCGTCGCCGCCGATTGGCTGCTGTCTACAATCTGTTTGCAGCGGTGACTATGCCATTTTTGTTGTTTGTAGCGCCACGTGTTGCAGACAGTACGTTGCACCCAAACTGTGCATTCATTCAAGGGAGCAAGTGTGAAGGTGTGATGCTGGACATGAATGGAGCCAAGATTGCCCAGCTTGGCGATGTAGTAGTTAAGTTGAAATCATTGATACAGGACGGCAGTGATGTGCGGGCCACCATTGAGGTTCGTATGCCAGGGTTATCAGATATTGCCATCATGGAGCCATCAATTGATGGTGAAGGAAAGCCTGCCGATCGTCCTGAGTTCCCTGGCCAGCAATTCCGTATGATTTTGGTGGATGCGAATGTTGAGCAAGGGCTTGCACGCGTCAATATGCAAGCGCCGGGAACGGGATTATTGAGTAACCAACGGACATTATGGGTCTTTTTGGCGAGTAATGTAGGATTTTTGGCGCTTGCGATTTGGCTTTATCGAATCCGGGCAACGGTATTGCAAGTGCAAGCACAGCTTGCACCATGGGAGGGGCGAGTATGAGAGTATTACTCGATGCAGGTGTTGCTATTTATGTGGCTATGGCGGCTGCGTTGATTGTGTGGTTGGGGATATTTGCGTATTTGTGGCGTGTTGATCGTGAAGCACAAGCGTTGAAGCGGTATCTGCAAGAGCGTCCGGCACCGTCTGCACATGCGCAACCGCGTGCACATGTTGAGGTCCGCACACCACAGGTCAATGAGGAGGCCAAGTAATGAGCAGCATGCAAATGACTGGTATCAAGCTCAAGCCGTTGCATATGATTGGTATTGCGATTATTGTGTTGTCAATCGTACTAGGGTATTACGGTTTGAGCGCATCAATGCGCCCATATACTACGCAAATCAGCGAGGCTGTCTCGACGAATCGTGGTGTGCAGTTGGCCGGCTTTTTGGGGAGCACTGGTGAGTACAACGACGAGGGCAAGTTTACTTTCATGTTACAAGACTCTACCGGTGCGATGATTCCGGTGGTCTATAGCGAGCCCAAACCGTCAAACTTTGAGCAAGCGGTGAGCATTGTGGCAATTGGTCACTACGATGTGCGCACTGGCAATTTCATTGCAGAGGATTTGTTGGTGAAGTGTCCATCGAAGTATCAAGAGCAAATGGCGGCCAGCTAGGCGACCGCACTAGAGAGTGACGATGCTATGTCAGTCTACTTTTTTGGTACATTGCTGATTGTTGCTACGATCGCAATGGCTACCATGGCAACCATCGGCTACGTGATGGTGCCGTTTGGGCGCGCACAAGGAATAGCGTATGGGCGGTTAGGTACGCGCCTGACGCTTGTGGGTGTGGTCGCAGTAGTGTTGTTGTTGAATTACTTATTTGTGGCACAACGCTATGATGTCGAGTATGTGTATAACTATAGTTCACAAGAGCTTGAACCATACTTCCGGGTTGCTGCCGTGTGGGCGGGTCAACCTGGATCATTTGTGATCTGGGCGTTATGGGGCGTGGTTGCAGCGCAATTCTTGGTGAAACGCTCGCGACATGCGGAGCCATACGTCATGAGTGTGGTGATGTTGATTCAGCTGGCGTTGATTGTGTTCATGCTGATTCGCAATCCGTTTATTTTGCATATTACGGCAGATGGCCAGCCACCACTTGATGGTAAAGGGTTGAATCCGACATTACATAATATTTGGATGTTGATTCATCCACCGATCCTATTTGTTGGGTTCTCGTTGATGGCGATTCCATTTGGGTATGTGGTGGCTGGTTTGTGGCGTCGTGATTACGACGGTTGGGCTCGTGATGCATTGCCATGGACGATTGCTGCATGGGCAGTGCTAGGCTTGGCGCTTTTGCTTGGAGGGTACTGGGCATACGAGACACTTGGATGGGGTGGATATTGGGGATGGGATCCCGTCGAAAACTCATCATTAGTGCCGTGGTTGACAGTTGCTGCCTTGATACACGGGTTATTGGTGCAACGAGCGCACGGTGGTATGCGGCGTACGAACATGGTATTGGCAGTCGCAACATATATTTTGGTATTTTATTCAACGTTTTTGACGCGTAGCGGAGTGCTTTCGTCATTCTCTGTTCACTCATTTGTGGAAGAGGGGCTGAAGTGGAACATGTTTGCGTTCTTGGCGTTGTTAGCACTCATTGGGTTTGGCACACTGGCGTGGCGTTGGCGTGATATTCCTGCAAAGCCATTATCAGAGAAATTACTTTCACGCGATAGTTTTTTTGCGTTGATGATTTTGGTGACTATCATGATGGCGACGATTATCGGTCTTGGTACGTCCATGCCGGTAATTTCATCGATTCCTGGGGTTGGCCAGCAACTACAAACCACACTTGGTTCTGTGTTTGAGTTGGATGACGGCACGACGTACAACATGAATGCTGATCCATTTCAGGATGGGCGGTTTGGTTTGGTGGGGAGCTTCTACAGCACGACAATACCTCCACTTGGGTTGATTTTGTCGTTGTTGATGATTATTGGACCACTCCTTGGCTGGCGCGACACTAATCCACGGAACTTGTTGAATGCCATCAAGTGGCCTGGTATTGTTGCGGTGGTGGTGACGAGTGTAGCTGTCGTACTTGGCGCACGGAGTGTGATGTCAGCTGCATTTGTGGGGATTGCCACATTTGCGGTTGGGACAAACGTCGTGATGGTTGTGCGTACGCTACGGAGTGGTTGGTTGCGCATTGGTGGCTATCTAGCACATGTTGGCTTGATGATTTTTGTAGTTGGTGCCATTGCATCAACGTGGTATGCCACGCCTGAGACGCGCGTACTCATCCCCGAAGGTGAGTCGATGAAAATTTACGGATACGACATCACGTTCAACGGTTGGCGGATGGATACAAAGGGTCGAGGAATGCTCGACATGACGGTTACACGGAACGGTATTTCGACACCAGCGACACCACAGTTGTACTTCAACAATCGGATGGGCGCTACGATGGCATCGCCATCGGTACGTAGTGAGCTTTATCAGGACATGTATATCTCGCCGGTTGAGTACCAGCCACCATTTGACCAGAACATTGCTGATCTGAACGAGGGGCAAACCAAGAGTGTTGGTCCATACGAGATTACGTTTAATGGGTTTGTGGTACCGACCGAAGAGAGCAACAACGCCGACATTAGTGCTGCCGTGACGGTTGGATATGAAGGAAAGAAGTACGAAATTACGCCAGGCATTGTAATTTTGGCGGATGAGCCGGATCCTGCGAAGGCTGTCCAAGAGATGCCTGTGGAGTTACCAGGTGGTCACACAGCATCGATGGCTGCATTTGACCCGACGCAGAAGCGCGTTATTATTCGCGTGGGCGGTTTGAATCTTCCGATTGACCCTGCGCGTGCTGTCATTACGGTATCGACGAAGCCAGGTGTTGTCTTAGTGTGGTCAGGTATCATTATCGGCGTAATTGGAGGTTTGATTGCGGCAATTCGTCGTGCGCGCGAGGCTGGATATACACCGGGTATGGTCTGGCAGCGGATGACGATGCGGTTGGTGTGGTGGCGCCGTGACAGCGAAACAGCGGTGTAATACAGTGCATGGAGCTACGGTGATGGTATGCAAACATCGTAGCTCCCTCGTATGATGAATATGCACCGAGGCTTGACCACCCCGGTCTGCGGGGTGGTTATTAGTGTGGCAGAGATGAGGCGAAGAGCATGGCTGATTATTATGCAGTACTGCAAATCACACGTGACGCAGATAAAGCAACAATTGATGCAGCGTATCAACGTTTGCGCGTGGCATATGACCCTGATCGATTAGGAGACGTGAGTGATGAGCTCCGTCAGCTAGCGAGTGAGCGAATGCTCGAGCTTGACCGGGCATATTTGATTCTTGCTGATGAAACACTCCGTGCAGCGTATGATGCAGGTATTCACGATGTAGTTGCGCGTGCGCTCCCCCAAAAAGCCGAACCGGTGTTTGATTATCTGCCATTAGCGCCAGCTGCAGCTGAGGAGCGTGATGATGCGTTTGAGGTTGAGCCAGTATTACGCGCTCAGCGCACGGTACCTAGTGAGTGGAATCGACGATTACCGTTAATTTTGGCAATAACTTTACCACTGCTAATTGTAACTTCTACATTTTTTTTAACAGATGGTGGTGCACGTGTTGCACCGGCGAATACAGCAGAGCAGGCGCAGGCTAATGCACTCGAACAATACGAGCAAGCGATTGCATCAGCGAAAGCTGTGGCAGAGAACAACGCAGACGATCCACAGGCATGGATTGACTACGGCAACATGTTGTACAACAGTGTGCAGATTGTGCGTGAGTTGCAGCCGGGAAGTCCGTTTTATCAAAGCCGAGTCGCGCGTTGGCAAATGGCTGCTGATGCGTATAGTAAAGCGTTGGAACTTGTACCAGGGGATATCGTCGTGATGGCTGATTTGGGGGCGAGCCAATGCTTTTATGGGAATGATACTGGTGATCAGGCATTGGCAACACAAGGGTTGCAGCAAATGCGTCAAATTATTGACCAGATTCCAGTTGAAGAGCAGCCACGCGTATTATTGAACTTGGGATATTGTTTGGCGGAGGCGTCACCACCACGGGTAGAAGAGGCGATTGCTACGTGGCAAAAGATTAACACGTTGGTGACTGCTGACTCACCGTTTGCGGTTCAGGCCAATAAGCTGATTCGCTTGTTGAACCGCTAGAAAGAGGATGCCATGTGGCAAAAAAAATGGGGGAGCATGGATTCACGTCAAACATATTACGAACGACTTGGCGTGGCAGTCGATGCAAGTCCAGCAGAAATCATTGCAGCATGTGAGCAATCTGTGGCGCGATTTCGTGATGACGCGCGGACGGATCCAAGTGGAGAGTTAGCGTTGTTGGCGAACCGACGCATTGCTGAATACGAAGAGATGCGTGATTTGTTGCTTGATGCGATCCAACGCGACAACTATGACCGTTCGATTGGCTTGCGGATTAAACCAGCTAGTAACGCAGCGACCTCTGCAAAACCACTCCGTCAAGAGCTGCTAATGGTGGTTATTGGTGGCTTGATTGGTGTGGTAATTGTGGCGATTGTATGGATGGTAAGTGCGCGTTTAGCAACGCCAGAAATTCCTGCCGCGGCTGAAACGAATCGACCAGCTCCAGAGTTTAATTTACCACGACTTGGCGGTGGTTCTCTGCAATTAAACGAATTACGTGGTAAAATCGTACTTATTAACTTTTGGGGAACGTGGTGTGCGCCGTGTATTGAAGAAACTCCGGCACTTGAATCTGCCTACTTGGAGTTAAAAGACCAAGGTGTGGAGTTTGTCGGTATCAACTTGCGCCATCAGGAAGCTGTCGGTGCCGAAGGGGATGAAGCGGTAGCTGCGTTTGCCAAGATGTTTGATGTAACGTACCCGATTGTTATGGATGTAGATGGGGAAATTGCGCGTAAGTATCAGATTTCACCGATTCCGGTGAGTTACTTTCTTGATACTGAAGGGAACATTCGCTATGTGTACGTGGGGACATTAACTGCAAACGATGTCAAGCAACTCGTACAACGTTTGCAAGAGAGCCCCTAAGTGAGGTGGAGCACGGTATGACGCATCAACAGTCAATCATGGTCGTCGATGATGAGCCAGGTTTGCGAAAGTTGCTTAATTTGCTTTTCAGCAACGCTGGTTACCGCGTGACGGAGGCTGGCAGTGGTGCCGAGTGTCTCTCATTGTTGCGAAGTGCGAATCCGGATTTAATTGTGCTTGATATTATGATGCCTGAAATGGATGGACGCGAGGTATGTCAGCGTATTCGAAGTGATGAGAACCTCATTCCCATTTTGATGTTGACGGCACGCACCCAGTCACGCGATATTGTTGCAGGACTTGATTGTGGTGCCGACGACTATATGCCCAAGCCATTTGACATGGATGAGTTATTGGCTCGGGTTCGTGCGTTGCTCCGTCGTGGCCAGTCCTCAATGCGTTTGCGTGTGGTTGGTGAAGGTGAAATCGTGATCGATGTCCAAACACGGAGGGTCACGGTAAAAGGGGTACCGGTTGATTTGACGCCGACAGAGTATTCGTTGTTGGCGGTACTTGCCGAGAATGCAGGTAGTGTGGTCCCACATGACATGTTATTGAAATCGGTGTGGGGGCCAAATTCGCAGCACGATCAAGACTATCTCAAGGTCTACATGTGGCACTTGCGTCGAAAAATTGAGCCATCTGCTGGGCGTAACCCGCGGTTGTTGTTGACCGAGTGGGGAGTAGGATATCGTCTCGTTCAGTAGTTGTAGGGGTATGTATGCTCAAGTACGCCGCACCCATGCGCGTTGTCGTAAAACTAGGCACGAATGTATTGACAGCTGGGAGTGAGCGACTCAACCGGCCACGTATGATTGAATTCGTGCGTCAACTCGCATTGCTGAAGCAGCTAGGGCATGAGGTTATTTTGGTGACGTCAGGTGCGGTCGCGGCGGGGCGTGAGCGGATTGGTTTGCAGCGGCGTTCGCGTGATATCGCCCAAAAACAAATGCTGGCGGCAATTGGACAAAGTTATATTATGCATCTGTATCAGCAGATGTTTGAAATGTATGATGTAACAGTTGGTCAGACATTGCTTACCAAGGCGGACATTAGCGATCGTAATCGTTATCTAAACGCACGCAACACGTTACTCACATGTTTTATGCATGGGGTATTGCCGATTATCAATGAAAATGATGCTGTTGCAGTTGACGAAATCAAAGTTGGTGACAACGATAATTTGTCTGCGCTAGTTGCAAATCTTGTAGATGCAGACCTGTTATTGATTGCTACTGATATTGATGGACTATATACTGCTGATCCACGTTCGAATCCCGATGCCACACTTATCGCTGAGGTAAGTGAAATCACACCGTCTATTTATGCACTCGCCGGTGGTACTGGTAGTAGCCGTGGTACTGGTGGGATGATTACCAAAATCCAGGCGGCTGATTTAGCCACCAAAAGTGGCGTCGAGGTCGTGATTGCGCCTGGGGCCATGGCGGACGTGATTGTTCGTGTTGTGCAGGGAGAGCGGATTGGCACGCGTTTTCCGGCTGCAGTAAATAGTCGAGAGGGGCGCAAGCGCTGGATTTTGGCAGAGACTGCGCGCACAAGTCGTGTTGTTACTGATGATGGAGCGGCACGAGCACTTGTGCATCAAGGTAAGAGTTTGTTGCCGGCTGGTATCGTGCATGTCGATGGTGAATTCGAACGTGGACAGACTATTCGCATTTATCATGGTGAACGAGAGATTGCGCGTGGGTTGACGCAGTATAGTGCAACCGATTTGCGGCGAATCATGGGCAAGCGATCGACAGCGATTGCTGACGTGCTCGGGTATGAATATGGTGCCGAAGCGGTGCATCGTGATGATATGGTGCTTGTTGCCCGCGAAGAAACGAGAGAATCATGAGTATCAACGTGCTTGAAATGGCCCAACGTGCTCGCAAGGCTACGCGTCAAATCGCTAATGCATCAACTGCACTGCGCAATCGCGCGTTACAACGGATAGCTGATTTGTTACAAGATCCTGCTGAACAAGCGACTATTTTGGCAGCGAACCAGATTGACATGACCAATGCACGAGCGGCTGGACTACGGGCATCACTCCAAGATCGCATGCTCCTGAATCCACAACGCCTGACAGCAATTGCAAATGATATTTTGACGGTGATTACCCTGCCTGACCCAGTTGGTGAAATATTTGAAAACGGTGTGTTACCGAATGGCTTGCGTTGGCACAAAGTGCGCGTGCCATTAGGAGTTGTTGCTGTTGTCTATGAAGCGCGACCGAATGTGACGTTTGATGTGGCAACGTTGTGTCTCAAGTCTGGCAACGCAGCGATTTTGCGTGCTGGTAAAGAGATCGTACATTCGTCAGCTGCTATCGTGCAGTTGTTGCAACGTGCGTTGGCTGATGTGGGCTTGCCAGCAGATGCGTTGCAGGCGATTACCGACCCGGATCGTGGGTTGGTTGAACAATTGCTCAAGCTCGACAAATATGTCGATGTGGTGATTCCTCGTGGTGGAGCAGCGTTGCATCGCTTTTGTGTCGAAAACGCAACGATGCCGGTGATTGTTGGTGGGATTGGCATTGTTCATGCATACATTGATGGCACGGCGAATCCACAATATGTGCGTGATATTGTCGTGAATGGCCGTGTGCAGCGCCCAAGTGTGTGTAATTCGCTTGATGTTATCTTGGTTGAACGCGCAGCAGCAACGCAGATAGTGCCAATGGTAGTTGATGCATTAGCGACACACCAGGTTGAGTTGCGCTGTGACGAAGAGGTGTTGGCAATTATGCAGACACAGCCACATTCAACCGCAAATCTTGTGCCGATGGGCCCCGATGATTATGACACCGAATACATGGCGTTGATTGCCACGATTCATGTGGTTGATGGTGTGGACGAGGCGATTGATCATATTGCTGATCATGGCGGGCACACCGAGGTGATTATCAGTCAGAATCAAGAATCCATCGATGAATTTGTGCGGCGGGTTGATGCGACTGCGGTGATGGTGAATGCGTCGACACGATTTAATGATGGTGGGCAGTTAGGGCTTGGTGCTGAGATTGCCATTAGTACACAAAAGTTGCATGTGCGTGGGCCAATGGGGTTGCGCGAGTTGACAACATATAAGTGGGTGGTGTTGGGGGATGGGACGGTGAGGAAGTGAAAAGTGAAAAGTGAAAAGTGAAAAGTGAAAAGTGAAAAGTGAAAAGTGA
>CAYXXK010000069.1:0-3390 GCA_964469045.1 uncultured Klebsiella sp.
TCGGTGTTGCTGCGGCTGCGGCAAACCACGCCCACCCTCCATGCGGAACAGAACAAGTGTCAAGGGAATAGCCACCAAACTGCGGAAAATCACAATCTCGAGCACCGGGTACTGCCCACCTATGAACTTGACCGTGATATCCTGCAACGAAAAAATCAATAACCCCAGCACCAAAAAGATGACCCCGCGCACTCCGGCTCCAAGCCCACGCCAAAACTGTGCCATGTAGTGTGGTTCCTGTGTATATTGACGGCACGACGTGCGCGTTAAGAAGATACCCTATCATACTGCAGAATCGGGCATCGAGTGGCATCATTCACAACCATACGTCGCACCACCAGAATCAGTCACTGCACATGCGTATAATGTAGCAATACCTTGCTATCGAGACCTAATATGCACCGATTGACACGCACCTGGATTCCACTCATCCTAATTGTTGGCTTCGCCACTCTCTATCTGATGACCACATCACCCGATGTGCAGGCTGGTGACTCCGCCGAGTTCCAACTTGCCGCCATCACCGCCGGCGTCCCGCATCCTACTACCTATCCACTGTATGTAGGACTGGCACACCTCACATCGTGGCTCCCGATTGGCATCCCCGCTTGGCGCGTCACGGCTTTTTCGGCGCTTGCGGCAGCGCTGAGTGTCGGTCTGCTATGGCAACTCCTTATCAATCTCGGCCAACGTCCGATGATTGCCACCATCGGTACCATCGCCTTCGGTGTGACGCCAGGCATCTGGAATGCCGCCACCATCGCCGAAGTCTATGCGCTCCTCGTCCTGCTCATGGTGGCACTGGCACTGGCGCTAAAACGCATGGTGCACACACCAACCCGTCACAATCTGGCCTGGGTCGCCCTGCTCACCGTGCTAGGCGGATTCCATCACGGATTGTTCGTGATTACTGTTGCGCCGGTGGCGCTCTGCATCAGCATCTGGGTGTGGCATCGAAAGCTTCGAAGCGTCGAATGGCATTGGATTGGCCTCGCCGTATGCGTCGGATTTATCCCCCTCGCATATCCCTTCGTGCAATTCGCTCGCTTCGGACCGTTCAATGGACTCGACTACGGCCTGCCCACACATTACTTCTGGGGCGCACCGCAACAGTGGCGCGACGTGGTTGACTTGATGACTGGCGGTGCGGTGCGCCGCGAGTTATTTGGTCTACCCGATAGTGCGACGATCATCACCATGTCTATTGCACTGGTTCGACGCATGGGGTTCGAGTTTGGCCCAATTGGACTCATACTCGTCGGCATCGGTGCAGTCCACATGGCACGACAACACGGCTGGCGTTTCGGTATCACACTACTCATCGTTGTGCCCACGACGGCATATGTACTTGCCATCGGCCCAGGGGTTATCGATTGGCCGGCATTCACCATCCCACTCCTTGTTCCGCTTGCGCTGTATTTGGTATACGGCGCAGCTTTCATGGTGGCACGCATCAACACCCTGACACTCCTGCCAGCGTGGCGTGCCACCGCGGCAGTGGTTGGGTTGCTCGTGGTCACACTCGCCTGGGGCTATTTACGCTACCCGGTTTCGGCAAAACAGCACCTGACGCTCTACCGTGAGTTCGCAATCACTGTACACCAGACACTTCCACCTGATGCCGTGGTTATCACGCACTGGGAGCAAGGTATGACCTTGCAGTACCTACGTTATGCCGAGGGATTACGACCTGACGTCTGGGTAGACGTGGTCGAGCCCGGCGATGACCCATGGCTAGCACGCGCCCTGCGACGCTATCCAGGTCGTCAGATCTTTTTGATCGGCGGACCGGCAAGTGTGGCTGATATGCCGGTGACACTGCTCATCGACCAACCCTATGCCGACCTCTACCGGCTTGATGTACCGTGATGCGTGAGGCCGCCTTGGGCGGCCCAGGCGAGCCCGGCATATGGCGCGAAGCCGAGTGGAACAAAACCGTTGCGCCGGGCGAGCTCATCGCCCAACAACACCGCCACCTGGGTCGGGTAATCGGTCGCCTCAAGGTACGGGCCAATCACCGCGCTGGTGTAGGCAAATTCATCGTCATCAATGACAAACGGTGGCGTAGCATATTGATATACCAGCGCCTCCTGTGCCAACATTTGCCCAATTGTATGCGCCATACCACGTTCTGCGATGAGTGCTGCCCTAGCCACCGTGGCGGTGACCCGCGCCGCAACCTGCGACAACACCATTGGTTCACTCGCGTAGAGAAACGTCGTCAACCACCCGGCGGTGGACTTGGGTTGTGTCTGTGGGAAGCGTTCGTTCATCTCGTAGGCGCTACGCTCAGTCCACCCGCCAGCCACATCATCAACCACGGCAATGCCTAGACGCATGTCATCAAGATGCGCCAGTATCTGCTGTGGCAACGCGTCAATCCACGCCTGTACCAGATTGTCAACATCAAGCGCGATTAATCCATCAAGATATGCACCGACATGCGCCTTGCCCATCGGGTTGTAGGCCACGAGGGGCGGGCAGCCAATAGTCTCGCCTGCACGCACTTGAGCAATATAGAAGGGGAAGCGCTGATCAGGCTCGCGCGGCAGGTCGTAGAGCGGTCGGATGCGGCGCAATAGTGGAACATATGCGATTGACATGACACATCCTATGGATTTTTGGGTGTCATCTGCGCATATTTGTAGACCATCATGTAGCCGTTGGGAGTTTCGGTCACCGACGGATCACAGACAATGCCGTTCTGTTGCACAATACCGCGTTGCAAAAGTGAGAACGCAAGGCCATCAGTACTTTCATAGACCGCAATACCAGCTTGACAGACATAGAGACGCACACGGCCATCCGGCAGTACAATTGCACCCGGTACGGCTCCTTTTTCGACGCGTATCCCCTCGTCTTTGACACATGTCCGTCCGTCCGTACTGGTTGCACTCCAAATATCGGCGTGATTCAGGTACATGCGATACCGACCATCGGGCAGCAGGATGACATTCGGGTCGTAGATGTCACTTCCTTGAAAACGGACGCCAGGCTCCAGCGCAAAATTGACCCCATCGCTACTAATTGCGCTATACATGATATGCGCCGAACGATTGGCAATATCATAAAAGTACATGCGCAACCGACCATCGGGCAACTCAAACGCATCCGGGTCAACAGGAGTCATACCGCTCATGCCCGTGAAGTTTGCGGTGCCACGCATCTGCCAGGTTTGCCCATCAGTGCTCGAGGCAACACCTATTTTTTCGCTGTGTGGCCCAGTTGCCGTACTAAAGTCAACCCAGTACGCCCAATACTCACCCCGGCTTGTATAAATCACCTCTGGTACCGATGCGCTTTTGGCCAATAACACACCCTCACTCCATACCACGCCATCGGCCGATGTTGTCACGTAGGTCATGTCGTTTTGTGGTGTATGACCGTTTG
>CAYXXK010000069.1:3490-13440 GCA_964469045.1 uncultured Klebsiella sp.
GATTGCCGCCCGGGGCCGGATTGCCGCCCGGGGCCGGATTGCCGCCCGGGGCCGGATTGCCGCCCGGGGCCGGCATAGCGATTTGACATGTTTGGATAGCCACTTGCTCGTCAGGGCTCGGAGCACGGACAAAGTTCGTTATATCAGCAAACACTGCCTCGCCCCATGCATCACGCAAGCACTGGCGTTGGGTATCATTAATCCCTGCAAAAATATCGTGTGCAGGTTTGGTGTTGGGCATCGGCGTAGATTCAGCATTAGTTGTCGCCGGTATTTCTTGTATCGTTGAATCAGGTGCAGATGTAGTGGTCGGTAATGGTACATCTAGAGCAATTGTTGTCGCCGTTTTTGTTGGATCCGTCTCAGACACTGATGCCTGCGGTGATGTACCACACGACGCCAACATCACGCTAATCATAAGAATTATCCATTTCGTCATCGTCCACATACGCATCCACAACCTCTTTACACTACAAATGTCTACTTATTGTATCACCGCATATGACATCCCTTCGGAAACGCATGGTACCATGTGCACACAACATCACCAAGGAGATCGCCATGCCCCACTTGCGCTATTGCGATATGATTGCGCGCTTGACCGATATGCGTCGTTTGGCCACTCCACCCAACCCCGGCGAACACAGTGGCACGTTTAGCAGTTATGATCGGCGCTCGCGCTACGACGCCACCACCAATCAGTATCTCGAGTGGGACGCCAACAACGACGGCACCGGGTTCATCCGGCAGGAGGATGATGGCGCAATTGTCGTTTTTGAATGCGACGGGCCCGGCGTCATCTGGCGCGTCTGGTCGGCGTTCGCCGACATGGGGCACATCCAAATCTTCATCGATCACGCGCCAGAGCCTGTAGTTGACCTGCCGTTTCGTGACTTTTTTGAGCGGCATCCGGCCAACCTCAATCCGCTAGGCATCCTCAATCTGCCGCAACTGACGCCGACGCTCTCGCGCGGGCGCAACCGCTTCATCCCGATCTCGTTCAACACGCACTGCACAGTGCGCTTTCTGCCCGGATGGGGACTGTATTACCACTTCACCTATACGCTATTCGGCGCTGACACGACCGTCGACAGTTACACCGGCCAACTTGCTAGTGCCGATTGGATTGCCCTAGCCCGTGCTGACCGCACATTGTCTCTACGTGGCACCCAATTACCACAACACCCCGACAGTCAAATCACCCGCTCGCAGGTCACTATCCCGGCAGGCACGACGGTCGATGCGGTCGTGCTCACGGGCATGCAGGCAATCGATGGGATGCACGTGCTGGTTGATCCGTATGACGCACACTTTGAAAAAAACCTGCGCCAACTACATCTGCGCATCTACTGGGATGATGCGCCGCACGCCAGTGTTGACACGCCGTTGACACACTTTTTTGGTAGTCATGGGCTGCACTACCACCGCACCGTCCCTCTCGGGATGACGACAGGATTCGGCTATAGCCACTGGTACATGCCGTTTAGCCGAGGCGCCCGAATGACGTTGACCAATCACGGTGACCACGATGCGACCGTGCAGGTTATCATCAGCCACCGGTCGATTCGCGACGGCGATGCGCTGTTGCGCTTTTGCGCATATGGCCACGGTGACCAGTGGCAGACGCATCTGGCCGGCAGTGGGCGCGAGATCGACTGGCCCATCTTGTTGACCAGTGGGACTGGGCGCTACTGTGGCATGCACCTGCATGTGGTAAATCAGTGGCAAGAGCCGGCCGAGCCACCGGCAAGTTGGTGGAACGGCGTGTGGGACCAGAAGAACATCGACTGGTGGTGGGGCGAGGGTGACGAGAAATTCTTCATCGATGGCGAACGATTCCCCTCGACCTTCGGTACCGGCTCAGAGGATTATGTGGGGTATGCCTGGGCGGCCGAACCACCGTTCCCCATGTTCGAGAGCGCCTACGCCAGCCAGCCGTTTCTGCCGATCGACGCCAACGGTGAGACCAGCGTCAACCGATTACACGTCTGCGACGATGTGCCGTTTGTGCACTCGTTTGCCGGCTACATCGAAAAATACAAGCCGAACACGTGGGACACAACCAATCAGTGTCACTACCACGCCACCGTCTTTTGGTACGGCGCACCGCCAGCCACAGACGATGCACACCTCGGCTAATCTGGGAGCAGACGAATTACCCCGCGGCAGGCAATTGTGTCAATAGCCGCGGGGTCTTTCTTTCAAAAGACAAATCGCTATAATTAGGCGTATGAGTACCAAAGGTGCAGCTGGATTTGAACAATTCTATAGCACGATGTATGGCGCACGCTGGCCTGCCATCAAGGTAGCGTTAATCGCTGACAAGCAGCATGTGGCGGTGATTAACCCGCATAGTCAGTATGCGCCTGATGTTATGTCACCGCGCCTGACTGACGTGACGTTTGCGCATATGGTGGCCGCGCATCACCCGGCGCCACAGATGACTGCGGCGGGGCTGACAAACTACTACCTGCTCGATGCAGCGAGTATTTTGGCGGTCGAGGCGCTCGCCATCCAGCCGGGAGAGCGCGTCGGTGACTTGTGTGCGGCGCCGGGTGGCAAAAGCCTGTTGTGTGCGCTCAAGCTCGACGGACGTGGTCAACTGATTGCCAACGATCGCTCGAGCAATCGGCGCTTGCGCATCAAGCGCATTCTCGAGGCGTATCTACCACCGGCGCAGCAGGCGATTGTGACGGTGACTGGTCACGACGCGATGACCTGGAGCCAGCATCAGGTCAATTATTTCGACAAGGTGTTGCTCGATGCGCCGTGTTCGTCGGAGCGGCATGTACTCGAGGATGCCCAAGAGTTGGCCAATTGGGCGCCGGGCCGGAGCAAATCGCTAGCAATTCACCAGTTTGCTATGCTGGCCTCGGCGCTCGAAATCGTCAAGGTGGGCGGGCGCATCGTCTACTCGACGTGTGCGTTGTCGCATCTCGAGAATGACGAGATTATCCGCAAGCTCCACAAAAAACGAGCTGGGCGGTTTGTCGTGCATCGGCCGGAGTTTAGCTTTGGCGAGCCGACCGAGTACGGTTGGCAGGTACTACCCGATACGAGTGGCTGGGGGCCGTTTTATTTGGCAGTCATTGAGCGCACACAATAGGCGTTCGTTGACACACGATGACTCGATTGCTAGAATGATGCAGTATCGCAGTACAATCACTGAACAATGCTGTTCCATAGATTAACCACCAATGTGATGCAGAAAGTAGAGCATGCGCTCATGACGGCAGATCAACCACACAAACCATCAACGTTTATTCAAAGCATCGAAAAAACTCGTCAGCAAAAAGCCACATCAAATGCGCGGCTTGCGGCGATTGTAAAACATTGTCGTGAGCTTGCTGCGGCAGATTTGCCCCCACTATATGCCATGCAAAAGATTGGCAGTGATTCCGCAGCACACTTTCAGAACACCATGGTGTCGTTTTTCAGCGAAATGTATCATCGCTTTCAGTTGACGCCAGCAAGCCATGTCTTTGATTTAGGGTGTGGAAGTGGACGCATGGCGTACCCGTTTGCCCAACTTATCGACGTATCAGGCAAGTATTATGGTGCAGATGTATGGCAAGAGGGCATCGAAATTTGCCAACAACGCTTCCCACAGCAAACCATGTCGTTCCACACGATTCCCGCCAAAAATAACTACTACTTCGATGAATTCAAACCGGACACGCCCAATAACTTTACACTCGATTTCATTGCGAATACTGAGCTAGACCTCATTTTTGCGATTTCGGTCTTTACCCACCTCATCGAAGAGGATGTGCGAGCCTACTTGCATGAATTCAAGCGCACACTCAAACCTCACGGGTGTGCATTTGTGACCTGTTTTATCATCGATCAATTCTTCATGGATTTTGTTGACGCCACCAATATCCGTCCTTCGTTCAAAGAAGTGGCGCCAGGGCATTACCAAGCCTACAAAGGTCAGGACTTCTTTGCGGGATTCACCCGGCGCAAATGGGAAAGTCTTGTCGCCGAGGCCGGGCTCGAAATCATCTCACTCGAACGCGGTAACTGGGCCCAAAAGCCCGGCGCACGCACCTATCAAGACATCTTGGTGTTGATGCATGCGCGCGGTGTCGACACTCTGTAGACACACGTCCCCCCAGTAGATTCATCAACTACTGGGGGGATTGTTAGCCAATACATGTGCGTAAGGCGAGTAATACCAACACAAACACAAAAAGATCCCAGAGACAACACCCGCGCTGACGCATGCGATGCCCTCGGGCTGCATACCAAATCTCACCGGCGCGACGACGTTGGTCCATAATGTGGTACTCCATTTTTTTAATAACAACACATTTATTATACCATTTATACGTAACACGTCAATTTATTTATCGAGCCATGATATAGATACCCAACACGATGCACAGGCTACCAGCCGCCATGCGCCAGGTGATAGCTTCACCCAAGATAACGGTCGCAAGGATAATAGCGACGACCACGCTCCCTTTATCGATGAGGGCTACTTTGCTGACATCGCCGATTTTGATAGCTTTGTAATAAAAAATCCACGACAGTGCAGTAGCAACGCCTGAGGCAGCCAGCCACCACAGATTATGCCAGCGCAGTTGACGAAATTGGTCAATCGGCACCATGAATGCCGCAAACAACAAGACAAACGCACTCACAAAGATTGTCCGTACGGTTAATCCGAGCTCACCAGTAATATTGGCGAGACCAAGCTTGGCAATCACGGCAGTCACTCCCGCAAACGACATCGACAACAGTGCATAGAGTACCCAGCGTTCCATGGTGCGCTCCCTGTTCAGCAGATTAGCCGAGCGTAATCGTTATCAATAGCACAGTGATAAGAGTGGCCACACCAGCAGAAATGTACGTCGTGACGGCGCGTTCATGCTGACGGATGATGGCGATCCATGCGAAGACGCCGGCCACCCAACCGACGGCAAAGACGAGGGGATTTGGCCAGAGAATAAACATCCACCAGCTAAAATCGGGGGAGAGTTGGATGGCATCAGGTAGGAATGTGCGGATGCTACGCATTCCCACGAACAGCACAAACAACCAGAAAGACCAACGCCCTAATGTGGTTGATGGCAACACTGATACTCGCATCGCATGCCTCCCGATGAAGTTGTTTCCGAGCGCATAGTGCGCTATCACAAGGATGGATTACCGTTGATTCCACGCCACATGATGCGTATGCCCATGTGCATCAAAGGTGAGTGCCACTGGTGCAATTGTCGATACTACACCGGTTTGGGGGTACCACTCGCGAGCTGGTTCAACGATGATGACACGTCCATCAGCATCGCCGACAGGGTGGAAGGTTGCATTATAGCTAAAAAAACTGTCGAGCTTGTAGTGTTGTTGCAAATCGTGCGCATCACGCGGTACATCAGCAGAGACCACGCCGATTTCGCTTATACCGACAATCATGGCAATATCAAACCTCTCAATCTGAGGCTGGGATGCATCGTATGCGCCAATAAACTCCGCCACATTCCCTGCACCATCAAAGAAGTAGATGGCCTGCATGCCCCACTCATCGAACTGGTAAATAGGCGCATGCCCATCGCCGGCAATCAGTGGAATCTGGTGGGTTGCACACCAGCGGACTGCCGCAGCTACGCTATTAGTCGGCACAGCCATGGCATAGTGGTAAACATGTGTGGTTGTTGAAGGCTCAAATGCAAGGGTTGAGTGGCCGATGTGCACCTGTTGGTGAGTTGCTGACCAGCCATGCTGGGCAAACCAGGCGGTCTGGGTGGCGACATCATGACAGGCAATCGTTATCTGTTGCAAGCGCATACCCGGCTCCTTCGCATATGAGTAGGAGATAACGGGCACATTATACACCGCAGGCGCATGACTCTCTTTGGACACCTTGTCGAATTAGACGACAGCGTCAGCGTCCTGATAAAACGAAATATCGGCGGGGGCACCAGTGGGATTCACATCAATGAGTACAAGTGGCGCATGCGCGTGGAACGTGTACATAATCCGAACACCACGATTTGACACGTATCCATGAATCAAACCTGCGAAAAGAGCAAAATCCCCAGTGATATTGTAGATAACGTCCGATTTATAGTGGCGGTGTATATGGTCAAGCGCATCGCGCAACCGCTCCCAGCCATGATCCAATAACTCACAATCGTTGCGCTGGAGTCCCTCAATATGCAGAATCGTGACATACGCATCAACGACATGCGCACACAGCGCTGACTTAAGGTGTTCAGCACAAAAGCGCCCGATGAGCGTATTAGGGACTACCAATACATAATCAGTGTGTGGCAAAACAAGTTGAGCATGCCCCGTCATACGGTGCGCGTATTTGCGCACTGCGATTAATTCATTGGCATGGGCAACAGCACTAGGATTGAGAGAGAAATATGTGCGTGCGCGCATTAACACATCATCAAGTGTAGGATTCGACACGCTCGCATATTGGTGCTGCACAAGTACTTCGCTGTCATGGGCAGTCAAGGGACCATCGGTTGTGATCAACTGTGTCAAAAGAGACATCCCCACCGTGATAATCAGCACATCCATGTGCAGTCTCCGTTTGTGGCATATCAAGGGATAATAGCATCATAGCGTATGTATGATGAAAATACCATGTAATTATTTACGAATATGGTATTTTTACACGGAATCTCCCCCTCGTAAACGCCAACGAGGCTGTGTATCGTACTAGCGCCCCATAGAGCTTCTAGCGATACACAGCGCACACCTCACGTCGCCTTACTCCATGCCTATTCGTCGACCGTCCAGGTCACATAATCCTGTTCATCGGCCGTGAATGTCACCTTCTTGCGCAGATCGTTATCGACCAACATACAGCGCCCGTTAACAAATCCAATGGTGGAGCCGCCAGTTAGGCGAATCATCGGCGGCATGTCAATCTCAAAGCGCTGGCCGGCGAAGGTGAACTGGATAATCGAGGTCGGTGACAACCCTTGGCGGCTGTATTCGGTGCGGTACTTGTGGTCGGCCACGACCCGGGCGGTGTTGACCGCAGACATCAAGCGGGCGACTTTTAGTTTTTCGTGGTTTTCTGACATGATTTTTTGTCTTCCTTTTCGCACAACACTGAGAGCACGACACTCTCAAACAGATGCTGTATCAGTTATACGTAATAGTGATTTATTTTGTTGCAGAAAGAAATATCCGGTACAAATATAGTTTGGGCAAGGTATATCAACATACGATTATTTCGCCAACACCCATTTGGTATAGAGTGGTTGGATTGAGCATGCACATGTGGCATTCACGACCTGCATAAACGCCGTGCCATCGACGATGGTGTAGCGATGCGTGCGCACATAGCGGCGCACGGCGTCGAGAAACTTCTGTGGACCGATTTGTGTGCGCACCGCATCAAGATAGAGGGCACCTTTGGAGTATGAGAGCACCGCATACTGATCATCGGACATGGTGCGGATGGGGCGATCCATTGAGCCATCGGCGTCGGCAGCTTTGAGTGCGGTATAGTCCGCAACAAACGCGCTTTTTTCACGGGCGCCAACCTTAGGGCCATACACTGATTCGAGATAGAGCACTTGGCTGTAGGTGGCAAAGGCTTCATCGACCCAGGCGTGGTTTTGGACATCGTTGCCGACCACCCCATAGAACCACTGATGCGCCACTTCGTGCACGACAAGACGCTCATACTCGGCCGACGTATTAAACCGACGTTGTTCGAAGAGCACGATACCCGGGAACTCGACACCTTCGAAGGTACCAGCATTCACAGCAATCAGGTCTAACTCGTTGTAGGGATACTGGCCAAACTGCTGATTAAACAGCCGCAAGGCCTGGCTAGCATAGCGGAGCGTAGCCTGCCCATCGCTGAGTCGCCCTTTGGGATACGAGACGCGCACAAGCGTGCCGTCGACGGTGGCTGATACCTGTGCGAGCGTGGTCGCCGCCATCACAAAATCGCGTTGCAAACCGCTCACCACTCTGACCGTCTGTGCACTCCCTGCCACAGTTGTGGCAATCGTCGCACCGGTGCTGACTATGGCATGAGTGCGCGGCACGGTGGTTGTCACATCATAGAACGCAACCGGGCTTGTGACGAGATCGCCTTTGCTATCGGGGAGAGCGGTATCCCACTGGGCATTGTTCAGCATGGCGAGTTGTGGGTAGGCGGTCGCGAGCGCAAGTGTAGCACCGTCGTAATTGAGGGTGCCATACAGAGTTGTGCCGGCGTATCGTGGGGCCGTTGTCTCAAACTGCAAGACGACTGTCGTTTGTGCACGAGGAGCGATGGCCGTACGCATGTCTAGGCGCGCCAAAAAGCCATCCGCCTCGAGTTTGACGGCGGTGGCCGTACCGTTCACGGTGGCAGAGCGAATCACCAGCTTGCCACCCACATCGGGCAGATTGGCAAATAGGCGGAAGTAGAGGGTGCGCAACGATACGCCACTCTGATTCCGAAAGGTGAGTGTCTGCGTGGCCTTCCACGTACCCTGCGCAGGCTGTACCGACCCCACAATCGTATAGATCGGGACATCAGCATGTGCAGCGACATCGCCACGGGTGCTGGTATGCATGGCCGCCTGTTGGTTGGTCAGGGGGGCCGTGGTCACCGTATCGATGGAGCTCATCAGCAACCACACCCCGAGACAACCCATCACCCACATGCGGAACATACGCATGCTCATGCCCCTTTCGTGACGTTCTTGTCACTCGATCGAACACTCATGTGCTATCACAGTTTTGATACGTGCAAACGCTCACCCCATCATAGCACTCATGAGGGCTAGGGGCGCCGCACGCACCGCCCATACTGTATGCCATCGGCCATCTACCTCCCACGGAGATTACACGACCCTGATCTCATCAATCTGATGCATCAACTAATCATCACGGTGGCCATGCAATGACGAGGGCTGTAGTTGAGATATATCATCATGGGCGCCCTGTCGGACGCCCTTACGATGTGGATAGGTAAATCCATCCTGTGCGTTGCGTTGCGCCACTGACATATACGCATTCACAGCGCCGCTACGTGGCACACTGATGGGCGGGAGCATACGTGTTCGTATTACGACGTATAATACTCCGACATCACAAACCAACCTTTTCGGTGGTGCAAAACAGAACAGAGGCTGACCATGCCAGAGTCCAATCAACCCCTCAGCAGTGAACTGCTTGCTGCGGTCGAACAGCGCAACCGCGAACACCGGGCCCATCGGGCGGGCTGGCTCCGCGCTGCGGTCCTCGGCGCCAATGACGGACTGGTGTCGACGGCCAGCCTGCTAATCGGCATCGTCGCTGCTGGCCAAGACAACTTGGTCATTACTGCGGGCATTGCCGGAATCACCGCCGGCGCGATGTCGATGGCGGTCGGCGAGTACGTGTCGGTGAGTTCACAAACAGACATCGAAAACGCTGACAAAACGCTCGAAGTCCAGCACCAAACCATTGACCCAGTCGGTGAAGAGCTGGCACTTGCGGCGATCTATGTTGAGCGCGGTCTTTCCGAAGATTTGGCCCGCGCTGTCGCCAAAGAGCTCCATGCCAAAGACGGACTCAAGGCGCATTTGATGGATGAACTTGGCCAAAACGAAGCAACCATCGCGCGCCCGGTTCAAGCGGCGTTCGCCTCGAGTATGAGCTTCGTCGTCGGCGGGCTTATTCCGTTTCTCGGGGTCTTTGCGCCGACGTTGGGTGGCAAAGCATATGCGATTGTCATTATGTCACTCATCGGTTTGTTGCTGACGGGTATTTTGAGTGCACGCACGGCGGGTTCGCCAGTCATCAAAACCACGGCACGGATTGTCCTCGGGGGCGTCATCGGCATGGCAATTACTGCAGTTGTCGGGCAGCTGGCCCAGATATCGGGGATTTAGGATGACAACGGTATGCTACGGGCGCCCTGTTGGACGCCCTTACGATAGGCTGGTCAGGGTGGGTTTATGGGCGCCGCAAGCGACGCCCCTACCATCTAACCCACAGGC
>CAYXXK010000070.1:0-13431 GCA_964469045.1 uncultured Klebsiella sp.
CGCGTGAGCGTAGTGGCGTCACCAGTGGAATGTTAAGTGTAACGCGGACGATTGGTCAGATTAGTGGAATTACCTTGGCCGGAGCGATTTGGAGCTCACAAGTTACATCGATTACTGGACAAGTTTTTAAGGATATTACCACTGCACCAACAGCAGCCTTGGTCGAGGGATATCATGTAGCATTGTTAGTAGCGGCAGCAATCGCCTGGAGTGCCTTGATTCCGGCAATCTGGCCACGTGAGCGGGGCTAGGGCATCTATCAGCGAATTTTTACCAACGGCTCATCTTTCTCACAAAACAACCTGTGGTACAATGACAGCAGGATGACAAACAAAGGAGGGTTCCATGGAGACAGCAATTGTGGTAGTCAGCATCGTCGCCGTTGCACTTTGGAGCCTTTTGCGTCAGCCACAGGCCGTAGCTCGCCCCATCGAGATTCGCCGCCCGAGCCGCCGACGCCGCTAGACAGACACCGATACGAATATGACACATCCACGCAGGGATCTCCTGGCGATGAGCCAGACCGAACTGGTGGAGTTCTTGGGTACATATGGCGAGCCGGCATTCCGTGCTCGCCAAATTGCACGCCAACTCTACGTGAACCAAGTCGATGATGTGATGCAGATGAGCGATTTGCCGCTCGCATTACGCCAACGCCTCGCTGATGATTGCCGTATCGGGTCATTGACTCAAGTGCGCGTCGTCAAAACCGACGATAACCTCACACACAAAGCGCTGTTCATGCTGCCAACCGGCGAGCAAATCGAAAGCGTATTGATGATCTACAAAGATCGCGCCACCGTATGTGTCTCGACGCAAGCCGGATGCGCCATGGGGTGCACGTTTTGTGCAACCGGGCGCCTCGGGTTATTGCGCAACCTCGAGAGTCATCATATCGTCGAACAGGTGTTATGGGCCCGGCGCACCTTGCGCCATCTTAGCAAAACCACCACGCCTACCGCTCCCACAAAACACACAGATGATTCTTGGTGGGGCGATGACGGTGGACACCCCGATGCGTTACCCCAACATCTCGGTAACGTAGTATTCATGGGCATGGGCGAGCCGTTTGCCAATTATGATCGGTGGTGGCAGGCAGTTGAGCGCTTACACGACCCTCAAGGCATCAACATCGGTGCGCGTGGCCTGACCGTCTCAACCGTTGGCTTGGTACCAGGCATCAAGCGCTTAGCCGATGCGCCATTACCAATTAATCTAGCCATCTCGTTGCACGCACCCAACGATACACTGCGGTCTGCAATGATGCCGGTCAATAAGCGTTGGAATGTGGCCGAGCTCATCAATACGACACGCGAGTATGTGCGCAAAACCGGGCGACGCGTGTCATTTGAGTATGTACTACTCCAAGGCGAAAACGATACACCTGAGTTGGCTGGCGAGTTAGCAGATTTGCTCCAAGGGATGCTGTGTCACGTCAACCTCATCCCCTGGAATCCCGTCCCGGGCATGCCGCTTGGCCGTTCAGAGCGCCAGCGCGTCGTCGCCTTTCAGCGGATTCTCCAAGACGCTGGGGTACCATGTACGGTACGCGTGGAGCGCGGTGTTTCAATTGCAGCAGCCTGTGGCCAATTGGCTGGTGCTCCTGTCAGTGGTCCCTGACATCTGGAAAGGGTGACGATGTATTTACCGGTTATTATGCTCATTCGTCGTATTATCGGCGCAATTCTCGTCATCATCGGCATTTTGGGATTGTTACTGCCAATCATGCCGGGGTGGCCGTTACTTATTCCTGGAATCGCCTTGCTCGGTAGCAAAGACCCTTTGGTTCGCTACTTGCACATGGCAGTTCTCAAAGTCCTCAAATTCGTCAAGAGTCGCAAAACGCCGTGGATTCGCAATGTGGGCGAACGTGCGTACGAGGCGTATCGACGGACACGTGATATCGTTGGTCCACCTATTTTGCAATTCGAACACACACTCGAACGTTGGCTCAAATACACACCTAAACGACCACCTGAGATTTAAATTCATACGAGGCGATTGGATCTGTGCGATACACCGCACCTAGAACAGTGCCTATGTCTCATCCTATTCTGCGCGGAATCAAACGCATCATCGGAATCATATTGCTGGGCGTTGGGCTCGTCGGTTTATTTATTCCTTTTGTGCCAATCTGGATGCTCCTCATCCCCGGTATTGCCTTGCTTGGTCACAACGATCCTATGGTTCGTTCGTTGCACCTGACGGCATTACGGTTAATCAAATCTGGCAAGCAACACAAATCACCCTGGGTACGCACAATCGGAGATATGACGTATGCAGCGTATCGACAAATGCGACAGTTTGCAGGGAGCATACTCGTACGTTGGCGCAGGTACACCCACAACAATACACCTGAGATGTGAGTAACCATACAGCACCATGTCATCTCCTGCGTATAATACAAGCAGGAGATTTTTGTTGAGGATAGCATGAGCACCAAACCACAAAACGTCAAGGGTATGCGTGACTTGTTGCCGCAAGCCATGATGTTGCGTCAGCACATCATCGGCACATTGCGCCAAGTATTTGAACGATACGGTTTTGAACCACTCCAGACACCAACACTTGAGCACGCTGAAACGCTCGAAGGCAAGTTGGGTGATGAAGAGCGACTGATTTATCGTTTCGAGGATCATGGCGGGCGCAAACTCGCCATGCGCTATGACCAGACCGTCCCACTCGCCCGCGTCGTCGCCCAATACCAGTCACAACTACAAATGCCGTGGCGCCGTTACGCCGTCGGCGCATCGTATCGTGGTGAGCGCACACAACGTGGGCGCTACCGCGAGTTCTACCAAGCCGATGTCGATATCGTCGGCTCATCATCACCGGTTGCAGACGCCGAGATCATCGCCGTGCTAACTGATGCACTCACCGCACTCGGTTTCGACAACTTTGTTACGCTCCTCAGCCACCGCCAAATTCTCGGCGGCATCGCCCGCGTCTCGGGGCTGGATGAAACAGCGGCTGGTAGCGTCTATCGCGCTATCGACAAGCTCGACAAGATTGGTGCCGACGGCGTGCGCACCGAACTCATGAACAGCGGAGTATCAGCCGATGCCTGTGACCGCATCTTGCACCTCGTCTCACTCAGTGGCGATTCTGACAGCGTCCTTGATGCCCTAGCTAAGGCCCTTGCCGGCGACGAGCGTGCCCAAGCTGCTATCGTTAATCTGCGTGAGATTATCGCTGCGGCGACTGCCATGGGTGTACCGAGCAATCGCTATGCGGTTGCACCACGCTTGGCACGCGGGTTATCGTACTATACCGGTATGGTCTGTGAGGCGGTCGTCGAGTCCCCGCCGATGGGTTCACTCCTCGGCGGTGGCCGGTATGATGATTTGATTGGTCTCTTTGCCGATCGGTCATTGCCAACCGTTGGCATCGCCTTCGGGCTCGACCGCTTGCACGACGTGATGGAGGAGTTGGGCATGGGGCCACGTGGCGCCATGGCTGACGTGTATGTCACTATCTTCAATCAAGAGAGCATGGCAGCCAACTTGGCGTTGGCGCATCAATTGCGCGCAGCGGGATTCAAGGTTGAGAACACACTCGATGCGAGCGAACGGCTCGGCAAACAGCTCAAAACAGCCGACCAGCGCGGCATTGCGTTTGCGGTGGTGCAGGGGCCAGACGAGCAAGCAGCCGGAGAGGTCGTTGTCCGCGACCTCAAGAGCGGCAACCAGCATCGTTTCAAAAGCAGCGAGCTCGCTGACGGTCTACGCAGCCTCATCAACGCATAATCAGCACGTAAGTAGCACGCATCAATGGGGGTGACACGCATGTTGCCCCCATGTGCATTACAAAAGGGATTTGTATGACCGAATTACGCCACCAAAGTATCCAACAGTTCCTCGATCAACTTGCATCACCGACCCCGACACCTGGCGGTGGGAGTGTCGCAGCCTTAAGTGGAGCCTTGGCCGCTGGCTTGGTTACCATGGTGTGTGATTTGACCATTGGCCGGCCACGTTATGCAGAGTTTGATGCAGAATGTCAGCAGATTCGCCAGCAAACTGAGCAGCTTCGTGCTGCATTAACGCGCTTGATTCAAGCCGATATTGATGCCTACACGATGGTCGCTGCTGCCTACAAACTCCCCAAAGACGACCCTACTCGAGCACAGGCAATTATAGCTGCGAGCGTCGTTGCTACCGATACACCACTCCAAATTGCTGAGCAGGCAGCGGCACTATTGCCCTTGGCGTTGCCGGTTGCCCAAAAAGGCAACAAAAGCGCAGTCGGCGATGTCATCGCCGCTGCCCATCTAGCACAGGCTACCGTGCATGCAGCCCTAATCAACGTCACTGCCAATATCGGCGTACTTGCCGATCACCCACGGCAATCTGAGTTTGTGGTGCGCCAACAGGCAGCTGTGGCACAGCTCGCCGAACGCTGTCAACATGTGGTTGATGCAGGGAGCGCACGACTCTAATCGGCAACATTGTATGTATGTAACACACAAAAAACCGGGCCGAATGGCCCGGTCTTTCTGTCTATGCGACACCAAACACTATTGATACAAACGCTCACGGATCGAGTTTATCTCTTGCTTAAGTCGATTATCGGTAGTAATCTCCTCAGCGATTTTGTCACAGCCATACATGATAGTGGTGTGGTCGCGGCCGCCGAGCATGGCGCCAATATCGACCAAACTTGCATCAGTCTCTTCACGCAGGAGATACATAGCCACTTGACGTGGACCAACAATATTGCGGCTACGGCCACGCCCTTGCACAGCACGCATATCAACGCCGTAGTACTCACATACCGTGCGCAATATGATGTCGCCCGTGACGCGTTTTTTGTGGCTCGTATCGAGCAAATCACTCAGCGCAGCTGCAGCGCTATCGACCGTAATCGCTGTACCGTTAAGCTTGGCGTAGGCAACCACGCGGTTCAGACTGCCTTCAAGTTCACGGATGTTGCTCTGAATACGTTGCGCCAAAAAGTCGATGACATTGGCAGGCACATCAACCGTCATTTGCTCAGCTTTGGTGCGCAAAATCGCCGTACGCGTCTCATAGTCAGGCATCTGGATATCGACAATCAAGCCCCATTCAAAGCGTGAACGCAAGCGCTCTTCGAGAGTGAGGATGGCTTTGGGTGGGCGATCAGAGGTCATAACGACCTGCTTGCCGACGGTATGCAACGTATTAAACGTATGAAAGAACTCTTCTTGCGTGGCATCTTTGCCGGCAATGAACTGGATATCGTCAATCAAAAGAATGTCGATGTTGCGGTAGCGAATACGAAATTCTTCGGTTTGTTGACGGCGAATCGATTCAATCAAATCGTTGGTGAACTTTTCGCTTGACACATACAACACATTAATCTCGGGATCACGATCAAGTGCGGCATTACCGATTGCATGTAACAAGTGGGTTTTGCCGAGACCGACACCACCATATAAGAACAGTGGATTATACGCTTGTGCTGGATGGTCAGCAACTGCCATACAGGCCGCACTCGCAAGCCGATTGCTCGAACCAATAATAAAACGGTCGAACGTGAACCGAGGGTTTAACATGCCGCGCGTCGCCGTCGTAAAAAAATCTGTCTGCGTCGGCGTATCATCATCACGATTCAACGTAGAAATCAGTGGTCGAAGTGTGCTAGCCGTCTCAACGGCGGCAGGTTTGGTCGGTGACGATGTAGACTGCGACTCTTCAATGATACTTGGTTGGGCAATCACATTATCGTCTGGAATATCATCATCCACACCAACTGATAATTGCGCACCATCAGTTGTGGCGACGTCATCTGTAGCGGATGTAACATCTACCATCTCATCGGATTCATGGGTGGTGGCATGCTTGGCTAATTCGGCATGCATCGCCTCAACCATCTCATCTGTGATGACGGGTAACACACTTGTTGCAGCGG
This sequence comes from uncultured Klebsiella sp., assembly GCA_964469045.1. Lineage (GTDB taxonomy): Bacteria > Chloroflexota > Chloroflexia > Chloroflexales > Roseiflexaceae > UBA965. Next base: position 5,890 of record CAYXXK010000070.1, read on the forward strand.
AGCTGGGCGAAGGCGTGGGAGTCACGACCTCTACAGTGGATGGCTGCATCTCTGTGTTCACAACTGGTGCAACAGGGTGCGTATATGGCCCCACAACAATCGTTACCTGGAGCGAATAACCAAGAATTTCTTTGAGCTGGTCGGCAATCATTGCACCGTAGCGTGTTTCAACGGCTTCGCGCAACATGTGAGTGGCAACACTCACTACCGCCAATTGAGTGTCCAAATGGACCAACTCACTACGGCGGAGCCAAGTGTTGTATTCAATTCGTGGAAGCGTAAGCTCAAGTGAGCCTAGCACACTATTCCATGTTTTGGCGAGATTCACGACGCCCTCCAGGAGAATGTGACCACGACGCGGGGGCAAAAAAACCCTGCCATCGATCGGCGCAGCAGGGATCGGGTCTTTATATGCATTGTCCTTATTTTACCGAATTTACCCTAGGGTTGCAACATGCATTACTGTAAATCATCTCTATGCCACATACACATCAGCGTCATCTCGGCACTGCATGTGTGCATATCACACCACAGCTCAGAGATGACGCTATCCTGACGGCGCTCATCCATCATTTATGGGAATGCCAAGAAGAAGACCATGCCGTGTTGGGCTGGCACATCATCTTGCAAAAACACCCATTCATCACGTGCAATCAACTCACTACCGATTACCAAGAGACGAATCGTCGTTCCTTCTATGACGTAGTCTCGGAGTTGCACATCATTATCCAGCGTATCCCCGCCACCAGCTGCCCAAAAACCGCTCAACTCAAGACGCTGATGCATATCAGCCATGATTTCATCGGTTGTACCTGAGACTACCAGTCCGCTGGCATATGCATCGCTTTTGGTTATGCCAATTGCCTCTTCAACTTGCACTCGATTCAACAGTTGTTCGCCATCTTTGGGGCGCGGCACATTTGCCCACCAACTAGGCTCTTCAATGGCAGCATCTGGATCGCACCGTGTGCCGTCTGCAGGCAATTCACGGTCAATCAATGTTTTGGCGGCTGCATTCGTGACACACGTGCTACTCAGCACTTGACCATGTCCTTCACCACTATATACAAGTAATGACGCATTCGGCCCCATATCATCACGCATTTTTTCGGCCCAACGCATCGGGGTTGCTGGATCATTCTCGCCACCAATAACCAAAATTGGCGCATCACCGGCATACCGAATCGGAGCAACTGCTTGTGCAGGCATGATATCTGCGCATCCTCCATCGTCCGACTCGAAGTCATCAATCTTCATATCAACACTCATGCGCGGCGCCACTGCTTGCATCTTCTGCAACAATCCAGCAGGGTCTGGCACATCCGGATACTCAATCCCACTCGCACAAATAATGATATGAAATGCATGTACAGAGCTTTTGTAGACGCCGTTTTCGTCACGCTCATTATACGAATCGACTAATTCCCATACCGCATTCACATCACCTTGTTCCGCCTCAATAAGAGCCTCAGCCAAGGTATTCCAGCGCGATTCCGCATATAATGCAGATTCTGTAGCGCGAAGTATCACACTTTGATGCGTCATGCGCCCATCATTTGCACGCACCGGCTGTTGATTATACTGCTCATACAGGGCATCCCAACGCGCACCAACATCATCGGCGTGGAAAGCACATGTGGTGTCTGATTCACACCAGGCAATCCAATTATTCATCGCCTTCTCAAAGCCACCGAGTTGTGTCATGTACTGCTCTTCGACGGTATCACCATTCGGCTGAAACGCCGAATCAAGCACCATGGCACGTACGCGGTCAGGAAAAAGGTTCGCATACACAGCACCCAAGTATGTCCCATACGAAACACCCAAGTAACTGATTTGTTCTTCACCCATTGCTGCACGGATGACATCCATGTCGCGCGCCGTGTTACTCGTTGAGTAGAATTGCATCGTATCGCCGAATTTGCTTTTACACCCGTCAACAAACGCTTTGTCAGCTTCATCAAAGAATGCTTCTTCTTCTGGCGTGTCTGGCGACGCATCACCAAATTGATAGCGATCAATATCTGCGTCGCTTTGACATTTCAGCCCATTGGAGCGGTCAACACCGCGCGGATCAAAGCCCACAAAATCGAAACTATCAAGACCTAATTCATTGACATAGTAGCTCCCCGCCCATGCCACCGCATCAAACCCTGATGCACCGGGCCCTCCTGGGTTGTACAAAATCACCCCTTGGCGCTCAGACTGTGCTTTATACCGAATCACGGCAATTGCAAGTTGTGTGCCAGTCGGATCGGCATAATCCAATGGAACATTCACTGTGGCACACTCAAACCCAGGCTCGGTGACTTCTTCATCGTCACATGCCTGCCACGCAATCGGCTTGATTTCCAGCTCCTCTGTACGATTCGGATCCATCCATACGGATGTTGGGGTTAATTGTGGCACTTGTTGTACTGTCGAATCGTCAGCGGTGAAATAAAAAAACATCATTAGTGCCACAAATAGCCCAAATGCACCAACTAACAATCCAATAAAGAGCATAAGTATTTTTTTAAGCATACGTTTTATCATTTCAACCTTTCTTGCTACTGCTATCATTATATTACGTAATAATGAAATAAATCAAGGTGATTATTACGGCTGATAAAAAAACACCACTATAGCTGCGTCAGGGAGCGTCAAACGCGATCGCACCAATAACCACTGTGGTTTTGCGAGCGTATCACTCCCAAAAACGTAGAGACCGATGACCCCATCATTACTAAAATAATACTTGTAATATGCGTCATTGAGTTGAATTGGTTGCGCCCAGCCGACAAACCCGGCACTCGCAAGTCGCACATCATACTCATTGAGCAATTGTGTCGTAGTACCAACGGTTTGATAGGCAGTGATGTAGTAATCAAGTGGAGAAAGACCAATATACGAGGCAATATCAGTCGCATCAATCACTTGCTCGCCCGCAATTGGAGCAGGAATCCGCTCCCACCATATTGGTTGTGCGATTGGAACATCAGGGCTACAACGGGTGCCATCATGTGGCAAGATCTCATCAATTAATACTTGTTGAACTAGGTAATCGACACAACGTGACTCAAACAAATGACCATGTCCCTCACCCGTATAGATGACCAGCGAGGCTGATTCACCCATTGCCATACGCATTTCATACGCCCAGCGAATCGGCGTCGCAGGATCATACAACCCACCAATAATCAAAATAGGAGCCGACTGATGATAGATAATGGGCACGGCAACTGCTGGCTCCATGTACTCCACACATCGGCCACCGGTACTGATATCGTCGAGTGATACATCGCGCCCAAGACGCGGCGCAACTTGGCGTAACAGGTTTAAGATTGGTTGTGGATTCGCTACTGCCGGAGCGCCGAATCCACTCGCACACGAGATAATCGGAAACGCGTGAATACTACTATCAAATTGTCCATCTGCGTCACGTTGATAGTATTTATCAGCCAAAAACCACACCGCCTCAAGATTCCCTTGTTCGGCATCAAACAACGCACGTCCGAGCATACTCCATGTCTGCTGACTATACAAGGCTGCCACAGTCGCCACCGCAATCACTGACTGATTTGTCCATCGGCCATCCCGAGCAATTCGTGGAAGTGCATCATACTCAGCCATCAGCGCATCCCAGCGTGCTCCCACATCGTCAGCCGTAAACAGACAGCGATTCGAGGTCTGACACCACAATGCCCAACGTTGAAAGACCCGTTCAAATCCGGCAGATTGCGTCACATAATACTGCGAAAGCGTATCGCCGTCAGGCGCAAATGCCGAATCAAGCACCATGACACGCACATTATGTGGATAGAGACTCGCATACACTGCCCCCAAATACGACCCATACGAAATACCCACGTACCCGATTTGCGCATCGCCAATGGCTTGGCGAATCAAATCCATGTCGTGGGCGGTATTTTCTGTAGAAAAGTGATGCAAGCGATTTGGATAGACATCTCGACAGGCATTGACAAACGCAGTATCAGCCTCAGCCAAAAACGCCACCTCGTCATCGGTGTCAGGAGTGTAATCAGGATAGAGATACGTATCAATTTCAGCGTCAGATTGACACTTTAGTCCACCCGAGAACCCGACACCTCGTGGATCAAACGCAATCAGATCATAGTGTTGTAGTCCATAACGCTCAATATACGTCGGACCCATGGCATACAAATATTTGATGGCTGAACTCCCTGGTCCACCAGGATTTACCATGATTGCCCCCCGACGCGGCGCTTGGGCCGCATAGCGCATGACCTTCAATGAAAGGTGTTCGCCGTTGGGGTTGGCGTAATCAAGTGGCACGCGGACGAACGCGCACGTCACATCGGCACGGTGCGTTGCCTGTGCACACGCCTGCCAGTCGATGGGGGGCATGATGGGCGGTGCATCAGGTGTTGGTTCGGCAACGAGCTGCGGAGTAGTCGGTATCGCTATGCGTGTTGGCGTGTGCACAAGGGGATCTGCGGCGGCGATGTCGCCACGACAGCTACTCATCATGGTAGCGACAATACACATGAGCACGAGTAGATGAACGCGCATCGCATTACGCTTTCAATAAAAAACAGGGCAGTCAGTGCACTGCCCCGTCTGGTACCCCCGGGCCGACTTGAACGGCCGACCTGCGGTTTAGGAAACCGTCGCTCTATCCACTGAGCTACGAGGGCATAGATTACATTGGGTATTATAACAATTCTTGCCTATTCGCGTTGACACGTAGGACAAATGTGCGTACCACGTTGTGCTACGACCATCTTGAAAATCGGCGTACCACAACGATAACACGCCTGTCCGGTACGGTCATATGCCTGAAAGTTATCTTGCTGAGTGCCTTTGGCACCATAGCTGTCACGATAGTCACGCAATGTGCTACCACCATTGGTCAACGCTTGCTGGAGCACCGCACGAATAGCCTGTAATACCGCATCAACCTGCGACATAGATAGTCGATTTGCGGGAGTAAGCGGATGAATAGCAGTGCGCCACAGCGTTTCATCGGCATAGATATTACCGACACCCGCAATCACACTCTGGTCGAGTAAGACAGGTTTGATGGCACGTTGTGTGTTTTGGAAGCGCATAAAAAGGTGCTGTGCCGATAAGGCTTCATCGAGTGGCTCAGGCCCATGCGCCGCATCGAGCTCAGCAAGTTGAGTAGGATCCATCACAAAGATGCGACCGAATTTGCGCTGATCAACAAAGCGAATCTCACGGCCATCGTAGAGTCCAAACGCCACTCGCTGTTGCGGTATATCGGCATCATCACGTGGACTGACCACAAAGCGCCCCGTCATGCGCAAATGCGCCACAAATGCATCTTGGCTTGAGAGCGCCAACACAATCCACTTGGCTCGACGACGCCAGCCCCTAATACTTACCCCAGTAAGACGGGCGCCAATCACCTCAGGCGCATAGCTATCAATGGTGCGTAACCAACTACAGCGAACGGTGCCGTCAAATGTGGCACCAACGACCTGCTCGCCGAGTGTGCGGGCGGCGTGTTCGACCTCAGGAAGTTCTGGCATGACTAAGCCTCGTCATCATCCCATTCAAGACGCGCTGTGCGCTGACGCAATATGTGATCGGCAATGACAAGTGCCACCATTGACTCAGCAATAGGCACAAGTCTCGGTAAAACCGTTGGGTCGTGGCGACCAATAACCTCGATTTCGCTGGGAGTACCGTCACGATCGACCGTTTGTTGTGGGCGCGCAATCGAGGCTGGTGGTTTGGCAGCAATGCGCATGTTGATTTCTTGGCCGGTGGTAATTCCACCCAAAATACCACCATGATGATTTGTCGCAGTACCAATGCTCCCGTCAGGATTGCGCACAAACGGGTCATTGTGTTCTGAGGCACGCATCGTCGCTACATCAAATCCTGCGCCGAACTCTAGTCCTTTGATAGCAGGGATACTAAAGAGCGCTTTGGCAAGATCAGCCTGCATCTTATCAAACACCGGCTCACCCAAACCGGCTGGCACACCACGTACACGAATTTCGACAATACCACCAAGTGAGTCAAGAGTTTTGCGTGCTTCGTCAACCAATGCAATCATCTGCTCAGCAACAACTGGGTCAGGACAGCGCATGATGTTCTGTTCAATCTGAGATTCATCATGCACCTGCGCAACCAGATGCGCGCATTGTTGCACCCATGCAATCACACCAATGCCATAGTGACCGAGCAACTGTTTGGCCACAGCCCCTGCTGCAACGCGGCCGATCGTTTCACGGGCGCTCGATCGCCCCCCACCGCGATGATCGCGAAAGCCATATTTTGCATCCCACGAAAAATCAGCATGACCAGGACGATACAAATCTTTGATATTGCTATAGTGTTGCGATTTGGCATCTTGATTGAATACCACCATGGCAATCGGAGTGCCTGTGGTCTTACCTTCAAACACACCTGACAGTATTTGGACTTGGTCAGGCTCTTTCCGCTGTGATGAGACTTTGCTTTGGCCGACACGACGACGATCGAGCTCATGCTGCACAATCTGCTCATCAAGCACAATTCCTGATGGACAACCATCCAAGATACAGCCAACTGCGGTACCGTGTGATTCTCCAAAGGTTGTCACACGAAAAATGTTGCCGAATGAACTGCCAGCCATATATTGCCTCAACAGTACAGATATACTTCACTAATTTAATGATACGGTCAATTTGTAATCTATGCAAAACGCATCGTATAACAGAATGATGACAGCAATTATTTATTTGTAATATATATGCTATTCAATAATTTTTTATAGATTACATTTTCAATTTTATTTGATTGTTATCACATAAATTCTATTATTTTTTGTCGAAAAAAATGCACATTCATTAACTCGTAATCTGCTTATTTTCAAAATAATTGTAGAATTATTAGCGATGAATGAGTTATCCGTCAGACTGAACACTCGGATAATTTATGCAGCAGTATGAGCATCGTATGAATTAGGCGATCAGAGACACACATGAATATACACAAAAAAGTAACGATAATTTTGTGTGTTGCAATTCAATTCCTGCTACCGATGGTGCAATATGCACCATCAACACGTGTATATGCACAATCAAATCCATCGCCAATAAACACCGATATTGCAACGGAAACACCGTCTACTGTTGAAAGTTCGTCAACAGCGTCAATCGATGTACCTGAAGCTGATTCAAATTCTGTAGATCAAGTAACGGAAACCAGCACGAGTACGACTACAGGTACGACAACAGAAACTCCTTCAGTTACCCAGACGAATACCGCACAACCCACACGCCAGCTGCGCCGAACAGTTACCCCTTCACCAACACGCCGTATTCGACGCACTGTTACCCCAACACAAATACGCCGTATTCGACGCACTGTTACCCCAACACCAACTCGCACACTCACTGCAAAAACCACCATGCGTCGCACTGTCACGCCAACTCATGCGGCTCGTCAACCAATAATTACCCCAACTATCACCAGTATTCGTAGTGGCACATCACGACAGGCACAACCAAACGCATTGTCTACACCATCACGAAGTGGAAGCGGTATTATGTCGGGTACGAGTAC
>CAYXXK010000071.1:0-13414 GCA_964469045.1 uncultured Klebsiella sp.
AAGGGTAGCATCGTCGAGTCAGCTGCCGATGGACAGGCTGCGATTGACGAGGCATATGCCACCGACGGTCCGGGGTTGATTGATTTCCGTGTCGAGCGCGAGGTCAACGTCTTCCCCATGGTGCCCCAGAACAAGAGCATTGGCGATATGATTACGGAGTAAATGATGAAGACGCATACCCTTGTGGTGTTGATGCAAGATCGACCCGGTGTGTTGAACCGTGCGGTGAGCATGTTTCGCCGTCGTGGCTACAATATCGCCAGTTTGGCAGTAGGTCACACCGAGACTCCGAGCATCAGCCGGATGACGGTCGTGGTAGAATCTGACCATATCGAACAAGTTGTCAAACAACTCTATCGGTTGATCGAGGTCCTCAAAGTCAGCGATGTCACCGAAGATCCGGTGGTAGAGCGCGAGATGGCATTGATCAAGCTCCACGTGCCTGGGCAGCAACGCGCAGAAATCGTGGCGTTGACCGAGGTGTTTGGCGCCAAAATCGTCGATGTGGCCAATAATACGATGGTCATTGAAATGACCGGTGGTCCGTCCAAGGTCGAGAACTTCATCGACGTGGTGCGCCCATTCGGTATCAAAGAGATGATGCGTACTGGTCGTATCACCATGGTTCGTGGCCCTCGCGGTCGCAGCGGTGCTGAACTGGTCGATGCGCAGTGGCAAGGTGAGGGAACGGGCGCCGTTGGTTCGGTGGCTCAGTAGTTAATTAAGAGGAGCACATGGCTAAACTGTACTACGACAATCAGGCTGATTTGGGGCGACTAAAGGGTCGCACGGTTGCCATCATTGGCTTTGGTAGCCAAGGGCACGCCCACGCACTCAACCTCAAGGACAGCGGCGTAAACGTTGTCGTCGGCCTCTACGAGGGTTCAAAGAGTAAGGCCAAGGCTGAGGCCGCCGGCTTGAAGGTCATGAGCGTCGCTGATGCCACCAAGGCCGCCGACATTATCATGATTTTGACCCCAGATACCACCCAGGCTGCTACCTACAAGGACCACGTGGCCCCCAACTTGGCCCCTGGCAAGACCTTGATGTTCGCCCACGGCTTCAACATCCGCTATGGCCAAATTGTGCCACCTGCCGGCGTTGATGTCAGCATGGTCGCCCCCAAGGCTCCTGGCCATCGCGTCCGCGAAGTCTACACCCAGGGCGGTGGCGTGCCAGCGTTGGTCGCGGTGCACCAGGATGCCAGCGGCAACGCGTTGGCAGACGCCTTGGCCTACGCCAAGGGTATGGGTAACACCCGCGCCGGCGTGCTCGAGACCACCTTCGCCGAAGAGACTGAGACCGACTTGTTCGGTGAGCAGGCCGTGTTGTGTGGTGGCGTGTCAGCCTTGGTCAAAGCCGGTTTCGACACCTTGGTCGATGCTGGCTACCAGCCAGAGGTTGCCTACTTCGAGTGTATGCATGAGCTCAAGTTGATTGTAGACCTCTTCTACCAAGGTGGTCTCAATTACATGCGCTTCTCGGTCTCAGATACCGCCGAGTGGGGCGACTACGTCGCCGGCTCACAGGTCATCAACGACCAGTCACGCGCTGCCATGAAGCAGTTGTTAACCAACATCCAGAACGGTACGTTTGCCGAGGACTGGATTGACGAGAACGTCAACGGTCGCCCACGCTTCAACGCTGCTCGTAACGCCGACGTCGACCACAAGATCGAAGTCGTCGGTCGCGAACTCCGCCGCATGATGCCATTCGTCAACCCACGCGAAGTCATCCCCGGCCAAGGCGGTTCGTAGTCCGTTTGTTTGTCGGGTGGGGCACACCGTGCTTCACCCGACACCCTAGCCACCGTTTGGGCGTCTCTACGCCTACTTGTATTACATTAAGGAACGATCATGCAGGAGAGTCACGTACGCATCTTTGATACTACGCTGCGCGATGGCGAGCAAGCACCGGGTTGTACCATGTCGCTCGAGGAGAAGTTGGAGATTGCCCGACAGCTACAACGTCTTGGTGTTGATATCATCGAAGCTGGATTCCCTGCCGCATCACCCGGCGACTGGGCGGCTGTCCATCAAATCGCCAAAGAAGTGGGCACTGCCGATGGACCAACCATCTGTGCCTTGGCGCGTGCCAACAAAGACGACATCGACAAAGCGTGGAGTGCCATTCAGCCGGCCGCCAAAAAGCGCATTCATACCTTTTTGTCGACATCTGACATTCATATTGAATTTCAATTCAAATCAACCCGCGAGAAGATGCTCGAGCGCGCACGCGAAATGGTGCGCTACGCCCGCTCACTCTGCGACGACATCGAATTTTCACCCATGGATGCCACGCGTTCAGAGCCTGCCTACATGTTCGAGGTCCTGACCGCTGTGGTGGCCGAGGGTGCCACCACCCTCAATATTCCCGATACTGTCGGCTTCACCACGCCCGAGGAGTATGCTGACCTCATCAAGGGAATCTTAGCCAATGTGCCCGGTATCGAGAATTGTATTATCTCAACCCATTGTCACGATGACCTCGGTATGGCCGTCGCCAACAGTTTGGCTGGTGTGCGTGCCGGTGCCCGTCAGGTTGAGTGCACCATCAACGGTATCGGCGAGCGCGCCGGTAATGCCTCGCTCGAAGAAGTCGTGATGGCTTTGCACACACGCCAAGGGTTTTATGGTGTCAACACCAAAATTCAGACCACCGAGTTGACCCGTAGCAGCCGCTTGCTCAGCTCGTTCATCGGCATCCCCGTGCCACCCAACAAAGCCATCGTCGGCGGCAATGCCTTTGCGCACGAGTCAGGCATTCACCAAGACGGCGTACTCAAAAACCGCATGACGTATGAGATTATGAGCGCCGAAACGGTCGGTCTCGACGGGAACATGTTGGTGTTGGGTAAGCATTCGGGGCGCCATGCGTTCCGCACCAAGTTGGTGTCGTTGGGCTGGGAGGCCGAGAATGAAGATGAGTTCCAGAAGCTGTTTGAGCGCTTCAAAGAGCTCTGCGATCGCAAAAAGAAAATCGACGATCGCGATATCGAGGCCTTGATTGCTGGCGAACACCAACGTGCCGTCGAAGTCTACAAACTCGAGCACGTCCAAGTAATCACGGGTACCAGTTTGACCCCAGTCGCCACGGTGCGTCTCATCGACCAGCAGGGTGCAGTCCATCTCGAGGCCGCCCACGGTACAGGCCCGGTTGATGCTATCTATAAGGCCATCGACAAGGTGGTGCAACGCCCTGTCGAATTGCTCGAATTTGCCATTAACTCGGTGACCGAGGGCATAGATGCAGTTGCTGAAGTCTCTGTACGCATCCGCGACACCTATGCGGCACAGCAGGCCAATGCCAAGCCAGGGATCGACCTGTTTAACGGCTATGGCGTGCATACCGACACCATGGTCGCTGCTGCAGAAGCATATATGGGGGCACTCAACAAGCTCTTGCAAGACCGTGAACGTCGTATCAGTGCTGAGAAGTCAGCATACGCCGATGGCTACGACGCCCAACGCCCCGGCTACGCCGTCGATGAATTCGCCAATGCTCGTGCCACCCCGTCGAAGTAGTTAAAAGGGAGGACGCCGCAAGTGTGAGCTTGCGGCGTTGACACTATGCGGATTAGTTATCTCGGCCCAGAGGGCACCTACAGCGAAATGGCTGCGCTTGCATTCGCCAAATCTGGTGATACGCTCGTCAGCATGCCATCACTCCCGGCAGTGGTCCAGGCTGTCGAAAACGGGCAGGCTGATGTGGCCGTTATGCCCATCGAAAACGTGCTAGAAGGTGCGGTAACACCCACACTTGATATTTTGATCCATGATACCCAGCTAATGATTTGTGACGAGGTGGTCGTCCCAATACGCCATCAACTGCTCGGTCCATCAGGGCTTGATATCGCCACAGCCGAGGTGCTCTATGGCCACCCGCAATCGCTTGGTCAGTGCAGACAATTCATTGAGCGCCATCTCCCGCATGTCACGACGATTGCCTCACTCTCGAATAGTGCCGCACCGGCAGAAGCCTTAGCAGCCTCGCGTCCAGCAGTTGCAATTGGCACATCACGTGCCGCTGAATTGACCGGTGCCACGATTTTATGGCCCGACATTCAAGATCGCTCGCATAATGTCACGCGCTTTGTGGTGCTGGCTACTGCCGATCATGTGCCAACTGGTGACGACAAGACGAGCCTCTGCTTCGGGTTTGACCGTGAAGATGAATCTGGTCAGGTGGTGCGGGCCTTGCAGTTTTTGGCTGAGGCGAACATCAACATGATTAAGCTTGAGTCGCGCCCCTCCAAAGCAGTCCTCGGCGAATATATCTTTTTGGTAGACATAAATGGTCATCGGAATGACCCTCATATTGCTGCAGCGTTGCAAAAAATGCGAGAACAAACGGGGTTCTTGAAGATTTTTGGTAGTTATCCCTGTTGGCAACAAAAGGAATCATAAAATGAACGCACTGTGGATCTACGACACCACGCTCCGCGATGGTACGCAACGTGAGGGGATTTCGCTTTCGGTCGATGACAAAATCAAAATCGCCCAAATTCTTGATGGAATGGGCTTTCACTATATCGAAGGTGGCTGGCCCGGCTCAAACCCCAAGGACGCCGAATTCTTTCGGCGTGCAGCGCTTATGTCGTGGCAAACTGCCAAAATTGCTGCTTTTGGCAGCACCCGCCATGCCAAAAACACCTGCGAAAACGATCCAAACATCCAAGCGCTCGATGCAGCCCAAACGCCTGTAGTGACCTTGGTCGGCAAAAGCTCGGTGTTGCATGTCGAGCATGTGCTTGAGACGACACGTGCCGAGAACTTGCGCATGATTGCTGATAGCGTGGCCTACTTTGTCGCCAAAGGCAAAGAGGTCGTCTACGACGCTGAACACTTTTTCGATGGCTATCGCCTTGATGCCGACTACACCATCGCCACCATCCTCGCCGCGGCGCAATCAGGTGCCCACGTGGTCGTCTTGTGCGACACCAACGGCGGCTCGTTGCCCGATCAAGTGGCCACCGCCGTCAAAACGGTGCGTGCCCATCTCGAACAAGCGAATCTGAATCCGATCATCGGCATCCACACCCACAACGACGGTGCGCTCGCCGTGGCCAACGCCATGGCAGCGGTTGAGGCTGGTGCGCAACACGTGCAAGGCACGATTAACGGCATCGGCGAGCGTTGTGGCAACATGGATCTCATCCCCCTGATTGCCAACATGCAACTCAAACGTGGGTATCAGTGTCTTGCCGATGCGCAGTTGCAACGACTCAGTGAGTTGTCGTATACCGTTGCTGACATCGTCAATCTCAACCCAGATCATCATGCGGCCTACGTCGGCCGGAGCGCATTTGCCCACAAAGGGGGCATTCATGCCCAAGCCGTGGCCAAATTCGCCGATAGCTATCAGCACATCGATCCAGCCCTGGTTGGCAACGAGATGCGCATCGTCGTGAGCGAGCTTTCGGGGCGCAACAACATCAAAATGCAAGCAGCGAAGCTCGGTCTCGAGATTGATGGCAACGAGCGGGCGATTCTGCACCGCATCAAAGAGCTCGAGCAGCAAGGGTTGCAATTTGAGGCAGCCGACGGTTCATTCGAGATGTTGATTCGTCGCAACACCGCTGGGTACGTTGCCCCATTTGAGTTGCGCGACTTTACGGTGATTGTCGATGCGCGTGGCGATGGCATGCGCTCGCAGGCGATGGTCAAATTGGCGGTCGATGGCCACGAGATGCACACGGCAGCCGAGGGCGATGGCCCCGTCAACGCCCTCGACCGGGCTATTCGCAAAGCGTTGCTCCCAACGTATCCGATGCTTGCCGATGTAGTACTCGCTGACTATAAAGTACGTATCGTCGATGAGCATCTTGGTACCGCGGCGCGGCCACGCGTCTTGATTGAGTCAGCCCGTGGCGAGGATCGCTGGACAACCGTTGGTTGTTCGGAGAATATTCTCGAGGCCAGTTGGCAAGCCCTGTGGGATGCGCTCGAATTGGCGATTGTTCGACATAATGCAACATTCACACGATAACTTCGTGTGCTATGCTATAGCTATCAGTCGGCAGTGTTGTCGCCTGGTAGTCTGGTGTGTGAGTGGGTTTCTTTCACACGTGGTGATGTAACGAAGGAGTTTGCAGGATGGCACCGAAACACATTTGGTTCAAGGGTCAGATGATTCCGTGGGAGCAGGCCAACGTGCATGTGATGACGCATGCGTTGCATTATGGTTCATCAATCTTTGAGGGGATCCGCTCATATCCAACCCCCAACGGCACGGCGATTTTTCGTCTAGGACCCCACATTCGCCGTCTATGGGACTCCTGTAAGATCTACGGCATGGAGATTCCTTTCACGCCAGAGCAAATCTCGCAGGCGTGTCGCGATGTCATCAAGGTCAATGGCTTCACCAACTCATACTTGCGTCCGCTCGTATGGCGTGGCGAAGGCCCTCTTGGCCTCGACGGCAAGAACAACCCAATCGAGACCATGGTTGCTGCCGTTGAGTGGGGCGCATACCTCGGTGCCGATGGCCTCAAGAACGGTGTTGACGTGATGGTCTCGTCATGGAATCGCTTGGCCGCCAACACCATTCCCACCATGGCCAAGGCCGGTGGTAACTACTTGTCGTCATACCTCATCAAAAACGAAGCCTTGCGCAACGGGTATAACGAGGGTATCGCCCTCGACACCAAGGGCAACGTGGCCGAGGGATCGGGCATGAATTTGTTCGTGGTGCGCGATGGCGTGATGTACACCCCACCGGTCACCAACAACATCTTGCCAGGTATCACCCGCGACGCCATTATGACCATTGCCAAGGACCTCAAGATCGAGGTGCGCGAGCAAGAGATGCAACGCGAAGTGCTCTACATCGCCGACGAGTTGTTCTTTGCTGGTACCGCCGCCGAAGTAACGCCAATTCGCTCAGTCGACAAGATGCTCGTGGGTAATGGTCAGCGTGGTGAAATCACGGCTGCCGTCCAAGAGCGCTTCTTCGGCTTGTTCGATGGCAAGGTCGATGACAAGCACGGTTGGTTGGATTACGTATAATACTCATATTGACAGGCAGTGCTGCCATCCTGGGGCACTGCCTGTCGTGTTCGTTCTGTAGTTGAGGAGCCTGAAATGTCATCTGCACCCCAAACACTGTTTGAAAAAATCTGGAAACGTCACTTGGTCCGCCCAGAAACACCATTGACGCCGGCCATTCTCTATATCGACTTGCATTTAGTGCACGAAGTTACCTCACCACAGGCGTTTTCTGAGCTCCGTCAGCGTGGTCTCAACGTACGCCGCCCTGAGCAGACCATCGCCACCATGGATCACTCAACGCCGACGACACCTCGCGACGCCAACGGCATTATTCCCGTGCAGGATGCACAAGCCCAAGCGCAGTTGACCCAACTCGAGACCAACTGTCGCGATTTTGGTATTCCTCTCTTTGCCCTCGGTACCGAAAACCAAGGCATCGTACACGTAATCGGACCTGAGCAGGGCTTGACCCAGCCCGGTATGACCATCGTCTGTGGTGATAGCCATACTAGCACCCATGGCGCATTCGGCGCACTGGCGTTCGGTATCGGTACATCCGAGGTCGGTCACGTGTTGGCCACCCAATGCTTGCTCCAAAGCAAGCCCAAAACCATGGAAATCCGCGTGAATGGCCGGCTTACGCCCGGTGTCAGCGCCAAAGATATTATTCTTGCCATCATCGCCAAAATCGGCGTTGGTGGTGGTACCGGCTACGTCGTCGAATACACTGGCGAAGCCATCCGTGCCTTGAGCATGGAAGAGCGCATGACCATCTGTAACATGTCCATCGAAGGTGGTGCCCGCGCGGGTCTGATCGCCCCCGACGAAGTCACCTTCAACTACATTAAGGGCCGCCCACGTGCTCCGCAAGGCGCTGATTGGGATGCCGCTGTCGCCGATTGGTCAACCCTCAAGACCGACCCGGGTGCCAAGTACGATGCCGTCGTCGAGCTCGATGCCAACGAACTCGTGCCGATGATTACCTATGGCACCAACCCTGGCATGGGGATGGCAATTACCGCTACCGTACCGACCGTGGCCGATATGCACGACGATCAATCGAAAGCTGGCCTCGAGAAGGCATTGAAGTACATGGATTTGCAACAGGGCCAGTCCCTGCTGGGCAAAAAGGTCGATGTCGTCTTTATCGGCAGTTGTACTAACTCACGCATCTCAGATTTGCGCTTGGCCGCCGAAGTCTTTAAGAACCGCAAGGTTGCTGACGGCGTGCGCGTCATGGTGGTGCCTGGCTCACAGCAAGTCAAGAAGCAAGCCGAACAAGAGGGCTTGGCTGATATCTTCCGTCAGGCTGGCGCCGAGTGGCGCGAGGCCGGGTGTTCGATGTGTATCGCCATGAACGGTGACCAACTCAGTCCTGGCCAATACGCCGTGTCCACCAGCAATCGCAACTTTGAAGGACGTCAAGGTAAGGGCGGGCGTACGTTCTTGGCCAGCCCACTGACCGCAGCAGCGAGCGCCATCAAGGGGGTAGTCAGTGACCCACGTGAAATCCTCTCGTAGTGATCATCGGTCACAGTGGCTCCTCAAAGCGCCACTCGGTTTGATGCTCATCGGACTCGGATTCAGCATTGCCGGTGATGCCGTGTCACGCAAAAGCAACGCTCAATCGTGGTTTTGGCGTGGCACCATCGGCCTGGTGCTGATGAATGCTGGGGTAAGTGTAGTAGGTGATGCAGTGCGCCATCGCACCCTGATGGATGTGCTTGCTGAGAGAGGTGAATAAATGGACAAATTTGTACCATATCAAGCACGCTACGCCGTGCTCCCGGTCGAGAATGTCGATACCGACCAGATTATCCCGGCGCGCTTCCTAAAGACCACCAACAAGGCTGGTCTCGGCGATAGTTTGTTTGCAGACTGGCGCTATGACAATGACGGCAACCCGAATCCTGATTTCGTACTCAATCAACCCTTTGCCAAGGGCGTTGAGGTGCTCGTCGCTGGCAACAACTTCGGTTGTGGCTCATCACGTGAGCATGCGCCGTGGGCGCTCCAGGGATTTGGCTTTAAGGCGGTGTTGAGTACCTACTTTGCTGACATCTTCCAAAACAACGCCCTCAAAAACGGCGTGTTGCCGATTGTCATCCCCGAGAACGTCTATAACTACCTTGTCGAAGAAGACGCCAAGAATCCTGGGCAGGCCACAGTCTCGGTCGATCTCGAGAGCCAGTCAATTACGCTCCCAGACGGCGAGAGCATCAACTTCCCCATCGAGCCATTTGCCAAGTACTGCGTACTGAATGGCGTCGATCAATTAGGCTTTTTGGCGTCAGCCGATGCCGACGTCTCACAATTTGAAACCGCACGTGCACCACGTGTTAACACGATGGGATTAGTATGAACGCCATAATTACTACGCTCCCTGGTGACGGAATTGGGCCCGAGGTGATTGCCGAAGGTGTTGCAGTCCTCAATCGTGTCGCCGCAGTTTACGGCCATACCTTCGAGATTCGCACCGCTCTACTTGGTGGCTGCGCCATCGATGCCCAGGGTACGGCACTGCCCCAAGAGACCATCGATGCTTGTACCAGTGCCCATGCGGTATTACTCGGTGCCGTCGGTGGCCCCAAGTGGGACAACCCGGCTGCCAAGGTGCGTCCTGAGCAGGGTCTTCTCGGTATCCGTAAAGCACTGGGCTTGTTTGCGAACTTGCGCCCGGTGACGATTCACGAAAAGCTCCTTGCTGCTTCACCACTTCGTCCTGAGCTCCTCAAAGACGTCGACATGGTGGTGGTACGCGAGTTGACCGGTGGTATCTATTTCGGTGAGAAGAAGCGCTCACCCCACGAGTCTGGCGAAGTCGTCATCGACACCTGTGTCTACACTACAGGCGAAGTCGAGCGCATCATTCGTGCAGCGGCTACTATTGCCCGCGGTCGCAAAAAGAAGTTGGTCTCGGTTGATAAAGCCAACGTGCTTGAGACCTCACGGTTGTGGCGTGCCACGACTGCGCGCGTGATGGCCGAGGAGTTCCCCGATGTGGCACTCGAGCATATGCTCGTTGACGCCTGTGCCATGCACTTGATTCGACGTCCTGCTGATTTCGATGTCATTGTCACCGAGAACATGTTCGGCGATATTTTGACCGACGAAGCTTCGCAACTCGCCGGCTCAATGGGCATGTTGCCGTCAGCGTCGCTCGGAGCCGATAGCGGTGGTCCAACCCGTATGGGCCTCTATGAGCCGATTCACGGCTCAGCCCCCGATATCGCCGGCAAAGGTATCGCCAACCCAATGGCCACCATTTTGAGTGTCGCCTTGTTGCTCCGGCATTCACTTGGGCTTGAGACTGAGGCTCAGGCGGTCGAAAAGGCCGTGTATGCCACGCTCGAGGCTGGGATTGTAACCGGCGACGTGGCCGCGAAGGGGGCAGCTGTTTCGGATACCAAGAGCGTCGGTGCGGCCATTGTCGCCCGGATTGCATAGTGAGATCAGGCCAATGAAGCGTATTTATATCTTGGGCGTCCCAATTGATGACGTCACCGAAAACGAAGCGGTGAAATACATTGATACCCTGATGAACGATGGTCAGCTCCACCAAGTGGTGACGGTTAACCCTGAGTTCGTCATGGAGGCGCAACGCGACCAGCGTTTCATGCAAGTGTTAAACGACGCTTCATTGGCCACCGCTGACGGCATGGGTATCCTTATGGCTGCGCGCTGGCTCGGCACGCCGATTCGAGAGCGCGTCACCGGAGTTGCCTTGGTCGAACGCCTCGCCAAACAGGCTGCGATTCGGCGCTGGCGCATCTTCTTCCTCGGATCGGCTCCCGGTGTTGCCGAAAAAGCCGCCCAAGTGCTACGTCACCGCTATGCAGGTTTGCAGGTTGCCGGCGCATATGCAGGCTCTCCGAGTATCATCGAAGAGCCGTTTGTACGTCAGCAAATTCTCGATGCAAACCCCGATATTCTGCTTGTGGCCTATGGGCATCCTGCTCAGGATTTGTGGATTGCCCGTAATCAGCCCCTGCTCAACGTCCGTCTCGCCATCGGTGTCGGCGGAACATTCGACGAACTCGTCGGGCTTGTGCCCCAAGCACCAGCTTGGATGCATCGCTTAGGACTCAAATGGCTCTGGCGCCTCATTCAACAACCGTGGCGATATAAACGCATCTTCACGGCGCTTGTCAAATTCCCGCTGGCAGTCTTGTTGCGCCGCACGACATCACATCCCCCAGATGTGCGGTAATCATGCGTATGAAGTCGTTACGCACTGCGATTGTGTTGCTCATCGGTTGGGAGCTCGCCGTCACACTTGGGCGGATTCCTGAGTTTATCCTGCCTGCACCACACCTCATTCTGCAACGACTTTATGTTGAACTCCCCCAGTCGTATATGCAAGCACATTTATGGATAACCCTTGTTGTATCGCTCCACGGATTACTCCAAGGGCTGGTAATTGGCATTGTGACTGGCTGGATCTTCTATCATCATGCGTTTATCCGCGAGCACCTCTTGTGGTTGGCAATGGGCAGTCAAGCCGTCCCAGTCATTGCACTTGCACCGCTCTTTTTAATCTGGATACCCGAGACCTATTGGGCGCGGGTATGGGTTGCCACAATCATTACGTTCTTCCCGATATATGCAGCCACATACACCGGCCTTACGCGAATTGCACCTGAACTCCGCGAGGTAGCGCATTTGTACGGCGCATCGCGCTGGCAAACGCTACTTTTGCTCGAACGCTACCAAGCAGCCCCAGTGATTCTAAGTGGTATGCGCACGAGCATGGCCCTGGCGACCACAGGGGCTGTTGTCGGTGAGTTTTTGGGTGGCCGTGACGGCCTTGGTGCACTCATTAATATTGCGCGTGGTCTGTTTGATACCACGTTGGTCTTTGTGTCCATCACACTTTTAGTTGTCATAACATTAATATTTCACATATGTATCACAAAAATTACCCAGAAAGTTGATGCCATTGCCGATGGTACAGCCTAACTCGTCAACCGTTTGTCAGAAAAATACTTATAATATGAATAGGATTCTTCTAGCATAGTAGGTACATAGGTCGTATGCGCCAGCGTCTTCGTGTTACGATGTTGCTCGTATTTGTGTTGCTGTTGAGTGCCTGTGGCGCGCCAGCATCAAATACCGGCGAGTTGCGCCAAATCGTGGTTGGGATGCCGTATATCCCAAATATCCAGTTTGCTCACTTTTATGTGGCAGAACTCGAAGGGTACTTTGCAGAAGAGGGACTCGACGTCACGTTCGATTACAACTTCGAAAACGATGTCGTCCAGCGCATTGCCACGAACAATCAGATTGCCTTTGCGCTTGCTAGCGCCGACTCAATCTTGTTGGCCCGCAGCAAGGGGTTGCCCGTCAAAGCCGTGATGGCCACGACGCAAGCGTTCCCGATTGGGTTCATCAGTAAGACTGCGACTGGTATTGCTACTGCCCAAGACTTGCGTGGCAAGACAATTGGTATCCCCGGGCGCTTCGGCGCAAGTTACATCGGTTTGCAGGCCGTGTTGCGTGCAAGCGACATGACCGAGGCCGATGTTACCATCCAAGAGGTCGGTTTTGCCCAAGTCGCCGCACTTTCTGAGGACAAAGTCGATGTGGTCAGTGGCTATATCAATAATGAGCCCATCCAGCTGGCTAAGGCTGGCATCGATGTGAATGTGCTTGCGGTCAGTGAACTCTATCCGCTTGCCTCTGATCATCTCATCGTCAGTGAAAAGACGCTCACCGAGGATCGTGAGCTTGTGGTCAAGTTTACTCGAGCCTTGCTCAAGGGGATGAATCGCGTCAGTGAACAACCAGATGCGTCATACCAAACTGCACTTCAAGCCATCCCAGAGGCAAATCGTGTTGATCCCGCAATTGGTAAGGCAGTGCTAGAGGCAACGATTGCGCTGTGGCAGGCTGCAGATATCGGTGTCATTCAAGTTGCCAACTGGCAGAATACCCACGATCTGCTTGTCAGCATGGGCTTGATTACCGCAGATGTGCAGGTTGAGGCCGCGTACGATACCTCAATTCGTTAACAGAGAGTAGAAGCAGGGTTATGCCAGCGTTATTGTTCGATCTTGATAATACCTTGTATCCAGCATACGCTGGCGTAACCGAGGCGCTCGAGCAACAGATGAACACATTTGTTGCGCATATCACCGGGTTGCCTGAGTCCCAAGCCAAAGCGCTTCGTCAACACTACTTTGAAACATACGGAACAACCCTGCGTGGGTTGCAAACACATCATGATGTTGATGTCGAGTACTATTTGGCTACAGTCCATGATATCTCGGTAGAGCAGTATATTGATCCAAACCCGACACTCGTCGATCAGTTGTCGACATGTGTGTTACCGTGGGCGATTTTTACGAACTCCCCACTCGAGCACGCCACGCGGATTTTGACCAAAATGGGCTTCATACAATAATGTACCAAGTATTGACCAATCC
>CAYXXK010000072.1:0-13074 GCA_964469045.1 uncultured Klebsiella sp.
GACTGAGTACGCCATCTTGCTCGGCTAAGGTTGCCTTAGTTTCTGCTTTGACGCGTGCTTCAAAAATTTCGATGATACGTGGCAACCCTTGCGTGATGTCTGCAGCCGTAGCCGAACCACCAGTGTGGAAGGTGCGCAATGTCAGCTGTGTACCAGGCTCACCAATCGATTGAGCCGCAATAATACCGCCTGCTTCGCCAATTTCCACTAACTTGCCTGTTGCCAAGTTACGACCATAGCACTTGCGACAGATGCCATACTCTGCTTGGCAGTAGAGCGGGGTGCGGATGCGTACATAGCGAATGTTGTTTGCAGGTAGCTGCGCAGCGACATCCTCATGAATCTCTTCGTTGGTGTCGAGAATGACACTTCCATCGAGTGCATAGATTGGTTCTGCGGTGACACGCCCAACGACGCGTTGGTGAAGTGGTTTCATGACCTCATCATCATCGTTGCTATGAAGCAAGAGTGACTCAGCGCTTCCACAATCTTCCATGGTGACGATGTTATCTTGGGCGACATCAATGAGACGACGCGTCAAGTAACCGGCGTCAGCGGTACGCAAGGCGGTATCGGCGAGACCCTTACGACCACCGTGCGTCGATACGAAGTACTCGAGCACCGACAACCCTTCGCGGAAATTGGACTTAATCGGCAACTCAATAACTTTGCCTGATGGGTCGGCCATCAAACCACGCATACCCGAAAGCTGCGTCAACTGGTTGATGTTACCACGGGCTTTCGATGTAACCATCATCGAAACGGGGTTGAAGCGTTTGACCTGGTTAGGTGTGACAGTATCAAGATTTTCTGCATGCACTTCGTTGACTGCACGCACTTGCTTGGTCATCTTCTCACCGGCATCACGCCAAATATTGATGACTTTGTTGTAGCGCTCGTCCTCGGTCATCAAGCCACGCAAGTAACGACGTTGGGTTGCATCACGCTCAGATTCGGCTTGAGCGATGATACCAACCTTCTCAGATGGTACTTGAATGTCGCGTACACCTACTGTCATGCCGCCACGCATGGCGTAATGAAAGCCGAGAGCCTTGATTTTGTCGGCTTGCTCGGCGGTGCGCTCTGAGCCGTAGTAGCGGGTCAACTCTTCGACACTGAACTCGCGATTCGGGTATTTTTTGCGAATCATGTTGAGTTCGTCATCGCTCAAGTTGTCTGCATTAGTGTAGTACTTGTAGCAGTCTGCAATGATGTGCTTAAGGCTATCTTTGATGACCTCGTGGTTACGGTATTGCAATGGCGGCAATAATTCTTGATTGAAAATCAAGCGTCCGACTGATGTTTCGAGTAGCATGCGTGATTCGCCGTTGGGACCATCGGGTAACGTACGCACTTCTGCAGGGATTTTCTTTCCTTCTTTGGTGGCTTTGACGTTATCACCTTGGAGTTTAACTCCTTGCATGCGCACGAAAATCGGCGCCTGAATGTCGACCACGCCCTTATCGTACGCCAACAAGGCTTCTTCAATCGAGGTGAAGACCTTGCCTGTACCCTTGGCACCATCATTCATGATGGTCAAGTAGAAACATCCGAGTACGATGTCTTGTGACGGCGTAATAATTGGATCACCAGTTGCTGGTGAAAGGATGTTGTATTTGGAGAGCATGCGCAGGCGTGCTTCTTCTTGGGCTTTGCCCGAAAGTGGCACGTGCACGGCCATCTGGTCACCGTCGAAGTCGGCGTTAAAGGCCGTACACACGAGCGGATGAAGCTGGATGGCTGAGCCTTCAATTAACTGCGCTTCGAAGGCTTGAATTGACAAGCGGTGCAGCGATGGTGCACGGTTGAGGAGTACGAGATAGTCTTTGATGACCTCCTCGAGCACATCCCACACCTCAGGCTTCACGCGCTCAACGAGTTTCTTGGCGGCCTTGATATTGCCGACGATTTTGTTCTGCACTAAGCGTTGCATCACAAACGGCTTGAAGAGCTCGAGCGCCATCTTCTTAGGCAAACCACATTGATGGAGTTTGAGGCTCGGGCCTACCACGATAACCGAACGACCAGAGTAGTCAACGCGTTTACCGAGCAAGTTCTGGCGGAAGCGCCCTTGCTTACCCTTAAGCATATCGCTGAGCGACTTCAGGCGGTGTTTGCCTTTGCCGCTGACTGCGCGTCCACGTCGGCCGTTGTCGATGAGGGCATCGACGGCCTCTTGGAGCATACGCTTTTCATTGCGCACGATAATATCAGGAGCATTGAGCTCCATCAAACGTTTGAGACGGTTATTGCGGTTAATGACACGGCGGTAGAGATCATTGAGATCTGACGTCGCAAAACGGCCGCCATCGAGTTGCACCATTGGGCGCAAGTCGGGAGGGATAACCGGCAACACCGTCATAATCATCCACTCAGGTTTGTTGCCACTCTTGCGGAATGCTTCGACCACGCGTAAGCGCTTGGTCAACTTCTTGCGCTTGGGGCTATTACTGGTGTTGTTTATATCATCTTGGAGTATCGTCGCTAAGCCATCGAGGTCCACAGTACGCTCGATCAAATCACGAATGGCACTTGCACCCATTTCGGCTTTGAACACGCCTGGGGTATCGCGGAGCATTTCGCGCAAATCACGGTAGTCGGTTTCGCTTAAGATGCGCTTCATGCGAATCGAGTCGAGTGCGTCGAGCTTCTGCTTTTTCTCTTTGAGCATAAGGTCGATATCGCGATCGCGCTTTTCGCTAATCCGATTCTGCTCGGCGCGGGCGGTTTGCTCGAGTTGCTCGCGGCTTGCGCTACGCAGCAATTCGTTGTCGGTGATTTGTTGGGCTTGTGCCTCAAGCGACGCAGACTCACGCTCGTAGAGCTCGTCAAGCAAATCAATGGTTTCTTCGCGAATTGCACGACCTTCTTCAACAAGGATGCTTGAGCGGAAGAGCAAGTCTTCTTCGACTTTCTCACCTTCGCGGTTTTCGAGTTGCTCACGGAGTGACTCATACTCACTCTTCAGTGTGCGGCGTAGCGCTTCAATATCAGCAATCTGACGACTCACAGCATCCGTCTTTTCGAGTTGTTGATTGCTAAAATCAACCAACTCGCTAGAAAGATCCGTAGCAATCTGACCTTTTTTGTTGTTTGCCTCAAGCTCAAGTGTACTAATCTTATCGTCATACAACGCTTCGAGCTCAGCACGTGCCTCGGCTCGAATTTCTTCGTCAACTTCAGTGACGATATACGCGGCGAAGTAGAGTACACGCTCAAGATTGCGTGGGGTAATGTCGAGCAACAAGCTCAGTCGGCTTGGTGAACCCTTGACAAACCAGATATGGCTAACCGGTGTGGCAAGCTGAATGTGGCCCATGCGCTCACGGCGGACCTTTGAGCGTGTGACTTCAACGCCACATTTGTCACAGACGACGCCACGATAGCGGACGCGCTTGTACTTGCCGCAGTAGCACTCCCAGTCGCGGGTGGGGCCGAAAATCTTCTCACAGAAGAGGCCATCGCGCTCAGGCTTGAGGGTGCGGTAGTTGATGGTTTCTGGCTTGGTAACCTCACCTTTTGACCATCCACGAATGGCCTCAGGTGAGGCCAAACTAATGCGAATTGAACTGAAATCGTTGATTTCGAGCATGTCTATATACCCCCTAGGGTGCTACCCCAACTATTCATCGCGTTCGCGGCCAGAAATATTGATGCCTTCGAGCTGGACGTTGTCGTTCTCTGAGTCGTCGTTGAGTTGTACTGGCTTCTCGTCATCCGAAAGGACATCAACCGACAAGCCCAGTGATTGCAACTCTTTGATGAGCACTTTGAACGACTCAGGCACGCCGGCCTCTTGGATAGGCTCACCTTTGACGATGGCTTCATAGGTCTTAACACGACCTACCACATCGTCAGATTTTACGGTAAGCATCTCTTGCAAGATGTAGGCGGCACCATAGGCCTCGAGTGCCCAGACTTCCATTTCACCGAAGCGTTGACCACCAAACTGCGCTTTACCACCCAACGGCTGCTGGGTAACTAAGCTGTAGGGGCCGGTCGAGCGTGCGTGGATCTTGTCCTCGACCAAGTGGGCCAACTTGAGCATGTAGATATAGCCGACGGTGACTGGATTGTGGAACTGGTTGCCAGTGCGACCGTCGTGCAACATGACCTTTCCGTCATGGGGCAAGGCAGCCTGGCTCAACCAGTTCTGGATATCGTCTTCAGTGGCACCATCGAACACCGGGGTGGCGATGCGCATCCCGAGGCGCTCTGCAGCCCACCCAAGGTGCGTCTCGAGAATCTGACCGAGGTTCATACGGCTTGGTACACCGATTGGGTTCAAGATGATATCGACTGGCGTGCCATCCTCGAGGAAGGGCATGTCCTCGACGGGCAGAATGCGACTTACCACACCCTTGTTGCCGTGACGACCGGCCATTTTGTCACCGGCCGAGATTTTGCGCTTTTGACAGAGCAAAATCTGCACTTTCTGATTGACGCCGACCGACAAATCAACATCTGGGTTTTCTTGGCGATCGAAGCGCTTGACGCCGATGACCTTACCGCGTACGCCGTTTTGGACGCGCAGTGAGCTATCTTTGACTTCGCGGGCCTTCTCACCGAAGATGGCGCGCAACAGGCGCTCTTCGGCAGTCAACTCGGTCTCGCCCTTGGGGGTAATCTTACCGACCAAGATGTCGTTGGGGTGCACTTCGGCGCCGACGTAGATGATACCGCGCTCATCGAGGTTACGCAGGCTTTCGGGGCCGACGTTGGGGATGTCGCGGGTGATTTCTTCGGGCCCGAGCTTGGTCTCACGGGCTTCGATTTCGTAGCGCTCGATATGAATCGAGGTAAAGACGTCTTCGCGTACCAGACGCTCGCTGACAAGGATGGCGTCTTCGAAGTTACCACCCTCCCACGGCATAAAGGCAACCAAGACATTTTGGCCGAGTGCCAACTCACCGCGATCGGTGGATGAGCTATCGGCAATAACTTCGTTGCGCTTGACCTTCTGGCCACGCAACACTGATGGACGTTGATTGATACAGGTGTCTTGATTGGAACGCATGAATTTGCGTAGGCGGTAGTCATCAACAACGACCTTACCGAATTCATCAAGTACTGGATTGCCTGCCACGTCAATGCGTTCGATGGTCACATTATCACCAGTGACGCTTTGGACGATACCGTCGTGACGAGCGACAACCACCTGACCGCTATCGCGGGCGGCCAAGTGTTCGATGCCGGTACCAACGATTGGTGCATCGGGACGGAGCAACGGCACTGCTTGGCGTTGCATGTTCGAACCCATCAAGGCACGGTTGGCGTCGTCATGCTCGAGGAAGGGGATGAGCGCGGTTGAAACGCTGACAACCTGCTTGGGTGACACGTCCATGTACTCGATATTGGTAATGCGCATATCTTCGAAGTCACCATGCACGCGACACGACACACTTCCATCGATGAATCGACCGAACTCGTCGACGCGCGCATTGGCCTGAGCGATAGTGTAGCGCTCTTCCATGTCTGCCGTAATGTACTCAACGTCGTGTGAGACCATCGGGTGGATGTTGATACGAACTAATGGCAATGCCGCAATTTGACGGGCCATCTCGACAGTGATGTCGTCACCCTCTTGACCAATGACCTTACCATTCTTGGGGTCAACGATGTCCTCGCGCAAGCGCTGGCCAGTCAGGATGGTGGTCGATACGGACTCGAGCAGTGATTTGATGTCGGCGCTGAGTGAGCCGTTACTACTTAACATACTCCCCTTGGCCAACAACAAATCGCCGCTAATCAAGTGACGATAGTCACGTGGGGCTACGATGGTGCTGGCACCACGAGCGGCGTCTTTGGCGTCTTCGAAGATGCCTGCAGCCGTCAAGAGCTCACGATAGACGCGTCGATACGGCGTCTCGAGGAAGCCCATGTCGTTCACGCGGGCAAAGGTCGACATCGTACCGATAAGACCGATGTTTGGCCCTTCGGGCGTCTCGACCGGACAAATACGCCCGTAGTGTGAATGGTGCACGTCACGCACTTCGAAGCCGGCGCGATCGCGGCTCAAACCACCAGGTCCAAGAGCCGACAAACGACGTTTGTTGGTCAACTCGGCCAGCGGATTGGTCTGATCCATGAATTGCGAAAGCTGTGAACCACCGAACCACTCACGAATGGCCGCCAAAATCGGACGGATGTTGATGAGCTGATTGGGGGTGGCACTCTCAGGCTCGGTCAATGACATGCGCTCTTTGATGACGCGCTCCATGCGCATCAAACCAGTGCGGAATTGTTGTTGAATCAACTCACCGACGGTGCGGACACGGCGATTGCCCAAGTGGTCGATGTCGTCAGACTCGCCACGGCCGTTGTTGAGTTCAATCACCAGCTCGATGATTTTGAAAATATCACGAACCAACAATACACGCACATCCTCGCTGGGCGGATTGCCGTCGTTGCTGCGCTCATAGAGATTCTTGTTGAGCTTGTAGCGACCAACCTTAGCCAAGTCATAGCGACGCTCACTAAAGAAGTACGATTCGAGCAGGCTCTTGGCGTTGTCGAGCGTCGGTGGGTCACCCGGGCGCAAGCGTTTGTACAACTCGATGAGCGCTTCACGTGCGTTGCGCGTGTTGTCCTTGTCGAGTGTGGTACGCATGTATTTGATTTCGTTATTGTCTTCGAGTGAGCCGAACATCTGCTCGACGTGCTCGTTGAGCCCATGGCTCGTCAACTCGCTGTCGTCACACCAGTTGCCTTCTCCATTAGGGCCTGCTTGCCAAGCCAAAACCGCCCGCAAAAAGACAGTGACGGGAATTTTGCGCTTGCGATCGACTTTGACGGAGATGACGTTGCGACGATTGGTTTCGAACTCGAGCCATGCACCACGATTTGGAATCAACTTGGCTGAGTGCAGACGGTGTCCTGATGTCGGGTCAACCTCTGCACTAAAATAGACACCCGGTGAACGAACGAGCTGTGACACAACCACACGCTCAGCACCATTAATGACAAACGTGCCGTTCTCGGTCATCAGTGGGAAATCACCAAGAAACGTGTCGCTCTCTTTGATTTCACCAGTGCTCAAAATGCGCAACTGCACGTTGACGCGCAATGGTGCAGAATAGGTCAAATCGTATTCGCGACATTCATGCTCGGTGTGCCGCGGCTCACCAAATTTGAAATCACCGAAACGCAACTCGAGATTCTTACCTGTGAAATCGCTAATAGGCGAAATCTCACGGAAGAGTTCTTTCAAGCCTTCCGAACGGAACCACTCGAAACTCTTAATCTGCGTTTCAATGAGGTTTGGTACCTCGATGGCGTCCCGCTCTTGACCGAACGTATGGCGCTGGGCTCGCTGAGCCGTCCGCGGACCATTCGGCATGATGAGTGGTGGGAGCGCGACATGGTGATTTTTTGGAGACATGGAAACCTCGCTTATATCGGGCGGTAACCAATTGCGTGTGGCAAGTTGCTCACAGGAATCGTCGAGACAATGCAAAAAACACCCTACCCGGCTCTTGGCGCCTGGTAGCGACTGAAATGCCTGGTCATTGGCTTGATTCGTGCATGCTTCTCTCTGTCTGCACAAGGTATAGGGCTGCCTGTGATTACTCACATACAGCGAAATAGAATGATACTCTACACGAAATGATTTGTCAAATTAAGGTGGTTTTAGGAGGAATGCTACACATATCATAGTAGGAGTCATGCAATGCGTCAAGCGATGATATCAGTAATTGAGTAGGATGTGTTACAATGGCAACCACAATTCATACATTAATAACTGATGTGGTTTTGATGTGTAAAGGATAAGTGCAATGCCAACAGTGGTCGGTATCCGTTTTAAGGATTCCGGTAAAACATACTATTTCGATCCCGTAGCTGTTCCTGATATGACAATCGGGCAGTATGTAATCGTTGAAACTGCGCGTGGGCTTGAGATGGCTCGCGTTGCCGAATTGCCGCATGATGTCGATGAATCTGCTATTGTGGGTGAACTCAAACCAGTAGTACGCGCGGCGTTCGAAGAAGACGAAGTGCGTTGGAAGCAGTTGAATAGTCGGCAAGACGAGTTGATTCGACGATGTCAAGAGAAGATCGACGAGCACGAATTACCGATGAGTCTGGTCAAGGCTGAGTATAGCTTTGACGGGTCACGGTTGACGTTTTATTTTACGGCTGACAAGCGCGTCGACTTCCGTAATTTGGTGCGCGATTTGGCCCGTACATTCCGCACGCGTATCGAATTACGCCAAATCGGCCCACGTGACGAGGCCAAACTTCTCGGCGGCATCGGCCCATGTGGCCGCATTTTGTGCTGTGCGTCGTTTCTGCCAGATTATGCGCGCGTCTCAATCAAAATGGCCAAAGACCAAGATTTGCCCCTCAATCCTGCCAAAATCAGCGGTGTCTGTGGGCGCTTGCTCTGTTGTTTGGCGTATGAGCATGAGCAATACGTCGAAATGAAAGCCGAGATGCCTAAGCGTGGCACGTGGGTGCATACGCCTGATGGCCCAGGCGAGGTGACCAGTGTTAATGTGCTTCGAGGCACATTGACGGTGACGCTCGCTGCGAGTGGCGTACACGAAGAGTTCAAACCCGAGGCGATTCGCGAAGCGACTGAGGATGTGGCGACAATGGCGCGGACGCGGAACGCCGAAGGTGTGACGCCAGTGGTGCGCGAGCGCAACCGTGGCGAGCGTCGGCTTCTCCGCGATGAGTTTGAGTCGTCAGACATGTTGGCCGCGTTGGCCGCACTCGAAGACAAACCCGATGAACGCAGTAGTGACGATGTTGGTGCGGCTACGCGCATTAAACCGCGTGGTCGCGATGATCGTCGCCCAGCTGGCCAAAGTCACAGTGGCGGCAATCGTCCCCAAGGTGACCGTGGGCCACGCCAAGGGCCACCGAGCGGCGACCGGCCGTACCAGCCACGGCAAAACCAAGGCGAGCGACCAAGCGGCGATCGGCCATATCAGCCTCGTCAGAATCAAGGTGACCGGCCATATCAACCGCGGCAAAACCAAGGTGACCGTCAAGATGCACCGAGTGGTGATCGGCCGTATCAGCCTCGCCAGAATCAAGGTGATCGGCCCAATCGGCCACAAGGCGAGCGCCAAGGGCCACGACCACCGCGCGATCAGCAGTTTGGGCCGCCACGTGGCCAAGGCGAGCGCCCACTGGCACCACCGCGTACCGACAGTGCTAGTGATGACCAATACTCGGTGCCACAAACGCCACCAGCAGGGAGTACGCCGAGTGATCAAGACGCCATGCGGCGCCGGCGCAGGCGGATGAATTAAGTGGGATTGTTGGAGTGCTAAGCGCAGGGCGTATGCCCTGCGCTTACTCATGTTCTGAAGACGAACTACTCTTACCCGCTGCCTGCACGATTTGTTGCAAATAGGCCTGCCAGGCGTTGCGATTGGCGTAGGCGATGCGGCGGACCTCGGCGAGATCGCCGGTTTCGGCGGCGTGCACAGACTCGGCGAGGGTCTCTTGGAAGGTGCGGGCCATCTCGGCGACGGCTTTGCGCAACTCGGCGTTCATACCGCGCTGGCGCTCGAGTTCACGTTGGTAATATGCTTGTAGGCGCTGGGCCTCGGCGAGTTGTTCGGTGAGTGAATCTGCCATTGGTGCTGTCCTTGTGTGATACCTAAATCGAAAAACGAGTTTTGACTAGGTTGTAGAGCGTCGGTTTGAGAATATGCGTGTAGGCCGGCATAAATGACACTTCGTCGCCGCCGAAGCCTTTCTTGAAGCGAATCAGGCCGGCCATGCTCGGCTGCTCAGCACCCGCCGGCGCCTCGTCTTTGCGGTATGGAATCCCCCAGAAGTCATAGTGAGCATAGTCGTGGTCGCGCGCCCAGCGTAAGGCACTCCATTGAATAAGGTGATTTGCCCCATGTTGAAATGCCTCAGCGCGAGAGCCGCCGTACAAATAATTGACGGTATTAGCCCCGCCAACTATTAGGGCACCTGCAATCGTTTGGTCGTTATAATCAGCGAGAATTAAC
The DNA here is from genome assembly GCA_964469045.1 of uncultured Klebsiella sp. Lineage (GTDB taxonomy): Bacteria > Chloroflexota > Chloroflexia > Chloroflexales > Roseiflexaceae > UBA965. Next base: position 9,975 of record CAYXXK010000072.1, read on the forward strand.
GTACCTTGATCAATGGTGCCGAATAAATCCCACACGTGTTGGTAGTATGTGTGGGAGTGCACAGCAAAATTTGCGCGTGCGCCGGTTTCTTGCATCAATTGGCTAAACGTGGCGATATCGGTAGCCCCTTGACCATATCGAATGGTGACTCCTGCACGTTCGGCTTTTTTGATGTCGGCACGATGGCCTTTGCTAAATGTTCCTAGGAGTTGTTGGTCAGTGAGTGCTTTGCCGCTTGTGTGATCAACAAGATGTGTGATCACAGTATGCTGTGGCTGAATGCTTTCGCTGATGGTATGTTCCGTAAAGTTCAACGCTTTAGAAATAAGCGCTGCGCGTTGGTGGTTACTCGTTACATACGGTTCGTAGCGTACGGCAATGGCGTTTTGTTCATTGGCGTAGCGGTTAATTGCAACGACTAAGGTATGGTTGATGATGAGATCGTTGCTGAATAACGGTCCGCGTGGTACGTAGCACATGGCCAATCCAAAGCGTTTTTGGGTGAGAATTTGGGCACCGGCGCGGATGCGTTCTTCGTCACTGACGATGATGCGATGTGAGTGCCAACCGGTTTGTTGTTTGAGTAATCCCCAGCGACTACTTTGTAATAAATGACCATGTTCGTGTTCGCTACAAAACTTGTCCCAGACAGATGCGCCGGGTGAAAGTAGTTTGATGGCGGGAATGTCGGTCATAGTGTTCTCTGATTAGTTAATCAAACGATAGCGACGCTCGGATGGCGTGCCATTGCCAAGTTGGCGATGATAATCGGTAATTTGTTTGGGCATGGTTGTGCCATCGCCGAACAGGGCATCCATCTGGCTGGCATAACAGCCGATGGCGGCGATTTTGGCGGCGATATATGGTCCCATGTCTACATGCGCCATTGTCACGTTCAGCATCTGCTGACGCTGCGTAATCCACTCGGGCGTGAGCGCATAAGGGACCTCTTCGTACAAGCTGATGGTGGCTGGCGTCAAGACTGCGCAGGCCGCCGCAAACACATTCAGGTGATCGACATGCATGCCTACACCGGCCGGAATAAGCCATCGTGCGTTGCCGAGTACTGGCATCAACTCGTGCAAGATGAGACGCAGTTGATCGGCGAGCGTGTCGCTAGCATGTGGCATAGCAAAGAGCGTCTCGCGGCTGTTGTAGTGACCGGGCATGCGATAAATGGCGTCATCAAGATTGAGCCATACGTCATCAACGCCCAAGATAGCCATAGCCCGATTATCTTCACCAAGGCGCGTGGTTACTGCTTGGGCTTCGTCGAGCCCCCATTCACGGTGGAACTCGACCGCAAGCGCGCTATAGGTGGCACTCACTGGTGGAATCGATGTGCACACGGTGATGACGAGTGTGCGTAAGCCGGCGTGACGGGCGGCAATCAGCTCTCCGGCACATGAGAGTGCGGCATCGTCGAGGTGTGGTGATAGACAAACCACATCGTACGGGTGTGTGATGTCGCGATAGTGTGTGTAGTGCATGCAGTGATTCCCCTTGAAGAGTTAGTCGTCGTCACCATCATCATCGCCATCATCACCAAACGGGTTGATGTTGCCGAAGAGGTCATCGCTGCCGTCGTTTTCGTCGAGTGCGGTTAATGCAGCATCGCGTTTGGCGTGGTCGCGCGATTTGCTGAGTTGTTTAAGGGCGCGTACTGAACGTTCGTCGCCGATTTGACCGAGCGCCCAAATAGCCGCACCAGCGACCTCAATATCGTCTTCGAGGGTCAGCTGTATTAAGAGTGGCACTAACATTGACGCCTGATCGGCGTATTCACCAGCAGCCCGTGCTGCCTCATAGCGAATAGCGGCGTGGCCGTCTTCGAGTGCGGCGCGGATGATTGGCAACCAACTGTTATCTTGACTGCGACCCATAGCCACGAGTGCGCTTTCGCGCAGGGTGGTCTGCTTGCTTTGCCAAGCGAGACTGATCTGTGTACGGATCTGGTCATCTGCGACCGGTCCAAGTGTTTCGAGGATGCGTCGGTAGATGTCGGGTTTGTCGTGGTGGTGTGTCAATGCTTGGTGAAGGGTGGTCACCAACACCGTATGATGGGCTGGGCTTAACTCATCAACAGCGGCTAAGGTGGTAAAGCGTGCCAAACTCATGGCAGCCGTACTACGCACCTCATCGTCTGGGTCATGCATCAGACAATTGAGGAGCGGTTCAATAATACGCGGATGTTCTTCTTCGCTGAGCCCGTCGATAGCGCGGCGACGCACTTCGGCGTCACTATCTGAGAGTGCCCAGCGCATAATCGGGCGAAAGTCGAGTTCGAGATTTTCTTCGCTGATTTCGTTCATTAATGTGATGATGCGTATGCGTGCATCGCGAGGGATAAGGCACCAATCATGCCAAAACACCGCTCGGTCGCGTTCGCGCAAATCAGTGAGCACTTTGAGACGTGCACGATTGACGTGGCCTGGTTGTTGAAGCTGTTGTAGCGTTGTAGTGAGTGTGACAGGAGTTGACATGCAGAATACCTCATGCGGCGCAGTTGATTAGGATAATAACGAGGGGATGAGCGCAGGCTCAGCCCCTCGTTGGATGATGGTGTCATGCGTGGGTGTGCGCTAATCCTCGTCTTCGTCATCATACCCAAAGCTGGTGCTTCCGCGCTCAGGTACGGCGACGTCAACTTTGCACTCCCACAACCCGGATGCACTGTTGACTAAGCGGCAATCTGCATGTTCATTGAGTGCATGGAGCAAGTAATTGCGGGTAACACTACGATAGATTGTCAGCAGGTTGTAGAGTTGCTCGAACTCGATTTGGTAAAGAGGATCTTGTTTGGTGCCGGCTTTTTCACCGAAACCAACAAAGAGGGCTTCGACAAGCGCATGGATGTTCTTGCGTTCGCTTAACTCAAAGAACTTAATGCGACGAATACGTCCAACATTGCTGATGGTTGGGAGCAATTCATCGTCAACCACACAGGTGAATTGACGCTCGTTAAAGGTAAATTTGCTCTTTTTCTTGCCTTCTTCAATGGTCAACAGTGATTCAATGCGCTCGTCGTGCTCACCATAAGTAAGGCTAACTACATTTGGCTGATTGGTGCGACTGATTGTAATCAATGCACCTGGTACCA
>CAYXXK010000073.1:0-12685 GCA_964469045.1 uncultured Klebsiella sp.
GTATCGATGCCACCTTGACCCCAGTTCCAGCCGAGGGTTACGACGAAGCATGGCGCGCTGGCGATATCATGATGAAGACGGCTTGGGAAGTCGGTGACGGCCCCAACCACCTCGTCTATCCTCAGTGGGTTGTGCCAATCGAAGGCGACCGCTGGTCATCACTCCACGGTGTCGGTTACGCAACCATTGGTACCGCTACCGAGAAGGAAGAGCTCGACAAGGATCCATACGAGCGCACACCACGCCGTATCATGCCTGGCGATGCTGACTTCGATCCAGTCATCGGCAAGATGTACGAGATCTATGAGAAGACCAAGGTCGAGCCAGACGTCATGAAGCGCCATGCCATGGTTTGGGACTTGATGAAGATCCACGTGGAGAGCGGTCCGTTCTTCTCGGGTACCATCACCAACCAACCACGCATCATCTTGGCTCACGACGAGCTCAAGAATGTGCCAACCCGTGATGACTTGGCCAAGGAAGGTCTCGGCGGTTTCGTAAACCCATGGATTATTCCTGCACCAGCCACCTACGATCCTGAGACCTGGTTCTGGGACAACCCAGAGGCTCACGCCTAATCTGGTCTTTCGTGGCACTTGCCACACACAGCATGGGCAGTCATTGACTGCCCATGCTGAACCATTTACCCTTTTCCCCACCTCTTCAAATGAATTTAGGGCGTAGCTGCCCATAGCCCAGAGTGGGAGTAACGCATGCTGAACTACATTGCACGGCGTTTGATAAACATGGTAGTGTTGCTCGTTATTGTGTCGTTTGTAGGATTTTTCATCATTCAATTACCACCTGGGTCGATCCTCGACGTGCAGTTGCAACGCTTTCGTCAAATGAGTGGAGATATCTCGCGCGAACAAGTCCGTGCGCTCGAGGAGCGCTATGGTGTCAATGATCCGTTTTTGACTAAGTATTGGAAGTGGGTTTCACGTTCGGTACAAGGTGACTTTGGAACATCGTTTGAGACAGATCAGTCAGTTGGAGACCGTATTTGGGGCCGCCTTGGCTTCTCAGTTAGTTTGTCGACTTTTGCTCTGCTCTTTACGTGGCTTGTTTCCATTCCAATTGGTGTGTATTCGGCCACCCATCGATATACAATTCCCGACTACATCATTACATTCATTCAATTTGTAGGACTTGCAATACCAGGGTTTCTGTTAGCGCTCGTGCTTCTTATCCTAGCAACCAGACTCTTTAACCACCAAGTTGGACGTATTTTCTCACCCGAATTTATCGACGCACCGTGGAGTTTTGCACGGGTTGTGGATATGGTCAAACACGTCTGGATTGCCGTGTTGGTACTTGCTATGGGCGCTACTGCTGGCTTGACACGTGTCATGCGTGCGAACTTGCTCGACGTACTCAACATGCAATACGTCCAAACAGCACGTGCAAAAGGTCTTGATGAAGCGGTGGTTATTTGGAAACACGCCGTGCGCAACGCAATTCAGCCACTGGTGATGGCGCTTGGTACATTGTTGCCGGCACTTATCGTCGGTGAAACGCTAGTAGCGCAAGTCTTGAGTTTGCCTACTATTGGTCCCATGTACCTTTCGGCGCTGCGTAGCCAAGATATGTACTTGGCCGGAACAATCCTCGTGATCCTGTCAGCCTTGTTGTTGATAGGGAATCTCATCGGTGACTTGCTCTTGGCCTGGGTTGATCCTCGTGTTCGCTTAGATTAGTGAAGGGGTGCATTGATGGCTACAGATGCTACTCAATTGCCTACGAGCAAGGCAACTGCCACCGAGGATGTAGGACAGATACCGCAGTGGCAACTGATGGTACGCCGATTCCGTCGTAGTAAACTTTCGGTAGGTGGCTTGTATGTGTTGGTTGTGTTGTATACTCTGATGATCTTCTCGGATTTCTTGGCGCCATACGATCATAATCGCCTTGACTCCAATTATGCATGGGCTCCACCATCAAAAATTGCCTTTGAAAATGGGCAAATCGTGACCTACAAGCTCAAACAAACACTTGATCAAGTGCGCTTTGAGTGGTTCTATGAGCCAGATTTGAGTGCGCCGTTGCCCGTTAAGTTTTTTGTACAAGGGTACGAATATCGCTTCTTGGGTGTCTTTACAAGCCGATTGCATTTGTTTGGTGTCGAGGATGGCTACCAAATAAACCTGATTGGTGCTGATAAAGACGGCAAAGATGTTTTTTCACGCTTGATGAAGGGTAGTCAAGTTTCACTGACACTCGGGTTTATTGGTGTGCTTGTGTCGGTGATGATTGGCTCTATCGTTGGTACGGCTTCTGGCTACTTTATGGGAGCAATCGACAACTTGATTCAGCGCTTGATCGAATTGTTGCGATCCTTCCCTGATGTGCCACTCTTTTTGGCATTGGCTGCTGCCTTGCCAATGGGTGTGCCAGTACAAGTGCGCTTCTTCTTGATTACCCTGATTATTGCACTCATCGGTTGGACGGGACTTGCACGTGAAGTTCGCGGCAAAGTCATGTCGTATCGTGCGAGTGACTATACTGCGGCTGCCGTCGCAGCTGGTGCGTCTCACTGGCACATTATCACGCGCCACTTGATTCCTAACTCGTTGAGCCACATTATCGTGGTTGGTACTCTGGCTATTCCTGGTGCGATTGGCTCAGAAACTGCCTTGAGTTATCTCGGATTGGGTATCTTGCCCCCAGCAGTGTCGTGGGGAGTGATGTTGCGTGATGCTCAGACAATTGAAGCCATTACATCCTATCCATGGATGCTTATCCCGGTTGGTGTGTTGATTATCACCGTGTTGAGCTTCTACCTATTGGGTGATGGTGTTCGCGATGCCGTCGATCCGTACGCCTAGGAGGTAATGCATGACTGCCAACGTAGCTGCGGCAACAATTGCCAGCAAAGACGACGTGATTCGCGTCGAAGATTTGAAGGTTAGTTTTTATACCGACCTTGGTGTTGTGCGCGCCTTGAATGGTGTGAGCTTTAATATCCCACGTGGCAAAGTGCTAGGAATTGTCGGTGAGTCAGGGTGTGGCAAAAGCATCACCGGCCTCTCAATCATGCAACTTGTGCATAGTGCAGGTCGCACTGAGGGTGGACGTATCCTCTTCCGTGAGTTTGCTGATCGCGAACCCGTTGATATTCTGACCTATGGCAAGAACAGCCCAGAGATGCGTGGTATCCGTGGGAACAACATCTCGATGATCTTCCAAGAACCAATGTCGTCGCTAAACCCATGTTATACCGTGGGTAACCAAATCGAAGAAGCGATTTTGTTGCACCAGACCGATGATAAGGTGGAGGCTGCACGACGCGCGGTTGAGATTCTGACCAAAGTGGGTATGCCTAATCCTGCACGTATTGCGAAATCATATCCGCATGAACTTTCGGGCGGTATGCGGCAACGTGCTATGATTGCCATGGCACTCTCGTGTAACCCAACGCTGTTGATTGCCGACGAACCGACTACCGCACTTGACGTAACCACTGAAGCAAATATTCTTGATTTGATGCGTGGTCTGCAAAACGAAATCGGTACGTCAATCATGTTCATTACACACAACATGGGCGTGGTTGCCCAAATGTGTGACGAAGTCGCCGTCATGTATCTTGGTCGTGTGGTCGAACGTGCGACGGTCGATGATATCTTCTATGACCCGAAGCACCCGTATACGATTGCACTCCTGCAATCGATTCCTCGCCTTGGGCGTACCAAAGGCCGATTGGCATCAATCGAAGGAACAGTGCCTGATCCGTATTCACGTGTTGAAGGGTGTGCCTTCCATCTGCGCTGTCCAGCCAAGATCGAAGGGGTATGTGATGTGACCGTTCCCGAAGAGATTGTCGTAGACGCAGCCAAGGGTCATACCGTACGCTGCCACCTGTATTCGTGAGGCGCTCATGACGACCGATGACATGTTGCTTGAGGTGCGTGGCCTCAAAAAGCACTTCCCCATCCGATCTGGTTTGCTACGACGTGTGACTGGTACCGTCAAAGCTGTTGACGGCATCAACTTTCACATCAAAAAGGGCGAAACGCTAGGACTTGTCGGTGAGTCAGGGTGTGGCAAGAGTACTGCGGGTCGCGCCTTGTTACGTCTCCACGAACCAACTGCCGGTGAAGTTATCTTCAACGACCCTGAGTTGGGTATGGTTGATGTGACCAAAGCTGATCGTGACTTGATGCTTAAGTTGCGCCCGAATATGCAGATTATCTTCCAAGATCCGTTTACGTCACTGAATCCGCGTCTGACTGTCGGTCAAATTGTTGGCGAGCCGCTTGAAATTCAAAAGCGTGCGACCGGTAGTGAACTCAAAGACCGTGTTGCTGAACTGCTCAAAGAAGTCGGCATTCGCCCCGAGAATATGTCGCGTTATCCGCACGCCTTCTCGGGCGGTCAACGCCAACGCATTGGTATCGCACGCGCACTTGCACTCAATCCTAAGTTGATTGTATGTGATGAGCCGGTATCAGCGCTTGACGTGTCTATCCAAGCTCAGGTTTTGAATCTGCTCGACGAACTCCAAGAGAAGTATGGCCTCTCATATTTGTTTGTGGGCCACGACTTGAGCGTAATCGAACACATCTCGGATCGTGTGGCAGTGATGTACGTCGGCTATATCGTCGAAATGGCGCGTACCGACAAACTCTACTTCACTCCGAAGCACCCGTATACCGAGGCATTGTTGAACGCCATTCCCAAGGCCGATCCTCGATTACGTCATCGACCAGAACGCTTGCATGGTGATGTGCCCAGCCCTGCGAATCCACCGAGTGGCTGTTATTTCCATCCACGTTGCAAATATGCCAAGGATATTTGTAAAGCAGAACGCCCACCACTGGTGGATGTCGGTGATGAGCATTTTGTGGCATGTCATTTCGCCAAAGAGTTGTCGCTGACTGGTGTACAACCACTGAACGAAATCAAACTGGAAATCCCAGGTTTGAAAAAGTAACCCGGGTATACAAAAACACCGCCTCTTGGCTTAGCCAAGAGGCGGTGTTTTTGTATTACAACACTTCTGTTGCTGCTACAATTCGACGCAGTGTGGTTTCCTTGCCGAGAGCAATCAACATCTCAAACAACGGTGGTGCAATTGTGCGCGCACTCACGGCAACACGCACCGCACCAAACAATTGCCCAGGTTTTAGTTCGAGTTGCTCACATAACGCACGCAAACATGACTCGAGTATTTCCGCGTTGTGCCAATCAGTAACGGCACTCAATGCAGTGTGAATCTGGAGCAGCGCAGCCTTCGTGGTGGCGGCATCCATTTTCTTAGGGATGAGCAATTCGGCACTTGGTGTCGCAATCTCAACAAAGAAGAAATCGAGTAGCTCTGGTGCCTCGCCTAATTCTTTGAGTCGCTCATGAATTAATGGCGTGAGTGCGAGGATGCGCTGTTGACTCGTTGCGTCGATAGGCGTCGGCACCAAATTGGCACGTTGTAAGAATGGCGTAATTGCTTCGGCAGCCTGCTCTGTGTTCATCGCTCGAATATAAATCCCATTCATGTCGAGCAACTTGGCTGGGTTCCAGCGTGCTGGCGATGACTGCACGCGATCTATTGTGAATCGTTCTACCACTTCTGCACGCGTCATTATCTCGGTGTGATCGTCGAAACTCCACCCCTGGAGCGTCAAGTAGTTGAACATCGCATCAGCAAGATACCCACGCTCCCAGAAGCGGTTGGCCGATACATCATCTTTGCGCTTCGACAATTTGCCGTGTCCATCTTGGCGCAAAATTGGTGGCAAGTGCGCAAATGTTGGTGATTCCCACCCCAAGTATTGGTAGAGTAATACGTGATACGGCGTTGAAGCGACCCACTCATCACTTCGAAGCACGTGGGTGATTTTCATCAAGTGATCGTCGACCAAGTGCGCCATGTGATAAACCGGCATACCGGTTTTTTTGATGAGGACTATGTCGTACAATTCGCTGTTGTTGATACGGATACCGTCATCGCCACCGCGCACAAGGTCATTGAAATGGGTGCTCCCCTCGGCTGGGACTTTGAGGCGAATCGTGTATGGCTTGCCAGTTGCTGCAACTTCTTGTTGCTTGGCGAGTGGCCAATCGCGCTCGGGTCCACGGAATCGGAACGCCTTGATGCCCTTGGCCTCGGCTTCGGCCTTCATTTGGACTAGTTCATCTTCAGTCGTAAATGACATATACGCCAATCCAGCTTCGAGAAGTTGATTAGCATATGGCATGTAAACGCCTTGTTCACTACGAATTGACTGAACATACGGACCATATGGACCGCCAATATCGGGACCTTCATCCCAGTCAATACCTACCCAGCGCATCGATGTCATGAGGTCGTCGGCTGCGCCAGGGACAAATCGTTTCTCGTCGGTATCTTCAATGCGGAGCAAAAACTGACCACCGTAGTGTCGCGCAAATAACCAGTTAAATAATGCAGTGCGTACGCCACCGATGTGCAGGTAACCGGTTGGGCTTGGCGCAAAACGGACGCGAACAGGTGATTTAATCTCAATCATCATGTGTCTCAGTAGCTATTCGAATTACTGTAAGAATTATACCGTATTCATACCGATTGTGTCTGTGTCCTCGGTAGTATTGGCTTGTATCGATGTCGCAGTGATCGCGCTTCAGTATATAATACCCATACCGTACTCTGCGAACGAAAGAGGTCCGTGCCATGATTGCACCTGGGATGTTAGCCCATGCACTGCGCAGTCGCCCCTGCTACAACTCATTTTTGACACTACAAGATCCACAAGCAGTTGCCCTGTTGGCGCAAACAGGTCTCGATTTTTTGATAATTGATCACGAACACATTGCAATGGCACCTGATATGGTGGCACAACTAGTCATGACGGCACGTGCATTTGGTATGGCAACAATCGTGCGTGTGCGTGATTTGTCGCGTGGGGCAATTCAACATGCACTAGAAACCGGCACAGACGGCATTATGGTGCCAATGATCGAAAGTGCTGAGCAAGCGCGTCACGCAATAGAATGGGCTAAATATCCACCCGAAGGGACGCGTGGTTTGCATACATTGACACAAGCCTATCTCCTAAGTCAATCAACCATAAATGGATACGGAGCTTCGTCAAGCGCCTATCCCGCCGAAACAAATCAACGTACGGTTGTCGTATTGCAAATTGAAACCGCAAAAGGACTCGCACACCGCGACGAGATTTGTCGTGTTGATGGGGCTGATGTTATTTTCATTGGAACTTCAGATTTGAGTCAATCGCTTGGTGTCGAAATGCCTAGTGTTGAGCTTGATCGTGCAATCAGCCAGATTATTGCAAGTGCAAGCCAGGCGCAACGGGGAGTTGGTATTATTGGGCCCACTAAGGCTGCGCTTCAACCATATGCACAGCAAGGCGTTAATTTCCTGACAGTTGGTGCTGATGGTGCCTATCTCATCAATGGTATGCGCGCGGCACTCCAATAAGTCTCTAGGCCAATCAAGGCGTTACGAGCATCTTGATTGGCCAATTGAGCGTTTTCTCATCAACCTGTGGTATATATGACGTGTGTATAAATGTGAAAGCAGGCTGATATGATTGAAGTATCCTTACGTGAAATCAGCGCCAAACCACAATCGATTCGGCTCTTCTGGGAGTATTTACCACGTGAAGTGCGTTTGGAAATCATCAAAAAACTCTACGATCAACGCGAATTAGTTGACAAGGCCTCCAAAATACATCGATTTGATGAGATTTTGATGCGGCGACTTAATTGGCGTATCGTCAAAATTCGTCAGCATTCGTTGGAGTGGCGTGTCGATCGCTTGGCATCGTTTGCTACCGCAAACCCCGTGATTATTCATGATATCTGTCATAGCTACCTAAAAACATTCCACACACAGCTGGTTGAGGATATTCGACAAATCGGCAATGATGGCCAGCCTGATTTGCCCTCAAATCAATATCCTACTGATTGGTATCTGCGTGTCGTTGAACATGTGCAACAGCATGCACCTCCACCAATTGCATGTATGTGTATGTTTACGCTCTTCTCAGATTGCCCAGGTCGAACCGAGGCGTTTGCTGATCAGCGCTATGAAGTTGTATGGCGTGCCCATATGACATGGTGTGAGTCACATTCGACAGCAGGCGTTGAACTACCGCCAACTGAACAACCGATGGCAGTGCAACCTGATTTGTCGACAACAACGCCTGCCCATGCAGTGTCCATACCAAAGCCCAAAACGGAATCGCGCAAACAGACACCACCGAAGCCGATTGATCCACCGCCTGCATTAGTATCGTGGCCGCATAGATTTGGCGCACTCGACAAGCTGTTGATTCGTGCCGTAAATGAAACAGCCGCAGACATCAATGGTGCACTCTCTCCTGATGAAATGGATCGTGCGCTCCATGAGTTGTTGCGCCTAAATAGCGAAATTCCATCCTATTATTTCCATCTTGGGTACTTTCAAGGCCTGCGTAGTGTGCGTTTCGGTGTTGAAAAACACCAGAGCATTATGGGACAGGCATGGGCGTATTTTGGGTACCTGGTTGGGATGTGGCGCGAGAATAGCGATTTGATGGCAGACTCTTTTTCGTCGCATAAGCGCTATTGGCAACACGTACTTGCGCTTCCGACCGACTTACTAGAGCCAATCTTTCATCTGGTTCCGGCGTTTGCACAACGTGGGGCATTTACACATATTGCCGAACTCATCGAGCATTGCCCAATCCCACACCTTACCTTTGCCGAACACTCCCAAAGTGTCGCTCATCAAATTTATACAATAGCCGCAGACTTGGTTCGTCGTGGCGAAAACCAAGATGTGGCAGATCGTATCTTGCAAGAGCTGACGCGACAGTTGCATGTTGCGGGTATAGAACGCGATTTGTATGCACGATGCTTACGCAAACGTGGCCAATACTTCCGTCGGAAACGACGATTTGCACAAGCAAGCGAATTTTTTGATCAAGCAATTGCAGTGAATGATTTTAGCGAGGTATCACAAACGTATGCTGATATCGGCTTGACAAACGCAAACTACTCTGCACTTGATAGCATCTTGCCAGGTGACGAAAAAGAGCAAAACCGCATGATAAAAGTCGCCCTCGAAAAACAAAAATCGTTTTTCGAGGCCGCACTACAAGTGCCAGATGCTGATTATACCAATGCACAATTTATTCTCGGTATTCTTGAATTGGCGAATCACAACTACCCTGCAGCGTATGAATTGTTCAATGAAGCACGTCAAGGTATGGAACGCCAACTCGAATCATACAAAGCCCGTGATTTGTATGATTGGGTGGTGTTCTTACGGTTGCGTGCGTGGACGCACAAACCAGCCCCCGAAGATATTGCAGCAATTCATAAAGACGTTCATTACATCATTCTCTCGGATGTGTTATTTCCAATTACTATTTGGCTTGACATATACCATAATCTCGCCAAGATTGATGCTGCTGTAGCGCGTGATGTGATGCAACATCTGTTCAATTATCGTGACCTTGATTTGTATACGATTTGTACTGTAGCCGAAGTTATGCAGCATGGTGCGCCGATTTGGCATCGTTATTTTCATAGTGAGAAGTTCGTACGTCTTCCTGCCACAGAACGTTACGAGCATTTCATCCACGCAATGCATATCGCTGTCGCCAACGAAAACGAACCTGCGTGTGCGTATATACTCGATTTACTCGAGATGCATGCTGTCAGCAATAGTGATTTTGCGGCCCTTTTGGCCTCGTTTATCGATGATAATTACGCTATCTTTGTGCGTATGTGGGGCGAGCCGGACACACTTGAAACCCAGATTCTCCTCTTGTTTGTGATGGGCAAACATGATCTGGCATTCTCGTTGTTGCCAAAGTTATGCAATATTTATATTGGTCAAAAGGCTATGCCACGTGCACGTGCGGTCTTTGAGTGGATGAAGCAACTGCGTCATCCTGATTACAAAGCATATCAACAGTTTTTTGCTGAATCACTGCCGAGTACTACCCAACGGGCCTGTCGTGTGTTATATGTGGGTGGAAATGAAACGCAACAAGCCTTCAAAGAACAAATCGATGAACGACTCAAAGAGACGTATTCACATATTTCAGTAACCTGGGAGTTAATTGGCTGGAAATCCAATTGGGATAAAGATGCTGAGCGTATTGAACGCGAAATACCGCAACACGATCTCGTCGTGTTGAGTCCGTATGTGCGAACGCTCTTCGGTCGTCATATTCGCAGTGTCTCAAAAAATTGGCGTTCATCGACCGGTAAAGGGCAAGGACGCATCTTCAATGATATTGTTGAAGCAGTGCAGTCGTTTCAACAAGGTGAAACAACCTAGGTCATTGTTGCTTCTAGTGTGTGATAATACCAGTGACATTGTTGACAAAGGAGTATGTGTCATGTCGAGTCGTGTACAGTCGTTGTTGCAAAAACTCCATCTTGCTGAGCGTAATTTAGGTACCTGTACGGGTCCAGAGTGGTTGACCACGTCAGGTGAGTGGATTCCTAGTCATGATCCGTCTACTGGTGACGTGATTGCACACGTCCAGTTGGCTGATTTAGCTGCCTATAACCAAACGGTGGCCGTTGCCCAAAAAGCCTTCGAGAGCTGGCGCATGGTGCCAGCCCCGAAACGTGGAGACGTTATTCGTGATTTGGGGAATATCCTGCGTGAATACAAAGAACCACTTGGGGAATTAGTGTCACTCGAAATGGGCAAAATCCGCCCCGAGGGTCTCGGCGAAGTCCAAGAAATGATCGACATCTGCGACTTTGCAGTAGGTCTTAGTCGTCAACTCTATGGCTTGACCATGCATAGCGAGCGTCCTAATCATCGCATGTACGAGCAGTGGCATCCACTCGGTCCGATTGGTATTATCAGCGCGTTTAACTTCCCAGTCGCAGTCTGGAGCTGGAATGCCGCCATCGCTGCGGTATGTGGCGATACTAATGTCTGGAAGCCTTCAGAGCTTGTGCCGTTGAGTGCAATTGCGACACAGCACCTCGCCAACAAAGTAATGGCCGATCATGGTTTGGCCGGTATCTTTACCTTGACCGTCGGTGCCGGTAATGTCGTTGGGCAAGCAATGTCCGAAGATCAACGCTTGCCACTTGTCTCCTTTACGGGAAGCACGCGTACGGGGCGCAAAGTAGCCCAAACGGTCGCCGGGCGCTTTGGCAAATCAATCCTTGAGCTTGGTGGCAACAACGCTATCATCGTCACCGCCAATGCGGATCTCGACATGGTGGTGCGCGCAGTCTTGTTCGGTGCGGTTGGTACTGCTGGTCAGCGTTGTACCACAACGCGGCGTTTGATTGTCCACGATAGCGTCGTGGATGGCTTGATGCAACGACTCATCAAGGCCTATGCTAGTGTGCCGATTGGCAATCCGCTCGATGCTGGTACGTTGGTTGGTCCATTGGCAACGAGCCAGGCCGTGAGCAGTATGATGGCTGCGATTGATCGCGCCAAAGCAGTCGGTGGGCACGTGTTGGTTGGTGGCAAACAGCGCACTGACATTGGCGCGAACTTTGTTGAGCCAACCATCATTCGGATGCCAGAGCAAGTTGATGTTGTCTGCGAAGAAACGTTTGCCCCGATTTTGTATGTGATGAGCTATTCATCGCTTGATGAGGCCATTCAGATGCACAATAATGTCGCTCAAGGATTGAGCAGTGCTATCTTTACGGATAGCATGCGCGAGGCCGAGTACTTCTTGTCACATCGTGGCAGTGATTGTGGTATCGCCAACGTCAACATCGGCACCAGCGGTGCCGAGATTGGTGGTGCGTTTGGTGGCGAAAAGGAGACCGGCGGCGGCCGCGAAAGCGGCAGCGATGCTTGGCGTGCCTATATGCGTCGCCAAACGAACACAATTAACTGGGGCCGTGAATTGCCACTTGCCCAAGGTATTCAGTTCGGCGATTAAGGTGGTATGTGTGCAGCCGAGGTGCGTATATACGCACCTCGGCTGTTTTTTGTTATAGCAACCGAATCAACCAAAGCAATAATGGTCCGATGAGCAGTGATGGCAAGAGTGCGGCAATCCGAATCTTGGTGATTTCGAGTAAGTTTAGCCCTAATCCCAATAACATCAGGCCACCGGTACTTGTTGCAATCAAGACAAATGGATTATGTTGAGGGTCGGGAATAAGTTGGGCAAATGCGCCGGCAGCCAGTGAAATACCACCTTGCAATACGAGTAACGGCGCCGCAGATGCAATTACTCCTAGCCCATAACTGCTTGCAAGCGCCGCTGCTGTAATGGTGTCGAGGACTGTCTTGATGGTGAGTAATTGGTTGTCACCACGCAGACCATTGTCGATGCTCCCAAGTATTGTTACTGGACCGACGCAGAAAATCAAAAATGCCGTCAGTAACCCTTCGCTGAAGCGTGCATTCCCCTGTTGACCAGTACGCTGCTGGATTTGCGATGCAATTGTACTGAGTCGCTCATCAAGCTTGAGCGCTTCACCAATCGCGCCTCCAATCGTCAACGCAATGAGTGCAATCACAATCCCTGGTATCGCTTCTATTTCGATGTCACCAAGTTGCCATGCGATGCGCAACGCCAAAAAAATAGTCACGAGTCCAATGCCTGATTGAATCGTTTGAGTAACACGTACTGGTAATGCATTACGGAACAAGAGCCCAGCAATACCACCAACTATCACCCCAATCGCATTCAGCAGACTCCCATCCATCTGTTGCCATATCGAGAGTTCCATGCGTATTGCCTTCCGTTATGAGTGGTTT
>CAYXXK010000074.1:0-12288 GCA_964469045.1 uncultured Klebsiella sp.
GGGCGGTGTGCGCATCGGCACTGCCGAGATTTATCAGCAGCTGGCTGGCATCGACGAGGTGCTCGAGGGTGTGGTTATCGGTCAGCAGTGGCAGAATGATGTGCGGATTGTGCTGTTTGTGCGCCTGCGTGAGGGATTGATGTTGAGTGATTCGTTGCGTGAACGCATCCGCCGGCATATTCGTGCGCAGACCACGCCTCGGCATGTGCCGGCGGTGATTGTGCAGGTTGATGACGTGCCCCGCACCAAATCAGGCAAAATCGTCGAATTGGCGGTGCGTGCCGTGGTCCACAACCAACCCGTGCGCAATATCGAGGCTTTGGCCAACCCCGCGGCCTTGGCCCAATACCAGCGCCGCCCCGAATTGGCCGACCCGTGATATGCGGTATGGATTGGCATGGATGTGCAGAGACGCATGGCCATGCGTCTCTGATATAAATTGGTCATGCGTCACGATAACGCATTTGATACGAAAGGAACCCACCGATGAACGACGAATGGGGATTGAGCACACGTAGTATCCATGTCGGCTGGCAACCCGACCCAGCCACCGGCGCTGTCAAGCGCCCGTTGGTGATGGCCAACAGTTATGTGTTACCGCCCGACGGCGATTGGGATGCGGTGCCGTTTGGGTATGCCCGTGACCTGAACCCCAATGCACGCTGGCTCGAAGAGCGCCTACAGTCGCTCGAGGGTGGCGAGGATTGTGTGGTCACGGCCAGTGGTGTCAGCGCCATCAACGGCACGTTCATGGCCTTGTTGAGTAGCGGCGATCACATCATCTGTTCCGATATTTCGTATGTGTCGGTGCGTACGATGCTGCTCGAGCATTTTCCAAAAAGGTTCGGCATCGAGACGACGCTGCTCGACACCTCAGATGTGGCTGCCGTTGCGGCGGCGATTCGCCCCAACACAAAAATCATCCACGTCGAGACGCCCGGCAACCCGACCACGCGCATCAGTGATCTCGCCGAAATTGCCGAAATTGCCCACGCCCACGGTGCACTAATGACCGTCGACAGCACGTGGTCGGGTTTGACCACCCAACATCCGTTTGCCCTCGGCGCCGATATCGTGATGCACAGCATCTCAAAGTACATCAACGGCCACGGCGATGCCCTCGGCGGTGCCGTATTTGGCCCCAAGGCGCTGATGGATGTGGTGCGGCTTTTTGTAGTCAAAGATATGGGCGCCTGTATTAGTCCATTCAACGCCTGGCAAGTGATGCGCGGTGTGGCTACCCTCGAGTTGCGCATGGCGCGCCACAACGACAATGCCCAGCGTGTTGCCGAGTATCTCGAGTCGCACCCCAAGGTGGCGTTTGTGCGCTACCCGGGGCTCAAGAGTCACCCCAATCATGCGGTAGCAGTGCGGCAGATGCAGGGCTTCTCGAGTATGCTCAATTTTGATTTGGTCGACCAATCCAAGCGTGCCGAGTTCATTTCACATCTCAAGGTCTTTGTGCATGCTGTCAGTTTGGGTCACGATGAGAGTTTAATTTTTGTGTATACCGATGCCACAAATGGCGAGTCGTTTTATCGGGTGAGTATCGGCATCGAAAACGTCGAGGATTTGATTGCCGATTTGGCACAGGCCTTAGCGAAACTGTAATAAGTGTGTAGGTGTGTGCATCGGCATTCTGCCTCATTTTGCTACTTGACTTTTTCGTGATTCGTGTCACAATCGGGGAGGTGAGAAGGCCGAACAGCGGAGGTGGATGATGTCTACTGTATCTGAAAAAGTCGTATTGGCCTGTGTGGATGGTTCGCAGTACATGACGAGTGTGTGTGATCATGCAAGTTGGGCGGCGCGTCAACTTGGGCTGCCGGTGTTGCTGTTGCACACGCAGGTTGAGCAACATGACTTTTTGGTGCCCAACGACTTTGGCAGTGCGGTCGGTATGGCCGTCAGTGCTGAGCTCCTTGAGAAGCTCACCGAAATGGACGAGGCCCGTAGCAAACTCGAGCTACAAAAAGGTCGTGTGGTGCTTGATCACGCTGCTACCCTCGTAGCTGCCCGTGGCGTAAGCGCCACTACCCGCCAAGAGTGGGGTGGACTCGTCGATGTGCTCGCCGAACTCGAGTCGAATGCATCGCTGGTATTGATTGGCAAACGCGGCGAAACCGCTCAGCAGGCCGCTAACCATCTCGGCTCAAATCTCGAGCGCGTCGTACGTGCTGCCCAGGTACCCGTGCTCGTATGTGCCCGTGATTTTGCACCGATTGAGCGTCTCGTATTGGCTTACGACGACGGTGCTAGTGCCCGCAAGGCCCTTGAGTATATTGCTCAGAGTCCACTCTTTATGGGCGTTGAGGTGCATCTTATCTATGTAGGCACTGATAACCCAGAGACCCGCGTCATGCTCAAAGAGGCCGCTACTGTGCTCACCAAAGCCGGACGCACTGCCCATACCCACATTGCCGCTGGCGCTGCTGATCACGTGATTACCGAATATGTGGTGCTCCACAATATTCAACTTATCGTGATGGGTGCCTATAGTCATTCGCCGTTGCGCAATTTCTTTGTGGGGAGCACCACGAGTGCGATTCTGCAATCGGCACCGGTGTCAGTGTTGTTGTTCCGTTAAACAAAATACCCCCGATAGAGCCGCAGCATGCTGCAGCTCTATCGGGGGCATAATTACCACGTCAACCCGTGACCAAACGGGTACAGTGGATCTGCCGAATCGTATGGCAGGTCTTCTTTTTGGTTGTCGACGGCCGTCATTGACGACGGCAACTCAAACGGCAATGTGCCGCTCGGCGATACATTGCCGAAGACGATGTCGCACAACGCTGCATCACTTGCTCCAAATGACCCGATTAATCCTGCAGCTACAGCATTGATCTCGGGGATGACGGCCGGACGGTCGAGGTAGATGTCAACAATCGTCGGCACCTTGGCCAGGAGGTCGAGGATGCGTTGTAACGCCTCACCTTTGAAGTCCAAGTCGCCGCTGTGGAACATCTGCTCCAAAAATACCCCGCCCTCGCGCGGGTAGTATGGCGTCTTGATGCGAATCAACGCAAAATCTGCGTCTTCGGGTGTATTAACGACGTCAGCGAATTGATTCACCACATCGACACTCATGCCCTCAACATAGACCTTGACACGCTGGCGCACCGGCAACAAATTGGCACGGTTGTGGAGTGGCACAATCGCCCGGCGCTGGGCGGCCTCGCCGGCCGCACGGAATGCAGGGTTACCGGCGATTTTCAGCGTCTCATTCAGGTCGATGTAGGGATTATCAAACAACCCTTGCCGGAACTTGTCGCGCAAAATACGCCGACACGATTGATCGATCCGCTCCATGCTAATCTGTCCACTCTCGACTAACTCAATGACGAGCTCGGTACACGTCTCGCCACCAAACTGGTCAACACCGGCCTCGAGCGCATATTTGACGCGCTCAATTGGCGTCAAATGCTCAACACCCCACGCCCGCGCGACCCACACCGGCCCCGGCAAATCTGTGGTGTCGGTAATCAAACCCCAGTCGGTGCAGATGACTCCGTCGAAGCCGTACTTCTCACGCAACAACCCGGTGATAACGCCCTTGTTGTAACCAAAACCGACTTCTTCGTACTTAGTGCCAATTGGCATGCCGTAGTACGGCATGATTTGGGCCGTGCCGGCGGCAAACGCCGCCTCGAAGGGAATCAAGTGGTAGTCGAAGTTGTTGCCCGGATAGACCTGCTCGCGCCCGAACTCAAAGTGTGGGTCGTGCCCGTCGAGTTGTGGCCCGCCCCCGGGGAAGTGTTTGGTCATACACAACACGCTGTGTGGCCCGATTTCTTTGCCCTGAAACCCGCGTACATATGCGGCGGTCATCCGTGCAGAGCGTTCTGCGTCCTCGCCAAACGTTCCCACAATCCGTGACCAGCGTGGCTCGGTGGCCAAATCACCCATCGGGTGCAAAGCAATGTGCAAGCCCATGGCGCGATATTCTTGGCGTGCAATGTCGCCGAACTGCTCGGTCACCGACTCGTCATTGATGGCTGCCAACCCAATCGGCTCAGGCCACGCCGAAAAATACGGTGTCCCCTGATTGTTCAGATCAATCTGCCCGACGCCATGCCGCGGGTCGGTGCTGAATTGGTAGGGGATCCCAAGTCGCGTCTCTTCCGCATGCAGTTGCATCGCATTGTGCCAACGCACCATCGCTACAGGCTCGAGTACTCGCATTGTGCCATTCTGCGTGATGTGCTTGTCGAACATCTCAGCTTTGGTCGAAAACGGCCCCCACATCGCCATGCCCTCTGTGATACCCCCGTCGTCATCCATCATCACAAATTTCTGAAACATCAAACCAGCCTTCTCGGCCAAGTTCATCTGTCCTAGAATGTCTTCAACGCGTGCCTCTAGCGGTTGTCGAGGGTCTTCATAAATATCGAGTCTGCCGTTTTTGTTGAGGTCACGAAACTCTTGACCGTCCACTATGATACGTGGTGCTGGCATCGGATAATCCTTTACTGCATGCGGTGGAAACGCCTTATTATAACAACCGTTATGATGTTTGCGTAGTATGTATTTGTGGCATATAAAATAATTCACGCATCATCGTATTCAACGCAAAACGAAACATGCTCGCCCAATCAACACCGAATCCCGGGATGTCACGCCCGACCTCGGCAATCATCATCCCGTGGAGCTGTGTCCAAATCACGACCGCAGTTGCAACCGCTGTGGTGTCAACCTCTCCCACGAGTGCCTGCCACACCGCAAACTCCGCTGCACCGTGGGTAGTTAATGCCAGATTAGTACGGATACGCATCTGGCCTTGTTGCCGTAAGGCCTCCACCGACTGTACGAACGGTTTTAGTAACTCCACCATCCATGCTGGTGCGATGCCATGATCAGGGTCGTGCGCAAACACCACCATGTATGCATGCGAATGCTCTGTGGCCCACCGCCGGTATTCGTGACATAACGCCTGTATGCCGGCGTGGGCACGGGGTGGTCCGTGCTTCTGCCATACCTGCGCGAACCGCGTTGCGCCGTCGTGTATATGTGCTTGACGTAATGCGCACATCAACGCTGTGCGATCTGGATAATAATGATAAATCGCCGGCGCAGTAATTCCTAGTGTCCGCCCAATGGCTCGCAGATTCAGTGCGTCTACTCCGCCTTGCGCTACCTGCGCCCATGCAGCCGTGCGAATCGCCTCGGCTAAACCTGTATGCGCCTGCGCTCTTGTTGGTCGTGGTGACATGTCGCTCTCCCTCCTTTTAATTAAACATTGCATATTTACAATGTTTAATTAATTTATTCAGGCGTGTGTGGATGTGGGTGAAGTGTAACCAATAGATGACGTGGGCCACGAAAGGATGTATTGGGTAGGTAATCGAGAGATTGATCGGGCACGAGCTGTGCAAGAGGGAAGTGTTGAATGAGTTCATGTAGGACGATGCGTGCCTCAAGGCGAGCCAGCGGTGCACCGATGCAATAATGGGAGCCAAACCCGAATGACAGGTGTTCGCGGTTATTATTGCGAAGAGGATCGAAGGTTTGGCTTTGGACAAAGTGTGCATCATCGCGATTCGCTGCGCCAATGAGGAGGAGCACATTCGCATCGGTCGGGATGGTGACGCCGCCCAAGGTGACTGTACAAGTAGTGTAGCGGCGCATTGCAATCACCGAAGTATCGAAACGCAAGAGTTCTTCGATAAAGCTGGGCAACGCTTGAGGGTCGGCAGCAAGTGATTGCCAACGTTGTGGGGTGTGGAGGAGGTGGTAGATGGCGTTGCCGAGCAGTCCGGTCGTTGTTTCGTGGCCGGCAAGCAGCAACCCAAACACCACGCTGGTGATTTCGCCCATGCTCAGGATGTTGTCGTCGTTGTCGCGTAGGCGAATCAAATCGCTCGTAAAGTCGTCTTTGGGATCTTGGGCGCGTTTGGTGACAAACGCTGCTACACGTTGCCAGAAATCGACCATTTCACGAGCAAGATCGGCTTGTTGGGCGACGTTCGGTTTGCCCCAGGTGAAGAGGACACGGCTTTCGGAGCCAGCTTTGATTGCGGGCACTTCGTCGTTTTCCATGCCGATAAGCAAAAAAATGACCTGTGCTGGTAATTCGTACATCATTTCGCCAATGATGTCGACTGGACCGGTGCGTGTCGCAAGACGATCGATGAATGTACGGCAAAGTTGACGGATGCGCGGCTCGAGTGTGGCGACACGTTGTGGGGTAAACGCCGCATAGACATGGCGTCTGATACGTGTGTGGGTGGGGGCATCAGCATTGAGCAACACGCGTTGCATGGCATAGCCACCCTGTTGGAATATCTGTCGCGTTGTATCGCTGACGGGCGTAAATGGGTCGGTTGCGTTGCGTGACGAAAAGCATTCGTGATGTTTGAGTGCGTCTTTGATGTCGGCGTAACGACTAATCACCCAGTAGCCGAGGGTTGCATCATAGAACACCGGCTGATCAGCATGTAATTTGGCGTACAGGGCATATGGATCTGCCAAGTAAGCCGATCCAAAAGGGTCGAATTGATGATGTGGGCAGTTTGA
The DNA here is from genome assembly GCA_964469045.1 of uncultured Klebsiella sp. Taxonomy (GTDB): domain Bacteria; phylum Chloroflexota; class Chloroflexia; order Chloroflexales; family Roseiflexaceae; genus UBA965. Next base: position 6,517 of record CAYXXK010000074.1, read on the forward strand.
CATGGGAGCTACTCGGATGATGTAACGGGGATGGCGATAGTATAGCATTTTTTGCGGAATAGTTGTGACAAAGGCTATACTTAATTCATATCAACATACCACCACAACGTATGGCTGGAGTTACTATGTCTATCAGCAATGAACGATTTGATATTCCGATTCAAACTAACGGGACGCGGCGCGTATCACCGACCGATCTTGCTCAGCACGAGCGCTTGAACGGTTGCGCACGATTTTTGCGACTGCGGGTCTACGAAAGTAATGCCGGTCGCGGGCAAATGCAACAAATTATGCGTCGTCATGGTGTGCAACCCCAAGCGCCAACACCGTTGCCTGCGGTAGTTGGTCAACAATTTGAGACACAGTTTAATCGCGCATTAGCTGCACAAGGATGGTCGATTGAGTCGCTTGGCAGTATTGATGCGTTACACAACCTCGAACTAATTCGGATGGTGCGCACAATTGCCCATGGCGAGACGGTGTTTTTGCTTCACGCGAATCTCGAGGTGACAATATATGATTGGCATCTCAGTGGTCGACCCGACTTAATCCGCATTCATCGGCAATTGGATGGCCATGTTGAGGTGTTGATTGCTGACATCAAATCAGCGTTTGCCGTCAAAAACGAACATCAACTGCAGGTGGCACTCTACCACGTCATGCTTGAGTCGTTGTTTGCCCCCAACGAGTGTCCGACGATTGTGACAGGTGTAGTGCATCAAATTCCACATCAAATACATCAAGACATCGCCGAGCAACAACGTATTCAGCAGCTGTGCGATGTTGCGCATAGCTACTTTGGGGTTGATAACGTGTGTCTTGATATAATCCGCAATCCGATGCAGCTCCGTGACGATGCGTTACGATTGTTCATGTACGATAATGACTCGCCACTGCAGTATGCAACCGAACAACGCATTGATCAACTTCCTTTTGCAATTACGCCAACCTGCGAAGGATGTGGGTTTATGGAGTTGTGTATGGCGCATGTGGCCCAACAACGTGATCTAGCTTTGGTCCCATACCTTGATCGCGATAGCCGTCAGGTGTTGCGGCGCAACGGTGTCACCACCGTATCACAACTTGCTGATTTGAAATTAGTCAACGCTGAGCGTGCCTTGGTGACGTCGCCGGCGACCCAACAGGTCGTAAATCAGCTTGGGCGTGATGAGCAGCTTGGACCGCATCTCGATGTGTTGATTGCACGTGCACAACAAATTCGTAGTCGGCAAAGCGATCAAAATGCACCCGTAGCCTATCTACCACTAAGTACGCCCATAACGTTACCGCGCATTGATGCGAGCACTAATCCGGATGCCGTCATGATGTATGTTGAGGTGCATCATGACCATATTGGTGGGGCAGTATGGCAATTATCAGCTTTAATCGAGCGTTACTTGCATGGGGTGTCTGTGGCGACATACCCAGTTGTCGTCGTCAGCGATACGGTGCCTACGGCTGAGCTCGAGGCGCAGATACTCGCACGTTGGCTCGGCGAGCTCGCACAAGTCTGGCAACGACACATCGGGGCGCCTGCGCCATGCCAACTAGTGGTATACGAGGCGCAGACATGGCAGACGTTGGTGTCATTACTAGGGCGTCACTATGACTCATTGCCGATTGCGCGTCAGTGGCATGATTTTGTGACAACCGTGCAGAGTATCGATGGTACCCAGTTGGTGACCGTATTACATGATGAGGTCAAGGCCAATAATCGGGTCGGCACCAATGTCCCGAGTTTGATGGCTGTTGCCGGCCAGATTGGTTTTAAGTGGCAGGATGCGCATTATGATTATCGCGCTTTGTTGCGACTACATCATTTTGATGCAGTGGGCAAAATGCCCGTGACCGACGAATTTTATACGGCGCGTGCGCGCTTTAGTAGTAACATACCGCTCGAGTATGCCTATGCGGCGTGGCAAGCGTTGCCACCACCAACTGCCCATAACGAAGATGTATTTGCGAGTTATCGTCATATCACGCATGATGTACTGCGTGCCTATAGTACACATCGTCTGCTTGCCATACAGCATGTTGCGAAGCGCCATGGCCGATGGTTTAATCAGCGCTGTGCCATTGTTGATATTCGGACATTGGCAACGACCTATGCAGCACCGACCAATCTCATCGGGGCAATGACTGAGTTTATGCAGTTCGAGCGTATGGCCGAGGTCACGAATTGGATGCGTGAGCGTGAGCTTTGGCCAGTAGATCGTGTCCGTGCAGGCAGTGCCTTCATTGTGGAGTTTCGTGATGAATGGCAAGATGCGCCGAATCGAGAGCGCGTGGCACGCTTGCGCCATGCAGCGCTGAATAACCAGCCATTGCCGCTCCAGCAAGTACAGTGGCGCGTACGGGTCATCACTGCACCTGACTTGCCTGAGTTAGCACATCAAATCGGTATGTCGGTATTGGCTGGCGAACAAAGTGAAGTGGTTATGTCGGCGCTCACGGGGAGTAATGGTCGTGTGCTTACTCCTCGTCAGTTGTTGCACTATGCGATGCGTGTCAAAATTGTGCAGCGGATTCCACTCGATGATGGATATGAATTACGCCTCGAAATGAACGAAAGCCAAACCAATTCCCCGTATGGGTTTGGCGGACAGACGCTTGTGCCGATGCACGGCCAACGCTATGTGCTTGATGCGAGCCCTGATAATATTCCTGGTAGTATTACGAATCGTGCGCTCCAAAACCTTGCCAAAGAGCCGTACAACAACGCCATGTACCGACGGCTTATCGGCGAGCAACCAGCAGTGCGAGGACTCGATGCCAATTACATGCGCGCATATGTTGAGGCATGTGAAGCACTCGGTGGGCCGATTTTTGCTGGTGATGCACGTCGTTATGTGATGGAGCACCACGATACACGGTTGTTGTTGGTTCAAGGCCCGCCAGGAACGGGCAAGACGTTTACGACGGCACATGCCATTATGGCGCGTATCTATGCCGCGATGATGACAAATCGCCCGTTGCGCATTGGCGTTAGTTGTCAGACGCATGCTGCCGTATATGCCGTGATGAATAATTTGGCCAAGGTCAAAGAAGATTTGATACGCCGTCAGCATCCGTTTGCCGATAAGCTCAAGGAGTTGCGACTCTATCGTTATCGTCGCAATGATGAGGTGTATCCCGCAAGCATGGTATCGGTGTACATGCAAAAGCAACCACTTGTGACCGATATTCATGCGCATCGATGGTGTGTTGTTGGTGCGACACCTTCAAGTATGGAGTCGCTCGGTGCTGCCGGTGATACGTGGTGTGATTTGTTGATTCTCGATGAGGCATCACAGATGAGTTTGCCACAAGCAGTTATTGCAGCGCAACCATTGGCACACGATGGTATGGTGATTGTGGTGGGGGATCCACGGCAGATGCCAGCAATTGTGAGTCATGCCTGGGAGCATGAACAACGGCGTCTATTTGTACGATACCCGGTATATCGTGCGTTGTTTGATTATTTGCTTGATGGGAAGACGTTACTCGGTGCACCTGTCCCTATGATTAAGCTCGATGTGAGTTATCGCGTACCACCGCGACTGGCTGATTTTTTGCGCCATGAAATTTATCAACACGACGGTATCAACTTTCGTGCAGCACATGATAAGCACCAAATGCCGCCGATTGCAGCCCAAGGATTTGAAGCTGCGGTACTCCATCCCGATTATCCATTAATTCTGGTTGAGCACGATGAGCGTGATAGTCGTGCGAGTAATTTGTTTGAGGCCGACTTAGTTGTGCGCATCTTACGTCCACTCATCAACGCACAATACAATGCCACAACTGGATTTGGTGTGGTGGTGCCCCATCGGCTCCAACGGAGCACCATTCGTGAGTTGTTACGCCCACATATGCCCCCCAACCCACAACAAATGTTTGGCGACGTGGAGGTCCCCGGCATTGATACCGTCGAACGTTATCAAGGGAGTGAACGACATATCATGATTGTGAGTGCGACCGAAAGTCAGCGTGATTATATTCAGCGCAATGAACGCTTCTTGTTCGATATGCGACGTTTGAATGTTGCATTGAGTCGTGCCCAACATAAGGTGATTGTGATTGCTTCACGCGAGGTACTTGGATACATGGCACGAGATGTCAATATGGCACAACAAAGCCAAATGTGGAAAAACTATCGTCATCGTTGGTGTACCAATGAAGTCAATCCCGTATTTACTATCAAGGGGCACTCCGTCACCGTATATCGAGGCTAACAACAAAACCCGACAGATTTCAATAACGAAATCTGCCGGGTTTTGAGAAAGCGATGCGCTTATTCGTGACGCAGGGCTTCGATTGGATTGAGATTAGCTGCACGACGTGCTGGCCATATCCCGAAAAAGAGTCCAGTGGCAAGGGCAACAGTTAATGAGATAATCACCGAGTCAGCTGTAATCGGTGCGTCAAGGGTGCCCATAGCCGTCAAGACGATGGGCAGGATGCTTCCCACCAAGACGCCAATGATGCCACCGAAGAGACTGAGTACGGTTGCTTCAATCATGAACTGCAACAAGATGTCGCGACTCTGGGCGCCAACCGCACGACGCAGACCAATCTCACGCGTGCGCTCTGTGACACTGACGAGCATGATGTTCATAATGCCGATACCGCCTACCAACAACGAGATGCCAGCGATAGCCGCGAGAAAGGTTGTCAACAGGCCGGTGATTTGAGTGAGTGTACTCAAAAACGCTGCTTGATTGATCACGCTAAAGTCGTTTTGGTCGCCTTCACCAATCTTGCGTTGATCGCGAAGAGCCATTTCTATCCGCTCTTGTACGAAATCGATGTTTTTGGCGTCAAGAACTGACACGGTTATCGTGTTAACGCGCAATTGGCCGTTTGATGTACGCGCTGAGAAGAGACGTTGTTGAGCTAAACTAATTGGGACGTAGGCCTGGTCATCGAGTGACCCAAAGCCGCCGCCACCTTTGAGCTCCATGACGCCAATGACTCGCAATGGTTTGCCGGCGATGCGCACTGTCTCACCAATGGCGACGCCATCACCGAACAAGTCTTGTTTGAGCTCGGCTCCCAGTACAACCACCTGTGCGACTGAGCGCACGTGGTCTTCAGTAATGAACGTACCGACTTCCATAACAATCGACTGAACTTCTTGGAAGGTCGCTGTTGTACCAACAATATTGGCGTTCGTATTGGCGGCAGGTGCAACCACGGTTGATGATGACGTGAACTGTGGCACCGGCCCGACAATTGGTAGACGCAAGGCTTCAATGGCCGCTACGTTTGACATGTCGAGTGGTGTAACTGCAGCGCCACCACCGCCAGGGCCGCGGCTTGCCGGCGATGTTGCAAAGATGGTCAGCGAGTTGGTCCCAATGGATGCCACTTGGCTCGTGATGGCGTTACTGGCGCCGTTACCGAGGGTCATCAATGATACGACCGAGGCCACACCAATGATGACGCCGAGCATCGTCAAAAACGAGCGAACACGGTTGGCAGCCAGACTGTCAAGTGACACACGGAGTGTTTCACCTATATTGAGTCCACCACCCTTTTCGCTGGCGACTGGTTGAATCATGCGGGGTGACTGCGTCATGCGGCACCTCGCTGATTGCGACGATCGTCGATGATGACACCGTCACGGATAGTCAAGATGCGGTCTGCATAGGCCGCCACATCAGCTTCGTGAGTCACGATGATGATGGTCAGCTGCTGTTCTCGGTTGAGTTTGGTCAACATGTGCATAATCTCTTCGCTGGTTTTGCTGTCGAGTGCACCTGTTGGCTCATCTGCCAAGATGACAGCAGG
>CAYXXK010000075.1:0-2278 GCA_964469045.1 uncultured Klebsiella sp.
TGCTCTGGTTCTTCCGCCGCCAAGGCTGGTGGGGGGAGGAGTAGGGGGTTAGTGGGTGAGGGCCAGTGCGTATGGTAGCTCATTCATTGGCGCATCTTGCGAAAGCACATCACACCCGGCTTGTACGAGCAAGGCAAATGTTTCATCGAGTGCTGGGATTGGTGGCACAAAGATGACCATGCCGTCTCTTCCGCGTGAAAGCAAGACGCGATAGGCGTTGATGCGCAATCGATGTGGATCTTTGGCACTTGATCGCGTCTGTGGAGTCACCCACTTCCCACGTACAAATCGCACATCATCGCCCCAGCATACAATTGGGAGGTCAAGCTCAAGCCCTTGACTAGCGAATTCTGTGGCGACTGCATCTAATTGACAGCATGAATATGGTGACGATGGATCGTCATTGAACCATGGCCCTTCTTTCAAGCGACGTGTTGCCTGAAAATCATTATTGATGCCGAATTGATGGAGACATTTTGCTTTGGATGACGCAAGGAGTCCATAGCGTTTGTCGTATTCCCCAATATAACGATGTTGCGCGTATGTTTTTGCTAATTCAATATCCCGCGTCACATACAACACAAACCCATCCTCTTTAATTGCTTTGCTGAGTTGTTGTGTTTTTTGGATAACATTCGCATCAAAACGCGGAGTTTGACCGTCAACCAGTGTTGCATCTGTGCCGTTGAGTAGAGTGGCAACCCATTCCTGTACTTCTTCTGCGACGTGCGAACGAAGTGATTGGTCAAGGTCAAGTTTATCGCTCACGTAGAGCTTGTCAGCATCTGAAAAGACATGGGCAAGTCGTTTTGGTGCGTGGACGGTCCAGCTTGTGCCAGTGAGATTTTTGGCCAATCAGGAGAAAATCATCGGGTTCGGAATAAATAGTTCCTCGTTTGTCGGCAGATCGCTCTGCATCCCAGGCTCGTTGCGCTTCATCGTAAATGATGATGTGCTCTTTGGGTGGTCGTGCGTCCTCACGAGTATATGATTTGAGAAATCCATGGACATCTTGAACGAACACGCGGCTGCGTAATGCATGTTGGAGCACGTTGACTAATGGTCCATTACCACTCAACATAATGGCTTTATTACGTTCATCACTGTGTTCTGCGGCATATTCATACACAAAGCGAATACCGACGAGTGTTTTGCCGGCACCAGGTACCCCAGTGATGAGCACGAGATGACGTTCTTGCCGTGCTTCAGCTGCTTCAGCTACTTTAATCGCATATTTCATGGCATCTTCGACACCACTACTTGCTGCACGACGAATTTGCGGGAACGGTTCATTGTTAAAAATAATTCGCGCAGCTCGTACCAGTGTAGGAAGTGGCTCGTATTCGCCATCGAGCCATGACGCATTCATAAGCCCCTGGGCTTGACCACGGGAGTAGAAGTCCCACAGCATGTCTGCAAGTAAATCAGGCGATACGATTTGTACGATATTGCGTGCTTGTCGTGTTAATTTCATCCGTGTTGGCACAAGAATAGGGAGCATTGCGCCAGCGTACGCATGTGATGTACTATGATATGCCACAAAGTCGCGTACGTATGCATGGACTTGATCCACGTGGGCATTATCGACGTAGCCAAAGCCTTTGAACTCGAGCACAAACATGCTTCGACCAGTCAAGATGATAGCATCGGGTCGTCGACCACGTTCACGCGGTAACTCGTATTCAAAGACCACAAACCAATCGTTTGCTTCTGCGTGCAGATTGACCAGTTGTTGAAAGGATGTGCGTAATACTTTCCAAGAATCGCGCCATGCAGTTTCATGTGACGGTTTCGGTTGCTCGAGACTCGATTTGCGGTGATGTGCACGAAATAATCCAACCAACGTGGAATCGGACGTTTGTAAAAAAGCAGAAACAGTGCCATGCCATGCGTGTGAATTTGTCATGATTTCCGGCCTTTACTCATAACGTAATAAATGGGATTATATGAGTGAATGGCCCAAAGATCAAGTTATACAAGTTGCATGTACAAGGAGATACTGATGCATGTTCAGTCAAACACAATATATCTCTGTACGATTGTGTGGCACGACCAACCAGATGTGTTTGAGGATGTGGAAATTTATGCAGGTGAGATGCCCGAATATTTGCATCACAGTGCGATAGATGATTCTGTCTTTTTTGCGCTGCCGGCAAGTCAATTACACGTTGGGTATGATGAAGGCGACTGGTATATCACCGCTATCCACGAGCCGACGTGGTGTTTGTCGGATATACCATTCCACACCACCCTCCACCTCCACCTGCAATCACTGATG
>CAYXXK010000075.1:2288-12172 GCA_964469045.1 uncultured Klebsiella sp.
CACAATTAATTATGAAATACGCCCCGTGCAGAAATAATCTGCATGGGGCGTATTGTGTATCTTATCGCTCTTTTTCTCCATCCCTCGTCGGAATCGGCTGTGTGGCCCCCGGATCCTGCATCTGCGTGCCACCGCTTGACATGTGGGGGATGGCGCTGACGGATGGGTCGGCCACAACCGGCGCCGTTGCGGGACGCACTGGGCGGGGCATAAACGCACTGACCACCATGGCCACAAACCCACCGGCCGCCAATCCGCCGTTGACCGTGTTGAGCCACGCCACCAACGGGACAAAGGCGTCGGTGTCGAAGAGTTCGAATACGATGAGCGCCAGACTCAACTCGGGCCCTTTGAGCTCTTGGCTGAATGCCGCCTGCCAATCGACGGCCAACAGTGACCCACTGGCAAATGCGATGCCTAGCCCAATCAGACCGGCGAAGAGCAGAATCCCGCCAACCCAGCCCAACAGCTCGCGCAGTGAACGCACGGCCAACACCAGGATGAGCACAATCAGCGTCAGCGGTATTACGAATCCTTGACCGGCGTTGGCGCGGGTGGCCTCAATCGCTTGGGTGATGTCTTGTCCCATCAGCTCGGGGCCACCGGTTGTTGTATCTGCACCGAGTAATGATCCTGCACTCAAGCCGGCAAACAGTTGCCGCATGCTGTCGCTGGTCATGCTGATGACTTGCTGTTGCAGGGCCGGGTCGCTCGGGCGACACAGTTCACTCGGTAATTCACCCGTACCCGCCAGCGCCTGGGCATACGCCTGTTCGGCCTCGGCACTACAGGCTGGTGCTTGGGCGTACATGGCCGCCACTTGGGTGTCGAGTTGGCCGAGCAGGTCGGCCGATGGGTCACCATTCGTACCGGCCAGCAACAGTGGCATCAACTCGGTGGCCATGGCCCGCATGCCCGGGTCGGGCAGAATGTCGTCGAGCAGCGCCTGACTATCCGGATCGCTCGGATTCTCGAGGGCGCTGGCTACAATGTAGGGCGCCGCTTTGCGCAGTTGAGCCTCAAGCGTGGCTGGATCGAGCTTGGCTACAAACGTCGGCGAGCCGAGTACAATCTGGGCGAAGCCGTAGAACAAGATGGCAAACGCTAACGCGGGTACGGCGAAAAGACTGAGGATACTAGCGCCGATGATGCCACAGGTACGCATGCGGCCCTCCTTGTGGTGTATGGTGATTGTTTTGCGCAGTATAGCATGAGTATCACAAAATAATTACCCCTCGTATCGACGAGGGGAGAAAATGTGGATAACTCGTGGATAAATGGGGTATAACGGGTGGAAACCCATTTTTGGGGTTGGGAGAATATCAGATTGAGCGGGGCGCACAGCTGTGCGCCCCGCTCAATCCCAACAGTACTACGGTACGCCCCGCTCAATCCCGACAGCACTACGGTACGCCCCGATGAAGACCCGACAGTGGTGATTACCGTCATTAAATCCGTACGGGCCGCCCGCTCCGCAGACTCTGGCCAGCAGCATGGGCCACGCGTAAGCTCTCGATTGCATGCGTGATGCCCGGTTCGGGCGCAGTGTGTGTGCGCAAGCAGTCGAAGAAGTACTGGAGCTCGGCCACATAGGCCGCGCCAAACCGGCGCATGAAGCCCTCGGCCGGCGTGCCAATCATGCGGTCGTCGGGTGCGGCCTGTGGCACAAAGATGCGCCCTGCGCTCCCCGAGAGTTCGGTGCGGATGTCGTAGCCCCACGAGGTGCGCCGGCCGCCCTCAATGACACCCAAGGCCCCACTGGCGAAGCGCACCATCACCATCACGGTGTCGACGTCGCCGGCCGCCACAAAGCCGGGATCAACCAACACCGAGCCCCAACTCTGGACCTCGACAATCGGGCCAACCAGATGCAACGCCATATCAAAGTCATGAATGAGCATGTCGATACAGATGCCGCCGCTGGTTTTGATGAAATCAAGACTCGGCGGGATGGCGTCGATACTGACGGCGCGTATGCGTTCAATCTGGCCAATCTCGCCCCGGGCAATTGCCTGCTTGGCGGCGGCGTATTCGCTATCAAAGCGTCGCATATAGCCGAACATCACCGGCACCTGATGCGTATCAATCGTCTGTTTGACGGCCAGGGCGTCGGCAAGCTCAAGGGCGACCGGCTTTTCGCACCAGACCGGTTTGCCGGCCTGCACGGCCGCCATTATCAGCGCGGGGTGGGTGCCGGTCGGCGTGGCAATCATCACTACGTCGACGTCGGTGCGGGCAATCGCCGCATACGGGTCGGTGCCGGGCGTGGCACCCACGATGGCCGCACCCGCAGCGGCGGCGGCTGGATTGGCGTCGACCACGGTCACCACCTGCACGCCGGCGATGTCACGTAGGTTGGTGAGATGCATTTGGCCGATGCGCCCAGCCCCAAAAAAGGCAATGCGATAGGTCTGCATGCGGTTATCCGATCTCTGCGAGTTTGACGGGGCGCCCTTCGCGGTAGCTCTTCCAGGCGGCCAGGCCGGCGATGAGCGCTTTGCGGGCGTCGTGGCCGTCGACAGCGACCGGGGTGTCATTGACAATCGCCGCCACAAAGGCCTCGATTTCGGCAGCATAGGCCTCGATGTAGCGTTGCATAAAGAAATTCAGCGGCAGGTCGCGTTGCACACTACTCGCCGTACTCAGCACGGTGTTGTTGGGGTAGTTGTTGCCCGTCTCGATGCTGCCAGCACTGCCAAAGACCTCAGCGCGCTGGTCGTAGCCATAGACCGCCTGACGGCAGTTGTCGATGGTGCCAATCACGCCGTTTTCGAAGCGAATCATGGTCACGTGCGTGTCAATGTCGCCGGCCTCGCCGATGGCCGGATCAACCGTCACGCCGCCCTGCACATAGACTTCGGCGATGTCTGCGCCAATCAGAAAGCGCGCGATGTCCCAGTCGTGAATCGTCATGTCCAAAAAAATCCCGCCCGACACCTTGATGTAGCTGACCGGCGGCGGTGCCGGGTCGCGGCTGACGATGTGCACCACTTTGGGCGTGCCGATGTGGCCGCCCTGCACCGCCTCGCGGATGCGGACAAAGTTGGCGTCGAAGCGCCGATTAAAGCCGAGTTGGAGCTTGACGCCGGCGTTCTCGACGGCCGTCAAGGCTCGATCGGTTTGGGTCAAATCGAGGGCGACCGGTTTTTCGCAGAAGATGTGCTTGCCCCGAGCCGCTGCGGCGATGATGTAGTCGCAGTGCGTGTCGGTCGGCGTACAAATCATCACAGCGTCGATACTCGGGTCGTTGATGACGGCCATGCAGTCGGTGGTGGCCGTGGCAATCGCATAGCGGTCAGCGAGTTGTTGGGCCACGCCGGGCATCGGGTCAGCGACAGCCACCAAGCGGGCTGTGGGCACGCGCTGGATGATGGTACGGGCGTGGACTTGGCCGATGCGGCCGGCGCCCAGCAGGCCAATACGGATATGTGACATAACGAAACAATCCTTTGTAGTGATGGTGGGATTGGTCGGGGCGCATGGATATGCGCCATAAACCATTCCCGCAATACGTTGTCGATCTACAGATAATCCTGCTCTTTGGCACGCATCTGGGCCCATTCGGCACGTTTGGCCTGGACCTCGGGGCTGGTGCTCACCTCGGCTGGCGGCACATCCCACCAACTCTCATAGCCGGGCACGCCGTGGTAGCGGTCGTTGCGGATATAGACGACGGTGGTGTTGCGATTCTGGCGGGCCTGAGCGATACCGGCGACAAACTCGGCATGCGTGCGACACTCGATGACGTCGGCGCCGAGACTGCGGGCGTTGCTGGCCAAATCGACCGGCAGGCGCACCACATCGTTGCCGTCGGCGTCGCTGGGGAGCATGTTTTGTTGGGGGTAGGCGTAGCGCGTCCCAAAGCCCTCTTGACCGAGCGAGCGACTCAGGCCGCCGATGCTTTTGTAGCCGTCGTTGTCGATGAGCACCACAATCAGCTTGCGATCCTCTTGGATGGCCGTGACCAACTCGCTCGACATCATCAGCCAGCTGCCGTCGCCGACCATCACGTAGACCTCGCGTTCGGGGGCGGCCATCTTGATGCCCAGGCCACCGGCGACTTCGTAGCCCATACAGCTGTTGCCGTACTCGAGGTGGTAGTTCTTGGGGTGGCGGGCCCGCCAGAGCTTGTGCAGGTCGCCGGGCAAACTACCGGCCGCACAGACCATGATGGCCTCGGGGTCGCTGTGGTCGTTGACCACGCCGATGATTTCACCTTGGCTCGGTAGTGGGGCGAGGCGAATGTCATAAATGCGCTGCACCTCGGCGTCCCAATCGGCTTGCAGGCGTTGGGCCTCGGCGCGGTACGCCGCATCGACCTGATGCCCCTGCAGAGCAGCCATGAGCTCGCTGATGACCTCGCGGGCATCACCCAAGAGCATGGCGCCGTTGTGTTTGGCGGCGTCGAGCTCACAGACGTTGATATTGACAAAGCGCACATCTGGGTGCTGGAATGCCGTTTTGGAGGCGGTGGTAAAGTCGCTGTAGCGCGTGCCAATGCCAATCACCACATCGGCGTCGCGGGCAATCCGGTTGGCCGCAAAGGTGCCGGTTACGCCGACGGCACCGAGGTTGAGTGGGTTGTCGTAGCGCAGGCTGCCCTTGCCGGCCATCGTCTCGCCGACGGGGATGCCGGTGGCATCGACGAATTGGGCCAAGACGCCGCTGGCGTCGCTATAAATCACGCCGCCGCCGGCCACGATCATCGGGCGCTTGGCCGCTTTGATGATGGCGGCGGCTCTGCTGATGGCCGCCCGGTCGGGGCGCAGGCGGCTGATGTGCCAGACGCGCTTTTCGAAGAGCGCCGCATTGTAATCGAAGGCCTCGGTCTGCACGTCTTGGGGCAGTGCCAACGTCACTGCGCCGGTGTCGGCCGGGCTGGTCAAGACGCGCATCGTCTCGAGCAGGGCGCTGGGGAGCTGGTCGGGGCGATTGATGCGATCCCAGTATTTGCTGACCGGCTTAAAGCAGTCGTTGGCCGAGATATCGCGGCTCTGGCTCCACTCGAGTTGTTGTAAGACCGGGTCGACGTTGCGCCGCGCGAAGATGTCGCCGGGCAACAACAGCACCGGCAGGCGGTTGATGGTGGCCGTGGCCGCGCCGGTTACCATGTTGGTGGCGCCTGGGCCAATCGAGGTGGTACAGGCCATCGTTTGCAGGCGGTTGGCGGTTTTGGCAAAGGCCGTGGCCGCATGCACCATCGCCTGCTCGTTGCGCGCTTGGTAATAGCGTAGGGCCGGGATCTGCTGGAGCGCCTGGCCCATGCCTGAGATGTTGCCGTGGCCGAAAATGCCGAAACAGCCGGCAAAAAACTGGCGCTCGACGCCGTCGCGCTCGACATATTGTTGCGTCAAAAACGTCACCAAGGCCTGGGCCATGGTTAATCGTCGGGTTGTCATTGGTGTATCCCCTTTGTCACATTCTGCCTAAAACCCGCCCAGCGGGGCCACGAACGCCTCAACCTCGGCCATGGTGGGCATGAAGTTGGCACAGCCGTGTTTGGTCACCACAATCGCACCACAGGCGTTACCCAGCCGGGCCGCTTTGGTGTACTCCCAGCCGTGCGACAGCCCATAAATCACGCCGCCGGCATAGGCGTCACCGGCACCGAGAATGTTGTAGACCTCGACCGGGTAGCCAGGGGCCTCAAGGCGCTCAATGCCGCTGGCGCTGACCACGTGCACGCGTGAGCCGTCGGCGCCACGCTTTTGGAAGAGCAGTTGTGGCCCCATGCTGAGAATTGTGGCAATGGCCGTATCGACGTCGCCGCCGACCCGCGCATCCGAGACCTGCGAGTGCGTCAGGCGCACGTCGGCGCGCTCGCCCATCATCATGGCGTTAATCTCGTCTTCGGTGCCCAGCACGATGTCGACCGAGCGCAACAGTGCGCGCAGGGTCACGCCAAAGGCGCGCGGGTCGTGCCACTGATCCGGTCTGAAGTCGATGTCGAGCACCACCTTGGTGCCGTGGCGCTGGGCGTATTCGACCGCAAAAAACGTCGCACTGCGTGACGGCTCGCGGTAGAGCCCAGTGCCACTTATCAGCAGGTATTGGGCGTCGGCAATCGGGCTAGCCAAGACGTCGTCAATGGTCAACTCGATGTCGGCGCAGTTGTCACGGTAGTAGGTCAGTGGGAACTTGTTGGGCGGCTCGATGCCCAAGACCACCGCACTCGAGCGATGCCCGGGTTTGCGCGGGGTGTAGCGCGTCTCGATGCCCTCTTTTTGGCAAAAGTGCAGAATAAAATCGCCGACCTGATCAGCCCCCACGGCCGTCAACAACGCCGTCTTACCCCCCAACCGCTGGGCGGCCACGCTGATGTTGGTCGGGCAGCCGCCGACATACGCCGCAAAGCTGGTGATGTCCACAAAGGCCGCCCCGACGTCGTTTGAATACAGGTCAATCGACGAGCGGCCCATGGATAACAAATCGTAGCTCCGTGTCATACGCTATTGTCCTTGTGGATAGATCGGAATGCGCGGGTCAGTGCCTTGGTAGTTGTGCTTGACCCAGGTGTGATTGGGGTCATCGACGTTGGCCAGTGACTGGGCACTGCCAGCCAGCACATTCAGGTAGTAGGTGGTGTAGCCGGGGGCACTCGTGACCGGGTGATAGCCCTCAGGAATGAGCACTACGTGGTCGGGGCGAGCCACCACGACGGCATCAATTGGGGCGCCAGCTTGCTCTAGTGGCGAGTCCTTGTCGGTGTAGACGTGCTGGTAGGCGTAGCCGCTCGGCTTGTCATGCTTATAAAAGTAGACCTCCTCGAGATCGGCCTCGAGCAAAGTCCCATCGGCACCGACGCGGTGCACGTCGTGCTTGTGCGGTGGATAGCTCGACCAACTGCCTGATGGCGTGTAGACCTCGACCAGCACCAAGCGCTCGCATGGGAATCCGGGCGGCATCAGCTGGTTAATCTGGCGCGTGGCGTTGTCACCGCCACGAATCTCTTGGGCGATGTCTTTGGGTGTGACCAGCACCGGGGCGAACTCGCGGGTGGCGCTGACCCAGGTCACGGCAAATTCGGCATCGCTAGTGGCCGTCACGGTCAGTTGGGTGTTGAGCGATAAGTAGAGCACATAGGCGCCACCGGCGAAGACGTGCGGTCGCCCGCCCATCTGCCAGCTGCCGCGGTTGCTGGTGACGCTGATGGTGCCACTCAGCACGACGATGGCCATTTCGTGCATCTGGGTGGCGAATTGCCACTGTTTGCCGCTGGCGAGGCGTCGCACCTGAAAGTTGATGTGCTCCCATTGGGCGAGGGCGGGTGTCACCTCGACGACGACATCGGGATCTGCCGAGTTGCCGGGGGCGACGAGCAAATTGGCGGCGGTGTAGGTGGGCGTCATTGCCGATCTCCTTTCGTGTACCGACTGGTACTAGCGCGTGAAACTACAAACGGTTCGAGCAGACAATCAGTGGCCGGGTGGCCAGCAATCAAATCGAGGAGGGTGCGGGCGGCCACGCGGCCCAGCTCCGCTTTGGGTTGACCAATCGTCGTCAGCGCCGGCGTGCTATAGCGCGCCATTTGCACATCGTCGAAGCCAAGCACACTCACATCAGCGGGCACCTGCAAGCCGAGGGTGTTGATATACGCTAAGGCGCCCAGCGCCATGATGTCGTTGTAACAAAAGATCGCCGTCGGCCGGTGCCATTCAAACAACTGTTTGGTCAGCATGTAGCCGAGGTCGAGGTCGTCGTGCAGGTCGTTGCTATGCCGCACCACAATCTGCCGCTCAGGCACGCCGTTGGCCGTTAGCTCACTGACAAAGCCGTCGGCTCGTTGTTGATTCGAGCCGGGGCGCTTGGTCGAGCCGAGATAGGCGAAGTAGTCGTGGCCGAGTTGCCACAGGTGTAAGGCCGCTAGCCGCCCACCGAGCCGGTTGTCGATGCTGATACTGCGCACCTGATCGCTTTGCAGGTCACGCTGTTGATTGAGAAAGACAACTGGCGCGCCGAGTTGGGTTAGGCGCGCCAACTGGTCGGTACGCAATTGGGCATCGGCGATGATGATGCCGTCAACCCGGCGCCGATGAAAGAGTTCGATTACCTTCAGTTGGCGCGTGGCGTCATGATGCGAGGCGCTCAAAAACAAGGCTTTGTTGGTGTCGCCCAAGACATGCTCGATGCCCTTGACCACCTCGCCCCAAAACGGATCGGCCACATCGGGGACAACCAGGCCAATCGTGTCGCTGTGGCGCTGTTGCAGGCTCTGGGCGATGGCGTTGGGCGTGTAGCCGAGTTCGGCTGCTAAGCGCACGACGCGTTGGCGCACATCGGGACTGATGCGCTGATTCCCTTTGAGCGCCCGCGACACGGTTGATACCGAGACGTTGGCTTGGTGGGCGATGTCGGCGATGGAGACACGACGCATGGGTATCCTCGAGTGCTGTGATACGGCGCTTTTCTCAACAAATATTCATCTGTGCAAACGTTTGCACAGCAGTGGATGTCAGGTATAGTACTTGATGGATGTGCTGATTGTCAACTGAACGACACTGTGGTTGCGGTTGAGAAATAGGCCTCGTAGGTGAGTGCGTGCGCATTGATAGACATAACAGATTCCTGTAACCCAAAGAGAGATGCCCACGATGAAGAAGCTTGTAATTCTCAGCGCACTTGTAGTGATCTTGACGGCCTGTGGTGCGACCGCACCGGCGGCTGAGCCGACCGTTGCGCCGACGATGGCCGCAGCAGTTGAGCCGACGGCTGAGCCCACGGTGGCCCCGGCTGCCGAGGAGCCGGCGGCTGAGGCGACTGCCGAACCAACGGCTGAAGCGGCCAGTGAGCCGGCTGCAACTGGAGCGCGCACGTTTGTGATTGATCCGGCGCAGAGCAGCGCCCAGTACGCAGTCGAGGAGATTTTCTTCTCGGACAACCGGCTCTTCACCGCCGTCGGAGTGACCAACGCGGTCGAGGGTGAGTTTGAGGTGACGACTGACGGCAAACCGAGTGGCAAAGTGACCCGTATGCGCGTCGATTTGCGCACGCTCAAGAGCGACAGCCCACGTCGCGACAATGCGATTCGCCGGCAGTGGTTGGAGTCAGACAAGTACCCATATGCTGATTTTGTGTCGACCGATGCGCTGAATTTGCCCGAGAGCTACGCCGAGGGCGAGCAAGTCACGTTTATGTTGGTGGGCGACATGACGGTGCGTGATGTAACCAAGCCGGTTGAGTGGACGGTGGTTGGCACGTTGCAGGGCGAGACGGTGACGGGTGAGGCCACCACGGTCATCAAGATGAGCGATTTCGGCTTCGCCGCCCCAGATATCGGTGGTGTGCTCAAGGCCGAGGATGAGGTCGCCTTGACGGTCAAGTTCGTGGCCACTGCAAAATAAATACGGTCGGGAATCGGGGTGGGAATCGGGCGAGGGCGCACCACAGTGCGCCCTCGCATCGTGATGCGGCGGAATGGATGGGATTGTAGCCGCATCGTGATGCGGCGGAATGGATGGGATTGTAGCGCCGCATCGTGATGCGGCGGAATGGATGGGATTGTAGCGCCGCATCGTGATGCGGCGGATTGGGCGAAACCGTGATACGGCAAACGTGATGCGGTTGGAATCGAACGCGGGCGCACTGCGGTGCGCCCCCATATCACCGGGTTTTGATTTATTGGGTTATCACCGCATCATCCATCCCTGCATCCACCAATACGTGACGTATTTGATGTACCGGTAGCATACAAAAAAGACCCGCCACAGCCTCGGCTGTGGCGGGTCGGTCGCATATCGGTTACTTCTTGGTGGTGAACTTACGGTACCCTGCGGACGAGATAGTGGTGCCACCGGCGTTCTTGGCCCGAACCTGCCAGAAGTACGCCTTACCCTTGGCGAGACCGGAGACGGCGACGGTGGTCTTGGTGCCGGTACTCTTCCAGT
>CAYXXK010000076.1:0-4303 GCA_964469045.1 uncultured Klebsiella sp.
CGGCGGCCGTGCCGGTGAATCAGGTCGAGTGGTATGGTATACCACTGGCCATCATTGACCGCGTCACCGTGTTCGTAGAGGGCGATATTGACCACAAAGCCCTCTTCGTGCTGGGTTTTGCGGTAATCCTGGTAGTTGCGGAGTGGCATCCAATGTTGGGCATGGCCGGTCTCGGGGTGGATATCGGCACGCCGGCGCGATTTGACCTCCCACAGCACACTCACCCCATCGCGCGAGGCGCGGATGTCGGGCGCAATTGCCACCCCTTGGCCGCGCGGCAAGATGGTCATAGGCGCTTTGGTGAGCGGTGTATTGTTGAGCAGATCCATCTGCAGGACGACGGTGTAGCCTTGATTGGCCAACCACTCGGCCCAGGCGATTTCGCAGCGTTGCCAGATGGATAGATGCGCAGTATGTGTCATAAATCGGCATCACATAACGGTATTTGCACAATTATACTCGCAAATGACGTGTTGCGTAATATATATGGGTGTCTGTGATGAGATATGTGTGTGTTGGTTGTATAAGTGACTGTTGTGTATCGTACAGAGATGATGAGAAGCGTGTGTTTTGCGGTGTGTGATGCAACGATGTCATGTTGGCTCGTTTTGTTATACAAAAGCGATACCGGTCAAAGTACAGTGTTTCCCAACCATCACGTTGCAGTGATAATGTTGCCCTGTGTTTTTTCGTACAAGATGCTACAATAGGGATTACGAAATGACAACAACAACGGAGTGGCGTGATGATGGGCATTGATGGGTTGAATACTGCTACCTTGGTAATCATTGTGGTTTCTAGCTTGTTTTTGATTACCGTGATTACGTGGTTCATCATGCATGGTGGTGCCTATAAACGCGCCTTAAACCGGCTGATGAAACATCCCAGCGACGACGTTGCCATCCAAAAGGCAATTCGTGCGGGGCGTGATTTTTACTTTGATCAGCATATGTATGCCCAACTTCCACCCAATTCACGCCTACAAAAGATGTCGCAACTTGCGCGGATGCGCCAAGGCAATCCGCATCATTTCGATGTGCAAGTGCGCAACGAAATGGTTGCGCGGACAGGCTATAACTACGACAGCCGCTTTCCGCATCTGCCACTTGACGACAAGCATAAAACATTACCAAAAGCTTAAAGTTTTCTGTAGAATAACGTAATGCATTTACATAAACACAATAATCGGCTATTATATTATTGTGAATTATTTTTAATTACGGTAAATTTTAGGGATGTTAACAACGATTATTGGTGTCGTTCTTTTAATAATTGTGGTGGTAGCCACGGTGGTGTGGTGTATCACGTGGGTCGTGCGCTTTGTGAACAGTGCATACGAGCGCATGCTGACACGACTTGCAACTAATCCACGCGATGAAGCCACGATTGTTCGTACCATCCAAATAGGGCGCGATTATTACTTCCAACACGATACTTATCAGCGTTTACCGTCCAATCCTTTTTTACAAAATATGAGCATCCTTAACGAGTTGCGCGAGCGCAATCCGTATATGCACGACGAAAAAATTAAGAAAGATATGCGCAATGCAACGCGTATCAACTACGACAATTTCTTCCCCAAACGCCCACAACCCGACGATCCATCGCCACGCAAAGAGCCACCACCCCGCAAATAACCTCGTGTACAATGGAAGCGGTTCTTTCGACAGAAAGCGATGGACGATGAAGCCCGTTGAATTTGTCTTGGTTGGTGCCGGCTCGCGCGGTGCCCATGCCTATGCCCCCTATGCCGTCAAATACCCCGCTGATGCTAAAATCGTCGCCGTAGCCGAGCCCGATCCAATCCGGCGCGCCCATATCGCCGATCAGCACGACCTAAGCGATGATCGCTGTTTTGCTTCGTTCGAGCAACTCTTTGCCCTCGGCCAAATCGCCGACGCTGCCATCATTTGCACCCAAGACTCGATGCATGTCGAGCCCACCTTGATGGCCCTCAATGCCGGCTATCATGTACTCCTCGAGAAGCCAATGGCTACCACGCCCGAGGATTCTACCCGCCTTGTCATGGCCGCTGAGCGTGCCAATCGCCAACTCGTGATTGGCCATGTCTTGCGTTATACCGACTTCTTCTTTTTGCTCCACCAAAAGCTCGAAAGCGGTGTCATCGGCGATCTCGTCACCGTGGCTCACCGCGAAAACGTCGCCCACTGGCATATGGCCCATAGCTTTGTGCGCGGTAATTGGCGCCGCAAAGACGAGTCGACCCCGATGATTCTCGCGAAGTGCTGCCACGACCTCGACATCATGGTCTGGAACATCGGCAAATCCTGCACCACACTCTCGTCATTCGGCAACCTCAAGCACTACCGACCCGAAAACGCTCCAGCCGGTGCCACGGCTCGCTGTCTTGATGGCTGTGCCGTCGAATCAACCTGCCCGTGGTCAGCTAAGCGCATTTACCTTGACCTCGAGCCTTTTGCGCACCTGACCCAAGGGGTGGACCCACGTGGCACACTGCCCAACCAGTGGCCCTTCAATGTGCTCAGTCACGACACCAGCT
The DNA here is from genome assembly GCA_964469045.1 of uncultured Klebsiella sp. Taxonomy (GTDB): domain Bacteria; phylum Chloroflexota; class Chloroflexia; order Chloroflexales; family Roseiflexaceae; genus UBA965. Next base: position 2,522 of record CAYXXK010000076.1, read on the forward strand.
ATGCCGCTCGTGAGGCTGCCTTGCATACCGGTCCGTACGGTCGTTGTGTCTACCAGTGTGACAACGACGTCGTCGATCACCAGGTGGTCATGATGGAGTTTGAGGGCGGCATGACGGCCACCTTGACCATGCACGGTATGAGCCACGAAGAAGACCGCTGGATGCGTTACGACGGCACCAAGGGGACTATCATCGGTACATTTAGTGGCAAAGGTGGGCGCATCGAAATTCTGCCTCACCGCGGTCAAGCCGAAGTCATCGAGGTCGATGGCCGCGACGGCCACGGCGGCGGTGATACCGGTATCATGCGTGGGTTCGTTGCGGCTATTCGCGGCGAGGCGCCACCTCGCAGCAGTGCCCGCGAGTCGCTTGAGTCACATTTGCTGGCGTTCGCCTCCGAGGATTCCCGGCTTGCTCACAATGTGGTTGATATGCCCACGTATCGTCAGCAGTTACGCGATAGCGTTTCACAAAAGTAAACAACGGGAGTATGTAACATGTCATATGTCGCCAAATTGGCCCAGATGGGCTATACCATGCAACAAGTCGAACTGAGCACCGGGCGCTTCATGCTGGCCGTACGCACCGGTAATCTGGTCTACACCGCTGGCTGTGTCTCACGCTTTGGGACTGATGAGGTCAAGGGCAAAGTCGGTGCCGATTTGACCGTCGAGCAGGGCTATCAGGCTGCCAAATTGAGTACCCTCAATGCACTGCAGGCCGTGCATGCGCTGGTCGGTCTTGACGCGGTGGTTCGGGTGGTTAAAGTGCTGGGCATGGTCAATGTCGGCCCGGGTTTCGATAATACGCCGGGCGTCATCCACGGCTGTAGCGACTTGTTACTCGAGGTGTTTGGTAGTGCTGGCGCTCACGCCCGCAGCGCCGTCGGCATGGTGATCCCGTTCAATTTCGCTACTGAAGTTGAGCTGATTGTCGAGGTGGCGTAGGAGCGTCCGATTTGCCACGCAGAGATGCGGAGGCTCCCTCCTTTGCTCGTCATTGCATGGCCACCTGCGCAGACAACAATCTTCATGGGTGAATCGATATTGGGCCGGGGGCCGTGTAATCTGCTCGTGCGATTCGTACTCCCCCAAGGAGACTGCACGCCGGAGTAGTACACTCTCCTCCCGAATCTACTGGCCGGCATGCAGTGACGTGGGGGCAGGTGGCGTAGGGGCGTCCGACAGGGCGCCCGTGGGTATGTGGGACGCCGATGCAGACCGGCATGCAGTGACGTGGGGACGGGTGAGAGACTACACGCCGGTGTGGCGTGCTCTGCTCCTGCATTTGCAGACCGGCATGCAGTGACGTGGGGGCAGGTGGCGTAGGGGCGTCCGACAGGGCGCCCGTGGGTATGTGGGACGCCGAAATCGACGCCCGTACGGATGATGTGCACCCGTGGGTTATGGCGCTGCAATCGACGCTTGTACGGATCATGACAGGGCGCCCGCCGGGCTATTCCGTGGCCCAGATTGCAAAACACAAAACCCCCGCAGTACAGTGCTGTACCGCGGGGGGATTTTTTTCGATTTAGCTCTCGACGGCTTCGAGTTCGATGTTGATGGTAATCTCTTCGCCGACCAAGATGCCACCGGTCTCGAGGGCAACGTTCCAGGTCAAACCGAAGTCAGTGCGGTTGATCTTGGTGCTGGCGTTAAAGCCGGCGCTGGTGGTACCCCATGGGCTCTTGGCCTTGCCGACGAACGTGGTGTCGAGGGTGACGGCCTTGGTGACGCCCTTGCCGAGATACTCGCTGCCGCCGTCGCGAAGCTCAACCGCCTC
>CAYXXK010000076.1:4313-6423 GCA_964469045.1 uncultured Klebsiella sp.
GGGTCACCGGCTTGGTGACGCCCTTGATGGTCAAATCGCCATGAATCTTGCCGGTGTTGTCGCCCGTCTTCTCAACCTTGGTGCTCTTGAACGTGATGGTTGGGTAGGTGGCGGCATCGAAGAAGTCTGGTGAGGTCAAGTGACCGTCGCGCTTCTCGTCGCGAGTGTTGATGCTGGCCACGTCGATGCTGACGTCAACACTTGAGTTGGCTGGGTTGGCCTCGTCGAGGTTGATGGTGCCGCTGAACTTGGTGAACTGGCCGCGCACGTTCGAAATCATCATGTGGCGGACGGTGAACAAAATCTCTGAGTGACTGGTGTCGATGTTCCAAGCCATGGTCGCAACTCCTTATTGTATTTACTCGTAACCCGAATGTCGTAACTGACAGGTATACTATATCAAGCGGCAATAAACACCAGCGTGAACGGTGCGTGAACACCGTTTGTTCACGCTGTGGAGACCATCTAATGTCTGTGTTACGGCGTATATGTATGACTATCGGTGTGGTCGTTGCCTTGATTGGTAACTCTTGGGGTGCAACGCCAACCTATGCAACGAACAAACGCCTCCCCGATGAGTTGCGTGTGCTTATCGCGCAAGGACAACCACACGACGAGGTGCCACTAATTATTACGCTTACCGATTCGTTGGGGCTAGAACGTGCGCAGGCAACGCGTGCCGAACGGATCCAACGACGCGCGGCTGTCCGACAGTTGCAAGCTGCTTTTGCACAGCGCCAAGTGCGTCGTATTCGCCATCTCAAAGGGCAGACCAACGTGACGCCCATGCTCTTTGTGACGGCCCGACGTGCTGATGTTGAGGATCTTTACAACGATGTCGGCGTGGCGCGCATTGCACCTGATACCGCCACGCCCATTGCGATGTATGACAGTAATCAGCTCCTTGGTCTCCAAGTCAGTCACGATGCCGGCTATGACGGCACCGGCACCTCAGTGGCCGTGCTTGATACCGGTGTGTTGAGTACACACGAATTTTTGAGTGGACAGGTAATTGCAGAGGCGTGTTTTTCGACGAACAACTTTTATAGCACGTCGTACTGCCCCGGCAGTGCTTCGTCGTCAACAGCGACAGGTAGTGGTGCGCCGTGTCCAACAACCACAAGTGGCTGTTATCACGGGACACATGTTGCTGGTACGATTGCCGGTAAGGCGATGACGTCGGCTACGGGGTACTCCATGCGTGGTGTTGCTCCGGGTGCCAAAATCATCGCCATCCAAGTCTTTTCGTATTTCAGAAGTGGTACCGATTTATGCACACAGGCAGCGGGCTGTCTCGCATCGTGGGATAGTGACCAAATCCGTGCCCTCGACTGGCTCTACGATAATGCTGCGACACCAGCGTGGGGGACACTTGCGTCGGTTAACATGAGCCTTGGTGGCGCAACCAAATACGCCACCGCATGCGACAGCGATGCACGCAAAACCTATGTCGATCAGCTCCGTACCATCGGTGTTGCCACGGTCATCGCCAGTGGGAACAGTGGCTTCAGCGATGGCGTTGGCTCTCCTGCCTGCATCTCGACTGCGATTGCGGTCGGTGCAACACGCCTACCCAAATACGGCTTGACCGCCGATGTGGTGGCTTCCTTCTCAAATGCCCCAAGTAGCGCGAACAACAATCAACTGAACGCCAATGGTGATCGTCTGCTGGACTTACTAGGGCCAGGTCAATACGTCTACTCATCGATGATTGCATCAACCACGGCGTATTCGATGTTATCTGGCACCTCTATGGCGACTCCGCACGTGGCCGGTGCGTGGGCTGTGCTCAAACAAATCAATCGCACTGCATCGGTGACGCAAGTATTGTCGTGGCTCTATGATTCGGGGGTGATGATTATCGATTCGCGCAATGCAGTGCAACTCCCACGTATCTCACTGTTTGCTGCAGTGAATACGGCACTTGGGTATCCGGCTATCGTGGTGACGGCAACTTCTACGCCAACGGCTTCTCGTACACCGACACTAACCCCAACGACATTTGCCACGGCATCCGAAACGTCAACCGTCACGAGTACGGCGACCAATACTGCTACGAGTACGGCGACCAATACTGCTACGAGTACGGCGACCAATACTGCTACGAGTA
>CAYXXK010000076.1:6523-11574 GCA_964469045.1 uncultured Klebsiella sp.
CGGCGACCAATACTGTCACGCGCAGTCGTACAATGACACAAACACCGACACGCACGGTGCAGCGCACGAGTACCCCACTGCCAAGGCCGGGTCGTTTCCAAAAATCAACACCGAGTGATTTTGCGCGCAATCGCCCCCTGACGCTCACGTTGTGGTGGACAGCAAGTGCTGGCGCAACGACATATGAGTACTGTCTCAGTACAACGCTGACGTGTACCAACTGGCGTAGTGTTGGTGCTGTGCGCACGATTGTTATCGGTAATTTGACACGCAATACCGTCTATGTGTGGAACGTGCGTGCACGCAATGCGCGAGGGATTACCGTGTCAGATGGTACTACCTGGCGGTTTATTACAACACGCTAAGCGGCGGCTATTGCTGTCTATACGGTGCATGTTGACAGGAATGTAAGGTTCTATGAGGCATATTGCGTCGTAGGTGAATAAAAAACTTGGTAGGATGAAAAAGAAAGAATACGACCACGGTAGATTGAAAAATGACACCTACACTGCGTGTGTTTGGATTGCTTTTGTGGATAGTGTGTGTCACAGTCGTTGTGCAACCACGCATAGCGATACCGGCCGATCGTGCACTTGTGCAACAACAGGCGGAGCAGATCGTACAGAGTGGTGCGCCAGGTGAACTCGTACGTGTGATTGTTACATTGGCACAACCAAGATATGCACGCCAAATCGATGCCCCCAATAGTCGACAGTTGCGTATGCGTACCGTGCGTACCGCACAATTACAGTTTGCGGAACGCCACCATACACAGATTGTAATGCCGTCCCAACAACCAAGCCTTGCACCAGTGGTGATTGGTGAGATGCGTCGTGGCGATATTGCGCGACTTGCGCACGATGCAGAGGTGCGCGCAATCGAAGAAGATTATCTGATGCCGGTGTTAGTCACGCGTAGTACCGCACTTATCGGCGCGACTGTCGCCAATGCGTCGGGGTATGATGGTACTGGTATGAGCGTTGCCGTCCTCGATACGGGCGTCCTAAAGACGCATGAATTTCTTAGCGGCAACGTTGTTTCAGAGGCGTGCTTCTCGAATTATTTTGGCAATGAAACATCACTTTGTCCGTCGGGAAGCAATACGTCGCTCGAAGTCCCACACGATCCAGGCAGTGCACAACCGTGTACAGGTATTGCAAACTGTGATCACGGGACGCACGTGGCTGGGATTATCGCTGGTAAAGTGATATCCTCTCGTCGCGGGGTCGCACCAGCAGCCAACATCATCGCCGTGCAGGTGTTTACCTATTCGGCAGGGGCATTGGGCACATACACCGCCAATCAGGTGATGGCCATGGATTGGTTGTTGCGCCATATCAATACGCCCGAATGGGGCACACTCGCAGCCATCAATATGAGTCTCGGCAGCGGTTTGTATACTTCTGCCTGTGATTCGTTGAGTAGTCTGACGTCGTATATCAATGACTTTCGCGCATTAGGCGTTGCGACCGTCATTGCGACCGGTAATAGCAGTAATTCGGGTGCTATCGCACGTCCAGCCTGTATTTCGTCGGCGATTGCGGTTGGCTCAAGCACGTCTGGGATACTTGTGCGCAATGAAGATGAAGTGTCGTCGTTTTCGAATTCGGTGCCTGCAAGTGCCAATGCTATAAATGCGAACGGCGATCGTCTCATCGATTTGCTGGCCCCAGGCGAGGTTATCTCTTCGTCGGTGACGTGGTCTACTACAGCCTATGACTACAAACAAGGTACATCTATGGCTGCCCCACATGTGGCAGGTGCCTGGGCCGTGATGAAGCAATCTGCACCTACCGCATCTGTGTCACAAATCCTCTCGTGGTTGTATCGCTCTGGTAATTTTCTGATTGATTCACGCAATTCGCTCTCGCTCCCGCGTATAAGCGTGTCAAATGCGGTGCGTTTGGCGGGAACAGCGCTCAATGCAACGGCGACGCATACGCGCACCGCTACCGCGACACTGACGAACACACCTACACCTACGTCGATACTCACGCTGACGCCTACTGATACAATCCGCTCAACACTGACATTGCTGCCATCGATTACTGCGTCTACACCCCGTACACCAGTGCTGACCCATAGCCCCACAAAGACAGTGACCGTGCGTGCGACACTGACGCCGATTCCGCCGTTACCAGGTGCATTTGTGAAGGTGTCTCCTATGCACACGCGGCGCAATATCCTGTTGCCCGTAACGCTTGTGTGGCGTGCGAGTCGATTTGCAAAGAGTTATGAATACTGCATTGCAATATCTGGCCCGTTGTGTACCCAATGGCGCAATGTTGGTAGCGCGCGCAGTGTGGTCATCCGTGGATTGTTACCCAGTACCACCTATGTCTGGCAAGTGCGTGCACGTAATGCCACAGGTGTAATCATTGCGCGCGACGGGCGCTGGCGTTTTACGACGGCACCGTAGCAACAACACATCGTGTGATGGGTGGTGTGTAGACTTTCTGACGCCTGTCAGGCAGCCTTTTTATCATGTATTACGTTTATTTTGTATACATCAGTAAAACGTTGTGATGTTTATATAATTAACAATAGGTATAATCTATTGTTAATTATGATACGATCGAGTTTTGGTGAAATTTGAACATAAATCGACTGAGTATGCTGCTTAGTAGTGCGTATGTGTCAGAAGAAATACACAAATGCAACTTAACCGATATTCCGTATACAATATTAAAAAAGTGCAATAATTTGCAGTATGGTGATATACTTGTATGTGATTAATGTGAAAAGAGGTCAATTATGTGGCGCAACATTGTAGGGGTAGTGACAGTGTGTGTCGTGCTTTTGGGGCTCACGTTTGGCGAACACATCGTTCAAGGCGTCACATCATCTGCAGATACACGCGCTGCAGTGAATACACAAGTGGCCAAAATTCTCTCTGAGGGCGATGCAGCAGACGAGATTCCTGTGATTATCATGTTGCAAAGCCCTGGATTTGCCCGCAATATGTCGCTTGATCCATCGTCGCGACAACAACGCATCAGTGCAGTGCGTACCGCACAGCGTGATTTTGTGGGGCGCAATGCAACGCGCATGCAGGTTATGCCCCGTCAACCACAGTTACATCCAATCGTGGTGGTAATAATGCGTCGGCAAGATGTGGCTACTGTGGCTGCAGACAGCGCAGTGGTGAGCATCAAACAAGACAAACCGATGCGTGTGCTGATGGACGAAAGCACGGTTATCATTGGATCTGCGGCCGCAAACGCATCCGGCTTCGATGGTACAGGCACGTCAGTTGCAGTACTTGACACCGGCGTGAAGGCAGATCATGAATTCCTCTCTGGTCAAGTCGTGGCTGAAGCATGTTTTTCGAATTATTATGGCGCTGGCCCCAATTGGTATAACGGTACAAGCTTGTGTCCAAGTGGCTCAAATACTGATGTGAGTAATACCAACGATGTTGGCAGTGCTGCCCCGTGTAGTTATGCGGGGCAAGGATGTGATCACGGCACACATGTCGCTGGCACGATAGCAGGTAAGGTTGTCAATAAGGGGGCTTATACGCTTCGCGGTGTCGCTCCGGGCGCCAAAATCATCGGTGTTCAAGTCTTCACGTATTTGCCCGACACCGATCCTAATCCAAGTGTGGTGTCACCACAACTCTCTGCATGGACCTATGATCAACTTATGGCCATGGATTGGCTTCTTACGAATATGAGTACACCTAGTTGGGGTACATTAGCAGCCCTCAATATGAGTCTCGGTGGTGGTGAGAGTGCGACGACCTGTGATGCTGATAGCGCTGCACAAAAAGCCTATATTGACGATTTGCGCTTGGCAGGTGTAGCTACCATTATTGCGAGTGGTAATGACGGTTGGAGTACCAAGATATCAAGTCCAGCATGTATATCGTCGGCAATTGCGGTTGGTGCATCAACGACGAGTGCGGCAATTGGATATAGTGGGGCAACTGCAGTAGACCAAGTGGCTTCTTTCTCTAATGCGCCCCTCGTCATCAACAATAGCATGAATGCAAATGGTGATCGTTTACTCGATTTATTGGCACCGGGATTTTTCATCAATTCAGCTACCACATCTTCAACCACTGCGTACGACTACAAAGCCGGCACCTCTATGGCCACACCACACGTTGCTGGCGCATGGGCCGTGATGAAGCAGGTCGCCCCTGATGCATCAGTTGGTCAGATATTGCAATGGCTCTATGCCACCGGCACAATGATTACGGACACACGTAACTCCCTTGTGATGCCACGCATTAATGTTGATGATGCCGTGGCACTCGGCATTGTGGAGTTGACCACGACGCCAACGCCAACTACGGCAAGTACGGCTACCAGCACAAGTACACCTACCCGTACGTTTACACGGACTGCAACACGGACTGCGACCCGTACCGTCACCCCAATCCCCAAACCAGGTGCGTTTAATAAGTCGGCGCCAGCCAATAATCTGACGAATCGACCGTTGACGCTGACGTTGTCGTGGACTGCGAGTAGTGCAGTGACCAGTTATGAGTATTGTTTGGCGAATACCGCCGCTGCATGTACCAATTGGAAGAGTGTCGGGGTTGCTCGCTCCGTCACCGTGCGTGGCCTGTTGCGCAACAAAGACTATTACTGGAATGTGCGTGCGAAGAATGTGGCCGGATTTACCATTGCCAATGGTGGAATTTGGAAGTTTAAGACAATTCGATAGATTTGTTGGTGTGACATCTTCACAATTCGTTTATACTCCTACACGATTGTATGCAATCGTGTAGGAGTATCTGTTTATTGTGGAGGCAAACATGCGCTACGGATGGTTGATTGGAATCATAGGGATAATGCTGCTCATGAGTGTGGTGCCGTCACAATTTGCAATGAGTGCGAATGACGTGCTCACCCCTATGCGCACGGTGTCTCCGACGCATGCGACCATGATTGCTCGGCTGACGGCAACCGCGAGTGCCCAACGAGCTAACCAGAAAGCGACCCAAACGGCGCAAGCGTACCAGACCCAAACGGCCCGGATCAAAACGCAAACGGCGCAAGCGTACCAGACCCAAACGGCCCGGATCAAAACGCAAACGGCGC
>CAYXXK010000077.1:0-11094 GCA_964469045.1 uncultured Klebsiella sp.
AAGCCGGTGAACTTGCCCTTGAGCTCTGGGATCACCAATGATACTGCTTGGGCAGCACCGGTGGTGGTTGGTACCATGTTCATTGTGGCAGCGCGGGCACGGCGCAAGTCGCTGTGCACGTTGTCCTGCAAGTTCTGGTCCATGGTGTAGGCGTGAACGGTAGTCATCATACCGCGCTTGATGCCGAACTTGTCGTTGAGCACCTTGGCGACCGGGGCCAAACAGTTGGTCGTGCACGATGCATTCGAGATGATGTTGTGTACGGCGTGGTCGTACTTGTTCTCGTTGACGCCCAAACAAATGGTGATATCCTCACCCTTCGCTGGTGCGCTGATGATGACCTTCTTGGCGCCGGCCTGGAGGTGTGCCTTGGCCTTGTCGGCCTCGGTGAAGCGGCCGGTTGACTCGACCACAATATCGACGCCCAGCTTGCCCCATGGCAATTGGGCTGGGTCGCGCTCCGCCAACACCTGAAGGTTCATCTGGCGCTCGTTGCCCTCGTCATCGTAGTAGGTAATCTCGATGACGTTGCCGTTGGCGCGCACATCGCCGTCGAAGCGACCGTAGTTTGAGTCATACTTCAACAGGTGGGCCAAGGTGGCGACGTTCGAAAGGTCGTTTACGGCAACGATTTCGAGATCGTCTCCGTAGTTGGCCAGCATGGCCTTGAAGCTCTGGCGGCCGATGCGGCCGAAGCCATTGATTGCAACTCGTGGCATTGTTGCTCAACTCCTCACATGTAAAAAGATGTACGTGCGCATCGTGGGCTGTGCATCATTGCATGTTGGCGTATCGCATCATTGTGATACGCAGGACCTGCGATTACGTTCTGCGCCAAATTATACCACGCAACGTACTACCTCTGTATTCATAAGATAACCTGTGCTACAATACGCCAAGATAACGTATTAAAGTGCAGTGTGCGGTTGGTTGTGAAAGGTAGACCGTATGGCTTGGATAGTAGCAGTGTTAGCGGTGATATCGCTGGTTGCTGGCGGATTCCTCGGTACATTTCGGCACCGCGCCTATGGAGTATGGTCGTTGGCTGGCGTATTAATCGCCATTACCACGGCAAATATTGTCGGTACATCCATTGGCACATGGATGGCAGCCTCCATCGGTACGACTGAAGTGAGTCCAGTATTGGTTGTGGTAAAGACCAGCGTGCTTGTTATTGTGGCATTGGTAATTAGTTACTACGCCAGTGATTTGTTGCCAAATCAAGGCGATCCGAAGACACGCGCAGATAATCTCATGGCGGGTTCGCTCGGCGTGTTTAATGCGTATCTCGTGGTTGCATCGGTTCTTGTGTATATGCAAGGCCTGAACAACGAATTCGTTCGGAATGCGTTTGGTGATGGTCAAGGCTTCAATTTCAATCGATTGTTCATTGATGCGCTTCCCTGGATTGCAAGTGTGTTGGTATTGACAATCGTTGGATGGTCTTCTGTGCGTAAATTCAAGCAGGCATGGGCCAAATTACGCGGAACTTCAAATCCGACCCCCTCAGTAACCACATCAACGACCTCGGGCACTTCTTATGGTGGTGGATATACACAACCGTCGAGTGGCTATACGTCGTCGTATGCGCCGAGTAGCACGCCGACTGCTGTGCCATCCAATGATAGTTCCGAGAAAAAGGGATGGTTTGCTGGTGTGGCCGATTGGTTTCGTCGTGACAAAACGCCAGAGGCTGAGGGTAATCCGACTAACTCGGCTAGTGTAGCCCAAACAGGGAGCGCTGCGCCGTATACGTCGCCGACATACCAAGGGACAAGTGGTGCTACACCACCGTATGGAATCGCGACTGGGAATGCAGCAAGCGGGAGTAGCTACTCGTCGGGGTATGGAGCGTCTACGAATACCTCTTCGTACAACGCAACGTCTAGTTATACTGCGCCGGCTACACCGAGTACCACTGGATACAGCTCTGGCTATACTGCGCCATCAACATCTACGTATAGCACCGGAAACACTGGGTATAGCACTAGCGGCTATAGTGCGACGCCAGCCACTTCACCTGCGGCATCGAGTTATGCACCTACGTCAAGTTATTCGTCACCGACATCGACTGGCTATTCGTCTGGGTATACGACACCTGCATCATCAACGCCAGGCTACACTACCGGGTATGGCTCAACTCCGTCAGGTTCGACATCGAGCTTTGGCGCATACAATCCTAATGTGTCGAGTGGATTTAATGCGAACCCATCTACGACTCCGACTACGCCAATGCCAAGCGCCACAGATGCTGCGGTTGGTGGCATGTTGGCAGGCGGCATGTTTGCGACATCGTTCGGCAATCAGCCAATGGGAAATTTTGCTGATATGACAAATTACCAAGACGCCGATGACGATGACGGTTCGTTCGGGGATGACGACGACGAGGACAACAATTACGAAGGATACACACCGTATCGCGGATAGTTGAAGTGCGTGTATGCAAAAGCCAGCCCTGCAGGGCTGGCTTTTTAGTTTGCGTCAATTAAAACGTAATCGATTGCTCGCTGATTGTGCTATTTGGCCATATTCGTATGCCATGAGCCAAATGATTATGACTTGCAATGCGACACCGATCGCTGATAATGGTGCCGGCGTGAATTTTGTTTTGGCTGGCGATGTAGTTGTGATTGCCAATAACCGCATGATCGATATGACACTGTGTGCCAATGTGATTGAGTTGCCAAATCACACTACTGCTGATGTGTGTGCCGGCACCGATGTGCGTGCCAGCACCAATAACTGTGGGACCTACAATCGTGACGTCAGATTCGATGGTAACGCCATTGCCAATCACAACCGAACCATGAATCTGTGCACTCGGATGAATGATGCTATTCTCGCCGACCCATACGTCTGGACGTTGTTGGTGTCCAGGGAGCCCGAAGCGCACTTTGCCGTTGAGGATGTCGTGATGGACCTCGAGATATGTCTGTGGTTTGCCGATGTCGGTCCAGTAAGCGTCGCTTGCATACCCATACATGGCATGGTTGTTCTGCAATGCAGTGGGGAAAAGGCCGCGCTCAAACATATAGTGCTGGCGTGCTGGGATATAGTCGAGGAGATGTGGTTCTAGGATGTACGTGCCTGCATTAATCATGTTGGTGGTGACTTCTTCGGGGCGTGGCTTTTCGAGGAAGCGAGTAATTCGACCTTCTGCCGTGGTCTCAACCAACCCAAACGCCGTCGGATCTTCGACCGGTGTTAAGGCAATTGTCAGCTCACTATTGCGCTCGCGGTGGTAGCGTAGCATCCCCTGTAAGTCGAGATCGGTCATCACATCACCGTTAAACACAAACGTCGTGTCGTTGAGCAAGTGTGCTACGTGTTTGACCGCGCCGGCTGTGCCACGTGGCTCGGGCTCTTCGATGATGTGGACCTTCATGCCAAGGCGTGAGCCGTCGCCGAGACTCGCGCGAAAGCGATCGGCGAGATATTGCACTGCCAAAATTGCTTCATCAATACCTTGATCGCGCAAATTGGTGAGCATCCACTCGATAAAGGGTGTGCCAACGAGCGGTAACATCGGTTTGGGGGTGTTGCAGGTGAGTGGGCGCAAACGCGTGCCCAAACCACCAACCAAAATAACGGCTTTCATGCCTTTGACTCCTTGATGATATGCCGCCAGTAGGCCAATATATCGTGCATCGTCTGGGTAACAGGGATTTGAGGGCGCCAACCGGTATGTTGGGTGAGTAACCGATTATCACACACCACGTCTGGTACATCTACTGGGCGCAATCGTGCGGGGTCGACCTCGACCTGAATCGGAACTGTGCTGTAACTCACAAGTTGGTCAAGCAGATGACGAATCTCGTGTGACTGTCCTGCTCCTACATTATAGGCGTGCCCGGGTTGCCCATGGGTGATAAGTGCCTCATATGCGGTTGCTACATCGCGCACATCAGTGATGTCGCGGCGTGCTGACAAATTACCTACTTTGAGGATTGGTTCTTGTAATCCGGCCTCGATTTTGGCGATTTGGGCAGCAAACGCTGAGATGGCGTAGGCATCGCTTTGGCGTGGACCAATATGACTAAACAAGCGCAATCGAATCGTCCGCACCTTGTGTGAGACAAACCATTGGTAAGCAGCCATGTCAACTGCGGCTTTGCTCACGCCGTATGGTGTGACTGGGCGGAGCGGTTGCTGTTCGTTGATAGGCATTTCGTTGGGCGCCACCATGCCGAAAATTTCGTTGCTCCCGGCAAAAATACATAATGGGTCGAGTTTGAGCTCGACAGCGTATTGCATAAGTGCCACACTCGGCATTATATTGTCGTGCATGGTACCGAGTGGATCGCCAAACGATTTGGCAACGCTTGCTTGGGCCGCAAGGTGAATAATCACATCGGGCGCCACATCAGCTAGACACTGTTTGATTGCATTCGTGTCACGCAAATCAAAATCAAAGAGTGATATGTGCTTAGCTAACGATGGGAGTGATAGTGTCGATGATCGGGCAATCCCATAGAGCTGGTGGTTTGGATTGGTGGCAAGTCGTTCAGCGAGATGCCCCCCCACAAACCCATTAATGCCAGTAATTAATATCTTCATGCTGCTATCTTACCAAATCAACGTGATGATTGCATTATTATAGTCTATCGTAACACACCAAAACGCCGGAGACCACGTGGTCTCCGGCGTTTGTAGGAAGATTATTGCGTGTGCCTTACTCGATAGGCTCACGTCGAAAAGTCGTGCTTGCATCAGGCATTGATGGTGTTGCAACGCCTCCTGCTGGGGTTTCGACAGTTGAATCAACTACCACCTCACTCGGTACATTTGGTAGTGATGTTGGTTCTGGCAACGACACATTTCGGTACGGATGAACCGCCTCAATGCGCGCCAAGATGTCGTTGACGTCAATATCGGTCAATTCGTTGCGCAGAATCAATGCCTCAGCGATGGCAATCACCGCTTCGCGGTTCTGGTCGAGCAAGTGCTTGACGCGGCGATACTCTTCGGCCAAGATGGCTTCGATTTGCTTCTTGAGCTCGCCACTGCGCATCGCCTCTGGGCCGAATGCGAGATATGAGTAGAAGCTGTTATCCATACCGTAGGCACCGACCATGTAGGCGGCGATGCTGGTGGCGGATTGTAGGTCGCCAGTGACACCACTCATCTGAATGTCGAGGAAGAGCTCTTCGGCTGCGCGGCTACCAAGTGCAATTTGCAGGCGATTGCGCAATTCTTCCTTGGAGCTTGTGTAGATCTCTTCTTCTGGCTTCCAAGCGGCAAAGCCGAGTGCATTGCCGTGACGGATGATGGTCACCTTGGTCAAGCGTTGTTTGCGCAATAATTTGACCGCAGCATAGGCGTGACCGGCCTCGTGGTACGCAATGCGTCGACGTTCTTCGTAGGACATGCCACGAATCGGCTGCCGCAAACCGTACTCGTGCATTTCACGCGCACGAGTGAAGTCCCAGTAGTTGATAGCTTGTCGATTGTCGAAGTGCGCATGAATGACCGCTTCGTTGACAATGAAGCGAATTGCCACAGGTGTGTAGCCAATCGTGTCTGATACCATGCGGTCAATCGGCATTGGCTCGTGCTTGACTTTGCTTAAGTAGTACTCAAGGATGTCTCGGCGACCATCGGCATCAGGATATTCGACGACAATCTTGCGATCGAAACGACCTGGGCGCAACAACGCAGCGTCAAGCGTCTCGGCCAAATTGGTTGCTGCAACGGTCAACACCGGGGGCATCTCGGGCTTCTTGCGACGAATGCCGAGTGAACGCAAGATTTTGCCGAACCAACTTGGGTCCTCAGGTGGGGGATCCATCTGGAGCAAGAGCTCATTGAGTAATCCACTGCCGGCACCCATGCCGCCCATACCACCCATCATTACGTTGGCTTGACCACCAGCGGTGAGCCCTTGTGACATTGGGCCAGCCCCGGCAGCACCACCCATCAACGACGAGCTACGCGCCATACCAATGGCGTCGATTTCATCAATAAAGAGGATACATGCGCCGTATTCTTTGGCTAACTTTCGCGCCTTTCGGTACAACATCATAACCTTGATGTTGCCCATACCCATCCACACTGAGGTCAACGAGGGTGCGCTGAGATAGCCGAATGGCACGCCTGCTTCGGTAGAAATGGCTTGGGCAAGGTAGCTTTTACCAGTACCTGGAGGGCCAATCAACAAGACACCACGGGTGATTTCACCACCCATTTGTTTGAATTGCTTGGCACCCTTGAGTAATGTTACAATTCGGCGCGCTGCCTCGAGCACCTCTGGATTACCACGATAATCCGCAAAGCTGATGCCGGTCTCGCCAGGTCGTACCCAGTAAATACGAGTACGCGCCATGAAGAAGTACATTAAGAAGAACTGAAACCCAATGAAGATAAACAGGTACCCCATCGTGGTAATCAGTTGCAGAATGAGCGGGGCTAGCTCTTGAGTGGTCAAAAACGTCCAAGCAGATGGAACGATGTTGAACAACAACCACAAAACGCCTGATACAATAGCAATCCAACGGATGCCACGCATCAATTTGTACGGCCAGCGATCAAAGAGCTTTTCGAGGCGTTGCTCAAAGGCGCGCTCTTTGTCTGACGGCGGATCGCCCTGTGGGCGATATGGTTCAATTGCCATACAGTGCTCCAGTGTGTGCATTGCGGGGAGTGATGGATTGGTTTATAACAAAAAACAACCAACCGACGATATTTATCGCTACTATAGAGTATAAAAACGAATGCCGACTTTTGGCAAGTTGAATTGATGAGTGAACGGTGAGAATGCTACAACGTATCGGCTTGATGTTCTTTATAGTGTATGTCAGTGTGATTATCATCAGTGAAATCGAACCGACTGGTGGTATTGTGGTAGACCCCGTGTTGACACGGGTTCGTGCACGTGCCCAATTACGAGTAGGGTATGATCCAGGATCGCTACCGTTTACTACGATAATAAATAACCAAGCTGCTGGATATGATATTGATATCGCCAGCAAATTCGCTGATACGTTGGGCGTCGCGGTGTTATTTGTGCCGACTGGCCTCGATGCCGCCTACGATGAGCTCCAACAGGGGCATTTCGACATGATTGCCTCAGCAATGCCCTATGCGCCCGAACAAGGCTGGCGTGCCCGTTTTTCAACTGTCTATTTCGATGACGGACTCATCTTGCTCCAACGCCAGGCGGTGCCAGCCACGCGCATTGGCGTCGTGTTTGGTGCAGATGCCGACACCATGCTCCGACGTATGCAGCACGAGGGGCAAGCTGTGGTGCCTGTCTATGCCGAAACGACTGCTGAGTTGTGGCGACTGTTTGCCTGTGATGCCGTTGATGCGGTGATTGTTGAGGAGACATTAGCGTGGGCCATGCAGGCACGCGATGCTTCAATACGCCGTGTCGAGGCACTTTCGTATGTACCCTATGTGTTTGTGGTGCCGTTTGATGCACCATTGCTCCACGAGGCACTTAACCGCTTTTTGGCTGAAATAGCTGATGACGGCACGTTTGTGGCATTGCGCCAAAAGTGGCTGGTTGGCGCAATTCCTGGTTCACCCGTACAATGTAGCGGAAATTAGGGCGTTTCGATGATGAGAGGAGCCAACCATGAGTGTGGTACGCTTTGGGATTGTCGGCTTGGGTGGTATGGGGCGCAATCACGCTCACTATTTGCTGGCCGGTGAAGTCAAAGGGGCCGTGCTGAGTGCCGTCAGCGATACGAGCCCGGCCTCGCAAGAGTGGGCCAAACAGTCGTTGCCCGAGAGCGTGCGCTTTTTTGAGTCGTACGTGGCGATGTTGCAATCAGGTGTCATCGATGCCGTGATTGTGGCGACACCCCACTACTTTCATCCTGATCTCGCAGTACAAGCTTTCCATCATCAACTCCATGTGATTGTTGAAAAGCCGGCTGGCGTCTATACTCAGCAAGTGCGCCAGATGAATGAAGTGGCTGCAGCCAGTGGCAAAGTTTTCGGCATGATGTTCAACCAGCGTACGAATCCTGTCTTCCAAAAAGTGCGCGATTTAATCCAAAGTGGTGAACTCGGCAAAGTCAAACGCTTTAGTTGGATTATTACTGATTGGTACCGCAGCCAAGCCTACTACGACTCGGGGTCGTGGCGAGCCACCTGGGCCCAAGAGGGCGGCGGCATCTTGATGAATCAAGCCACTCATAATATTGACTTGCTTCTCTGGACGCTTGGCATGCAACCCTCACGCGTGCGGGCGTTTTGTCATTTTGGCAAGCATCGTGCGATCGAAGTCGAAGACGATGTGACGGCGTACATGGAGTGTGAAAACGGTGCGACCGGCGTGTTTATTACCACCACCGGCGATGCGCCTGGCACTAATCGCTACGAGATTAGTGGCGAGCGTGGCAAAATCGTCGTCGAAGACAACAAAATCACCTTCTGGCGCTTGCGCATGCCTGAGCCGGAGTTTAATGCGACCAACAAGTCCATGTGGGCCCAACCTGAATTTTGGAAGATCGACATCCCCGTCAGCGGTGGCGCTGGCCCACAACACGCCGGCATCACCCAGAACTTCACCGATGCCGTCCTCAAAGGCACCCCGCTTCTCGCACCTGGTCACGAGGGCATCCACGGGTTGACGTTGGTGAATGCTATGTACTTGTCGACGTGGACTGACAACTGGGTCGATGTGCCATTCGACGAAAACCAATTCTTGACGCTGCTCAATCGACGTCGTAACCCACGCGGAGAGTAATCATGCTCCATAAATATGCTGCCCAACTCTATACCGTACGCGATGCCCTCGAAAAGGACTACAACGGCGTGCTCAAGGCACTCCGTAAACAAGGCTGGCAGGCTGTCCAAGTATCAGGAACTCGGGGGTATACCCCAGAGCAAATTGCTGGTTTTTTGCATGACCATCAACTCAAGACGGCTGGCATGCATATCTCGATTGCCGAGCTGACCAACGACATGCCCGAGGTGATGCGCCAAGCGACGCTCTACGGTACTCGCGATATCATCGTGCCCTATTTGCCGCGTGAATACCAGAACGAGCTGGGCTATCAGATGTTCAAAAGCCACATGAATATGCTGGCCAAACCACTGCATGCAGCCGGATTTCGTTTGAGCTACCACAACCACGATTTTGAGTTTGCCACGACCATTAATGGTGTCTCGGCCCTCGAGTATTTGCTTGAGCCGAGTGCCGACAATGCGATTCTGGCGGAAATCGACGTCTACTGGGTCAAAAAAGGCGGTGCTGACCCGTTGGCGTTTATTGCGCCGTATCGCAATCGCATGCCGATTATCCATTTGAAAGATATGGCCGCGGATGGCTCATTTGGGGCCGTTGGCACGGGTAGTATCGACTTCGTGCCGATTTTGCGCTGGGGTGAGGCCAACGGGATTGAGTGGTATGCCGTTGAGCAGGATATCTGCCCTGGTGACCCACTCGATGCACTTAACACGAGTCTGACCAATTTGCGGGCGATGACGCCACAGGTGCACGGCTAAGGAGGCCCCATGTCAGATGGAATGAACTATGCGCCCAAAGGCAAGCCACAACCGGTGGTCAAACCCGGTGAGTTTGTCTTTGCGGCGATTGGGCTTGATCACGGGCATATTTATGGGCAGTGCAATGGTTTGGTCGAGGCGGGGGCCACCCTTGCGGCGGTATATGACCCAGATCCGGCCAAGGTGACTGCGTTTGTCGAACGATTCCCCGGCACTCGGGTCGCTCGGAGCGAGCAGGAGATTTTGCAGGACGCCTCGATTCAACTCGTTGCAGCAGCTGCCGTACCTGCTGACCGGAGTGCCTTGGGCAATCGGGTGATGCAGCACGGCAAAGACTACTTTACCGATAAATGTCCGTTTACTACACTTGACCAACTCGCCGAGGCCAAACGAGTCGTGGCCCAAACTGGGCGTAAGTATGCTGTCTACTACAGCGAGCGCTTGCATAACGAAAGTGCATTGTTTGCCGGTGAACTCGTGCACCATGGCGCAATTGGGCGCGTGCTCCAGGTGATTGGGCTTGGACCACATCGCCTTGGGGCGTCAAATCGTCCGAAATGGTTCTTTGAGTTGGCCCGATATGGAGGTATTTTGTGCGATATCGGTAGCCATCAGGTCGAGCAGTTTTTGTTTTATAGCGGTGCGACCGATGGGCATGTGCTCCACAGCAAAGTCGCTAATTATGCGCATCCTGAGTACCCAGAGTTACAGGATTTTGGCGATGCAACGATTGTGGGCAACAATGGGGCGACGAATTACTTTCGCGTGGACTGGTTCACCCCGAACGGTTTGAGCAATTGGGGCGATGGACGCACCATCATCATGGGCACGCAAGGGTATATCGAGTTGCGTAAGTATGTTGATGTGACGCGTGGCAAAGGCAATCAGGTGTATTGGGTTGATCAACAGGGCGAGCACCATGTTGATGTGGATGGCCAAATCGGCTATCCGTTCTTTGGTCAGCTCGTGCGCGATTGTCTTGAGCGTACCGAGCATGCGATGACACAAGCGCATACGTTCAAAGCTGCGGAGCTGTCGCTTCAGGCGCAAGCACAAGCTCAATATGTGGGTGCGTGAGCATTCGCTTCGTATCATACAAAAACAAGACGGGGTGCGGCAACTGCCGCACCCCGTGTGATTTGATTTAGAACCGGCGTCGTGGTCGTGGTCGATCACCGCCGAAGCTTGATGAGTCATCACCATCGCGCCGAGGTGCATCGCCATCGCGGCGGAAGCCACCACCTTGTGGACGGTCACCATCGCGGCGGAAGCCGCCACCTTGTGGACGGTCACCATCACGGCGGAAGCCGCCACCTTGTGGACGGTCGCCATCACGGCGGAAGCCGCCACCTTGTGGACGGTCACCATCACGGCGGAAGCCGCCACCTTGTGGACGGTCGCCATCACGGCGGAAGCCGCCACCTTGTGGACGGTCACCGAAGTTGCCACGTGGGCGGTCGCTGAACGGACGATCACCACGAGGCGCATCACCGTCACGGCGGAAGCCGCCACCTTGTGGACGGTCACCGAAGTTGCCACGTGGGCGGTCGCTGAACGGACGATCACCACGAGGCGCATCACCGTCACGGCGGAAGCCGCCACCTTGTGGACGGTCACCGAAGTTGCCACGTGGGCGGT
>CAYXXK010000078.1:0-10333 GCA_964469045.1 uncultured Klebsiella sp.
CAATTGCACCATTGCGCGCCACGGTGCCGGTGGGGACGCCGTTGTCAAGGATGATGGGGACGAGCACCGGGACAAATTGGGCATCGGCGTGATCGACGAAGATGCGCGCCTGCAGGGTGGTGTAGATTGATTGAAGGACTGCTGGGGCATTGATAAGGATTGGTGTGAATTGTCTGTCGGCGTGATCGACGAAGATGCGGGCCTGGAGGGCTGTGTAGATAGTGCGCAGATCTGCAGGTGCCAGACGTAACGTTGGTATGTATTGTATGTCGGCATTTGCGACTATGATGTGTGCCGGAGCAGTCGTGATGATTCTAAATAACGTGGAATTGCGTGACAACGCATAGGTATATACCTTGTCTGCAAGCTGTACGGTAATTGTATTAGCGCTATATGTGGTTGAATATCCAATACTGAACCATAAAGCGACACCACACAAAAAATAATACATTCTCATTACCATCATCCTTGGTAAATGATGACAATTGCGACTTGTGTATCGTTGTACTCAATTACATTTACTCTGTTGATCATAAATGCTGAAACATCAACATAATGATCTAGGTATCCAACATTACATAGTCTATCAACTAACGATGTATTTATCCATAATGAGGCTGAACATGTACGGCCCCAACCGATAAACGCACTTGTTTCAAAAGCAGTTATTTCGGTAGGAATACTAATTTTCATCTGATATGCAGAAATACCTGGTTTATAGGTGTAGGAGCATTTGGGATCTAAAGCAAGATGATGTGTACTACATGACGGTTTTTTTCGAGCTATCAGTAATCGATTAGCTGATGGATATTTGAAATGATAATAAGTTGGATTTATGTTGCGTAGTTTAAGTGTAGTTGTTAACTTGTCAATAGTGATGGAGAGTTTTGTTTTGTTTGCGAATGTCAAATCATTTTCATGAATGATTGTTGAGGCAACTTGGTCTTTGTGGTACCAAGCCATAATCCAGCCAGATTTATGAACCAAAATATGAGTACTAAAATCACCAGTGTATCCAGTTGGGATTATTGTACCAAGTAAATAATTTGCATTTGACTCAATAACTGATGTAAATGCACCACGAACTGTGGTCAAATTAATCGTAGTCGGCGTTTTGACATACGCACTAATGCCGGCCTCATCGGCGATACTGGCAATTGCACGGGCGCTGCGATCGTCGCTGGCGAGCGCCTCGTCGATGAACCATGGGCGTACTAACCCAATCGAACCATCGTCAGTGACACTCGCTGTGTCTGTCGGTGACTTGACGATGCCGACCACAAGATTGGCCACGAGCAGGCCAATGATGACAAGTAATAGGCGATTTGACATAAAAACTCCTTGTTTTGTGGGTATCGCTTGTATTCAATCACACGATATGGCGTATTTGTTTGTGAAAATAAACAAATTAGCGATATGTAAATAAATCAATTTTGTGAAAATTTACAAAATACTATCACATGAATCACGCATGAATTACCTTGACCGAATACGGTTCGTATTACAATACACACAAACCCATACGTGTGATTGAGGAGCGCTATGTTCACCATTCGATTGGCC
Organism: uncultured Klebsiella sp.; assembly: GCA_964469045.1. Lineage (GTDB taxonomy): Bacteria > Chloroflexota > Chloroflexia > Chloroflexales > Roseiflexaceae > UBA965. The sequence continues at coordinate 1,564 of CAYXXK010000078.1, forward strand.
ACGATGGCCGATGTGCCGGCGATACATCAATGCTGGCTTGACACTGACTTTACGCCGGAGGAGCAGATTCCAGTCAAACCGCTAGGGATTGCCCCGTGGTTCCCCAATCTGGTCGAACACGGCCGCATGTTGGTGGCTGAGGCGGGCGGCGAGATAATTGGCTTTGCGGCCACGGTCACGCGCGGGCGCATGCAATATCTGTCGGAGTGTTTTGTACGGCCCGATTGGCAGTCCAAGGGGGTGACCAAACAACTGCTTGACGCCTTGTACGATGATCCGACGTTGATTCGTTGCACGCTGGCGTCGAGCGATCGCCGGGCTGTGTCGCGCTATATGCGTGCCGGTATGACGCCGCGTTGGCCGATGTACATCCTCGATTTGGTCGATGCTACCAAACTAGGTACGCCGCGTTACCGTGCCGAGGTGTGTACCAATGTGGCCGAGTGGTTGCACTACGATTACCGCTTGGTGGGGCACGACCGCAGCGTCGATATTGTGCACTACTTTGTTGAATACTGTGATGCGGCGTTGTTGCAGATCAAAGACGGCGCGCGCCTGGTTGGTCAAGCGCTGGTACAGCGTCGCCACTATGACCCAGGTGCGGTGGGTGCGCGCAATGTGGGGCCAGTGGGAGTATTTGACCGTGCTGATGCGGCACATGCCGTGCATGCAGCGGTGGCCTGGGTGGTGGCAGATGGCGTCACTAAGGTGCATATGCGCATCCCGGCCGAGCATGCCGGGTTGCCATGGATGATCGAGCACGGCATGCATATCGATGGCGCCGAAACGTATTGTGCCTCACACGAGTGGTTTGACCCGACTTGCTATGCGCCGTCGGGATTGATGTAAGACGAGGTGAGCTGATGCGTTATTTTGATTTATTGCCCGATCAGTTCCGCGCCCGCCTGGCAGCGCGCCCGATTGCCTATCTACCACTTGGTACGGTTGAGTGGCACGGTGAACACATGGCGCTGGGCAGTGATGCACTCATCTCGGAGGGGGTGTTTTTGCGGGCGGCAGCCCGCCTCGGTGGGATCGTGATGCCGCCGCTGTTTATGGGCCCAGACCGGATTCGGCGTGAGGCCGATGGCACCTATTTGGTGGGTATGGAATACGCCGACACGACGACGCCGGCGCGCCAACTCGACGGCGGCTGCTACTGGATGCCCGAGGGTTTGTTTGTGATGCAGCTTGAGCAGGTGGTAGCCCAGGCGGCTCGCACCGGATTCACCACGCTCGTCGCCGACGGCCACGGCCCATCGCGGCGCGCCTGGGGCACGCATGCGCCGGCCTGGCAGGTGCAGTACGGCATCAGATTGGTGAGTGTAATGCACGACCTGCCGGGCTGGCAGAGTCAGATCGACCACGCCGCCCGTAACGAAACGTCGTTGATGCTGGCGTTGCACCCGCATCTTGTTGATATGACCAAGTTGCCGGTAGATCGGGCGATTTGGCCGCAAGGGGTTGGTGGCGAAGACCCGCGCGATGCGACGGCAGCACACGGCGAAGCGTGTCTGGCGACCTGTGTGCAGATATTGGCCGATGTGCTGGGTGCTTAGACGATGTGACCAAATCTGGTGGTGGTTTTTTGGGCAGTAATATTTGACAATCTATGCTTAAATGACAGGCAGAGATAGCGTGTGTGAGGATGTGTATACCATGTCGATTGTGATTGCCCGTGAAGCGCCGACGACGCCGGATGTCGCCCAGCTTATCCATGATTTGCAGAGTTATCTTGAGCAGTTTTATCCGCCCGAAAGTCAACATGGCTTTAGTGTGGAGATGCTGGTGACGCAGCAGGTTGACTTCTTTGTGGCGCGCATCAATGGCGTGGCGGCTGGCTGTTGTGGCATTAAGTTTTATGACTACGATGGTGGATTCGGCGAGATCAAGCGCATGTACGTGGCGCCGACCTTTCGCGGGCATGGGCTGGGCAAACAGTTGTTGCAGGTGGTCGAGGCGCATGCGCGTCAGCAGGGTGTGGCCAAGTTGCGCCTTGAGACGGGCATCCACCAAACCGAGGCACTAGCGCTCTACACCTGGTTTGGCTTTGCGCAGATACCACCGTTTGGGGAATATACCAATGACCCATTGAGTTTGTGTTACGAGAAAGTGTTGGACACATAAATTGACATAGAGACGCATGACCATGCGTCTCCACGATAGACAAGCGTCTTCATGACCATGCGTCTCCACGATAGACAAGCGTCTTCATGACCTTGCGTCTCTCCGCTTTTATGAGACGCGCACCGCCTTGAGAAAGAGATCAACGTGCGCCTCGATGCGGGCTGGATCGGGGAACGACGGTGTGCCTGATTGCAACAACCCGTCGGTCAACATGTACGACACCATTGGTCCCACAAACAAGCGAGCCACCACCTCGGCATCATCGACCTGAATTAGCCCTTTGTGATGTAGCTGCATGAAGAGCTGCTGAGCCATGGCGAGCCCACGGGCTGGGCCGTTTTGGCGGAAGATGTCGACCAAATAGGGAAAATGCGGCATTTCGCTAATCACAATCCGGAGTAACGCAATATACTCGGGATTGCGGATTTGGTTGGCCGCATTGCGCACAAACGCAATTAATACCATGCGCAACTCGGCGACGCTATGTATTGAAGCCCCCACAAATCCCTGCTGGAGCGCCTGATTCCCATCAATATGGCTAAACATTTGTTGGACTACTGCAGCGAAGAGTGCCTCTTTGTCGGCATAGTGCGTGTAAAGTGTCGGCTTTGAGACATTGGCCAGCGCTCGAATTGCCTCCATGCTGGTGCGTTTGTAGCCGTTGGCCAAAAACAACTGCTGGGCGGCAGCGACAATCTGCACACGCTTCTCTAGTCTGATTGGACGCTGATTATCGGTATCGTGTGTATCCATCTATGGCGATCCTTAATATCTGCTGTTGCAAAACTAAACCGTTTAGTGTAATATGTATAAAACTAAACCACATAGTTTAGTTTACTGAGAGAGAACGACTGCGTCAAGTCTGGAGACGATATGGCACGACCACGCTGGCAGAAGATATTTCGCGATGTGATGAACAACCGCACACGTACGGTGTTGGTGGTGGTCTCGATAGCTATCGGCGTATTTGTGTTCGGGACCATCTTTGCTGGGTTGTTGGTGGTGCAACGTGAGCTGGATGCGTCGTATTTGCGCACGAATCCGGCCAGCATGACGATTACAACTACGGCGTTCGATGATGATTTGGTCGATGCGGTGGCCAATCTGCCACAGGTGCAGGCGGCCCAGGGGCGGCGTGCGGTGGCGGCGCGGATTCAGCTCGGGCCAGCCACATGGCAAGATGCAGTGCTCTATGTGTTGCCCGACGATGGAGTTACCACGGTCAATATGGTGCGCCCTGAGCAAGGGGCATGGCCGCCCGAGGGGCGGACGCTGTTGATTGAGCGGGCGTCAATGAAGAAGGCTCAAACTGTCATCGGTGAATCGGTCGTGATTGAGGTGCCCGGACAAACGGCGCGTGAGGTGCCAGTGGCCGGTAGTACGCACGATTTGAGTTTGCCACCGGCGGTGATTGCAGGGCAGGTGTTTGGCTATGTCGATGCCGAGACGATGACGTGGCTCGGTGGCCCGGCGGCATACAACCAGCTTACGGTAGTCGTGACGGGCGATCGGCGCGACGAGGCGCATCTCAGGGCGGTGGCGACGCAGGTCGAACGCGTGATTGAGCGTAGTGGGCGCGAGGTGCTGAATACCGATATTCCGTCGCCACCGCTCCAACACCCGGCGCAGGTGATTTTGCCGACGCTGATGATGATTCTGGGGATTTTGGGCGTGCTGGTGTTGGTGATGAGCACGTTTTTGATTATCAACACGATGAGTGCGATTTTGTTGCAGCAGACGCGTCAGATTGGCGTAATGAAGGCAATTGGTGCCCGGGCTGATCAAATTCGTGGCATGTATTACCTGTTGGCGGTGCTGTTTGGTGGTATGGCGTTGGTGATTGCGGTGCCGTTGAGCATGCTGGGGGCGTACGGGTTCTCGAACTTTCTGGCGAGTGAACTCAACGTCGATATCGAGCGATTTGGCATGCCGCCGGTGGTCATCCTGCTCGAGGTGATCGCTGCCATGGCGGTGCCGATGGTGGCGGCGACTGCGCCTATTCGGGCGGTGATTAATCGGCCGGCGCGCGAGGCGTTGTTGGGCGACACGTCGGCACCGGTGCGCGAGAGCCGAATTGATCGTCTGATTGGGCGCATCCGCGGGTTGAGCCGACCGACGCGCCTAGCGTTGCGCAATACATTCAGGCAGCGTGGGCGGTTGGCGCGTACGTTGATTGCCTTGGCGTTGGGTGGGGCGGTGTTTATCTCGGCGATGACATTGCGGGCGTCGTTGTTTGAAACGCTCGATGCCAGTATTGCCTCACAGCGCTACGACGTCGAGGTGCAGTTTAGTCGCCCCTACCGGGTGGCACGAGTGACGCCCGATGCATTTGCGGTTGCTGGGGTGACCTCGGTCGAGAGTTTGTTGCGCGATACTATCTACCCGGTGCATGCCGATGGTGGAACGGGGGAGCGGATTGTGTTGCGCGCCATGCCGGCCGAGACAACGATGTTTGCCCCGCGCATGGTAGCTGGGCGCTGGTTACAACCCGGTGAGCGCGATGGGGTGGTGTTGAGTACCAATATCACCATCAAAGAGCCGACCTATAGGGTGGGTGAGCGTGTGCTGATGCGCATCAACGACAACGATTATGCATTTACGATTGTGGGCTACATCGAGGAGTTGCAGCCGCCGATTAATCCGGCGCTGGCCTATATCACGATTGACGGGTACAACGCAGTGGCCGGTGGTGTGGGGAGGACCGACACGATTCGGGTGAGTACCGTAGTCCACGATGCCGCTACGCACGCAACAACAAGTGAAGCGCTTGAGCAACAGTTGCGTGAGGCGGGGTATGACGTGCGCTTGGTGCGCAACCGCACCGACGATCGCGCGATTTTAGCCGAACGCTTTAATTTGATTAGTGTAGTGCTCTCGATTCTGTCGCTGATGGTGGCAATTGTGGGGGCGCTCGGGTTAGCCGGCACGATGAGCATGAACGTGCTCGAGCGCACGCGTGAAATAGGCGTGATGCGGGCGGTTGGTGCCTCGGACCGAGCGGTGCGCCAGGTAATTGTCAGCGAGGGCGTGGTGATTGGCGGGCTGGCGTGGCTGTTGGGCACGCTGGTCTCGGTGCCGATGAGTATGCTGATGAGCTATGCCATCGGCAAAAATCTGCTGGGCACGGGGTTGATGTGGACGTACGCCTGGTTTGCGGTGGCCGTGTGGGGCGTGGTAGTGCTAGGCATGTCGATTGTAGCGAGTCGTTTGCCGGCGCGGTCGGCGATTCAACTCACGGTGCGTGAAGTGTTGGCCTACGAGTAGGTGAGGGGAGCAACGATGTTTGATTGGATGAAACGCCGCACCAGTGTGGCACAGGGAGCGCCGCTCCTCGACCCGCGTGCGCCGATAATCGTGCTTGATAACGTGGTCAAGGCATATGAGACGGCAGCTGGACCGTATCACGCCCTCAAAGGTGTCGATTTGCGCATCAACCGTGGCGAGTTTGTGGCGGTGGTCGGCAAATCTGGCAGCGGCAAATCGACGCTGATGAACATGATTACCGGCATCGATCGACCGACGAGTGGGCAGGTGCATGTGGCCGGGACAACGATTACGTATCTCGACGAAAACGCCTTGGCGGAGTGGCGCGGGCGCAGTTTGGGCATCATCTTCCAGTTCTTTCAATTGCTGCCGACATTGACGGTGGCTGAGAACGTGATGTTACCGATGGACTTTTGTGACTACGGCCATGAATCAGAGCGCCGTGCACGCGCCATGATGCTGCTGGCACGGATGGAGTTGATCGAGCAGGCTGACAAACTGCCGGCAGCACTCTCGGGTGGCCAACAACAGCGCGTGGCCATTGCCCGGGCGCTAGCCAATGATCCGCCGTTGCTGATGGCAGATGAGCCGACGGGTAATTTGGATAGCCGCACGGCGGATGCGATTTTCCGGCTGTTTGAAGAACTAGCTCACCAAGGCAAGACGGTGGTGATGGTAACCCATGATACCGATTTGGCGCGCCGGGCGGGGCGAGCAGTGACAGTGGCAGATGGTCAGATTATTACGAATGAAAGGGCATAGCGATGCGTACACGGTTAATTATTGGGATGGCGTTGACGTTGGCGTTGACTGGGTGTACGCAAGCACCCGCTGAGATGGCAGCCCCGACGGTCGTGATGATCCAATCAGCGGCTACGAATGATGTCGTCGTGGCGGATGGTCGCGTGGTGCCGGTGCGCGATGTGACGCTCAAAATGACCCAAGCCGGTACCGTGGCCGAGATTTTGGTGGCCGAGGGGGCGACGGTGACGGCTGGACAGGCGCTCGTGCGTCTTGACGGCCGTGCGCTCGAACTGCGACGCGACCAAGCCAAAGCTGGTCTCGATCGGGCTCAAGCCAAGTATGACCAACTCAAAGCCGGAGCGACCGGTGAGGCGATTGCAATGGCTGAAGCCGGTGTGAGTAAGGCCCAAGCGGTGGCTGCCCAAGTGGTGGCGAGTGTTTCGGACGCCGACATCGCTAGCGCCACGGCGCAGTTGACCGAGGCTCAGTTGGCGCTTGAGACGATGCGTAATCCATCGGAGACTGACCGAGCAGTGGCCGAGGCCGCTGTCCAAAAAGCCCAAGCCACACTGACTCAGCAACGTGATGCGTTGTCGGCTGCCAAAACCGCCGCCCAGTTGACGATGGAGCAAGCGGTACAGACATTGACGCAGGCGCAGATTACCTATTCGTCGAGCAAAGATAATTGGCAGTACGTGGTTGATAACGACCGTGACCCGTTTGCCACCAACAAAAAGCTGAGTGATGCGCAGAAGCAGACCTACTACGATGCGATGATCCGTGCTGAATCAGCGATGCACGTAGCAGAGTTGCAACTCCAAAACGCACGGGTGGCCTACGAGACGGCACAACGCGCCGAGGTGAGTGGCGTGGCGGCTGCTGAGGCTACACTGCGTGATGCGACGACGCGCCTCGATCAGATTATCAAACCTGACGCGCAGCGTATTGCAGCGGCTGAGGCACGGGTGGCGGCCGCCGAAGCGACGCTGAATCGCCTCAAAGGGACAGGACGCGTGGCTCAACTTGATATCGCCAAGGCCGATGTGGTGCAGGCGCAAGCACAATTGGAGATGACTGCGGCTGATCCACGTGATGTCGATTTGGCAGTGGCAGCTGCCGATGTGGCCTCTGCGCAGGTGGCAGTTGCTCAGGCGCAATACGATCTCGAACAAGCCACGATTACGGCGCCGTTTGCGGGCACGGTGGCCCAACTGAATCTGAACGTGGGTGACTATGTGACGCCGGCCACCCCGGCCGTTGTGCTCGCCGACATGAGTGGCTGGGCTGTCGAAACCGATGATTTGACCGAGTTAGATGTGGTACATGTGGCGGTGGGTGATGCAGTACAGGTGCGCTTTGATGCGTTGCCAGACCTTGAATTGGCCGGTACGGTGCAAGGAATTGAAGCGCTCGGCCAGAATCGCCAAGGTGATATCGTCTATACGGTGCGCGTCGATATTCCTGCGACCGATGCTCGCTTGCAGTGGAACATGACGGCTACCATTGAGGTGACACGGTAATTGATGGGGATGCGTTGCGATAGATACAATCAATCGGCATTGGTGGATGTGTGGATACGCAAAGGAATCTGCCGTGCCGATTGATTCATGCGGGCTTGAGCATACCTGCCAGCGGGTTTTTTTATGGAAAAAAAACAGCAATCATAATGCCAGCGATGGCTGCACCGAGTAAAATAACCGGGATGGGCACCCAACGCTTGGCTGCCACGAACATCGAGATCACGGCGATGGCGATGGTGCCGATATCGATACCGTTTTGGTTCATGATGGTGCTAATCACCACCAAAAAGATGCTGGCCACGGCGATGGTCAGCCCACGGATGAATCCTTGTACAGCAGGATGCTCGTTGTGACGCAAGAAGAACGCCAGCACGCCGATGACGCTCATGGGCGGTAGGGTGATGGCCACAAATGCCAAGAGCCCACCGCGCAAGCCGTCGATGAGATAGGCCAAACTGATGACCCACAAGCCGGTGGGGCCGGGGGTGATTTGGCCGATGGCGAGGGCCTCTGCAAATTGGAACTCGCTGGCCCAACCGCGGCTTATCAGGTCATGATGCAGGATAGGCAAATTGCCGGTGCCTGATGTCGAGAAGAGCGATGCTTTGAGGAGCAACCAAAACAACTCCCATGGATTCATGATGTGGGCCACCTTGTGTGTATCAACCAGAATCCAAGTGCACAAACAATCCCTGCACCCCACAAGACGCCGATGGTAGGGATTGAGCTACTCAGCATGATGAGTGGGGCGATGCTCATGACGGCAACGCTCAAGACGAGGTACGGTGTGCCTTGCGTGCGACTGCCGGCGATGGCCGGTTTGAGCATCTGGTAGACCAGAATCGCGCCGATACCGACGGTGGCGGGGATGATGCCGCGCAGGGCATCTTGGACGATGGGTTGGGTGCGAATCATGGCGTACCCGGCAGTGATTGCAATAGTTGCACTCACACTTGGTACGAGTAATCCGAGCAGTGCGACGAGTGCGGCGGGTAGCCCACCGATTTTGTAGCCGATTAACACGGCTTGGCCGAGCAGGTTGATGCCAGGGGCAATCTGCACGATGCCCCAATATTGAGAGAATTCGTCGTCGCTCAGCCAGTGTTGCTCTTCGA
>CAYXXK010000079.1:0-10311 GCA_964469045.1 uncultured Klebsiella sp.
GTGGTGATCCATCACGGATTTACCCGTTGGCACAGGCCGACTGGGTGATCGACCACTCGATTCAAGTCGATGCGTTCGGGCACGGCATGGCATTGCAGATGAACGCCGACCTCGAGTTCAGCCGCAACCGCGAGCGCTACGAGTTTTTGCGCTGGGGTCAACAGAGCTTCACGAACTTCTCGGTGGTACCACCTGAGACTGGCATTTGTCACCAAGTCAACCTCGAGTACCTGGCCAAGGGTGTACTCGTCAAGCAGATCGACGGTGAGTCGGTTGCCATGCCTGATAGTTTGGTCGGTACCGATAGCCACACCACCATGATTAATGGTTTGGGCGTGTTGGGTTGGGGCGTTGGCGGTATTGAGGCCGAGGCGGTGTTGTTAGGTCAGCCACTGGCCATGTTGACGCCTGAGGTAGTCGGCATGCGCTTGACTGGCAAGTTGGCACCTGGTGCTACCGCAACTGACCTTGTGTTGCGCGTGACCGAGATGTTGCGCAAGCACGGTGTGGTCGACAAGTTTGTTGAGTTTTGTGGTGATGGCTTGAGCGCATTGAGCTTAGCTGATCGTGCCACGATTGCTAATATGGCGCCAGAATATGGTGCGACGTGTGGCTTCTTCCCGATTGATGACGAGACGCTCAAGTACTTGCGTGGCACTGGTCGTACTGAGGATGAGGTTGCGTTGGTTGAGGCCTATGCCAAGGCGCAAGGCATGTTCCGCATCGACGGCATGCCGGTGCCGGCTTTCAACTCGTTGCTTGAGTTGGACCTGTCGACCATCGAGCCAAGTGTGGCTGGCCCACGTCGCCCACAGGATCGTGTGGCGCTCAAGAGCCTCAAGGCATCGTTCAACGACGCCATGGGCAAGGTGTTTGGCAAGCCAAGTGCGGCGGTGTCGTTGACGGCGGGCGCCCATAGCGACACCTATGCTGATGCGCGCGTGTCGTTGACGGTCGGCGGTGAGCAGACCAGCATGACGCACGGCTCGGCGGTGATTGCAGCAATTACGTCGTGTACGAATACCTCGAATCCATCGGTGATGATGGCAGCTGGTTTGTTGGCCCAGAAGGCAGTCGCCCGAGGGTTGACACGCAAACCGTACGTCAAGACATCATTGGCGCCTGGCTCACGCGTGGTCAGCGAATACCTGAAGAAGGCCGATGTGCAGCAGTACCTCGACCAACTCGGCTTCAACGTGATTGGCTACGGGTGCACGACTTGTATCGGTAACTCGGGGCCGGTCGATGCGGCGGTGAGCGCGGCGGCCAAGCAGGGTGATTTGGTAGTGTCGGCGGTGTTGAGCGGTAACCGCAACTTCGAGGGGCGCATTCACCCAATCGTCAAGGCGAATTACCTGATGTCACCGCCGTTGGTGGTGGCGTTCGCCATTGCTGGTACGGTCGACATCGACATGAATAACGAGCCGTTGGGCGTGGGTTCAGATGGCAAGCCGGTCTACTTGGCCGATATTTGGCCATCAGAGGCCGAGATTGCTGAGGCGTTGCATCGGGCGTTGAGCGCTGACTTGTTCCGCGCACAGTACGCCAACGTCTTCACGAACAACAAGACCTGGAACGAGTTGCCGGTCCCACAGGGTGATTTGTATACGTGGAACAACCAGTCGACGTATGTGCAGAACCCACCGTACTTCCGCGGGATGACCAAAGAGCTGCCCAAGATGCAGTCGATTCGTCAGGCGCGGGCCTTGGCCGTGTTGGGCGACAACGTGACGACGGACCACATCTCACCGGCTGGCGATATCCCTAAGAACTCACCGGCGGGTATCTACCTTGAGGAGCACGATGTGGCTCCGGCTGACTTCAACTCGTACGGTGCCCGTCGTGGCAACCACGAGGTGATGATGCGCGGTACCTTTGCCAACATTCGCCTCAAGAACGCCATGGTCCCAGGTGTTGAGGGCGGTTACACCGTTCATATCCCGACCGGCACGCAGATGTCGATTTATGACGCTGCCATGCAATACGAAAAAGAGCAGACGCCGTTGGTGGTGTTGGCTGGCAAAGAGTATGGCATGGGCTCATCACGCGACTGGGCAGCCAAAGGCACGTTCTTGTTGGGCGTACGTGCGGTGATTGCCGAGAGTTTTGAGCGTATCCATCGATCAAACTTGGTTGGTATGGGCGTACTGCCGTTGACGTTTGTGGATGGACAGAATGCTGCATCACTTGGCTTAACTGGTCGTGAGACGTTTGAGATTGAGGGTATCGAGACGCTTCAACCTGGCCAGACCTTGACGGTCAAAGCCATGCTGGACGGCAAGGTGACCAGCTTTGCAGCCAAGGTGCGCATCAACTCAGAGGGTGAGCTGAACTACTACCGCAACGGTGGCATCTTGCACTACGTGTTGCGCAGTTTGGCCTCACAAAACGAGCCGGTTGGTGCCTAAGATGCATCGTGTGATTCACACGGTGATAATTCTCGGTTGTTTGCTTACCCCCACGATGATTCCATCGTTGGGGGTAAGTGCATTATTTGGCGTGGTACTGGCCAGTCAGGTGCTGATGGGTCAGATGCCGACGCGCCGTAACAGCATGGCGGCGCTGTTGAGTGCTTTACCGACGCCGGTGACCATCGTGGCGCCGCTCTTTGCTGACCACCACTGGTGGCAGCGGGTGGTACTGAGTGGCGCGTTGGCTATTGTATGGGCACCGATTTGGCCCGAAGTGCAGTGGCTCATTGTCATCGTGGTTGCGTGTATGAGCCTCGCCACTCCATCGCAACGCGATGCCTGGCGCTGGTATGTGCCATGGGTACAGTTGGCTGCGTTGCAGGCGTGGCCGCAGTGGTGGGATATGAGCGCTCTGGCGGTGGCACTGATGAGCATTGGTGTGTCGCTCTGGCAAGGCCGTCATGAGCGGTTGTGGTGGAGTGTGGTCATGCTCGTGTTGGCACTTAACACCGGTGCCGGCCTAGCGATTGCGCCATGGGCTATGGTAGCAGCGATTGTTGGGAGCCCGTGGTTGCTGGTTGTGGTGGTATGGGCAACGATGACGGCGCTGGTTGCATCAGGGGCTGCCTTGGCTGTGATTGGTGGATTGGTGGGCATCGTTGTACTTGCGCCCCGTCTAACTTGGCCGATTCCGTGGCGAATTGTGGCGGTGTGGGTGATGTGGGCACTGGTGCCGGTTACCGCCACTGAGGCGCGGTTGCAAACAAGTCTTTCGGTGTTTGGGCGTATGTGGGGCGATGGGGCTGTCACAATGGTCAATGCCGGGCAACAGGCGGTGGCAACGATACCGTGGCTGGCGTTGGTAGCCACGTTGGTCGTGTTGGGCAGTGTGGCGGTGCAATGGGGAGACGAGGATCGCCATGTGGAGTAGTGTGGTCAGCGTTGTGTATGCATGGGAACGGGTGTTGTTGTACCCGGCAGGGGGCTTTTTGGTGGCTAGCATGCTTGCACCGCCGGCGTTAGGCTGGCCTCGACTCGAGGCGCGCACGCTCATCCCGGCGTGGTTGTTGTTGGTATTTGTGCCGATTTCTGATGTGGTGCGTGTTGGCGAAAGCGATATGGCGTGGCTGTTGCTGTTGGCGGTGCTGGCCAGCCAGACCTGGAGCGATTGCTGGTCATGGCGGTGGGTGGCGCTCGGCGCATGGATTGGTGCCGCCTATGCCTTGGCTCAAGGGTGTGGCACATTGATTTTGACACGGGCGACGACGTGTAGCTCACCGTTGCAGTGGGGTGTACTCGTTGGACTACTCGTGGGGATGGTATTGTGGTCACGCAACACGATTGCGCAACGGATGACCGTAATTGCGCAGGGTTTGTTGGTGATCGAGGTTATGCGGATGTGGTGGTTATAACAATGATTCGAGCATATCGCGACCGACGCCCGGTTGGAGTGTTTCGATTAATGAGTGTGCTTGTTGGCGTGCGTGCACGAGCTGTGCCTGACAGGTGGCAAGGATACCACTCTGAGCGAGATGGTCAATTAATGCGGCACTGTCATGATTAGTGATCAGGTGTGTCGTGTGCGCACGGTCGTGCTCGAGGGCATAGGCGAGCGGCAAAATGAGCGCATTGCGCCCAAATGAGCGCAACGGCTCGTGCTGGGCCTCGTAGATGTGGCGCGCAAGAGCGTGGTAGTTGGCCAGTGCTTGGGCGAGTTGGCGTGTTGGAAGAGACTGCTCGTCGATTGTGCCACACACTGCGCCTGCACTGATGGCATGTTGGAGCACAACGCTTTCGACATCGTTAATTTGGGCGTAGGCAGCGGTGACGATGGCGCTGGTATCGAGTGGTATGGTGATGAGGAACGCTTCAGCGAGTTGCATGACACACGTCGAGAATCCTGCAATAATCTGGGCGTGAGGTGCCTCGGCCATTTCGCTGGCTGCGAGGGCATAGAAGTAGTCGCCGAGCATCAGGGTCGGGCCGTGGAGCAATGTCGGCGTGGTATGATTATCGTATGGTGATTCAATCAGACGTCGATGCATGGCAGCGCCGGCTCGAATGAGTTCGAGGGCGGCGGCGGCATGGTGCGTGCGTGGCATGTCAGCAGACCCGCTGTGGGCAATGCCAATAAGTACGGTGGCGGCGACATGACGTGGGATTGCAATTGCATCGCTCTGTAGGGCTTCGTTGGCGATTTGAAGTGCATTAGGGGCCACACGAGCAGTTATTAGTGCGTCAATCGCATCAAGATGCTGTTTGATTTGAGTGTCAATAGAACGCATAGTGCTCGCTTAGTTTGCGACGAAGTTCACAAAATAAGCATACCCGAGGCAAGTACGGCTGTCAAACACAGGAAGAAACAAGAGGCGATCTCATGACAGAGGCCACAGCGGCATTTGTGGCGCGCCATGCACGGCGCAATTTTTGGTTGAATGTAATCGAGGGTGGATTGTTCATGTTTGGCATCAGCATGGTGTCGCGCTTCACGGTGTTGCCGTACTTTGTTGAGCAGTACTCCAAAGAAAGCTGGCTCCAAGGGCTTATTCCAACGATTGCCAATACGGGGTGGCTCTTGCCGGGGTTGTTTGTTGCGCCACTGATTGCACAGTTGTGGCGGCGCAAGCCGGCCATGTTGATTGGTACATTTCTTGAGCGGTTGCCGTGGTTAATAATTGGCATCTGGTTGATTGGTGGTAATCAATTTGATGCATCGACGACGTTGTTGGTCTTTTTTGGGTTGTACTCGATGCACATGTTTAGTGCAGGAGCGACCTCGGTGCCGTGGCAAGACTTCATTGGACGCGTCATCCCCGAGCACCGCTGGGGGACGTTCTTTGGCATGCAGAGTGGGTTTGGCAGTTTGCTCGGTGTAGCTGGTGCCACTGTGGCAACACAGGTGTTGGCTGGTACGCCATTGGCGATTGGCGGGTGGCAGATTTTGGGAGCGCAGGATTTCCCGTTTAGCATTGGCTTTTTGTCGCTGGCGTGTTTCGGTTGTATGGTGATTTCGTATGTTTTTTTGATGTTGACGGTTGAGCCAGTGATTGCGCCGACGCAAGACAAGCAACCGATTTGGGCGCTGATCAAAAACATGCCACAGGTACTGCGCAACGACCCAGGGTTTACCACGTATTTGGTCGCACGTGTCTGTTTGTCGTTGGGGATGTTGGGGCATAGTTTTGTGACGGCGGCGGCGTTAAGCAAATTTGATATTGACGGGAGTACGGTGGGTGCGTTTACGGTGGCGTTACTCGGCGCACAGGCAGTCGGTAACTTCGGGCTTGGGGCATTGTCGGATCGCTGGGGTCATCGGCAGGTATTGATGTTGTCGGGATTTTTGGGGTCGGCATCACTCTTACTTGCATGGGTTGCACCGAATGCGCTTTGGTTCTTCCCGATTTTTATTTTGGGTGGAATCGCATTGGGTGGGTATCAACTCTCAGGCTTCACCATGGTGATGAATTTTGCGACGACCGATACGCGGCCGATTTATATTGCCGTGGCAAATACATTCAATGTGCCGGTGTCGGCGATTGCGCCATTGGCTGCTGGGTGGCTAGCAGGGCAGTATGGCTATATCGGTTTGTTTGTGGTGTTGGCTGTCCTCGGATTGATCGGGGTTTATATCGTGTATTCCAAAGTGCAATTGCCGAATCATGCGCAAGCCGCATAACCAAGTGATGGAATAAGGGTGCATCATGACCGATGTCAATGCGGTGGAGCAGGTAGTTGAGCGGCATGCGCGGCGCAACTTTGTGCTGAATGTGCTGGAGGGTGGCATATTTATGTTCGGCTATAACATGGTGTCAAACTACACCGTGTTGCCGTATTTTGTGCAGCAATATACGCAGGAAAGCTGGGTGCAGGGATTGATTCCGGCGATTGGAAGCACAGGCTGGCTCTTACCTGGGTTGTTTGTGGCGCCATTAATTGCGCATATGTGGACGCGCAAGGCGCCAATGTTGGTATTGACCTTCTTCGAACGCATTCCATGGTTATTCATTGGTTTATGGTTGTTCATGGGGAATTCGTTTGATACCACGACGACACTCGCGGTCTTTTTTGCGTTGTATTCATTGCATACGTTCAGTGCAGGTGCGACGGCGGTGCCGTGGCAGGATTTTATTAGCCGCGTGATTCCAAACAAATGGTGGGGAACGTTTTTCGGCATGCAAAGTGGACTAGGCAGTTTGCTCGGCGTTGCCGGGGCGAGTTTGGCCACCCAAGTGTTGGCCAACAAACCAGTGGCACTTGGGGCATGGGAGCTTGTGCCGGCAATGGCTTTCCCAAACAATGTCGGCTTTTTAGCGCTGACATGTTTTGCCTGTATGGTTATTTCATATGTCTTTGTGATTATCAGCGTTGAACCACCGCATCCACCACAAGCGCGCCAGCCGTTTTGGCATTTGATTCAGCAGGCGCCGACGTTGTTGCGTACCAATCGAGAATTTACCCGTTACTTGATTGCGGTGGTGTTGATTGGCATTGGCATGATGGGGCAGAGCTTTGTAACGGCAGCGGCGCTGAGCAAGTTTGATGTGAGTGGCAGCACGGTGGGCACATTTACTATTGTGTTATTGCTTGCACAAGCCGTGGGGAACTTTGGGCTTGGGGCGTTGTCTGATCGCTGGGGGCACAAGCGCATCTTGGTATTGACGGCGGTGATGGTTTCGGTTGGGTTGCTTGTTGCGTGGTTTGCGCCGGCTGTGGAATGGTTTTATGTGGTGTTTGTATTAGGTGGGATGGCTCTTGGTGGCAATATGCCGGCGAGTTTTGCCATGGTTTTTGGCTTTGCGACTGCCGAAACGCGAGCTGCCTATATTGCGATTGCCAATACCTTTAATGTGCCAGTGGCTGCTGGTGCACCACTGATTGCTGGTGTGATAGCTGACCGATTTGGATTTCCCACGCTATTTGTGGTTTTGGCGGCGTTTGGGTTGTTGGGGGCGGCCACGATGAAGTGGCTGGTGCGTACGCCGACGCCCGCCCCCGTTGAGGCGTAAATTATCCGGCAATCAGCGCCACCAAGGTGACACAGATCGGCACGGTTAGATTGTCGGTACCATGTGGTGAAACGGCCTCGACCACGGTGGCTACGGTGGCGCCGAGGAGTGTGGCAATCACAAGAGCACTTGTGTTTGGCAAGTCAGCATATGGCGTGAGCTCTGAGCCAGGCAACAGCGTGAGCGACAGGGCAATAACAATCAGTGACACCACAAACATGACGGCGCTACCTTCGTAACTGCGGGTACCGCCGCCAATTGTATAGGTGTGGCGCCCGTAGCGCTTGCCGATGAGTGCAGCCAGGGCATCGCCCCAGGTCATCGCCATGACGCCGGCCACAATGGCGGGTGCATGGTCGATTGGGCCTTCGGGACGCCATAACGCGATGCTCAGGATGGTAATCGAGATGGCAAAATAGACCGTACCCATGCTAGCGTTATCGCTGTCGATGCCTTTGAAGAGCTTGACGCGATAAAAGACGTAGTTGAGCGCAATAAACGAGGCAAACGGAATGACACCGAATTGCCACGAATCAAACAGCGACAAGACACCAAATATCCACATACCTGCGCCAACGTGTACGAATTTGCGGGTGAGGTCGTTGGGGATGCGTAGTTGGCGATGTAATACCTCGCCAATTACGAGTAATCCACCTGCATAGAGATACGAAAAAAGCAACCCGAGCCAATTGTTCATCACATGAGCTCCTCTACTGCGACGTGCACGGTCTCACCGGCCGGGAGACCGAGGGCACTGATTTGCCAGGCGAGATGACTCGCTGAGCCGGTGGTGTAGTAGATGGTTCGACCGTGTTGTTGGGGTTGCGCCGTGTGAGCGGTGACGTTCAGCGCATGACGCGCCACGGCGGGGGCTGGGTCGATGATGGTGACATGGGGTGCGGCGCGGCTGATGCTTTCATGCAAAAACGGATAATGCGTGCAACCGAGCACCAACACGTCAGCACCAGCCTGGATGAGCGGAGCAACGTGGGCGGCGACGGCGGCATCGGTGGTTTTGCCGTGCAACTGCCCAGCCTCGACCAAATCCACCAGCCCGTGACAGGCTTGGCCGACCACCTGGACATCGTGGGCGAAGCGTTGGGTGACCTCGTGGTAGAGCGCGCCGTTGAGCGTGGCTGCCGTTGCCATGACGCCGATTACACCGCTCTGGGTGATCGTGACGGCGGGTTTGACTGCCGGTACCATGCCCACAAACGGCGTCTCTGAGTGGTACTGCCGCATGTTGTGGAGCGCTGCGGCGCTGGCGGTGTTACAGGCGACGACCACGGGGGCTGCGCCTTGGCGAATCAACCAATTGGCGCAGCCGAGGGCAATCTGGCGAATCTCGCTGGCCGGACGGTCGCCGTAGGGGCACCGCGCTTGGTCAGCGAGATAGATGATGTCGACATGGCTGTCGAGCGTGCGGATAGCCTTGAGCACGCTGGTGCCACCAATGCCACTATCGTAGACCGCAATCATGGATACGCCCCGCTTGTCCGCTTAACCGACGTTGCGCGCATCGCGCCACGCAACCAGCTTCTCGATTGCCTCTTGGCTGTAGGGGTGCCCGGTCATCATGATCATGTGCGTTGCACCGGCTGCGGCCAAATCGTCGAGCGTATCGAGTTGATCGGGGCTGAGTGAGGCGGTGCGCTCGATGTCAGCTGGATTGCGGCCGACCTCGTTGCACCAATCGGTGAGAATGGCGTTTTTGCGGGCGTAGGTCTCGGGTGGCCCAAAGCCGTTCCACATGGTGGCGTATTGGGCGGTCAACTTGAGCGTGACTTTTTCGCCGCCACCACCGACCAAAATCGGGATATCGCGCATCGGCTTGGGGACCTCTTTGGCCCAGTACTCGCGGAAGAGGGGTAGACTCTTGCCGAGGGCGCGCAAGCGATCGCCGGCGGTGCCGAATTCGTAACCATACTCGACATAATCGCGCTCGAACCAGCCGGCGCCGATGCCGAGGATGTAGCGCCCGTTGCTGATGTGGTCGAGGGTCTTGCTCATGTGGGCCAACAGGCGAGTGTTGCGGTAGCTGTTGCACAACACGAGACAGCCGATTTCGACGCGAGTGGTGAGGGTAGCCATGGCAGTGAGGAGCGTCCAGCCCTCGAAGTGGTTGCCGTCCGGGTCGCCGTAGAGCGGGTAGAAGTGATCCCAGTTCCACAGCGAATCGACGCCGGCGGCCTCGGCACGCACAATGGCGTCGGCGTACTCGGCGTAGCTCGTGTGCTGATTCTGTAACTGCACACCTACTTTGTATCGGGGCATGATGGTATCTCCTTGACCATGGGTGATTGTTGTCATCATACCACACGCATCAACGGCATTACGGACGTATGGTGAGATGCCTGCGTAGCGCACGATTCTTTCAATGGTGATAGTATGGAGGCAACAAAATCATTGGTGAGGCGCAATCATGGCATATCAATTGAGCGATGCGTATCTGCGAGTGGCGACCGCGTGCCCTGTCGTGCATGTCGCCGATGTGGCGCACAATGTGGCCCACATTCAGCAGTGCTACGACGATGCACTGGCGCAGGGTGTGGCCCTCGTCGTCTACCCCGAGCTGTGTATCACTGGCTATTCGCTGGGCGATTTGGTGTTACAACCGCGCCTATTGCGCCAGGCACTAGATGCCTTAATGACGCTGGCACAGCTCACTGCTGGTCATGCGACGGCGATGATTGTTGGTGTGCCGTTAGCCCATCAGGATGCACTTTATAACGTGGCGGTGGTGATTGCTGAGGGGGCAATTAAAGGTATTGTGCCCAAGCAGTTTTTGCCCAGCTATGGTGAATTTTACGAAAAGCGCTGGTATCAACACTGGCCACACGCCAATACCACTACCATGATTGGTACGACGCCGGTGCCGTTTGGCACGCAGCTGG
>CAYXXK010000080.1:0-10062 GCA_964469045.1 uncultured Klebsiella sp.
TTGTGGGCGGTCACCATCGCGGCGGAAGCCACCTTGTGGACGGTCGCCGAAGTTACCGCGTGGGCGGTCGCTGAATGGACGATCACCTTGTGGGCGGTCACCATCGCGGCGGAAGCCACCTTGTGGACGGTCGCCGAAGTTACCGCGTGGGCGGTCGCTGAATGGACGATCACCTTGTGGGCGGTCACCATCGCGGCGGAAGCCACCTTGTGGACGGTCGCCGAAGTTACCGCGTGGGCGGTCGCTGAATGGACGATCACCTTGTGGGCGGTCACCATCGCGGCGGAAGCCACCTTGTGGACGGTCGCCGAAGTTACCGCGTGGGCGGTCGCTGAATGGACGATCACCTTGTGGGCGGTCACCATCGCGGCGGAAGCCACCTTGTGGACGGTCGCCGAAGTTATTTTGTGGGCGATCTCCATAGCGACCACGTGGGCGGTCGCCACGAGGGCGCTCTGGCTCGTCGAGGCGATTGCCACGTGGAGCAACCTCGTCTGAGTCGTCGGCTACTGGAGCTGCTTGTTTGGCGGCCTTGGCAGCGGCTTTGGCTTGTTGTTGAGCAATCAAGCGAGCCATTGACTCGGCGCGATCGGCGTGTTGTTGCAACTTGGTGACTTCTTCATCGCTGAGGGTACGCCATGCACCAGCCGGCAAATCGCCGAGCTGAATGGGACCTTCACGCATGCGGATGAGGCGAAGCACGTTGTATCCAAGGGCTTGAGCAACACGACGAATCTGGCGCTTGCGCCCTTCGTGGAGCACGACCTTGACCCATGTGCCGGCATCGGTTGGTTCAACAATCTCAACCCACGCTGGTGCAGTGGTAATGGTTGGTTCGTCTTTTGCTGCGGATTCATCAATGTCGTAATTATCATTGTCGCCGGCTTCATCATCAACGGCTGCCAATTGGACACCATTGCGCCATTCACGTAGATCGTCAGCGTTTGGTGTGGCATCGAGCAAGACACGGTATTCTTTTTCGACTTGATTGCTCGGGTGCGTCAACGATTGGGTAATGTTGCCGTCATCGGTCAACAAGATCAATCCTTCGCTGGCAAAGTCGAGCCGACCAACCAAATGCAGGCGTTGTGGTACTTCGACCATGTCGATGACGGTTGGGCGCCCTTGAGGGTCTTCGGTGGTTGACACCACGCCCACTGGTTTGTGGAACATGACATAGGTGCGAGGTTGACGGGCGCCGAGCGGCTTGCCATCTACCATGATTTCGTCGACCTCTGGGTCGACACGTGTGCCGGCAATCTGGACGACTTCGCCGTTGACAACGACACGTCCCTCGGCAATTAACACTTCACAGTCACGGCGCGAGGCAATACCTGCGCTTGCCAACACTTTTTGTAGGCGTTCTGGGGCCACGAGATCACTCCTTAAATGAAATACTTGATGCGCGCCTCACGGCGGGCTACCAAAGCATTTGCGCGCCTCACGGCGGGCAAAAATAAACCTTGCGTTCTGTACATACGATGAACACAAGCACTGTATTATAGCATAGTGTGGTTATACAGCTGTCGATAAACCTTGCATATTAGTTACACATCATGTAGAGGTCTGCATATGACACCAGAACGTGTGGCACTTTTGCCTATTGCTGACTTGCTTCCTGGCCAAATGAGGTGTGTTGTTGTAGATGGTTTGCCGATTGGTGTTGCGAATGTTGCTGGTCAAGTGTATGCGTTTGATGATGCATGTCGTCATGAGGGTGGCCCGCTTTCGTCAGGTGTACTTATCGACGGTACAGTGACATGCCCATGGCATGGATGGACGTATCAACTCCGTACAGGCAAAGCGATCGTCCCACCGGTGGGTATTCGCATACGTACCTATTCGGTTGAGATTATTGATGACATGATTTGGGCTCATGTTGATTGGGGAGATGAATAGCAGTACATCCTCTTGACGAAACGATGTCCGTCGGTGACAATGACAAAGTAATCCCTAGTTTTTGTTTGACAAGGAGGTCTTCTATGACACAGGATTCAAGTGTGTTGTTGCGAGGGTCAGAGCGATTGCCTGTACCAGGTCCACTTGGCACCGAATTGTACAATCGTGATGCAGCGATTCTCTCCGGGAGCATGGGGCGTGTCTACCCATTTGTGATGGAGCGGGGTGCTGGATGTGAGGTTTGGGATGTCGATGGCCAGCGCTATTTAGACATGGCTGCCGGTATTGCTGTCGTATCAACTGGGCACTCGCATCCTCGTGTGTTGCAGGCGATGCATGCGCAACTCGATAAGTTTGTCCACATGGCTGGTACCGACTTTGTCAATGAACAAATGGTCACTGTTGCCGAGAAATTGGCTCGTTCAATGCCTAGTACCGACCAGTGGCAAGTATTCTTGTCGAACTCAGGTACCGAGGCGATTGAGGCTGCAATTAAGTTGGCTCGTCACGCCACTGGCCGTCAAGGGATTATTTCGTTCTTGAGTTCGTTCCACGGGCGATCATATGGGGCCATGTCGTTGACCGCCTCAAAGTCAACACAGCGCAAAGGTCACTTCCCGCTAGTACCTGGAGTGTTCCATGCGTTTTATGCGAACCCATACCGCACGCCATTCGGAATTGATCCTGAGCAGGTGACGCAGGCCACACTCGACTATATCGAAAAGACCATGTTTGGCACGATTGCGCCACCGAGTGACATCGCCGCCATCATTCTTGAGCCTATTCAAGGTGAGGGTGGCTACATTGTGCCAACCCAAGGGTTCTTGTGTGGGTTGCGCCAGATTTGTGATCGTCACGGCATTTTGTTGATCTACGACGAGGTCCAAAGCGGCATTGGTCGTACCGGCAAAATGTGGGCCTTTGAGCATGACGTCGACCAAAACTGTGCTGGTTGTGGGCATTGCAAGAGCCTGAATCGCAGTGGCTGTACGCCAGATATCTTGGTTACGGCCAAGGGCTTGGGCGCCGGTATGCCAATTGGCGGTATCGTGGCCCGCAAGTCCATCATGGAGCGTTGGGCCGAGGGCTCACATGGCAGCACCTACGCCGGTAATGCCCTGGCCTGTGCTGCAGCCAGCACCGTGCTCGATTTGGTCCAAGGCGGACTCATGCAAAACGCTGCCCACGTCGGTGCCCACCTGATGAACGGCCTGCGCGATTTGCAGTCACGCTACGAGTGTATCGGTGATGTGCGTGGTCGCGGGTTGATGATTGGTGTGGACTTCGTTCTTGATCGCAAAACGCGTGAGCCTGCTCGCCAACAAGCTAATGCTATGATGGAAGAGGCCTTCAAACGTGGGATGCTCATCTTGACCTGTGGCTACTCGACGATTCGCTTCTGCCCACCGTTGATTTTGACGACTGCCGAAGCCGATGAGGCGCTTGAGCGCTTCGAGGCGACTATTAAGGCTGTGTGGAAGTAATAGTGGTGTGGTTTAGAGAACCGCAGGTGACAAGCTGTCACCTGCGGTTTTGTTTTGTATAATGCAACTCGTACCACGGTATTTGTAACAGAAAGATACGTATGCAGGATCGCAGCATACTTCAGCCATATAGCCAGCATCTCCGTCAATTATGGCCCATCATGCTGGCGGTCGTGAGCATGTGGGTGCTCATAGGCACATATGGGATGCCGTCAAGTTGGGCACTCGATGTGTCCGATGCGAATGCTGGCATCTACATGCGCGATATTCGTCAAGCAGAGACTGTCGTCATTGATGGACGCCCTGAGACAATCCGGTGGAGTTGGGCGAGTAGTTCCTACGTCTTTCTACCCAATCCGGCACAACATCACCTCGGTCAATTTGTATTGCCGTGGCGGTGGCCTGATAGCGTGTTGTCGCTCCGCACTATGGCCCGCAGCGAGGAGCCACCGCAGCAGATTCGAGTGACAGTCGGAGATGTCTTTGGGGTGAATTTACCGACCGTCGCTGGGGTGCGCGTTCATCACCTGCTCGTGCCAGCGGTCGATGCGCTTCGTTTTGACTGCGATAATTCTGCAACCACCAACCCTGATCTTGCTGCTATCTGTGTGGCAATTATGCGTGTTGAGGCTCACAATGTACATCAACCGGTGAATATGTCGCTATTGATATGGAACAGTATATTTGTTATCTTTTGCCTTATCATTACACGCTATATCTTTGGTGCTTTGTCAGGAATATTGCCGATATTTGGATTTATTACATTGACAAGTATCAGTATGATGTGGCCGGTGCAGACAAGTACCTATGCGTGGGAGTTATTGCTAGGTGCGGTCGTGGCAATTGTCGGGTTTGTCATCTTAATGCGACTATCGTTGCCTGTGTGGTTGCGTATTGCGCTCATGGCAATGCTTGCGAATATCATCCTCAAAGAAATGGGGGTGCTCGCACCCGGGATTTATGCGATTGACATCAAGTTCCATGCGAATCGGTTTAACGAGGCGCTTTGGTATTCGATCTATCAATATGCGGAGGGGCGTGGGACGAATTATCCCTACCCACCGATTATCTACCTGTTGATGGCGCCGGTGGTGTTGCCCGCTGAGCAATTGTTTGTCATCCACGATGTGATTCACACGGTATCAGTTGTGATTGAGAGTAGCACGATTGTGGTACTTGCTTGGTTGATGCATCGTTTGCGCTGGACATCGTTGCAGATTGCGTTGATGAGCACGGTGTACGTGGTGTTGCCGGCTGGGTTTCAATTGCAGTGGTATGCCACCATTGCGCAGAGTATCGGGCAGTGGTTGGGGGTACTCGCCATGGCGCTGAGTGTCATCGGTATCAATCGCTGGAGCGTGTTGGCGATGTTTGGCGCAACTCTCGGGCATTTTGGCGCATTTTTGACCGTTCATTTGAGTATGACACTCGCCGCCGTGAGTCAGCATCTCCGTCGAATTGCGGTATGGTGGTGGGGGGTAGTAGTGGTAGTTGGCATCATCTACTACAGCCAATTCATTACCTTGATTGTCGCGCAGTTGGGGCGACTGAAAAACACACTCGAACCAACAACATTTGAGCAACGGTTGTATGACTACATTTGGGAATACGGGTTTGTGGGGCATTACAACGGTGTATTTGTCGGTTTGATGATTATCGGACTACTCATTGGATGTCGATCACAGTGGTGGCGCATGTCGGTCGCAATGGTTGTGACTGCAGGTCTATTATTAGGTGCTCAGCTCTTTTTTGATGTGGTACCGACACGATATATCATTTATCTATTCCCAGTTGTGGCCACGTACGCAGTCGTGCCATTGAGTCAGATGTGGCGGTCATGGGCCGGGCGTCTCAGTGTTGTGGTGCTGTTGAGTTGGGTGCTGTGGCAGAGCGTGTATGTGTGGATGGATGGAGTGACGCACGGTACACTGATTGGTGTGTTGTACTAATCAATGAGGTAACAGCAAGGCGCTCCACGAGTATTCGTGGAGCGCCTTTTGCTATATGCACGAGATATTATTGGTTTAGGATGGTGTTGTAGGCCTCGATGAGTTGATCGTCGTTGCTTTCGCGCAGTTGCGTTTCGTCCATTTCGGCTGAGACGGTTGGCATCACGATGTCGGAGAGATTTGGGAGTGCAATCAGTGTATCTGGGTTGATGCCCTTGCCGCGCACAACCTCGCCGGCAGGTGTTAACCACTGACTCGTACCGAGGCGAATTTGGGCGCCTTCGTCGAGGTCAAACGGGCGGAGCACGGTGGCGGTGCCAAATGTTGGCTCGCCGATGATGGTAGCCCGATCGGCGGCTTGTAATGCGCCGGCCAAAATCTCGGCAGCGCTTGCGCTATTGCCGTTGATCAGGACAACGAGTGGTGTGGTATTGGCAAGTCCGGTAGAATCTGTGGTATATGGCGTGCGATTGCCGTTACGATCTTCTTCGATGAGCACCGTGCTCCCTTTGGGCAAAAACTGCGAGGCCACGCGCATCAGTTGATCGACATAGCCACCAGGATTATTGCGCAAATCAAGAATAATGCGCGTGGCACCGGCTTGATTGGCGGCAACCAAGGCCTCTTTGATGTCACCTTCCGCTTGGGCCGAGAATTGATTAAGGTGGATATGCGCGACATTGTTCGGTAACATGCCCCACGTGACGCTTGGGATATCGATGCTCGCGCGGGTGATTGACATTTGTTCGATACTGCCGTCATCGTGTAAGATCTCGAGCTGAACAGTGCTGCCACTCGGCCCACGTACTTTGCTCTGTAAATCGGAGACGGAGTCACTGCGTACATCGACGCCATCAACCTTGAGAATACGATCACCTGGGCGAACTCCAGCGCGCTCGGCTGGCGTGCCTGGTATAGGAGCTGCGATGATGACAAACCCATCTCGTTCACTAAGATAGGCACCAATCCCTTCAAATGTACCTTTGAGTGATTCACGCTCGCTGGCGGCGACTTCAGGCGACAAATAGCGACTATGCCCGCGGTCGCCGAGGCTATCGACGAGGCCGGTGATGGCACCGTCAACGAGGGCATCGGTTGAGGCGGCCTCAGGGTCAACATAGTTGTCACTTACAATTTGCCAGGCATCGTAGAAGCGTGAGAGTTTTTTGCATTCATCAGCGCTCAATGTACATGGAGTGTTGATGTATGTGGATGCAATATAGCCAACGAGTGTCATACCAACTGCAACAACGCCAATAAATGGTATGACGAACCAGAGGGGTAAGCGGAACGATAATAGTGCGCGCATGATGGCTGTGGTAACCTCTTTTGTTGGTAGTGAAAATCTGATATTGCTGGTGCAAAAACGAATCACCAATCTGATGCACATCCTACCAATTGCGTATGAGAGGAGAGTAAGTGTGAGACAGAGCGCAAGAAATGATAATTGTGTCGATGTTAAATATTGGTATGCTATGGCAAGATATCTGTTGCCTTGAAAGGAGAAACAATGATTGAACTAGCATATATGCGGATGAAATCACCAGTTGGTGAGTTGTTGATTGCATGTAGTGGTACGGCATTGCAAGTGTTGGACTATGTTGATTATGAAGATCGGATGCATCAATTACTCCAACGTCGGTATGGGTCTGGATATCACCTGAACGAAGCTGAAAATCCACTCGACATGCGGACACGCATGCAAGCCTACTTTGCCGGGGATTTGACTGCAATTGACGACATTCCTGTTGAGACAGGCGGTACGCCCTTTCAACAACGAGTTTGGACTGCATTGCGCACCATACCTGCAGGGCAGGTGGCAACATACGGCATTCAGGCAACGCGCATTGGTCAGCCTACGGCAAGTCGCGCCGTTGGACGTACCAACGGACTCAACCCAGTTGCGATTGTGTTGCCGTGCCACCGTGTGATTGGCAGTAATACCAAATTGACTGGGTACGCAGGTGGATTATGGCGCAAAGAATGGCTGTTGCGTCACGAAGGCTGGGCAGGGGCTATAGTGCAATCAACGTTGTCGCTATGATGGTCGCGCCCAGTCCGATGCGTTGAAGGAGTGAGATTGGTTCTTTGCTGATTAACCGGGCAAGTAATACGGTCACCGCTGGGTAGAGCGATGCAAGTACACTGGCCAAATCAAGACGACCTGTTTGCGTGGCAAGTACATACAAACTGGTGGCTGCCACGTCAAATAAGCCGGCCACGATGGCGAGTACAACGCCGATAGTGTTTGGGCGCCCACCCGGACGAATCAACAGCCACGGCACGGTAATCATCAGCGCAGCGCTACGCACAAAGGCCAGTGGGGCGAATGTTTCTTCGACAGTGCCGACATATTTGAGCAAGATAAAATAGGCGCCGAAGGCGACGCCGGCGATAAGCCCTTGCCACAGACCTTGATAGCCGTTGGCTTTGCCGGCAAGTGAATTGAGCACAATTGCTATTACACCAATCGTCATACCAGTTACTGCGAGCGGCGACGGTAATCCATCATGCTGTAACCCATACAAAATAGGTAAGACAGCAGCTAATACGGCCGATACGGGTGCTGTAATTGCCGTGTATCCTTGCGAAAGCCCATGATACAAGGCGGCGACGCCAATTGCGCCAACCATTCCTGCTCCCACTGCAATCCCCATGACTGAGCCGAGTTGTAATGGCTCGGCGTACCAACCAGCAAGTCCCCATAACAAGAGTGCACCGAAGATCTCGCCGATGACGAGTACTTGTACGATTGGGAGGCGTGCGCTCGCACGCCCTCCAACAAAGTCACTTATTCCATAACTCAGCGATGCGCCGAGACCGGCCAACAAAAAAATCAGTGACATAGAATGCTTTCTGCAACGATGCGCACAGAGACACATGCCATATATATGCATATATGACATGTCAATGCACTCAAAGTAGGTTTTATAAGGCGATTAACGCAGTCGCCACGATGGTTGCGATTAAACCGACACGCTGGAGCGTGCTGATTTTTTCGCCGTTCACGAAGAACGCCAACAGCACCGTGACGGCCGGGTACAGCGATGCAAGCACACTGGCAATATCAAGTCGACCCATCTGGGTTGACAGCATATACGCAGTATTGGCCAACAAATCAAGTAATCCAGCCACAGCTGCGAGGCCAATGCCGACGCCGGTCGGGCGCCCACCGGGGCGGATTAACAGCCATGGGATGGTAATGAGTAATGCGCCACTTCGAGCCATGGCGAGTGGCGTAAAGACGCCAGCGCTACCGATATACTTGAGCAAAATCAAAAAAATACCGATGGCTACACCGGCAACCACGCCTTGCCACAACCCCAGATAGCCACTGGCACGCCCTGCGAGCGAATTAAGCACAATTGCTATGACGCCGATGCCCATGCCTACAAGCGCTACAGTTGATGGTAAACCATCAGTTTGAATGCCGTACAAGACCGGAATAATGGCTGCGAGGACCGCTGATACCGGTGCAGTGACTGCAGTATACCCGCGCGCAATACCATGATACAACCCAGCGAGCCCGAGTGCACCGGTGACGCCAGCCAATAGAGCGAGCCCAAATAATTCGCTGGGCATGGGTGCTTCGTTGTTGTACCAGGCGAGGCCCCAATACATCAAGACTCCTACGATTTGACCGACGACGAGCACCTGCACAACTGGCATCTTTGCACTGGCTCTGCCGCCAATAAAGTCTCCAATGCCAAACAACAACGATGCGCTCAAGGCAGTCAAAATGAACAATGACATCGCACCAAATCTCTTTCTCTTGACATCATGATATCCATATGGGTGCTGCATATCTATTGTAGCATGTAAATGGTAAGATAAGGCATTACGACGCATAACAGAAAGCAGTCATACGTGACCGATCAACGGGTTTCATCAAATGCAGGTATGGTCTGGGGATTGATTGGCGTGCTGATATTTAGTGTGTCGTTGCCAGTGACGCGTGTGTCAGTTGCCGCCATGGATCCACTTTTTGTGGGAGCGGGGCGTGGGCTACTAGCTGCGTTTTTGTCTGCGATTACCTTGGTTGTAACGCGTAGTCCGCTCCCGACGCGCAATCAGTTGTGGCGCTTGGCGATTACATCGGTTGGAGTGACTATCGGCTTCCCGCTTTTTTCATCAATTGCCATGCAGTATGTACCTGCCGGGCATGGGGCAATTGTCAACGGGCTCTTACCGCTTGCCACCGTGGCCCTTGGCTCGTGGTTGCTCGGCTATCGCCTGCGTAACCTCTTTTGGGTGGCCGCAATTATCGGCAGTGCCACGGCCGTTGGGGTGGTGATTTGGCAGAGCGGGAGCGAAATTAACAGTGGCGATACTGCCATGTTGTTGGCAGTGTTGATTGCTGCTGTTGGGTACGTTTATGGTGGTAAGTTGTCAGCCGAAATCGGCGGCTGGCGGACCATCTGTTGGGCAAATGTGATGGCGGCGCCGATCCTGATATGGCCAGCCTTGTGGTATGTGCCGACTACCAGTGTGCCCGAATCAGCCTGGTTGGCATTCGCCTATTTGGGTGTTTTCAGCATGTTTTTGGGCTTTTTTGCTTGGTATCATGGCTTGGCACTCGGCGGTATCCCCCGGGTCAGCCAAGTTCAACTCTTGCAACCGTTTTTGACGATGTTATGGGCCTGGCCGATTGATGGCGAGGTTCCATCGCTGTGGTTGCTTGGGGCGGCCGGTGTCGTGGTGGGGTGTATTTGGGTGGCGCGTCGGTTTGC
>CAYXXK010000081.1:0-9943 GCA_964469045.1 uncultured Klebsiella sp.
ACGATGCCCCAATATTGAGAGAATTCGTCGTCGCTCAGCCAGTGTTGCTCTTCGACGGCTACTTTGCGCATCAAGTAGAGCGTGGTGGCACCACCGCCAAACGACTGAATGCCGATGCTCGACCAGATGCGCAACAGATTCCACCATGATTGGGTCATATGGTAATCCTTGTGGATGAATGGTGTGGCGTCATCATACCGCATTTGCTGGGCGAGCAGCAGATTCAATCAGCGTTGGTGCAATGAGTGTTAGATGGTCAATTGGGCGTTGCATCAATTCGGTGAGCGCCTCGGGCGTGACGACGACCATCAGGTGGTCTCCGGATTCGAGGCGAGTGCCGCCGTTGGGCACGAGCACGCTTTCGGCACGTTGGATTTGCACCACCAGCGCACCGCGTGGCAAGGCAATCTCGATGATGCTTTGGCCGACGAGAGGCGACTCAGCGGGGATGGTGGCCTCGATGATTTGACTGCGAATGCTGACGTCGGGGATGTAAGTGTGGGGCGAAAGCGGCGCCGGTTGGTCATCGTTGACCTTGAGCCACCGCGCTAACCAACTGATGGACATGCCTTGGAGCAGGACTGAGACGAGTACCGCAAAGAAGACGATATTGAAAATCATCTTGGCGTTGGGCACGCCAGCCAATAATGGAAATGTGGCGAGCACAATAGGCACTGCCCCACGGAGCCCAGCAGCTGATACCATGGCGATCTCGGCCAGTGACCGTTTGAACGGCAAGAGCGACATGAGTACACTGACCGGGCGCGCGACTAACACCATGAACATTGCCACGGCAAGCCCGATTGGCGCCACGGGCCAGAGTTGTGATGGAAACACAAGCAGACCCAGTGTCAAGAACATACCGATTTGCATCAGCCAGGCGACGCCATCATGGAACTGCAAAATACTGCGCTTGTGCACGATATCGCGGTTGCCGACCACGATGCCGGCTAAGTAGACCGCCAAAAAGCCGTTGCCACCGAGGAGCGTCGTCATCGCATATATCAAGATAGTACTTGCGAGTGTCAACACGACGTACAAGCCATCTTGTTGCAGCTGGATACGATTCACAAGGATGCGCATGCCTTGCCCGAATGCCCAGCCACCGACCGCGCCGATGGTCATCTGGAGGATGAAGTTGGGAATTAACTGCCAGATTGAGCTGTCTGGCAGCATGATGAGGCCGATGATGCCCGTCGTCAAAAAGACCGCAATTGGATCGTTAGAGCCTGACTCAAATTCAATGAGTGGCTCAAGGTTGTTTTTGAGGTTGACACCGCGTTCGCGCATCACTGAAAACACCGCTGCGGCGTCGGTCGACGAAATAATCGCCCCGAGGAGCAACCCGGTTTGCCAATCAAAGCCGAGTGCCCACATGGCAAAGCCACCGAGGAGCAACATGCTGACCACAACACCGACATTGGCGAGTACGAGGCCTTGGGTGACTACTGGTTTGATGGCGGGCCAATCGGTGTCGAGTCCCCCCGAGAAGAGAATGTAGGCGAGTGCAACGATGCCGACTGTTTGGGCGAGGCGATAATCTTCGAATGCAATCCCACCAGGGCCATCAGACCCTGCTAACATGCCGACACCCAAGAAGAGGAGCAATGCCGGCACGCCGAACCGCCGTGAGGTGCGGGTGGCAATAATACTTATGAGAATTAAGAGGGCGCCAATCATCATCCAAACTTCGTTTTGCATTGAGGTCTCCTTATTTGCGGATGGTGATTTTTGAGTCAAAAAATCTACTTATTTGTATTATCGTAGAAAAATAATAAAGCCGCATAACTATCCTCTGGTATGATGGCACCACGCACACACTCAGGGAGTCATCATGTCACACCAATCTACGCCACCGTTGTGGCGTTCGACGCCGGCGTTATTGTTACTGCTGATTCAATTTTTGGTGAGCATACGTGATGTT
Source organism: uncultured Klebsiella sp. (assembly GCA_964469045.1). Taxonomy (GTDB): domain Bacteria; phylum Chloroflexota; class Chloroflexia; order Chloroflexales; family Roseiflexaceae; genus UBA965. The sequence goes on from CAYXXK010000081.1 coordinate 1,925, forward strand.
CCACTCGGCTCGTTTTTGGTGTTGTATCTGCAAGATCAAGACTACACTCCTGCTACCATCTCCCAAGTTGTTGCGAGCGCTCAAGTTGCTGGCATGCTGGCCGCCTTGATTGGTGGTTGGCTGGCTACGCGTATCGGTACCAAATCATTGTTTGTACTCGGACTTGTTGTCACTGCGGTTAATGGCTTTGTCTTTCAAGTTGTCAGTCCATGGTTGGTCGTCGTACTCTGGGCCATCGGAGGCGCAGGAGGTGCGCTTGCCAACATCGCAAGCTCAAGTCTGCTGACCCAACTCGGGCGACACGGCCAATTGGGATTACTATCGGGGTTATTCATCTTGAGTACGACCGCTTCTGGGGCAATTGGTCATCCAGCGGCGAGTGCGCTCATCCAAACCTACGGCTACCCGGTGTTTGCGCTGATTGGCCAGGGATTTGTGATGCTAGCGGCATTTGTTGTGTGGCGTTGGTGGGTCAGTGAGGTCGTCGAAACTCCGACCCAACCCAAGGGCACCCTCGATATGCGCATGATTCGACCGTGGCCAGTGCAGTTGATTATCATCATGCGCACATTAGCTACCATTAACTATGGCATGATGTTGGTGTTGGTGCCGTTACGCCTCAATGAGTTGACGGGTGATATGAATCTTGTGGCGAGCTATGGGTCGGCCTCGTTGGTGGTTGCCGCAATTGGCCAGTATCTGGCTGGCCATGCCGCCGATCGCTGGGGTGGGTTGTGGCCGTCGCTTATCTCGTTTGTGGTAGTGGTCATCGCCGGCGTAGCGATTTTTGTGGCGGCTGACCAGATGTGGGTGTTGTTTGTGGCTGGTGTGGTGAGCATCGCTGCCGCCTGGGCGCTCTCAACGATGATGTTTATTTGGGTGGCTGACCGTGTGCCACAAGCAGACCATGCACCGTTGTTTGGCCTGCTCTATGCGGTTTGGAGTGTCAGTATGGTGATTGGTTCACTCGCAGGTGGCTGGTTGGTCGAGATTCAACCTGGGTTGCCGTTTGGGTTGATTGGGGTGCTGAATGTAGGGGGAGTGATACTGATTATGCGCTTTTATCGTACATCGCCGAGTGTGGCTCATGCATAATCCATACGACCCTATCCATGATGTGCGATGCGATGTGACACCATCAGCACATAGTGACCCATGGCGGGCGCAATGGATTTGGTATCCGAGCCAACTTACCGCACATCTACATGCCCGGGCTGTGCAACGTGCGGTGGCGCGCTGTAGTTATGTGAGTTACCCTGGCAACTTCCATCAGCCTGTGCATCAATTACATGTACGCTATCATACAATATTGACGCACGCCCAAACCCTCCGTTGGCGTGTGCCCGACTCGCGTTCACGAATATTTGTTAATGGGCGTGCACTTGATTTTACGCGGCGCACACTTGATGTGCCCGCTGGTGTGATTGACGTCCGCATGGTGATTGACTTTTGTGCGACGTTGCCGTGTGTGATGCTTGAGAGTGATGAAATCGCCACAGATAATTCGTGGCAGGTCAGCCTCGATGGGCATACGTGGTGTGGTGCAGAGACGTCGCTGCTACACAATCGCTCCGACAAACTCCCTGATGCTACGCACGAGGTTAATGTAATCATCCCGGTGCAACAACGCATTGATGGTGTTGTTGCGGATGAGTATGCGCTTCAGGCTGGTGAATCGCTGGTCGTTGATTTCTTTCATCTCGAACTCGGACAGGTGCAGTGGCAGGTCACAGGCGACACCGCACTAACAGTGCAAGTCGGCGAATCATATTATGAGGTCATTGATCCTACCCCGCAAACGATGGAGCAATTACCGTTGCCAGCGTATGTGTGCAGTGGTTACACGACGATTACCTTGCCTGAGCGGTGTGTACGCTTTGTGCGTATTATCACTGATGCCCCATGCGTTATTTCTCAGGTACGTTTCGTGGCACGGGTGACGCCGCTCGAGTATCATGGGTGGTTTGAGTCGAGCGATGCGCAACTCAACGCTATTTGGCAGGCAGGCGCTGCCACGTTGCATGCGTGTACGCACGACTTCTTGTTGGATGGCTTGCGACGCGATGGTTTGCCGTGGGCCGATCAATTGAGTGAAGTCGAAGGAGCAGATTGTGTTTTTTTTGATACAGATGCGGCTCGTCACTCGCTAGTGGCGTTGACTCTGCCGACGCCGACGAATGCTGATGACTTGGGTATTATCGATCAACCGATGCTGTTACCGCTCAGCTTTTGGCACGAATGGATGCATCGTGGTGACACGGCGTTTGTGATGGAATATCTCGAGCGCTTGCGTAGCCTGCTTGATATGTATCATGTGCTTCAAGACGAACGAGGTTTGATATCCGCAGCGACCGTCTATGCGCGAGCGCCGTTGCGCGACAGCAATTGGAACTTTTTCCCCGATTGGGCGATGCATCCCGAACGCGGCCCCGATACGCGTGGCACGCCTGCATATGCGCATATGGTACTGATGCGGTGTTACGAAGTTGCAGCCGCGCTTGAGCAGGAGGTAGGTAATCGCACGCGTGTGCACCACTACCGCACGCAGGCGCGTCGATTGCGTCAGACACTGATGTGCGAATTTTGGGATGCCGAACGTGGTGTGTTTATCAACGGCTATGATCGTGATGGCCAACGCGATATGCGCGTTAGCATTTATGCTCAAATTTGGGGCGTGCTGACTGACCTGATTGCGCCAGAGTCGTATGCCAACGTGTTTGAGACGGTCATTGAGAATTCGGCGTATCGTCCGGCGAATTATAGCCTCAATCATCACTGGGAGTTTCAGGCGTTCATCAAAGCAGGGAGATTGCCACAGGCACTAGCCGTGTTGCGCAGGGTGTGGGGTGGTTGGCTGGCGCTGGGACATTCACGATTCCCCGAAGATTTGCGCCCCGACGCTCGTGCAATCGACCAGCTGTCGATGTATGGTCGCCCGTACGCTAATAGTCTGTGTCACGGGTGGGCCGGTGGAGCGGCAGTTGTGTTGTTGAGCCGAGGTATGTTAGGTATCAGCGCAACTGCCCCCGGGTTTGTGCGCTGTCGAATTGCGCCTAACTGTGGTGATGTCGCGTGGGTCAAAGGTCAAATGCCGACACCTCATGGTGTGGTTTCTATTGAGTGGGACGGAGTACAAGGTATGCTTGAATTACCTGCGATTACTGCGGATTTGGTAGGATGTGTAACGACCGATGGCGTCACAACAATTTATGGTCCTGGCAGGTTTCAACTTCGAGCACTAGACATCTGATGCACGATTGTATTGTGTGTCGGACTGTGAATGGTCTACTCCTACCGCTTGGGGGCATCGTATACGAATCAGCGCATTGGATGTTTTATGTGCGGGCACAGCCGTTGCTCGTGGCTGGTCAAGGCTTTATTGCGCTCAAACGGCACTGTGAAGATATGGCTGAATTGTACGACGAAGAGGCGCACGATCTCGGCATTATGATGCGCCGTGTCTCCTTGGCTCTCACACATACCATCGCACCGGCGCGCATTCATATGGCAGTTTATGCCGAAGAAATACGTCACCTGCATATGCATGTGACGCCACGGATGCCATACCACCCCAACGGCAACATTCGTGTCACGGCGCTGATGCAGTGGTATGCACTGCTCCACCGACTCGGGTTTCGTGCAGCGATATCTGATGCCACAGTGATAGGAGTAGCAGCGCAGTTGCGCCAATACATGCAGTCGCATGCGTCAAAGGAGTAGTACATGCTGTTCTCGTTGATTCGCCAATGGCCGTGGCTCCACCCAGTTGCTCGCCATGTGCGTGACGGCTGGTATACCTATGACGGCACGCAACAGCACTATGTATCGTGCGGGCAGGGCCCGCTGGTGATTTTGATTCACGGCGTACCCGAGTTTTGGTATTCGTGGCGACACCAGATAGATGCGCTGGCGGCGACTCACCATGTGGTAGCAGTGGATCAAGCGGGCTTTTGCTTTTCGCAATCGCCAAAGACAGATGACGGCTATCGGACTGCACGTCTCGCCGATACCATCGTAGCATTGATTAATCACCTCGGGTATGAACGGGCCATCATCGTGGGACACGATACCGGCGCCTGGTTGGCGTGGCATGTGGCGGCACTGCACCCGCAGCTAGTTGAACGCCTGATTATTCTGAGTGTGCCGCATCCCAACGCCATGCGGCATGCGTTGGCACAAGGTGGCGCGCAAGCCCAGGCGAGTGTGTATGCGCAACAGATGCAACCGCCGGGCGCCAAAGCGCTCTTTCGGCCATGGCAGTTGGCGATGCTGTTTGGGCGGGAGGCTTTGCCGCTCTATCTTTTTGCGGATGCAGGAACGAATCTAGCGGCGATTACGGCCTTTTATCGCCATAATTATCCGCGTGAGCCGTATGCGCTCGATCCTGAGTTACCGCTGATTACCGCACCGACGCTGATTATTCACGGCAGTCGTGATACAGCGCTGTTGACCAGTAGCCACGATACCAATCGGCAGTGGCTGTCGCACGAGCCGACCATGGTAGTGCTCGATGCCGGTCATTTTGTGCACCAAGAGCAGCCAGCCGAGGTCAATCGGATTATCATCGATTGGCTCAATAAGACGATTTAGGAGTAAATCTATGCAGTCTCAATTGATCCGCCATTTTGTCAACTATCATATTGCCGAAAACGCCACGCTCTGGTCGTATATCGACCAACTGACGCCCGCGCAGTTTGTTGCCGACATTGCCTACGCCCACGGCTCAATCCGCAACCAACTCGTGCACATGCTGAGCGTTGATGCGACGTGGTTGGCCGGGCTGCGTGGTGAGCCAATCCCCGAGCCACTCGATTCGACGCAGTTTGTGTCACCGATTACCCTCAAAGCGGAGTGGGATGCAGTGGCGCAGCAGTTACAGTCGTATGTGATGGCGCTGAGCGATGCCGATGCGTTGACCCAGCCACTAGCTGACGAAGACGCCGATTTGTACGTGTGGCAGGTGTTGTTGCAGCTCGTCAATCACGGCACCGACCATCGGGCCCAGTTGTTGCGTTGTCTGCATGATGCTGGCATCAAGACCGTCTCGCAGGATTATATTTTTTATGCATATGACGTGCCATTATAAAAAATCGGACCGCCTGGTCATCTCGATGATGAAGGCGGTCCGTTGACGATGTAGACATGCAACGTCACTCACAGTTGGGCGGCTTATCCCACAGATACGTATGCCAACACGCATGCTGATACGTTAGGAGTATCCCAAGACAGGATGTGGTAGGTAGCTTTCTTCAAGGCGTTTGATATCACCATCATTCAAGGTAACTGACACCGCTGCAGCTGCATCGACTAAGTGATGTGGTTTTGTCGCACCAATTATTGGTGCGGTAATCACAGATTTGCTGAGCATCCACGCTAAGGCGATTTGGGCCATCGGTAATCCACGTGATTCGGCGACTTCTGCTACGCGTTGAGCGATGGCCAAATCCTCTTGATTGTACATTCTTCGCGCGGTGGCGTCGTTTTGTGCGCGTAGGGTTTGGGCCTCGGTGCTATCTGGTTTGCGGGTTAACAGACCTTTGGCAACCGGTGAGTAAGGGATAACTGCGATGCCTTGATCGCGACAGAGCGGCAACATCTCGCGCTCTTCTTCACGATAAATTAGGTTGTAATGTGGTTGCATGGAGACAAAGCGCGTCCAGCCATGTTTGTCAGCGGTAAACAGCGCTTTAGCAAACTGCCAGGCATACATTGCCGACGCGCCGATGTAGCGGGCTTTGCCGGCTTTGACGACATCATGTAGCGCCTCGAGCGTCTCTTCGATGGGAGTTTCGTAGTCCCAACGATGGATTTGATACAAATCGACATAATCAGTGCCAAGGCGCTTCAGGCTGGCATCAATTGAGCTCATGATGTGCTTGCGTGACAAACCACGGTCGTTGATACGTTGTGGGTTGCGCATATCCATCGGGAAAAAGACTTTGGTTGCAATCACGACATCATCACGCGATGCCATCTCTTTGAGTGCCTTGCCAACAATCTCTTCGCTACGGCCATTTGAGTATACATTAGCCGTATCAAAAAAGTTGATGCCGAGATCGAGTGCTTGTTTGATGAACGGGCGACTTTGTGCTTCGTCAAGAGCCCATGGCCAGATTTCATTTGGTCCACCATAACTCATGGTACCCAAACAAATCCGCGATACTTTCATGCCAGTTGTGCCAAACCGAACGTATTCCATCATGCTTTCCTTGTGTGTTGAACGATAGCACTAGTGTAGCAATCGATGAACATTCCTATTTGTCTGATACTTTGTGATGTTTGCCTAATCCTCTTCTGACACCAAGAGCGAGTTGGTATCGCCCATCGAATACAACAATAGCGCTATTGTGCTCTCGAATCATGCCAATGTCCACTCGAGGTGATGATCGTAGCGCGTGCCAACGCGTGGCACCCCATGCTCATCCCAGCCCATCATGTCGAAGTAGAGATCGATGTTGGCCTGGAATGCCTGTTTGTTCAGTACGCGACCCTGCTTAGGACCACTTTCGATTGGCTCCGTGAAAAAGCGCTCTGGCAGGGTATCATCAGCGCGTGTCAGCCCCTCGCGGGCGTTGTAGATGCGCATGATGTGGTTGCGGCGCTCGCCGAAGCGCAATAACTCGTGCGACGATGTCTCCCAGCCGGTAATAGCGGCTAACAGGTCGGTCATCATTTGTAGGCTGATGACGCGCGTCGGTGCAATGGCAAAAATACAATACCCGAGGGCATCGGCGGCCGACCACAAGTTGTTGAGCGCCTTGTAGTTGCGCACCTTCTTGGCACTGATATCTTCCATGGCGACACGTTCGATGATGCCTAGGGTGCGTGCATAGTCGAGCGAATGGTCCCAGCCGACCTCGGTGTCGAAGTCCCAGTCGTGCTCGCAGATGTCGTAGCGTGGCCCGATGGGGGCAGTGGCGAATCCCATGGCCAGATTGGTCTGACTGCGTGGCTCAATCGGTACCATCTCGAGTCCCTTGACGTGCATAGCAAAGCGCTCACTGCCGTTGCCGATGCGCTGTGCCGCCCGCATGCACCCCTCGGCCAACACATCGCCGAAGCCCGATCGCACGCTAATCTGCTGCATCATGCGCTCGATGGCCGCATGATCGCCGAAGCGCAGATCGACGTCGCCGAACTGGGTGGGGTCAACCAACCCGTGTTGTGCCGCCTCCATGGCAAACGAGAGTGTCAGCCCCAGCGACACTGGGTCAAATCCTAGTTGGTTGCACAGATTGTTCAGCCGCATCACCATGGCGGCATCGCTGGTGCCGATGTTAGGGCCAAGGGCGCCGCTAATCTCTTGGTGGATGGCACTGGCGCGTACGTCAAGGTCAGCATCTGGTCCCTGATAGACTTTCATGCAGTCATTGACACATCCCGGGCAGGGCGACACCCCTTTGTAGTGTGGCGTCCACTGCGGTGCAGCGTAGGCGTCGAGGTGGTCAAACGACGCTTTGCTGAAGTTATAGGCATCGATGGCCGTGTCGAGCCCGTGCGTGTGAATCCACACGGCAAAGCCCGGTACGTCGAGTTGCCAGCGCGACAACGTGTTGTGCTGGATGTCGTGTGCGAATCGCTGGTTGAGCGCATCGAGCTGTGTCGGGTGGGCTACGGCAGGCAGTGCACCACCTTTGATGACCAGCGCTTTGAGCATTTTGCTGCCCATCACTGCCCCGACACCGTGGCGCTGGGCTTGATGCGTGCGACTGCTGATGATATTAGCGAAGCGTACACGGTGCTCACCAGCGGGGCCGATGGCCGCCACATCAATGTCGTGGCCAAAACGCGCCTCGAGTCGGTCGGTACAGACGCCTACTGTTGTGCCCCACTCGGTGCTGGCATCAAAAAACGATACTGCGCCGTTATCAATCAATAGACCGGTCGGTGCATCGGCAGCCCCGTGAATGACGATGGCGTCGTAGCCGCTCTTTTTGAGCGATACGGCAAAACGCCCTTCGGCGCGCGTCTCGCCGATGCCGTTGGTCAGCGGTGATTTGGTGGTGACGATGTAGCGCA
>CAYXXK010000082.1:0-9434 GCA_964469045.1 uncultured Klebsiella sp.
ATGTGACACTCGCTCATCTTTTGACCCATACATCAGGTATCCGTATCCGTCTCTCTGCTCATGCATCGCTGGGCGCTGATGCGCTGTGGCAGGCAGTGCATGCAACGCACCCCAGCAATCACCCCGGGAGTGTGGTCGAATACGCTAATGTGAATACGTTGTTGCTCGGGGCAGTCATCGAGCGCGTCACAAGCATGTCACTCGATCGAGCACTAACTGAACTCGTGCTTGCACCGGCACAGATGACGATGACCTGCTTTAATCCGCCACCAGCCTGGCACGACCTGATTCCGCCGACTGAGGTCGATGTGATACGGGGAGTTGTTCGTGGTGTGGTGCATGACGAAAGCTGTGCGGCACTCGGTGGTGTTGCCGGCCATGCGGGGTTGTTTGCCCCCGTTGCCGATATGCTTCGTTTTGGCCAAGCGTGGCTCGCCACACTCGATGGTGCAGGCCCATGGCAGATAGATGCTGCGCTCGCTCACCAAGCAGTGACGTGTCAAACGCCATCTAACCAGCTCGGGTGTGGCCTCGGGTGGATGATGCGCCGGCAGAGTTTTATGGGGCGGTATGTCAACGAGGCCGTGGGGCACACGGGTTTTACTGGGCCCGTGATTGGGATTGTATCATCGCAGCGCTTGGTATGGAGCGTGCTGTGTAACCGTACCTGGCCGACACGTGTGATGCCACCACAACATCATGGGTTTTTGACGGATGTGGTGCAGGCTTTGGGGTGATAATGAGAAATCGGTAGGGGGATGGTGGGGTAAAGGGGATTTGAACGGGGCGCACTGCGGTGCGCCCCGTTCAATTTCCCGTGTTATTTGCTCGCCACGATGGCCTTTTCGAGTTTGCCGATCATCTCGTCGACGTGATGACGCTCCATAATCAACGGTGGCACAAGACGTACCACGTCGTCTCCGGCGGTGGCGATGAGCAGATGCTCGTCGTGGGCCTTTTCGCGCACGGTGCTGACCGGAATGGTCATGCGCACGCCACGCATCAAGCCTTTGCCGCGTAACTCGGTGATTTCGGCGTGGCGCTGCATCAAATCTTGCAGAGACTCGTCAAGATAATCGCTGACCTCGCGCACATGCGTCAAAAACTCTGGTTGGCTGATTTTGTTGAAAACGACTTGCGCCACGGCGGTGACGAATGGCCCACCTGCGAAGGTTGACCCGTGATCGCCGGCGTGAATCGTGTCGGCCACCTTTTGGCGCATCAAGATGGCACCAATCGGCAAGCCGCCGCCCAGCGGTTTGGCAATGGTCATGACGTCAGGCTTGGCCTCACAGGGGTGGGCCCACATCTTGCCGGTGCGGCCGACACCACATTGCACCTCGTCGTAGATCAACAAGGCGTCGTGGTGGTCACACAAGGCGCGGATTTTTTGCAGATAGGCCACATCGGCGACGCGCAAGCCACCCTCGCCTTGGATTGGCTCAATCACGACGGCACAGACATCGGCCGTGATGAGCTCATCGAGTTGGTCGATATTGTTGTACTCGCCGAAGCGCACGCCCGGCATGACCGGTGCAAACGGCTCGCGATACTTCTCACGGGCGGTGATGGCCACGGCGCCCATGGTGCGACCGTGGAACGACCCGTCAAACGCCACGACGATGTTCTTGCCTTCGCCGTGGCGATCGCGGGCGTAGCGCCGGGCAAACTTGATCGCACCTTCGTTGGCCTCAGCACCGCTATTGCTGAAGAAGACGCGGTCAATCACACAGCAGCTGTCGGCCAGCATTTTGGCGAGGACGGCAGCCGAGGTGTTGTGGTAGAGGTTCGAGAGGTGGAGTAGACCACCGGCGTGCTGCGTGATGGCAGCAGTTACATCGGGGTCGGCGTAGCCGAGCGCATTGACGGCAATGCCGGCCACGCAGTCGAGGTACTTGTGGCCGTCGGTGTCGTACAAATAGCAGCCTTCGCCACGCTCAATAACAAAGTTGGGACGGGCGTAGGTCTGCAACACATACTGCTGATCAAGATCGACGATGTTGGTCATGGTACTCCTCTATTTGGTGTCTGACGTGCCGTTAATTTCGAGACGGGCCAATTGCTCAAGCGCCTTGACGAGGGCATGATTACCCTCGTGGCCGAGCCCTGCTTGTTGGAGCGTACGGTAGAGCTGAAAGATGAGTGCGGTGCCCGGGAGTGGTACACCAACCTCATCGGCTGCGGCCAATACGAGGCGCAGGTCTTTTTGTTGGAGATCGATGGTGAACCCTGGTCGCCAATCGCGATTGAGGATTTGTGGCCCGCGGTTGCTCAACATCCAGCTGCCAGCGGCGCCACCACTGACTGCGGTTAGCGCTTTCTGCAGATCGACGCCACCCGCTTGTGCAAACAGCAAGGCCTCACTCATGGCTAAGGCATTGCCGACGACGAGGATTTGGTTGACGAGCTTGACGGTTTGGCCGGCACCTTGCGCTCCGACATGGACGATGTTTTTGCCCATTGCTTGAAACACAGGGAACGCCCGATTGAAATCATCCGCATCACCGCCGACCATGATGCTCAACGTGCCTTTGGCTGCGCCCTCGCTGCCACCACTCACTGGGGCATCGAGCATGGTGCCACCATGGGCCCGAATCTGTTCGGCCAAGGCGACGGTTGCTTGGGGGCTGATGGTGCTCATGTCGATGATGAGTGCGCCTGGTTTGAGACCGTGGATGACGCCGTCAGGGCCGGTAATGACGGCCTCGACATCGGGGGTGTCGCTGACGCAGGTGATGATGATGTCACAGTGGCGTGCCACATCGGCTGGGCTTGTGGTGGGCTTGGCACCGACATCAGCGAGCTCAGCCATGCGACTGGCAGTGCGGTTGTAGACAAAAAGTGGAAAGCCGGCGTTGGCTATGTTGCGGGCCATGCCACGCCCCATGATGCCTAGCCCAATAAATCCTACAATCGGTTGCGTCATCGTGCATCGTTCCTTGTATTTCGGGTATTGCCAAAATCATACCACAGGCGTGTCACTTCAATGTGGTGCATACGGACAAGTTATGTGTACATACATGGGCAGTGTTACGTGTATGGTATACGTCTATGGTGTTTGTGCGTATGGCTATTCGGCGCACACGTGCATGATATGTTGGTATTGCGACGAATGTTTATTGAGTCGTTGTGGAACAGATACATTCAGGCTCATGTAATGTTTTGACGGCGTCAAATATAGCATCATGGCACGAAACACACGGTGTCAATGAGATTTCCTGTATACAGTGGGCATATGCAGCACTTACGGGTATCAGCAACTGTAGTATGATACTTTTGTCATAAGACTCTGTACAACGAGGTATCAACGATGAAGAAGAGTGCATTGTTCGTGTGGGGTGGTTGGGATGGTCATGAGCCCAAGCAGTGTGTGGATATTTTTGCGCCGCATTTGGTCAAAAACGGCTATGACGTGACCATTTCGGATTCACTTGATGCCTATCTCGACACCGAAAAGATGATGTCGTATAGCGTGATTAATCAGGTCTATACCATGAGCACAATTACCCGCGAGCAAGAGAAGGGTCTGCTCGATGCAATTGCCTCTGGTGTCGGTTATGCAGGATGGCACGGTGGCATGGCCGATGCGTTCCGCAACAACACCGAGTACCAGTTCATGGTCGGCGGACAGTGGGTGGCGCATCCAGGTAATATCATCGATTATCGTGTTAACATCACCAAAAAAGATGACCCAATCATGTCAGGCTTGAGCGATTTTGATATGCACTCAGAGCAATACTATATGCATGTTGATCCAGGCAACGAGGTATTGGCCACGACGACATTCAGCGATAAGTATTGTGAGTGGATTAACGGCACTGTGATGCCATATGTCTGGAAGCGCCGCTGGGGCAAGGGTCGTGTGTTTTATACCTCGCTCGGCCATGTCGCCAAAGATTTCGATGTCATAGAGGCGCGCACGATTGTTGAGCGTGGTTTGCTTTGGGCATCACGTGCAGAGAACTGGGCATGGTAGTCATTCCTGATACAATGCGGGCGGTTGATTTTGTGCCGCCCGCGCAGGCCACCGATTTGCGTATCGTCAACGTGCCTACGCCAACTCCCCGTGATGGGGAGTTGTTGGTAAAGGTCGAGGCAACTGCATTGAATCGTGCGGATTTGCTTCAGCGCCGTGGTGGGTATCCACCGCCTGCGGGAGCATCGCCAATTATGGGGCTCGAGGTTGTTGGTACAGTGGTTCATGCAACTGGTGCGTGGTCTGTTGGTGATCGCATTATGGCAGTGGTTACGGGTGGTGGGTATGCTGAGTATGCCTGTGTGCCGGCTAGCGAGGCAATGGCAGTACCAGCAGGCATGCAGAGCGCTGATGCGGCTGCAATACCTGAGGCGTTTTTGACAGCATGGCTGAATTTGATAACGCTTGGTGATTTGCGTGCTGGCGAGTCAATCTTTATTCATGCTGGGGCGAGTGGTGTTGGGTCAGCGGCTATTCAACTCGCCAAACACTGGGGCGCCCAGGTTATTACCGCTGCCGGCACCGACGCTAAGCGTGCGTTATGCAGGCAACTTGGTGCGGCGGTTGTGCGCGATTCACGCGGTGGTGCACATGCCGAGGCCGTGCGTCTAGCCACTGGTGGTAAAGGTGTCGATGTGGTGCTTGACATGCTTGGTGCACCAGCCTGGGCCGATAATTGTGCCATGATGGCTCATAGTGGGCGCATGCTCTTACTTGGCTTCTTGATGGGATCCAAAGGCGAGATTGATTTGGGACCGGTGCTGACCAAGAGTCTGACTATCAAAGGGACGACATTACGCCGGACACCTGCCGCCCAAAAAGCTGCGCTGGTGGCTGAGGCGAGTGCGTGGCTGATGCCGCGATTTATGGATGGTACCTTAGTGCCTGTGGTGGATTGCGTATTTTCCTTTGATGAGGTGATACAGGCGCATCAGCATATGGAATCAAACGCCAATGCGGGCAAGATTGTTTTGCAGATTTGCTAGTTTTTTGTGAAAAATTCCAAAACGGGGGATGGAAATTCGAGGGTATGGAGGATATACAGCCGAGAAACGTGCATCTATGCTATCGATATCAACCATCGACATAGATTCTTGGCAGAGGAGGTAGTGATATGCATCCATCACCACGCCATCGACCTGCACACCAATCCACAATTGTTCCATCCCCAGTTATGCACATCACCACATTTGGCCATGTGCGATGTCGTTACAACCACACCGAGATCGCCAAATATCACTGGCGGAGTCAGCGTGCTCGCGACGTGTTTTTGCTGTTGGTGAGCCACGATGGTCACCGTTTGTCGCGTGCGACGGTATGTGCGGCGTTATGGCCTGAATGTGATAGCGATGCTGCCGCCAATAATTTACGCGTATCGCTCTACCGATTGCGCCAAGCATTTATTGCGATTTCGGGTCAGTCGGATATTATCAATGCAGACAAACAAGCAGTATGGTTGCAGCTGAATGGCAATGCGTCTATCGATGTTGATGATTTTCGTTTGGCAATTGCAAGTGCTCGGCGTTTGTATGATGCCAAACAAGCGTTGCCATATTTGCGCCGTGCTGTGGATTGCTATCAGGGGCATTATTTGATGCATGATACTGATCTTGATTGGACGTTTAGTTATCGTGAGCAATTTGCCTGTGAATATACTGAAGCAGGATTGCGCTTGGGGCATGTGTTGTTGTCGATGCAACTATATACTGAACTTATTGAACGCATGTGGCATATGATTCATCTTGAGGTTGCCGTTGAGTCGGCACACCAGTTGTTAATGCGGGCATATCAAGATACCGGTAATCATGAAATGGTGCGACGTATTTATCATTCGTGTCAACATTTAGTGCACCATCATATGGAGAGCGATGTACACGCAGAAACCACGCGCATGTATCACAAGGTCATGAGCTCATAAATCAACTGTGGTGCCTCAGTGAATCAATGTCATAGTACACATCTGTGCGATGGCGGGCTGTATTTGGTCGAGAGGCTACGGTTAATCAGGCTGAGTCTGGTCTGATAAAACGTCTTACCACCGATTCGTGTCACTTCTTCAAGGATGTACGCAGTCGATGATGAGGGTGTTAGTGGGCACTGATAGTTGGCCCTGCGAGTTGGTGATCCAGTGGCAATTATGTTGCTGCATGTGGGAATACGCGTGTGGACGCCTTTATCAATGCGATAGATGTTAAAGTGCCAGGTGCCTCATGCACTGGCGGTACTCCAGTGGATGAGGTGCATATATCGCGTCCGTACCGCCGTAAAACTCGTCAGCATGATGCGAGCCGGTGTGGCGCCGATGCGCATGCTCGTGGGATCGTTCAGTGTGAGTGTGTGTGGATTATCGGTGACTATGTCTGGTTGGCCGAGCGATGACACGACAGCTTGGCTCGTAATCGTGCCGCTCGTATTCACGTTGATGCGGGCCCGATAGCTAATGTTGATTTCGTTGTGTACATCGTCTGGACGAAAACGAATGCGGTGATTCAGATTATTAGCGGCTAGCAGCTGTTACAGTACTACTAACACCCCAAAATCCACTCCAGGTCCCCTCACCGTCAGTACTGAATTCTCACATATCACTGCTGTGATCGACAGACACTACAGCAATACCGCTTAATGGGCCGATGTCACTGTCTGTTCTGCTTGACAGCGTGCTCACCCGATCACCGAGGGTACTCGCTGTCGTGCTATCTTCAGCGATGTTGGGTAGTGTGCTGTTTGTGGCGATTGGAGCTATTGACCATTGGACCACTAATTGCTGGTTGTGTGTGGGGGCGTGACTACGTAATGTACTAGATTGTGAAATGATATGTGTACCAAATTGGTCGTGTGCTTTGTTTGGTACATGCTGATTTTGTATCAATTGCATATATGAACGATTATGCGTCAAATATGTGACTTGATTTGCATGAAATGAATGCATATGTATGAGTTGAATATTTACAATACTATAAAATATTATCAACACGAGTAGTATGTTTTTAAATATGATATGGCGTGTGAAAAAATCTATCATTATTTGTCGTAACAATAGGATTGAACTGATTTTATTATCAAATGTAGTATCGCTAATTTGTAGATATTTTGCTGTAATTAGCGTAACAAAATAATTGCAAAACGGTATGTAATTTTTTATCAAACAGTCAAGAAATTGTATGAAAAAAATAGATAGTCAATTTTACATAATTGATAAAGTATGCATACCACGGTGATACACGGTACCGCGTAGTAGCACCGTGTGTCACATGGAGATATGTTCAGTGGGTATTAGAGATGAACGTGAACAATCAGCGCATATTTGCTGTAGATTGTGAGTCATCAAATGGGAGCGGAAAGGCCTGGTCACTTTTGCTGAGTTTGGTGCGGAAGATGGTATTTCCGCCGGTACGCGATACTTCTTCGATAATATATTGGGTTGATGTGGTCACTTTATCAACACAACGGTAGCGAGCGCCGATCGTTGGTGACCCTGTTGAGATGACATTGGCGCATGCGGATACAAGCGTGCGCGTACCATTTGTATTGACGCGATAGACGCGGAATCGTTGTGTATCAATTTCGTTGTGAGTGCTCCACTGGATAATGTGGGTTTTATTATTGGCAACGACACTCAGACTTGCAAGCGTCTTTGTGAGACGAGTTTGGTATTGTGCTGTTCCACCAGTCCGTGTAACTTCCTCAAGAATATAGAGAGCTGATGAAATGACTGCATCTGTACACTGATAGGTTGCGCCGCGGGTGGACGAGCCTTTCGATAGGATGTTTTTACACTGTGGTACAAGCGTGCGCGTACCATTTGTATTGACGCGATAGACATTAAACCGCCACGTATCAATTTCACTAGCAGTACTCCACTGAATGAGGTGTGATTTGTTGCGATGCACAACACTAAAGGATGATAGTACAACACGAGTTGGTGAGCTTCCAATAGTCGCAACGGTCGGATCATCGCGCGTAACAGTATGAGGGTTGTCGGAATTGATATCAGCACTTCCAGGGGCTGATACGGTGGCCTGACTTGATATACTACCGCTTGCGTTGCTATTGACGCGTGCAAGATATGTGACTGTGATCTCGTGTTGTGCATTGATATCACCTACCACCACATACACTGCAGCATGTCCAGTGCCATTCCCAAATACAACTGTACCCTGACTAGACTGCACGGATCCTACGATAAGCGTCGTTTTTGTGTCAGGAATGTCCGATAGTGTATTGCTTAAGCGTGAAGCATTACCTACATTCTGAATACGCACTTGGTAACGCAACGTATCAAGAGGATCTATTTGATTATCGCCATCAATATCGGTGTTGAGCGTAACACTTTTCGTTACGATGAGTCGTGACATCGTATTGATGGTGGTGACGGTTGCATCATTTAGGATTGCGGTTGTTGGATCATCTGATTGTCGTGTGCTTGTAACGCGTGATGCACGATTCTCAACAAAACTAATCGATGGTTGATCGCTGATAGTTGGATTTGTCGTTGTATTAATTGAACTCGGTATTGTAACGACATAGTTCACTTGTGCATCCGCACCACTTGTGATGGTGCCGAGCCTTATTTGGATGCGTGTATCACCAGTAGTTGACCCACTGATAATGGTACCTTGCGATGTAGTAGTAAATGGTGCATCAAGTACTGCTGCACTATCGACTGTGTTGCTCAGAACCACATTTGTTAAGTCAAAGTAACTGTTATTGAGGATGCGTGCCGTATAGCGTATTGTGTCGCCTGGACTAATTGTGCCATCTCCGTCACTATCAGTGAGGAGCGTACGCTCGTTGTAGAACTGAATGAGCGTGTCATTCGTGAGAAGGGTTTCTGTGGCATCTTGTGTCAAGAACGTATCAGGATCGTCCGAAAGTTGTGCAATGACATTAGATGCAGAGACAATTGCTTGTGTTGAGAGTTTCATTAAGCGTGGTGGTAACGCACTCTTGATTGCGGTTCGATATGTGATTACGACATAATCACCAGCATTGATTGAATTAATTGATACTTGTACTTTACCTTGTTGGGCAAAATTACCACTTGTCACAATACCACTTGATGTTGTAACTGAACCATTCACTAAGGTGGTATTGCTATCTGGCGCAATAGTAAATGCGACGTTTACCGCAGGGCGAGTGTCCATATTGTAAATGTATACCGTGTAGCGCAATATATCGCCAGCGCTCGGCTTGTTGTCACTATTATTGTCCAAATAAATTTGATCTCTTACCGTGGTTTGCATATTCACAAATGTTGAAGCGGTTGACGTTTGAGTAATCGTCGGTGTTAGTGATGCGGTGCGCGTAAGCGTTGGTGTGAATGTGTGGGTTGGGGTGAACGAAGACGTTGGTGTTGACGTGTTTGAGGGCGTCAATGTGTTTGTCGGCGAGTTCGTACTCGTAGCCGTGGGCGTCGAGGTTGCAGTATTGGTCGGTGTAGCGGTATCGGTCGGCGTGT
>CAYXXK010000083.1:0-9200 GCA_964469045.1 uncultured Klebsiella sp.
TCAAATTCCACACGTTTGAGTGGGTGGCGACGAGTGGCTGTGTGCTGATTTTGGCCACATCCCAAAAGCCCTTTTCGTTCATGTGCGACAAGTCAATCATGATGCGCTTCTGATTGCACGCCTTGATGAGCTCCTTGCCGACATCGGTCAAGCCAGGGCCAGTGTCTGGTGAATGATGGTGGCGGAACGGCACGCCCTCGGCGAAGATGGTTTTGCGGCTCCAGACTGGTCCGATCGACCGTAACCCCGCCTGATAAAACACCTCAAGGGCGTACAGGTTTTCGTCGATCGCCTCGGCACCCTCGAAGTGTAGAATGCCACTCATCGCACCGGCTTCGCGAGCAGCGATGATATCTGCCACGCTTCGTACCACGCGAAAATCGCCGTGTGACTCGCGCTCGAGTTCAAACAACTTGGCCGTCATCTTGAAGGCCATCTCTTGCGAGTAATGCAAATCGAGTGAGGGTGGCAGACTATCACGGTCAGTGACGACGGCCGCATTTGGGTTGCCGGGGATGTAGACGGCAAAAAAACCGCCGGCGAGGCCACCACGGCGCGCGCGCGTCAGATCGATGTGCCCGTGTGGACTCTCAAAAAAGTTGTCGTCACTCGCCGTGTCTGCGGTAAGCCGGAGCAACGTGTCGTTGTGCCCATCAAAGACTGGAATTGGTGTATTCATCTAGATTCTCCTCTGTGTGTCATTACCATGCTACGGTGCTGTCAGGTGGCTGTCAAATGCAGTGTGGTAAAATAATGCAGATTGTTAGATGGAGCGTGATACTACATGATTTCCGAAGCCTTGTTTCCTCTTTTGCGTTGCCCGAGTTGTACCTCGACCAACCTCGAGAACACAGCAGATGCCGTTGTGTGTCGTCAGTGTCAGGTGCAATACCCCAAACGCGCCGGCTATATCGACTTAATGCCACGTGGCGTTGATTACGACTATGTCTCAAAATATGTCAGCGAAGAAGAACAGCTCGCCGAGGAACTTGACTACCGTGACCTTGCTCCACCGGTGCTTGCTGCCGGTGTGCGCAACAAAACTACCGTACGTCTGCTCGAACTCAACAAAAACGACGTCTGTCTTGATAACGGCTGTGGTAACGGCCGTTTTGCAGTGTGGAACGCTGATCTGGTCAAAACCATGGTTGGTAACGACCCTGCCACCATGTTTGCAGATGCTGCCATCACCTCAATTGAGTTGACGCAAGCTGATTCACGTAATTTGCCGTTTGCCGATAATGTGTTTGACAAAGCGTTTTCGCTTGACGTGCTCGAACACTTCCCTATTGACGTCATCGACGCCTATCTTGCCGAGCAAGCGCGCGTACTCAAACCAGGCGGTCGCTTTTTGGCGATGTCAAACACGCGTGAGAAGTCGACGCTCCAACCGCTTGTCAACCTCAGTCGCTGGATTGGTAAGCAGTTTGTCAAAGCCGGTGTTTATGATTTTGAGCGCGAAAAGTTGCGCAAATCTGACCATATCAAGGCCCTTGAGAACTGGGAAGATGTACTAGCGGCCTTTGAGCGCGCTGGTCTCAAACCGGTCAAAGTGGTATTCTGGAACAGTGTATTCACCAGCTTTGTTGAACATGTCTTGATGAAACTTGGCGAAGCCTGGGCTGGTCGTAACAAACAAGGCGATAAGAGTGCCAAAAGCGCGGCGATTAGCGATGGCACCGACCGTGAAATTCGTGCGCGTCGGCGCTTGCGCGGCCAACTTGACCGCAAAGGTGGGCTCTACTACCTGCTCAACTTCATCACATGGATGATGGAACTCGACTTGCACCTCTTCGGCAAACTGCATTCGGGGAGTTACTTCATCGTGGTGGAGAAGCCACGCCAATGAGCATCCGTCCGCTGTACATCTCGCCAACCGGGCGTGGCGGCGTCGATATCGGCATCCAAAACATCCTCCGCGCCGTTAAGCGCGCCGGATTGACCGATGCCGAGTTGCTCCGTATGCCCGAGCGCTATAACTTTGCGCCGATGCTCTTGCCATATGGATTGCCAACTGGTTGGTCTCATGAGCGTGACATCATTCAAGCGCGCTCGCGCGTGGCGTTTGCACTCAAGCGCCCCGGTATCCCGCTTGTGACCACAGTACATCACTTGACCACCGATCCACGATTACAACCTGTCAGCTCGCTGGCACAACGCATCTTTTATCGTTTGGTTGAGTCGAAGTACGATGGCTGGTCGGTGGCTAAGGCCGATGCAGTGGTCTGTGTCTCACGCTATACGCAGCAGATGACCGAGCAAACCTATGGTCGCAAAGACACACACTTGATCTATGATGGCATCGATACCGACGTATTTACGCCGACTGCAGATGGTTCACGTCTGAACGAATTGCCACATAGCGATGCACGCATTCGCCTAGTGTTTGTGGGTAATCGCACACGCCGCAAGGGCTTTGATTTGTTGCCCAAAATCATGGATTTATTGCCTGATGACTACGTGTTGTATTACACGGCAAGCTTCCAGACGGGGGTTGATACCAATCCACATCCACGCATGATTCCAATTGGTACGCCCGATCGGGATGGATTGGTCGCGGCATATCGTTCGGCCGACATCATGCTCTTCCCGTCGCGGCTCGAGGGCTTTGGGATTGCGCCTGCCGAGGCGTTATCATGCGGTATCCCCGTGGTGACCACCAACGCGTCGGCGTTGCCCGAGGTGGTTGATCACGGTAAGAGTGGCATATTGGTCGAGCCTGATGATGTGGTTGGTTATGCTAATGCCGTCCGTCAATTAGGTGAGGATGCGATGGTGCGCCGGCAGTATGGTCAGTTTGGTCGTGAAAAAGTCGCACGTGAGTTCGGCTATCAAATGCTCGGGTCTCAATTTGCCCGACTGTATGCATCGTTGTTGAAATAAAAACCGCCATGGTAGCGCCGTAGCATGCTACGGCGCTACCATGGCCATTCGTGTGATTTAATCGTTGAACAGATTGCCCAAATTGACACTTGAGTTACTTGCAGTAGCCTGAGGCAAGTACTGCGCGATTGACTGTGCGAGCGCTGTCATTGGCATTGTTTGGAGCCAAACGCGACCGGGGCCACGCAACGTGGTCAAGAACAACCCTTCGCCGCCGAACAAGACATTTTTGAAACCACGTACCATTTCGATGTCCATTGACACAGTGGGTTCAACCATGGCGACATGACCGGTATCGACTTTGAGAATTTGATTTGGTTGGAGCGTATACTCAACGATTTCGCCGTCGAATGCCACAAACGCCACGCCTGGCCCCTTGAGCTTCTCCATGATGAAACCTTCGCCGCCGAAGAAGCCAGCGCCCAATTTGCGTTGCAGATGAATATCATACGAAACGCTCTTTTCGGCGCACAGGAAGGCTTGCTTCTGAACGATAACCTCTTGGCCGTTGGAGAGATGTACCGGGATGATTTTGCCAGGAAAGTCAGAGGCAAATGAAATCATGCCTCGTGATCCAACCGCATTGTACTCTGCCACAAACAATGATTCACCCGTCAACATACGACGGAATACACCACCGAGGCCACCATTCATGTTGGTGTTCATCTGAATGTTGCCGCTCATCCAGGCCATGCCACCACTCTGGCTGATAATGCTCTCGCCGGGATCGATTTCACACACAACAACTTGCATCGTTGTGCCGATAATCTTGTACTCCATCCCGGTAGCGCCTTTGCCAGTACGATCAATTGTTGGATCCGGCAAATCAATGCGTTCAGCAGTCATCGCAGTTCCTTTCATTCATTAATGTGTGCGAATACTTCAATTATACGCATTGCACCACATATTGGTTGCGACTAGTTGATAAGGAGTTCAGGGTGTTGCGTAAACAACGCTCGGGCATGATTGGCATCAGTGTGTATCTGGCTCACCAGCGCCTCAATGCCCGTAAACTTTTGTTCGGGTCGCACAAAATCAACTAACTCAAGAGTTACGTGCTGGTCGTACAAATCGAGTTGTTGGTCGAGGATATGCGCCTCGATACGTGCCTGCAAGCCAGCAAATGTAGGTCGCATGCCAATATTTGTGACACTCGCCAAGCGTTGCGCTCCAGCGATGAGTACCGTGGCATAGACGCCGAATTTGGGTAACATGATGCGCTCATCGATGCTTATGTTCGCTGTTGGAAACCCGATTGTCCGCCCTCGTTTATCACCAGTTACCACGACGCCGGAGTAAGTGTGGCGGTAGCCGAGCATCGTATTGGCAAGTGTGACGTTACCATCTTTGAGTGCAGCGCGGATTCGTGTCGCGCTCGGTGTGGTCTCATCGATTTGGACACGTTGAATTTGTTCGACGGTAAAACCCTGTGTTGCACCAATCTCGCGCAAGCGCTCGACGGTACCCTCGCGTCCGCGCCCGAGGGCGAAATCCCAGCCTACCCAGAGTGCACTGATATTACTTGCCGCATTGATACGTTTCATGAACTCTGCTGCGGAGAGCTGACGAATTTCTTCTGTGAACGGCACCACATAGACTTCGTCGACGCCACAACTAGCCATGTCAATCATGCGTTGTGCCGGTGTTTGTAGCAATCCGCTAAACGTATCAGGTCGTAGGAGTTGATCTGGATGCGGGTCAAAGGTAATCACTACGGCGCGCTGATTGCGATTGTGAGCATTTGATGCAATTCCTTGCATCAAATGTCGATGACCACGGTGCATGCCATCGAAGACGCCTACAGTGGCGATTGCGTGTGTGAGATGAGCTGTCTCAGGGAGGCCAGTGATAATCTGCATTAGTCGCTCCATTGAAAGACTTTGTGTGGCGCGATTTTGCCATTAGCGCGGCGAGCGATAGCAACCAATTGCTCGCCAGAATCACAGAGTGCGACGTCATCCTCCGTCATGTCAGTTGTCGTCAGGGAGAGCCCATTGCGTACTCGTTGCACCTGCTCATCAGTGAGTGACATACGTGCCAGATGACTGATGGCATTGAGAGGATTCACTAGGTGTGCGAGTACCTGTTCGATGGTCAAGGTGTCGAGTGGTAGCGCATCATCGACACCAAATAAGCCGACCATGGTACGTTGCAATGCACTAAGATGGGCGTGCGTGCCAAGCAGGGTGCCTATATCGCGGGCTAGTGAGCGAATGTAGGTGCCTTTACCGCATTCCACGTCGATTTCGATGGATAGTGCATCCCAAGTGCGTAGTGCAATGTGATAGACACTCACGGGTCGTGCTGGGAGTTCCGGTGCTTTGCCTTGGCGCACAAGATCGTACATGCGCTGGCCGTCCACGTGCAAAGCTGACACTTTGGGCGGGACTTGCATGATGGATCCGGTGAGTTGGAGGAGCACGGATTCGATGGTGGATTGTGTCAATGGTGGAACTGCTGATTCGGCAATCACTGTGCCGGTGGCATCATCGCTATCTGTGGCACTGCCAAGCGTAATCCGGGCTGTATAGCATTTGCGTGTGTCATCTTGGACATACTCAATTAATCGTGTTGCCTGCCCAAGTGCTACGACCAAGACCCCGCTTGCAGCGGGGTCTAATGTACCAGCGTGGCCAATACGTTTGATGCGTGTCACGCGACGAAGTCGGGAAACGACATCGTGTGACGTTATGCCGAGGGGTTTGTTGATGTTGATGAAGCCGTGCATAGTGCGTGTAGATCCGGCAGTAATCGGTCGGCGGCCTCTTGAATGGTGAGATCGGGGAAGTTAATGCCTGATGCATGCGCATGGCCACCGCCACCATGTGCTTTTGCGACGCCAGAGACGATGACGTTGCGTGAGCGTAGACTGATTTTGACACCCTTCTCACGTTCTTTGATTAACATAATAATCTCTGGTCCATCAATACGTTGGAGCATGTGGAGCGCTTCATCGGTCTCGTCATCGCTTGCGCCAAACTCATTGACCCATTCCATTGGCACGCTACACCAGACAATCTTGTCGCTGGTGTGCATGTTGTTAATCACGCGTGAGGCAAGTGTGAGTGCTTCGAGTCGTGTCGAACGGAACACGCGCGTGACAATCTGCTGGTGGTCTGCGCCAGCCGCAAACAATTTTGCGCCAAGTTGGAGCGTTTCAGCATGAGTGTCATAAATCTGGAAGCTTTGTGTATCTGTCATAATACCGAGGAGTAGCGGTGTGGCGATTCCGGCGGTAATGGTGACTCCGAGTGTTGGTAAAAACTCAGTGATAATCTCACACGTTGCACAAGACTCTGGCACTACGAGATTATTTTTGCCAAAAAGGGTGTTGGTGGCATGGTGATCAATCTGGATGATTGTTGAGTCGTGCAATTTCTCCATATGTTTTGCATCAATACCGCCTAACCGGTCTGCCGAGGCGCAATCAACCACGATGATGAGGTCGGGATTCGGCCAGGTAGTTGTTGCATCAAGCGCTATGCTTTTCTCAACATGGTCAAGCCAACTCAAATACGCCGGAATGGGTTGTTGAATGACTGGAATAATCGGCGCATCGGTGAGTTGTGGAAGTGCCTCGTAGAGCCCCATTAACGAACCAATTGCATCACCATCTGGGTTCACGTGTGTCACGAGCATGATAGAGTGTGCATGTTGGATTCGCTCTTTCCATACATGACTTTCACGACTTAATATTGAATGACGATCCATCAATGCCTCTACTGCGGTTTATTCATATCGCGGATGAGTTCGCCGATGCGTAAACTGTGGTCGAGCGTTTCATCGAGTTTGAAACGAATATCAGGTGCGGTACGGAGATGGCGTAATTCACGTGCCAACTCGCGCCGAATAAACCCCTTGGCGCGTTCGAGCCCTGCCATCGTCTCCTTGCGCGCATTCTCGTCACCCATCACCGAAACAAAAACATGCGCCATTTGCAAGTCTGGAGATACATCAACACTCACGATAGTGCAGAACGCAATGCGAGGATCTTTGACTTCGAATTGGATGAGGTGGCCGACGATTTGTTGAATCTCGCCGGCCACTTGTTGGGTACGTTTACTCATCAGGCAGTACGCTCTACGCGCTCCTTACGGAAGAACTCCAGGTTATCACCAGTCTGTACATCAGTGAAGCTCTCGACCACCACGCCACACTCGTAGCCTGAGTTGACTTCACGCACATCTTCTTTGAAGCGACGCAAGCTACTCAATCGGCCCTCATGAAGTACGACACCGCTCCGCAAGACGCGTACGCTTTGTTGGCGATTAATTTTGCCATCGGTGACATACAAACCTGCCACGATTTCACGAGATGGCAAGCGGAAGGTGTTGCGCACCTCTGCATATCCCTCGGTTACCTCGCGGTATTCTGGGTCGAGCATACCGATCATGGCTTTCTTCATTTCTTCTACTAAGTTGTAGATGATGTTGTAGAAGCGAATGTCGATGCCATGTTGCTCGGCAGCACGGCGACCGGCTGGATCTGGGCGCGCATTAAAGCCGATGATGATTGCGCGCGATGCTACGGCCAAATTCACATCGCTCTCGGTAATCGTACCGGTGCCGCGGTGAATAATCTTGATTTGTACCTCGTTGGTGTTGAGCTGACCAAGTGCATGCTCGATAGCACCAATCGACCCTTGCACGTCTACCTTGACAATCAAGTTGAGCTCTTTGATCTTGCCTTGTTGGATGTTGGCGAACAATCCATCCAGACTGACTGAGCGCAAATTGGCCATGGCGTCAATGCGGATTTGACGTTGGCGTTGGAGTGCTACGTCACGAGCCACTGTGAGATCGTCCATGACTTGGAGGATGTCGCCAGCTTTGGGGACTTCGTTGAGTCCGAGAATCAACACAGGGGTTGATGGCTCAGCAAAGCGAATCCGTTTGCCGGTGTCGTTGAACATGGCGCGCACAGTGCCGGTGCCGTTGCCGACGAGCACATTGTCGTCGAGGCGAAGCGTGCCGTTTTGGATAAGGACGGTGGCAATTGGACCGCGTTGGCGATCCATTTCTGCCTCGACTACTGTGCCGACCGCTTTGTTATCTGGGTTGGCTTTGTAGTCTTGGATATCGGCTACGAGCAAAATCATCTCGAGCAAGCCGTCGATGTTGATCTTCATCAACGCCGACACTTCGACGCTTGGTACATCGCCGCCGTACGATTCAACAATGACATCGTTTGCTGCTAACTGCTGCTTGACCAAGTCTGGGTTGGCGCCAACGGTGTCGATTTTGTTGATAGCAATAATCATTGGCACGCCGGCTGCTTTGACGTGTGAAATGGCCTCAATGGTTTGGGGCATCACACCATCATTCGCGGCGACTACGAGTACGACGATGTCGGTGACTTGAGCACCACGGGCACGCATGGCAGTAAACGCCTCGTGACCAGGTGTATCAAGGAAGGTAATCTTGCGACTGCCAACTTCAACCTGATATGCTCCGACGTGCTGCGTAATGCCACCCGCTTCGCCTTCGGCGACACGCGTTTGACGAATTGCATCGAGCAATTTCGTTTTACCATGGTCAACGTGACCCATGATTGTCACGACCGGAGGTCGGGTAATCAACGACTCGGCCGTTTCGGATGCCAAAACGTCTTTGACATTCTCAACGATGCCGGCAAGTTGCTCGGGAACATACTCGACCGTCTCAATATTGTATTCCGTACAAATCAATGCGGCGGTTTCGTAGTCGATCTGTTGATTGATGTTTGCCATCACGCCGCCCTTAAGGAGCGACTTGAGGATTTCTGCTGCGCTAACGCCGGTTGCCTCTGATAATTCACGCACCGTCAAATTGCTACCGAGTTGCACTGGGCCCTTCGGTCTTACTACTGGGCGTGGAGCGGGTTGGCGTGTTTGTGGCATGCGGTTGAGGATGCTTGGTCCCTTACCGCCTTTGTTGCCACGCCCTCGTCCCTGCCCATCGCTCTCGACGGCATCTGACGAACGTAGTGCGCTTTTGCGGTCAGTAGTGTTGCGTTGTCGGCCTGAATTGCCGCCGCGTCCGCCTGGGACAGCACCACCTACGCCACCGCCTGGTGCACCTCCCGGGCCGCCAAATCCACCTCCGCTTCGTGGGCCACCACCCATTCCGCCGCCACTTCGTGGCGGACCGCCAGCAGGTCGATCACTATTAAATGGTCGATCACCAGCTGGACGTGGTGGACGATCTCCCATCGGGCGATCACCACCGCCGCTGCGCGGGGTAAATGGTCGATCACCGGCTGGACGTGGTGGACGATCTCCCATCGGACGGTCACCACCGCCGCTCCGTGGGGTGAACGGTCGATCACCGGACGGACGG
>CAYXXK010000084.1:0-9023 GCA_964469045.1 uncultured Klebsiella sp.
CACTTTTCACTTTTCACTTTTCACTTTTCACTTTTCACTTTTCACTCAAGAAACTCCGCACGGCTCAATCACACCATGTATGTTCATTACTCTTTTGTTGCGATCATGACTGTCCCTGCATCAAAACCAACTCCAAGCAACGCTTTCTCGAATAAATCTGCATCCGGCGCAATAAACTGCACTTGCAACTGAGGAATTTGCTCAACCAAACGCCACATTAATGTTATTTTGCTGGCCATGCCACCTGTTACGTCAACGCCGTATGACCCACTCGCTCCACCCATAACATGATCGATGTTGCCTCGATGAATCACCGGAATGCGTGTCGCATCAGGATTTTTATGCGGATCATCTGTATACACCGCAGATTCACCTATCAAAATAATTTTGTGCGGTTGCAGTGCTGGCACACGACACAACCACTGCAACAGCATCTCAGTCGAGGCAATCGTACTCCCTTGATGACGATCAAAGCTCACATCGCCATGGACAACTGGCACCATGCCATAATCAAGTGCCTTGGTTATATGATCGGTGTGCCATGCAACGACCTGGCCATGCGCAGTTTCGACAGTGGTAGAGGGCTGAAACGCCATCGCGGGTACGTGTGCTGCGATTAATGCATCAACGACCAAGCGATTCAACCGCAACGCCGCCGCCGATGTTGCCGCAAAACCAAACCAATCGGCATCATCCGCAAGTCCCTTATGAATCCCATACTTGGCTGCTGCAACATGTCCAAACGAGCCACTGCCATGACTTAAGACCACACGCAAACCAGGACGCTGACGACGCACAGATGCAACTGCACATGCAAGTCGGTGAATGGCATCCATATCTGGCGATTCAGCAATGCGTTTGTCCGTAATCACTGACCCACCGAATTTAACAAAAATGGTCATCATCAGCCCCGTGAATTCTATGGTCGAAACATCAAGAGTAGACCGAGAACCGTGGCTCCCCATAACACAATCGAAAACGCAAACGGCATGTCTTTAAGCACTAATTCTTCGGGACTTCCACCCGCTCCATGCTGATGGATGAGATAGATATAGCGAAAAATCGCATAAATCACCATCGGTACTGTCAGTAACATCACTGGATACGGTTCAGTTGGCATATTACTCGATGTGAACGTAAACAGGGTATATGCCATAATTGTCGATGCGGTTACAATTGACAACATCTGGTCAATCATTGGGATTGAATACTCTTGCAAAATCTTGCGATGACTGACGGCGCCATCCTCCAGTAGTGACAACTCTGCACGGCGCTTACCAAGACCTAAGAAGATAGCCAACAACCCCATACACAATAGCAACCACGGCGTAATTGCAATGTCGAGTACAAGCGCTCCAGCAATGGCACGTAACACAAATCCAGCTGCAATAGTGAAAATGTCAACGATGACGATATTTTTCAAAAAATACGAATACAACACACCCTGAATCAACAGATACGTAATAATAATAGCCATAAAGTCAAAATCACCATCCACCCACCACGCACCAGCCACTGCCACCACCAACATCACCACCGCCATCACCAATGCAAGTGGAATGGGAACAACGCCAGCCGCAATAGGGCGATTGCGTTTGCGCGGGTGTGCCCGGTCTTTCTCGACATCGACGACGTCATTTAGCAAATAGATACTACTCGCTGCCGCACAAAAGATAAAAAACCCCATAACCACAGTACCGATGGATGTAATATCGCGCCATAAATGCTCTTCCGAAAAGACCAAGGCACCGAAAACAAATACGTTCTTGATCCATTGGTGCGGTCGCATTGTGCGTATCACGCCGCGGATGATTTTCATCAGCGATGGTGGTGTGCTCATACCCACTCAGTCCTCTCTTTGTCTACCACTCCATTGTAATAGACAAATTTAATCAATGATGCATATTTTGCCAAAACACAGTAGTATTTAATCAGTTCTTGATAGACACAAGGTTTCATTATGTCACGTCTTCTGATTGCTACGAGCAATAACCACAAACTCGGCGAATACGCTCAACTGCTCGATTTACCTCAATTGGCACTCGTCTCACTGCGCGATGTCGGCATTGCCGCAGATGCCCCCGAAGACGGCGATACCTTTCACGCCAACTCTCGGCAAAAAGCACTGTATTATGCACAGAAAAGCGGGCTACCTACGCTTGCCGATGACTCCGGAATTGCGGTCGATGTCCTCAATGGTGCTCCTGGCGTGTATTCGGCACGCTATGGAACTGACGATCTCGACGACACGGGTCGACGTCGACTCTTGCTCGCCAACGTCAACGCCTGCGGGGATGTACCACGCACGGCACATTTTGTGTGTGTGATTACCGTCGTCTTCCCTGATGGTCGTGAATTCGTCAGCACTGGGCGCTGTGATGGAGTAATTGCAGATCAAGAAGCTGGTGAAGGTGGATTTGGCTACGATCCGATTTTCTTTTTGCCAGAACGTGGTTGCACCATCGCTCAACTCAGCGCCGCCCAAAAGAACGAAATCAGCCATCGTAGTCAAGCAGTACAAGGCATCAAAGCAATACTTCAGCGACTCTTTGCGACGATATGACCCAAAAGGCTCATGTCATGCATGACATGAGCCTTTACAGAGTACTGTTTGAACCTAGATAGCGCGAATATTAACTGCCGAAGTCTTACCTTTCCTTGGGTCACGCTCTAGCTCAAAAGAAACTCGCTGGCCTTCATGCAAATTACCCATACCAGCACGTTCCACTGCTGAAATATGTACAAACACGTCCTCTGACTTGTCATCAGGAGTAATGAAGCCGTACCCCTTCGTACTGTTAAACCACTTGACTGTCCCTGTCATGTTCATCACTTTGCATTTGACATCTGTGCGTCGACAACGTTCGTAATACACTACTTGTTGGTAGCAATTTTCGATATACGCACAGTCACTCTATGATACACACTCGTACGTGTTTTGCATAGGATGACGCATCATCTCGTCTTCTCTCGCCAAACTGTATCATCCGATTACGACACAAAGGTACACGTCACATCGCTCATTTAGCTTATATTTAATGCCGTCGTAGTCGCAATCCTCAACGACAACACACAAGCCGCAACAATAAGCAACGCTCCATATCTTATCTTTTACGATGATGAGTCATACTAAAACTGTTGACGTGGATTGCCTCTCACAAATCAGTGCATAACAGATATTGGCATCATGTCCCCAAGATTCCACCGTACCAGCATGATTTAGTTGGCTGTATCAACCTCAAGATAAAACCGCAACGGGTATTTGTTTGCCCGAGCGAGCTCGTGCGCCCGGGTCACTTTTTCGCTCGCTTCTTGATACGGCAACACGGTCACAAGCGCCTCACCATGATGATGCGCCACCAACATGACATCAATTGCCTCTTGCATCCCCAGCGCAAAAATCCCCGTGAGTACCATCACTACAAAATCCATCGGCGTCACATCATCGTTTTCAATGATGACGCGATATGGCCGATCAAGCTCAGTCTGATCGGCCACCACAAATGTTGTTTGGGGGATTACGACAGTATCGGGGGAATTACTCATGCTGGGCGCACAACCTCGACACCGTGTGGACCAGCCACAAATGCAGCGGAAGCCATATGTAAAAACAGGCCGGTCTCAACCACACCAGGAATCGCCAGAATAGCCTGATTGAGTGCATCGGGATCACTAATCCCATCAAAAAATGCATCAAGAATGACATGCCCCTCATCAGTAATCACGGGAGCACCATCACGCTGACGCAACACCGGCTTAGCACCAAGTCCCTCGAGGTGACGGATGCACAACGGTCGGGCAAAGTCAACAATCTCAACCGGGACAGGAGTTACCACACCGAGCGTTTTGACCATCTTGGTGCTGTCACCGAATACATAAAACGAGGCAGCTGAGCTGGCGACGATCTTCTCGCGGAGCAAGGCACCGCCCAATCCTTTAATGAGTCCGAGATGCGGGTCGATTTCGTCGGCGCCATCAAATGCCGCTGACAACTGTGGGTGCGTATGCAAATCGGTAAGTGGGATACCTTCGCTGCGGGCTTGAGCTGCTGTGCGCTCAGAGGTCGGCACCCCCATGATGTTGCGCAACGAACCATTGCGCAAACGAGCGCCAAGAGCCGCCACAAAATAGGTGGCTGTTGAACCAGTCCCGAGACCAATCACCGTATCAGACTCAACCATGTTGGCGGCATACTCACCAACTAATTGTTTATAGCGCTCGCGTTCATCCATGTTGACACCTTTAGTTGTATTTGGTCATTTCAGGTATTATACCGACAAGCGCGCGAGCAGTGCGACCACATCGTCTGCCACGACGTCAGGCTGATGCCCATGCCATGTCGCCAACAAGGCTGGCGTCGTGGCCCCCGTCATCACTAACCCTGTTTGCATACCAGTCTGCCCCATGCCAATATCGGTCTCGAGGCGATCACCAACCATCATGATACGGTCGATAGCCATGCCGAGGCGCTGCGATGCAGCTTGTGCCGCCAGCAACGAGGGCTTGCCCGCCGTAAACGCCAAACGCGTATCGGTTGAGGCCTCGATGGCCGCAATAATTGCGGCGGCATCAGGTTGGCCACCGCCGGGCACCGGACAAAACTTGTCTGGATTCGTGGCAATTAATGTTGCCCCGGCCCGCATCGCATCAAAGGCGATTTGGAGTTTTGCGTAGCTAAAGGTGCGATCAAACGACGCAAGCACATAGTCGATATGCGGTGGGTCATCGGTCATCGCCACACCGGCCTGCGTCAGTAAGGTGATGAGTGCTGGCTCAGCTATCGGATAGATGCGCGGTGCTGGCGTTTGTTGGATCAACCAATCAACCATCACCACCGCCGATGTCAGCACATCGTGTGCGGTCACGGGAATGCCCATGGTCGTCAACTTTTTGACGTATTCAGCAGGCGTTTTGGTCGGATTATTCGAAAGAAATAATACCGGCACGCCGCGATCACGTATCTGCTGAATGGCAGCTGGCACACCAGGGATTGGCGTATCGCTGAGATACACCGTGCCGTCAAGATCAAATACAAACGCATCAGGACGGTTCATACGCCCTCCATCGCATGCAATAATTGCATCGCGTCAATCAAGAGACCAAACAAAACACCAAGGGTCCGACTTGTTGTCGATGCCCTTGGTGCTACGATGTGCCACTATGACTAGTCTTGTTCGACCGTAACATTCTCAGCTTGAGGCCCCTTGGCGCCTTCGGTCACCTCAAATGATACTTTCTGACCTTCATATAGCGTACGGCGACCTGTGCCGTTAATCGAGCGGAAATGAACAAACAAATCAGGTCCCTGTTCTTGAGCAATGAATCCATATCCCTTGCTGTCATTGAACCACTTCACCACACCAATTACACGCTCGGACATGTCCCTGCTCCTCATCACACAATACTAGTTCCCACTTGTATTCTACCCGATTCCCTGAATAAGTGAAAAGTGAAAAGTGCCCCACCATACATCATCCCAACTTTTCACTTTTCACTTTTCACTTCCTCAACAAATTCATAATCTCAATCAACAACTTAAAGCTCGTCGTCATTTGCCCAGTATCACCCAAATTAATCACCACATGCACATCCTGCTGCGGCAACGCAAACATGTGTGTCGACAAAATGCCAATGTGACCGGTAAGCTTTGGCATTCCACGCAACAAGAAGAAAAACTCCTCAAAATGCGTCTCCATCATACCCATGCCGTACCACAACCCACTACGGAACTTATTCGAACAATTCAACATTTGGCGTAATGTAGAGTGTGATACCAGTTTGTCTGCATGGAAGGCACGATGAAACTTCACCAAGTCAACGGGCGTCGATACAATCCCACCACCTGCCCAATCACAACTCACACTTTGAAATTTACTGATTTCAACATCATTGACATACATAGGCAAAATAGACGGAGTAGGTTGTGCTTTTGGCTGACTATAAAACGCCAAATAACTATGCTCCATCCCAAGTGGATCAAAGATTTCATCGTGTAGTTGGCTATTAAATGAGTGCCCAGATACCTGCTGAACAATCAACCCTAGTAAGATATACCCCGTATCCGTGTAATGAAAACGCTCGCCTGGTTTGGCCACCGGCTGCTGAAACTGACGTGTGATGTCGAGCAGAGTACTCGGCGTCCATAATTTTTCAGGGTGATGGATCACATGTTGCAAGAAGGTATATCCAGGTTGAATCGATGCCGAGAAGTAATCAGCTACACCCGATGTATGACTCAACAAATGCGCAACCGTCACTTGCTTCGCATAATCAACACCACGATATACGAACAAGTCTTGCAGCACTTCGGCATCCAACAAATCGGTGATTGGCTGCCCCAAACGAATCATGCCACGCTCTACCATACGCAATACCAGCACTGCAGTAAATACTTTGCCAATGCTCGCAGTATGAAATGGCTGATCAGGCTTGCTATACGGTGAATGATAATCAATCCCCAATCGTGGCGCACTCACATGAACCTGAATAGGCGATTGATTGCGACGCTTACGCGCAATTTTGTTAATGCTATCATTGAGTTTTGCTTCGAAATGCTGAGCGTTACGGTTGTTCTGTGCGGTCATGCGCGACCTTCTCCATCAAATGACATCACTGTCATACACAATTTACAAAATTTGGAAACCATACATTAGGGAAACAACAGACTGCGCACTACGGCTACAACCAACATACCAGCAACCGCAATCGGCAACCAGAGCAGACGAGAT
This sequence comes from uncultured Klebsiella sp., assembly GCA_964469045.1. Lineage (GTDB taxonomy): Bacteria > Chloroflexota > Chloroflexia > Chloroflexales > Roseiflexaceae > UBA965. The sequence continues at coordinate 6,729 of CAYXXK010000084.1, forward strand.
GTATCGCCATAGCGAAACCATGCTACACCTGCCATAATACCACCAAATACGCCAACGACAATTGTGACATATGCATGTGCGATCATCACAGTTAGCTTCGTCGAAAGCGTTGACAACGGCATACGAGCCCATGCCTCGAGGGCATATGTGCTGAGCCACATCACAACAAATAGCACACACCAAACGAGTGCCTGGCGACCAAGACGTGTGGTTGGCATATACGTCATCTCTTATCACCCTGTGTCACTGATTTCACATACTATACGCACACAGGGCGATATTTGATGCATAATTTGCTACGCAAGCCCTAGCGTATCTAAAAAGCAGTACCGACCATGATGACGATCGTGTTGCATGCACGATGATGCATCAATGCGCAAATATTGACCGACTTGATGCGCCGGTAATGCAGGCCAATCTGGCACACCTTCGCCATTTGGCGATCCTGTCTTTACAAAATTGAGATACATGTGTTGCATTTCTTGCGACACTTGCTCATCCACATCAGTCCACGCATAGACTGTATTCGTGGCGAGATTCCCCATAAAATACTCGATGTCAGCAGAGTGGACCGCTCCCCTCACCGTCATTTGAGGTGCTAATTTGGCCTCTTCGCCACGAATGACGCCCCCTGCTAATCCACCCACTGCATCCCCCATCTCAGACCGCATCGGTGGGCGCGGATGTGCATACAAATAGCGATAGACCGGCTGACTGCTCGTACGCGCATGCACCTCTGCCCACTTCCACGTGCTATAGCCGATGAACAAATCACTCGACAAATCTGTAGCGACATCAACAACCTCAGCATCAGCGGTGACTGCATAATACTGCAACACCTGATCCGCCATTGCGCCAAACTGCTGACGCACCATCATTTCGTAGTTGGCCACTGTCGGTGCATGCTGTTGGAGCAAGAACATGTGGGGCACTTCAGTCGAGTTCCATCCCACCAACAACGGCACCTGCGCTTGTGCGCCTGTAGCAAATAGGTCGCGCGGCTCTTTTGGTAAAAAATACCCATCAATCACACCCGTAAATTGCTGTGGCGGGCGTGCGCCAAGCGCCTCGAGTAGTTTTTCTGCTGACATAGCGCGCAATTCGGCAAGCGATGTCATGCCTATGCTCGTAGCCATCTCAACTCCAAGACGCTCGGCATCAGCCAACGGTATAGCTGACAATGCGCCCATCAGCGATCCGCTCGAACCGATGGCCCCTGCAATCAATGTTTTGGCCAATGGTGACGCCATCTGTGCGCTGACCGAAATGGAGCCAGCCGACTCGCCAGCAATCGTAACGCGCGCCGAATCCCCACCGAACGCCGCAATGTTGGCCTGCACCCACCGTAGTGCCGCCACCTGATCGAGGTAGCCGTAGTTACCTGAGGCACCATACGGCGCTTCAGCCGAAAGCTCAGGGTGCGCAAAAAAGCCAAACACGTTCAAACGGTAATTCACGGTAATCGTAATAATCCCCTGCCGCGCAAGTTGTGCTCCATCATAACGTGGCTCTGAGCCGTCACCAGCTACGTTGCCACCACCATAGAAATAGACAAGGACGGGGAGTGCGCTATCTGTAGTGACCGGCGCCCAGACATTCAAGTAGAGACAATCCTCACCCATCCAGGTAGCCCGAAAGTCCATATCGCCGAAAATAGGCAACTGCATGGCACGCCCACCGAATTGACGTGCTGCCCGAACTCCGCTCCACGGCACCACCGGTTGCGGCGCTTTCCAGCGCAAATCACCAACCGGCGGCGCTGCAAATGGGATACCCTTATAACACCGAACACCACGATCGAGATCGACATACCCCTCAATCAATCCACCGGTAACTGCAACCTGCATCATCGCGCTCCTCTATGCAATGGTACCTGCCGAATACTGCGTATCAGAAACATGTTCTAACCAGTCAACTGCCCGCCCATCTAGCGCCTCATGAATGGCGATGTGCGTCATACCGGTCGTAGCCGTCGCACCGTGCCAATGCTTCTCACCCGGGGCGAACATAATCACATCGCCCGGTCGCACCGTACAAATCGCCTCTCCCTCGCGTTGCACCCAGCCACAACCGGCAGTCACAATCAATGTTTGTCCGAGGGGATGCGTGTGCCACGCCGTGCGCGCACCTGGCGCAAACGTAACACTGACACCGCTGACACGTTGCGGTGCCTGCCCCTCAAATAGCGGGTCAATCCGGACTTGCCCGGTGAACCACGCAGCAGAACCCGTTGCGGATGGATGGGATTCCGTTCGACGTTCACGACACAAGCCTACGCCATTGAGTGGCCGCAGT
>CAYXXK010000085.1:0-8817 GCA_964469045.1 uncultured Klebsiella sp.
AAGTCTGTCTACAGTTCCTCGAATTAGGTTTTGATGTCACCGTCGGCAAAGCCCAACTCACGCAAAATTTCGTCGGTGTGTTCACCGAGTCGTGGCGGATAGCGGCGAATTGTGCCCGGCGTCTCAGAGAAGTTGTACGGTGGACCAACCACGCGTACATCACCAGCCGTGGGGTGTGTAATCGTCTGGATTAACCCGAGTGCCTGCACCTGTGGATCCTCGAACGCGGCTTTGATGTCACGCACTGCCCCGATCGGGATACCCGCCGGCTCAAGCAACTGCTCAAGTTCAGCGACCGTGTATTGCGCAAACACGGCATCAAGCTGTTCATTGAGCGCTGGGCGTTGCTCGGCACGACTGCGGTTGGTAGCAAACCGGGCATCGGCTTTGAGGTCGGCCAGATTGAGCGCATCGCAAAAGCGCCGCCACAAATCGTCGGTGCCGACCGCCAAATTGAACCAGGTGTCTTTGGCGCGGTAGACACCATACGGCGAGATGGTCGGATGATGGTTACCACTCGTCGCTGGCGCCTCGCCCGTGGCAAAGTAGCGCGCCGCTTGATAGGTCATAATTGCAAGTTGCCCCGAGAGCAACGACGTGTCGATATACTGGCCAACGCCAGTCGCTTGACGGTGGTAGGCGGCGACCATCACGGCATAGGCGGCATGCATACCTGCCACGAGATCGGCGATGGCAATGCCGACGCGCATCGGCGATCCACCGATTTCGCCGGTAACGCTCATCAAGCCGCCAAGCCCTTGAGCGATTTGGTCGTAGGCGGCGCGCTCGCGGTCGGGGCCCACTTGGCCGAAGCCCGAAATCGAGCAGTAAATGACGTCAGGACGAATGGCCTTGCAGTGCTCGTAGCCGAAGCCGGAGCGATTCATGGTGCCCGGGACGAAGTTTTCGATGATAATATCGCTCTGTGCCACTAACTTGCGCATGATGGTCGCACTATGCTCGTTGCGCAAATTCAGGGCCATACTGCGTTTGTTGCGGTTGACGCTGAGATAGTAACTACTCTCGCCACCCTCAAACGGCGGGCCCCAGGCGCGCGAGTTATCGCCGACGCCAGGTTGTTCGATTTTGATGATGTCAGCACCCATGTCGCCGAGCATTTGGGTGCAGTAAGGACCGGTCAAGGCGCGCGTCAAATCGAGCACGCGCAAGTTTGCTAGTGGCAACGTCATAGTTCACCTTTTATGTCGAGTCAACACAACCACGCTGTTGTGAGCGCTACCTGATTATCCGGTATTTTTGAGGCCGGCGGCGAGACCACTAATCGAGAGCAAAATCGCATCCTCGACCTCTTCGTGCCCCTCCATGTCGGGGTTGGCACGCAAGCGTTTGAGGAGTTCGACCTGCACATACGAAATCGGATCGACGTACGGGTTACGCTGCATTATCGAGCGTTGTAACACTGGGCTACGCGACAACAGTTTGTCGCTATCACTAATCATACACACTGCCAACACGCTACGGTGATACTCTTGCTCGATAATCGCCATCATCTCGCTGGCAAGCGCCTGGTCGTTGACTAATTCGGCATAGCGTTGAGCGATATACATGTCAGCCTTGGCCAGAATCATCTGGGCGTTGTCGATCATCGAGCGAAAGAATGGCCACTCGCGGTACATCTGCTGTAACAAGAGTTGTGCCTGGGCTGGCCCATCTGCATGCCCCTCGACAAATTGACTAACGGCACTACCAAGGCCATACCAGCCCGGAAGGGTAAATCGCGCTTGCATCCAACTAAAGACCCACGGAATCGCCCGCAAATCCTCGATGCGCTGACTGTTGCGTCGCGCTGCCGGACGACTGCCAATCTTGAGTCGGCTAATCTCGGCAATTGGCGTCACCTCGCGGAAGAACTGGACAAATTGTGGGTGCCCGTACACAAGCCCGCGATAACTCTGGCGCGACGTGGTCGCCAATTGTTCGAGCGCATTGGTCCAGGTGGCCGGCGGATCGTTGGGTTGGGCGAATGCGGCTTTGATGACCGCATGCAACACCTGCTCAAGGTGGCGTTTGGCAATCGGGGCTAGACCGTAGCGATCCGAGATGACCTCGCCTTGCTCGGTGATTTTGATTTGGCCGGCCACGCTCCCCGGCGGCTGCGCCAAGATAGCCTCGTTGGTGGGACCACCACCACGACCGATTGAGCCACCACGACCGTGGAAGAGACGCATGCTAATGCCGTACTCACGCCCGATGTCGCGCAATTTGCGCTGTGCTTCGTAGAGCGCCCAATTGGCAGCCACAAAGCCGACATCTTTGTTGCTATCGGAATAGCCAATCATGACCTCTTGCACGTTTCCGCGTCGGGTCAAGTGGTCGCGATAGCTCGGCACATCCCAACAGGCGCGGATGATATGCTCGCCATTGGCGAGATCATCGCCTGTCTCAAACAGGGGCACGATATCGATACCACCATTGGGCAACTCGAGTACGCCAGCCTCACGCGCCAACAACAGCACCGTGAGTACATCGGAGACGCCGCGCGTCATACTGACGATGACCGTCTGGATGACGCCGGGGGCGAGTTGCTCGTTGATAGCCGAGATGGTACGGAACGTTTCGACAATTTCGTTGGTTGCCTCGCTATACGGCAAGCGCGCCGGGATAAGCGGGCGTTGGGTCTCAAGCTCGCGTTGCAACAGCGTGGCACGTGTCGCCTCGTCACAGGCCATGTAGTCGGAATGCACACCTGCGTGCGCCAAGATTTCGGCAAGGGCAGTAGCATGACGCTCGCTATGTTGACGCACATCGAGCGTGGCAAAGCTCAAGCCAAACACCTCGACTTGACGAATCAAATCAGCAAGTGTGCGACTCGCAGCATCGGCGCCACCAAACGCCACCAGCGAATCTTGCATGAGATTCAAATCAGCAAGCAGTTCGTTGGCAGTGTCATAACTGTCTGGGTGGTGCGCCTCGTGAGCGAGAGGCCAGACGGGCTTGAGACGCTCGGTGGCATCGATCGTGTGTTGCAGACGATGGGCGATGAACAAACACTTGCGGCGGTACGGCTCATGCGGGTAACGACGGTTGATCTCGGCATCGAATTCAGGGAACCGTTGGGCATACTGGTTGAGCGACTCGCGCAGCTCATCACTGATGGTCACCTGCCGATCAGAGTAGCTCAAGCGACGACTAATCACATCACATTGATCGCGATAAAACTCGAGGGCAGCGAGACGCATGAGACGCACGGCAGTAATGGTCGTCTCGGGGCGCACAAACGGGTTGCCGTCACGATCGCCACCCATCCACGAGCCAAAGCGCAGAATCGCCGGCACACGCCACTGCACACCGGGGTATTCGCGGGCCAGAGAGCGCTCGAGCTCGCGATACAAGTTGGGAATCAGGTTGACGATGCTTTGCTCGAAGTAGTAGAGACCGTTGTTGACCTCGTCGATGACGGTCGGGCGCACGACGCGAATCTCGTCGCTTTGCCACATGCCTAGCATTTCCTCACGCACGAGGCTAACGACCTCGGGATCATCGAGATGCGACATATCGGTAGCAGCGGCGCTGAGGGCACTGGCCAAACGACGGAGTTTGTCGAGAATGGTGCGCCGGCGCGCCTCGGTCGGATGCGCCGTGAACACTGGCCGGATACAGGCTTGAGTCATCCAGGCAGTGAGTTCTGCAGGTGTGACACCGGCTTTGGCGATATCGCGGATGGCCTCACCCAACGATTCGCTACGCGAGGTGCCAGTGAGACGGGCAGTGCGGTCACGCTCATCGAGCACCCAGATACGCTGAAGTTGCTCAGACAGATTCACGAGTGCGAAGTAGGTACTGAAGGCTTTGAGAATATTTTTGAGTCCAGCCACATCAAGGTTAGCGATATGGCGTTGGAGATCGCGGATGCGCTCAGGCGATGGTTGGTGACGAAGCTCTTTGCTGAGCGAACGCACGAACTCTTCGCTTTCGTAGGCAGATAGGCCGGCCTGTGAACGAATCACGTCGCCGAGCAAATCCCCCAAAAAATGAATTACCGCCGACAGGCGATCACGCCCGCCGCGGTCTTGTGGCTGGGGCATAGACATGCTCCGTTGCGTCTTCGGTTGATTCAGGTTGATTATACCCCAAATTGTGGCAGTGCTTATCGTTCAAACGACACATAGTTTATGTGGGTGCACATGTACATATCTTCAACACAAACCTTAATTGCATTATTTTTGGTTATGAACACATTTCAGCGTTGACAATGTGTATAAAATCTCGTGGTAAAATGGCGTTGTTCCGCTCAGACACCTGAATACGATCCAAGGAGGATCACAGATGGATTACACACCACGTCCCGAGCATAAGTTCACTTTCGGGTTATGGACGGTCGGCAACGTCGGCCGCGACCCTTTTGGTGAGCCGGTACGCGCGGCAAAGTCGCCGGTCGAATTGGTGCATCTCCTCGCCGATGTCGGCGCCTATGGCGTGAACTTTCATGACAACGATTTGGTGCCGATTGACGCGACGCCAGATGAGCGCAACCAGATTGTGCGCGACTTCAAGAAGGCCCTGAATGATACCGGCTTGGTTGTGCCAATGGCCACAACCAACTTATTCTCAGATCCCGCATTCCGCGATGGAGCATTCACCTCAAACGACGCCTCAGTCCGCGCCTATGCCGTCCAAAAGACGATGCGCGCGATTGATTTGGGCGTCGAATGTGGCGCAAAGGTCTATGTGTTCTGGGGTGGGCGTGAGGGCACTGAGACCGATGCCACCAAGAACCCAGCCGAGGCGGTCAAGCGCTTCCGCGAGGCGATTAACTTCCTCACACATTACGTCAAATCACAAGGATATGACCTCCAGTTTGCCCTTGAGCCGAAGCCAAACGAGCCACGTGGCGACATCTTCTTGTCAACCGTGGGGCATGCATTGGCCTTCATCAGCACACTCGATCATGCCGAGATGGTAGGCGTCAATCCCGAGGTTGCGCATGAGACCATGGCCGGGCTCAACTTCTTGCATGGTGTGGCGCAGGCCTGGGAGATGGGCAAGTTGTTCCACATTGACCTGAACGATCAGGTAATTGGGCGCTATGACCAGGACTTCCGCTTTGGTGCAGCCAACCTCAAGGGTGCATTCATGCTGGTCAAGTTCCTCGAGGATGTCGGTTACGCAGGCAACAAGCACTTTGATGCGCATGCGTTCCGCACTGACGATTACGAGGGTGTCAAGGCCTTTGCGCGTGGCTGTATGCGCACGTATCTCATCCTCAAAGAGAAGGCCAAGCGCTGGAACGAGGACAGTGAGATTCAGGCATTGGTACGCCAAGTCAACAGCATTGCGCCTGGGTTGCCAGCTTGGCAAGGTGGCTTTAGCAAAGAAAAAGCCGCCGCACTCAGCGCACACACCTTCGACCGCAAGGCGATTGGTAGCCGTGGCCAGCCATACGAGCAGCTCGACCAGTTGACCAACGAAATCATCATGGGCGTGCGCTAAATCAACGCATTAACGTTCAGGAATACGCGGCATTTGCAACAGGGGATTTCGTACGAAATCCCCTGTTGTGTACAGTATTGCACGTGAAAGGACAACCCACATGCCATTGTTTCTCGGCATTGATATCGGCACCTCGGGTGCCAAAGCGATTGTCTGCGACGGCGATGGTCGCATCGTTGCCACAGCGCTGGCCGAATACCCAATCTACAGCCCACACCCCCTGTGGAGCGAACAACACCCAAGTGACTGGTGGCAGGGCGCCCAAACTGCCATCCGCGAGGTAGCCAAGGCCGTCGATGCCAGTCAAATTAGCGGCATCGGCTTGACCGGTCAGATGCACGGATCGGTCTTTTTGGATGCCCAACAGCAGGTGATTCGACCGGCGTTGTTGTGGAACGACCAGCGTACCGCTGCCGAATGCGTCGAAATCACCGAGCGTGTCGGTGCAGCTCGACTGATTGAGATCGCAGGTAACCCGGCGCTCACCGGCTTTCAGGCGCCCAAAATCGTCTGGTTGCGCAATCATGAGCCGGCCAACTACGCCCGCTTGGCCCACGTGCTCTTACCCAAAGACTATATTCGCTTGTTGATGAGCGGTGTGGCAGCAGCTGATGTTGCCGATGGCGCCGGTACATTGCTGGTTGACTTGCGCAGTCGCGATTACTCGAGCGAGATCCTGAAGAAGCTCGACATCAAACGCGACTGGTTGCCCACGCTCTACGAAGGACCAGCAGTGACCGGTCACCTCAAGGCTGACGTCGCCGCCGCCCTCGGGCTCAAGGCTGGATTGCCAATCATCGCCGGTGGCGGCGACAACTCGGCGGCCGCTATCGGCACCGGGATTGTCAAGGCCGGTGCAGTGAGTAGCAGTATCGGCACGAGTGGTGTGGTCTTTGCGCATAGCGACACGATTGCGCTTGATCCGCATGGGCGTTTGCACACTTTCTGCCATAGCGTCCCCGGTGCTTGGCACATGATGGCCGTTACCTTGTCGGCCGGTGGTGCCTTTGGTTGGTTGCGCAACACGTTGCGCCAAACTGGGGCGGCAGCGCTGTCGTATGATGATTTGACCAAGGCGGCAGCTGACGTGCCTGCGGGTGCCGAGGGGTTGATCTTTTTGCCGTATTTGTCTGGTGAGCGCACGCCGCATCTTGATCCACTGGCACGCGGTGCGTTTGTAGGGTTGACGACCCGGCACGGGGTTGGCCACATGGCACGCGCCGTCATGGAGGGGGTGACGTTCTCGTTGCGTGACGGCATTGAGATTATGCGCCAACTCGGCGTCCCAACCAGTGACGTGCGGGCGACCGGCGGCGGCGGCAAAAGTGCCTTGTGGCGCCAGATGCAGGCCGACATCTACAATGCGCCGGTCTCAACCCTCGCCGCCGAAGAAGGACCTGCCTATGGGGCAGCCTTGTTGGCCGGCGTTGGTACCGGGCACTTTGCAGATGTCAATGACGCCGTCAATCGCTGTGTGCGCGTGGTCGCCACGACGCAACCCAACGCTGATGCGGTCGCCAAATACGACCAGGTGTATGCGATATACCGCCGCATGTACGGTCATCTGCGCGATGACATGCATGCCTTGGCCGGATTGGTGTAACACCTACACCTGAGCCCGCAAAAACGCACGTACTGCTTTCATATATGCTTTGGGCCGGTCATGATGCACATCATGACCGGTTTCACTGATGTATGCACAGGTCACCAACGCTGACAACGATTGCACCTTTTGCGCAACCGCATCAGTCATATGCGCACCACGCGTTGTGTCCCCATAGATGACCAGTGTAGGGTGCTGGATTGCTCGCACGACCGGCTCGAACGGCGTCGCATATGCGTCAAGCCATGCGAGTGCGCGCGTATCACATTGGGCGCGGGCATCGGACCAGGCATGCACGGCAACCGGCGTCCAGTCAGGCGCGGTACGCACAATCGACTGCAGTCGATTCTCGTCACTCATCTGTTGCCAACCCATCAGTTGATGGTGCCACTGGGCTTGTTGTGTTGCAATCGCATCAGTCGATGGTGGCGTCTCACACCACGGCGGATCGAGCAAAATCAGGCCGCGCACCTGGTGCGGCAACGCATGTGCAGTAGCACATGCCTGTAGTGCACCGAGCCCTTGCCCGATAATAATCGTCTGATTCAACGATAGTTCGGTCATGACCGCACAGGCGTCCGCCACAAATGCGGCCATCGTGTATTCGCCAAAATGTGATGCTGTACCGTGACCCCGCTGATCAATAACCGTGACGCAATATTGATCAAGCACATGCTGAGTCAACATTTCGCCCCAATACCGCGCCGAGCCGGCGACATCGTGCAACAAGAGCAGAGATGAACCTTGCCCGAGTTGATACGACGTGATGACGCCGGCATCGGTGCGTTGATGATGAACTGTATCAACGGCAAAAAATCCACTCATCGAGATGCGTTACTTGATATACGCCAACACGGCATGCATGAACGCATCGGGCTGGTCGTGATGAATTTCATGGCCAGCATTTGGGATAATCACAGCACTCATCGCTGGCATCTTGGCAATCAATGCATCGACGAATTCCTTCTGTACCACACCACCCTTGTCAGGCGCGCAGTAGAGAATATGAATCGGCACATTAACCGGCTTAAGCCACGCCCATACCGGTACCAACAAGGCATTCAGCCATTGCAACACAAGTGGGTCGTTGTGGAGTTTGGCGTAGGCCCAGCTCTCGAGGGCCTCGTCGCTCCAATGCAGGGCTTCGCTCCGTTTGAAGGCCACCAAATCAGCGTGGCTCATCGTCAACCACTGGCGCAAGCCCATCTCCCACGGGTCGCGACGCTCTTTGACATAGGCATCATCGCCGTTAATAGGCCAGATTGCCGGGTCTTCGAGCACGACTTTGCCGACCAACTCCGGGTAATTGCAGGCCAACATCAGGCTTTGCGCACCACCCATCGAGTGACCAATTACAATTGGTTTGGTCAGACCGAGGTGTTGGATGAGTGCGGCAGCATCAGCGGCAATCGACTCGGTTGAGTAATCGCTAGCGCGATCAGATTCACCGTGGCCACGGCCGTCCGGTGCAGTGACGCGGTAGCCGGCGGCCACGAGTTGCGCGATTTGGACACTCCAGTAGGTACCGCAGCCGGTGATGCCGTGAAGCAATAACACATCAGGCCCGGTGCCGGCTTGGTACACATTGAGGGTAACGCCGGTGGAGAGGGTGATTCGTTGGGATGAAAGTTGCATGATGGGAGATTCCTTTGTGCTAGGTGTTACATGTAGTATAGCGAAATTTCGGCATAGAGACGTATCACACATCAAACAGTCACCCCCGAGAGACAAATCTCTCGGGGGTTAGAGTGGGGTGCTCGACG
>CAYXXK010000086.1:0-6887 GCA_964469045.1 uncultured Klebsiella sp.
TCGTCGGGCTCATAACCCGAAGGTCAGTGGTTCGAATCCGCTCGCCGCTACCAATGATGTACCCTCTCTGAATCAATTCAGAGAGGGTACGTTTGTATCGAGATGGAGATTATTCATCAAATAAATGACGAAAGTATCGCTCAGGATTTGAAAGAAACGCCGTTGTTAGCCGGTAATGCTCGCTTTCGCGGAAATCGATCATCTGCTACGAATCACCATCAGTACTCACTACGTCAGCCCCCGGATAACAGAGTAGTATCGGTGAATGCGTAGCAATAAGAAACTGCGCCTGCCCGGTACGCATGAGTTGATTGATGATACGCATAAACACAAGCTGGCGTTGTGGCGATAGGGCAGCCTCGGGTTCATCAAGGATAAAGAGCCCACGGCTGAATCTGTGACTAAACAGACTCAAAAAAGACTCACCGTGTGACTGTTGATGAAGTGAAGTTCCACCGTAGCCGTGTATCATGCTCGGATCATCTTTGGCTATTTCATCAACGTATGTGGCGAAATTGTAGAAGCTTTCGGCACGAAGAAAAAAACCCTCGTTTACTTTGGGAAACCAAGATAGCCGCAATGCCTGTGCAAGCGTGGACTCACTCCGATGATGGCTGTATCGTTGATTGCGCCCCCCACCTGCCACGTGAAAGTCACATTTCTCCGCAATAGCTTCGAGGAGTGTCGATTTGCCTGATCCGTTTTCACCTACAAAAAAAGTCACATTGCTCGAAAAATCATGTCGTATGCCTTGCGCAAACAGTGGAATGGTGAATGGGTATGTCTGTTGATTGATTAACTCTTGAATGGTGTAGATGCTTTTGAGAAACGGCATGAAGGTGCTCCCACGACATGGTGTATGGTGAATACGTGCTACTCGTTTACCGATGTATATTGACAAAATAAAACTAACAACGTATATTTATGATGTAAATTTATTGAGTATTCAAATAAAGGAGCTATTCATGGGCACTATGTATGATGTGATGTTATGGGTGCACATCATGGCTGGTACACTTGCATTAGTAGGTGGTCTGGTTGCAATCATGACTCGCAAAGGGGCCAGGCTCCATCGTCGATCAGGTATTGTGTATGTGCTATGCATGATTGTGGTAGGTGTCACTGCCTTAGTCATGTCAATTATACGACCCAATCCGTTTTTATTTGCGGTAGCGATATTTTCGGCGGCTATGGCGTTGTCTGGCTGGTTACCGGCGCGTGGCGATAACCTACAATTAAGTAAAATGGTCGGAATAGCGTCAATCGTAGCAGCTACGTTGTTAGGTGTAGTCGGGATGTGGTGGGTGATAGCCGGGGATGTATTTGGGATTACAGCCATTGTATTTGGGCTGATTTCGGCACGATTTGGCTGGCAAGATGTGCGGCGTACGACTGAGCGCAATCGGCAACAGCGAATCATTGCCCATGTCAGTGCCATGGGTGGTGCGTTCATTGCGACGGTATCAGCAATATGCGCGGTGAATCTTGATATGCTCCCACCTTTGGTACGCTGGCTCTGGCCTACAAGAAGAGGTACACCGTTGATTTTTTGGGGTATTCGTTCGTATCTTCAACGTAGTCATGCGCATCCAAAGTAGACCCCATATATCTACTGATCTCGTGGACACCGCCTCAGGCTCATCCTGTAGGCGGTGTTGTGTATACTCATCGACTCGGTAGATGTGTACTGACGTGTATGGCCGACTCGAACCCGATTGAGTGTCAGGTCTCTGCATGTGTGCCGTCGACGGGAGTTTTTTGCATACATATTATTGACATATATCAATAAATGATATAGTATGATGTATATCATTTATTGATATATACGATGTACACAGGAACAACACATGCCGAGGCGCGATGCACTATCACTAGGTGAGCTGAATGACTCACAGTTCTATATTTTGGCAGCGTTGGTAGAGCCACGGCATGGGTATGCAGTGATGCAGATGTTGATGCAGATAAATAGTCAAACGGTGCATATCGGGCCGGCCACGCTGTACACCACATTACGCCAGCTGGTTGATGCCAAGTTATTAGAGCGATGTGATTCAGACGGGACAAACAAGGTCTATGTGATAACCACTGAGGGTCGCACACGATTGGTCAATGAAATGGCGCGTAAGCGCGCCATGGTGGAGTTTGCCCAGCGGGCGCTGGATGGTGTTGATGGTGTAACACCAACTGAGTTGTGATAGAGATGGGAAATGTGAGAGGGAATGGATAGGAGTGAGACGTGAGCACAACACAAAAGAAAATTCCGGTATCACGCCGCGAAATGGGGGCAGGGTTAGCCTTTGCGGAAGAACACGATTTACAACGATTATCGCAGTGGGCAGCTGAAGGGTGGCGTTTGACAAAAATTGAGAGTATGTGGATGGTGCTTGAGCAGGCACCCCCTGAGCAGGTGATTTTTGCGATTGATTACCAAGAAGCGCCAGATCCCGAGTATTTCGAGATGTGCCGGGCGGCTGGGTGGCATCATGTGACGTCAGTGGAGCAGCAAATCCATCTCTTTAAGGCGACATCTGGAACGCCATCTATATTCAGTGCAGCGGATAGCACCACCAAGTATCAACGAGCGGCACGCATGTTTGGCAAACCGGCGTTGTGGAGTAGCGTGGGGTTAGTGGCGAGTGTGATGCTTCTGTTTGGTGTGATTCAGCCGTGGTTGCTAACACAATCGAAGTCAACGCTGGGATTGATTGTGTATGTGATTACTGCGGTGATGATGATTGTACTTGCCACAATTAGCATCTTTACCGCGTTGCCGTGGGCGGCGTATCGCCTGCGGTTAGCTGGCATACCGTTACGGACAAACAGACTAGTTTTTGGTCTACTTTTTGGGCTGTGTGGAGCGGTGCTTGGGTATTACATCGGTTCGATGATTCCATAAGAAGGAGCATATCATGGAGTGGTTACACAATACGCAGACAGGGAACAGCAAGTGGTGGAGTTGGTGGGTCGGACTCATAGTGATTATCATCTTCTACGTCATTCTCGGTTCTATTCCGTTGGTGATTGGCACCATGATGGGATTAGTAGCCATTGATGAAAACGGTAGCATGCTTGGAGGTGATGCGAACCCGGTGCAATTTGCCTTGGTGATGATCTCGCCCATCATGTTGTTTGTGGGGGTATGGGTCGCACAACGACTCGTGCATCGGCGTACCTTGACGGAGCTCACTAGCACCACCCAATTTCGGTGGCCGTTGGTATGGCAGAGCATGGCGATTTGGTTGGGTATGGGTATTTTGTTTATCGTGCTTGAGTCACTCATTTATCCGGAGCGATATACATGGACGTTTGATGCTGGTGCATGGCTGATGATAGCGCCGTTGGTGTTGTTGCTGATTCCGATTCAGGCATCCGGCGAAGAGCTGTTTTTTCGTGGCTACCTCATGCAGGCAGTGGCTCGATTGTGGGCACAGCCCGTCTTTCTTGTACTGTTGTCGGGTGTGGCATTCATGGCACCGCACTTGGCTAATCCAGAGATGGGTTCTGCCCTTGGTGGTGAGATACCGATGGCACTAAACTACTTTTTGGTGGGCGTTGGGACGGCGGTGCTCAGTGTGCGCGATAACGGAACTGAGCGGGCGATTGGCATGCACGTGGTCAATAACTTATTCGCTGGCATTGTGGTCGGCTATGAAGGTTCAGTATTGGGTACACCGACAATTATCCAGACCAGCGTGATTGATGCATGGTTGGGCGTGGTTACCGTAATTATTTCGTTCTTGGTATTGATTTTGTGGCCGTTACCAAAGCGAGTGATACAGGAGGCGTGATGGATATCTCAGGGTGGATAGCGATTATTGCGGGAGTTGTGACGGTACTTATCATTGTGGCAAATCAACAGCAAAAGTAATCAGAATCCCTCTACAAACGAACGATTTGTGGAGGGATTTGTACAAAATGTGGATAACTTGTGGAAATGTGGGATAACTTGAGGGATTTTGCGTGGATAACCGTTGGAATAGTCCGGGAAAAGCTGTGTACAGCGATTTTGCGGCATTGCTTGAAACACTCTACAATAGATGCAGTAATCATTGCACCAAATAGAGGATACTCATGAGTAGTCGCTTTAGCGATATGCGAATTTTTAGTGGGAGTGGCAATCCGGCGTTGGCCAAAGCGATTGCTGATCGGCTTGGAGTCACGCTAGGTGATATAACGCTCACGAAATTCCCAAATGATAACCTGTTTGCACGCCTCAATGAAAGTGTCCGCGAGAAAGATGTATTTGTGGTGCAATCGCTTTCTGCTCCACTCAGTGACCGTATTTTGGAATTATTGATTATGCTCGACGCATGCCGCCGTGCTGCCGCCGGGCGTGTGACCGCGGTTATTCCGTTTTTTGCCTATGGACGTACAGATAAGCGTGATCAACCACGTGTACCAATTACGGCTCGTTTGCTCGCAGATATGATCCAAGTGGCTGGCGCGCAACAAGTGATTACACTCGATTTGCATGCGGGGCAGATTCAAGGCTTCTTTTCGATTCCGGTGGACGAATTAAGTGCCATGTCACTCATGGTGCGTCATTTTCAACAGCAGCGTGCCGAAAATTACACGGTTGTTGCACCAGATATGGGCTTTGCAAAGCGCGCCCGTAATTTTGCCGAGAAGCTCGGTGTGCCATTAGCGATTGTAGAAAAACGTCATTTACATCATATTCAGCCAGCTGACGAAAACGAGCGCCATGTAGAGGCGTTGAATGTTATCGGTGAGGTGCAAGGGCGCCATTGTATCTTGGTGGATGATGAGGTCGCAACTGGCAATTCGTTGGTGGCGGCTGCTGAATTACTGGCCGATCGTGGAGCAACCGCCATATCTGCAGCGGTCGTTCACTCGATCATGGCTGGCAAAGCGCTTGACCGTCTGGCGGCAAGCCCAATCAAAGAATTCGTCACAACTGATAGTTTGCCATTACACAATATTGATGCATATCCAAATGTCAAAGTGCTTTCGGTGGCTACGTTGATGGCTGAAGTGATTCAGCGTATTCATAGTGGTATCTCTGTCGATTCAATTAGCCTGTTTGATCGTACAGGGCGCCGATAATCGACTTGTAACACAACCACCCCCGGTTGATGTGTACCGCATCAACCGGGGGTGTATGATGACGCCTGGCATATTTATGCACAGTGCGGGGGAGCCGAGACAATCGATAGTTGCTGCATTAACACACGATCGTCAACGTACCCAAGATTCACCTTTACCACTTTACCTTGAGCATCACGCACGAGGGTACTTGGTACAGTCATTATTCCGAGTTCTTTGACCAGCTCAGGCTCTTGATCGACAGTTCGCCATACTACTTCGATATCGTCACGTTGTGCCTGCAAGCGTTTGAGCGCCGGCTTTTGAAGACGTTCACATTGCACACAGTCGTCGGTGGTAATCGCAACGACGCCGACTTTGCCGAGCGGGAAGTGGTTGAGTGTTACACCCTGTGAACCGGCTTTTTGACTGCGCCAGCGCATGTACCAGGCAAATGCGGCCACTGCAAGAACGACGACTAACAAAATGATGATGCGCGTAATCATGATGCTCAACTCCGTAAACGCGCGA
The DNA here is from genome assembly GCA_964469045.1 of uncultured Klebsiella sp. Taxonomy (GTDB): domain Bacteria; phylum Chloroflexota; class Chloroflexia; order Chloroflexales; family Roseiflexaceae; genus UBA965. The sequence continues at coordinate 5,575 of CAYXXK010000086.1, forward strand.
TTTGGGCGTGTACAAAACAACCAGCACAGAAGCCGGTGGTCACGTTGATGAGCGCCAGTGCGACAACCATCAGCGCAGCTCCCCATGCCACAGCACTCAGCCCGATTACGCTACTTACCACGCCGATTACGAGGACCCCAAATCCCATCTTCTGTGCGAAGCGATGTGGCGTTGGGTCTTCATCGTGAATCTCGGTGCGTACCAATCCACGACGCACCAATCCACGATACAACAGCAATTGCGGTGCAACACGTGGTGCGACGAGCGCTGCCCCAAGCATGTATGCCCCGAGATAAATCAACTCCTCAATGCCGAGCACAAACCCCACAGCCAAGACCACAATCAAACTAATTTGGCCGAACCGTAACGCACTTCGATCAAAATGGTATGTCATCATATCCCTCCAACCCACCCAAATAATACATAAGTAATATTATCAACTTACTTTGTTATAAAAAGTATAATGAGATGTGTGCATCTTGTCAACTAACAAGATGAAAAGCGGATGAGTGTGTTATGCAGAAAGAGGAAAGATGGCGTTGATGACGTCTTCGAGATGAGCACCATTAGCACGATAAAACTCAACGGCGTGCGTATCTTCGGCATGTGCCATCACAAAGATAAGTGGAATCTGCTGGTTCGAGCAATAGGTGATAAGGGATTGAATGAGGAGTGAGCCAAGACCGCGGCGTTGGTATGCGGGGAGAATGGCAAAATCGTAGATAAAGAGTTCTGGGTGCGGTTTTGTATAACTAGGGAGGATGTAGGCGGTACATCCGCCTACAAGATGGTCATCCACGAAGACGCCAAACGCAATGAAATGTGGTGAGGCGAGGAGATTATGTAGGTTGGACTGCGGTGCAGATGATGGGTGTTCGTTTTCAAATACGAAATGAAACAGCTCAATTAATTGAACAAACGTTGCATCGTCATTAATGGTGAGTTGTCGGATATGTGGGGTAGTCGGCATTACTTGGCTTTCAAGAGGTGGCGTGCCTCAGCGAGGCACGCCACCTCTGCATACATTTAGCTACGAATCTTGGCCCCTGTATCAAACTCGACGCCGCGGATAATCTTGGCGCGAATCTTACTGACTTCGTCGTCGCTCAAGGTGCGATCGCTGGCCCGCAAGGTGATGCGGTAAGCGATGCTACGCATGCCCTCGCCGACTTGCGCGCCGGTGTAGACGTCGAAGATTTCGATATTGCTGAGGGCGTTGCCCGAGTATTTGCGAATCGACTTCTCGATTTGCTCGGCACTCACGCTGACCGGCGCAATCATGGCCAAGTCCTGAGTGGTGGCCGGATAGCGCG
>CAYXXK010000086.1:6897-7574 GCA_964469045.1 uncultured Klebsiella sp.
GTCGAGCATGGTGTGGAGGTCGAGTTCGGCGATGCCGATGCGCACGCTGGGTAAGCCGAAGCGTTCACGGGCATCAGGATGTAATTCACCGAAATGCCCAATGGTAATCAACTGTTTGCCGACGCGCACCACAACATCGGCAGCGCGACCCGGTTGTAAGTACGATACAGTGCTTGGTGTGTAGCTCACATCAGCGATACGTAAGCGCTCAACAAGACGTTCGATGATGCCTTTGACATCAAAGAAGTCCATTGGCTCTTGGGTCGATGATTGCCACGAGGCTGGCACACGCGGCCCGGCGATGACAATGGCGACGCGCAGGGGCTCATTCGGCAAAATGGCATCGGGGCGTGGGTGGTAGACGCGCCCAATCTCGAAGAGCCGAGTGACGCCACGCTCGCGAATGTTGACATTTGCGGCTTCGAGGAGGGTTGGCAATATTGAGCGTCGCATGAACTCGCGTTCGGGTGAGAGCGGGTTGGCCAGGCGCAAGTAGTTATCGGACTCAAGTTCGGCCGGGTCAAGCTTGGCGGCTGCTTCACGGCTGGTCAATGAGTAGGTGATTGCTTCGTTGAGACCGGCACCGGTCAGCACATCGCGGGTGAAATGCTCACGCTCGAGGGCCAAGTTCGTGCGCTGGGTTGGTAGTTCATCGGCCATGATGGTGCTGGGCAGGT
>CAYXXK010000086.1:7584-8312 GCA_964469045.1 uncultured Klebsiella sp.
GATGGCAGGCGGGGAAGGAACGTATCAGGTGTAGCCGTACATGCGGGCGACTTCTTCGCACAAGTCAGCCGTGTGACTGACATCGCCGCGATGGCTGGGCACAGCCACGTGTAGGGTGTCGGCATCGTGCGGGGTGCACACGAATCCGAGTGGTGCGAGGAGCTCGGCGACTTGATCACGCGTGAAAGTCAGGCCCAGGATGCGCTTGACTTCGTGAGTGCTCAAGGCAATCACGACCTCGCGTTTGGGTTGGCTACGCACGTCGATCATGCCGGTGATAACCTGACCATCAGCGTAATCGCTGAGAAGCTGGGTCAATCGGCGCTGGCTCAAGTCGAGCATCTCGGGGTCAACGCCGCGCTCAAAGCGTTTTGAGGCCTCTGAGCGTAATTTGAAGGCCGTCGACATGCGTCGGATGATGGTCGGCTCCCATACGGCGGCCTCGACCAACACGTTGCGCGTGCGCTCGCTGACTTCGCTGCTTTCGCCACCCATGACACCGGCGACGCTCAAGGCCTGAGCGGTGTCGCATACGAGTAAATGCCCTTCGTTGAGCTGGTGCGTGCGCCCATCGAGCGTGGTGAGTTGCTCGCCGGCCTTGGCGGTGCGCACCACAATGTGGTTGTTTGCGACGCAGTCTGCATCGAACGTGTGATTTGGGGTGCCTAACTCGAGCATCACGTAGTTGCTGATGTCGACGATGTTGTTGATGGGGCGCATGCCGGCCA
>CAYXXK010000087.1:0-8148 GCA_964469045.1 uncultured Klebsiella sp.
TGCGCGCCGACTGGGCAACCACTCACGATGAGTGGCAACCGGGGTGGGGTGCACAAGCCGACGAAACCATCGTAAAAGCATGGCAAACCTCCTGTGAAAACAAAAAACACCCTCATAAGCAAGTACGGGTGTCTAGGTCACAACGAGGCCGTGATGAAATTGTCACGCACTAACAATCAGGGAAAAGCGGGAATTCGCATACAGACACCCGCAATACACACAGATTGGGTCGTGTGACATAGCCACCCAATAGTTTGTTTGCGTTTGCGTCCATACACCCTCACATAAGCCTGACCGGACATCTCACACGGCACTACAACGTGCCCAACAAGAGTATCAGTACTCGCCCACAAGATAGGCAAGACCGCCGGAGGCGCGAATGGTGGTAGTTACTACTACCGATACATAATAGTAGCGATTTTTTGTAGAATGTCAAGTGATTTTGCTTATGAATTTTATTGCACATTTTGGCATGTAATATACATGATTAGGATGCGGTATTTCACAAATCATTAATCACCACATTTTTGCCTAAGTCAGACGCATCATCAATCAACACACATGATATGCTAGGATAGAGGTGTCTGAGTGCACATACGTACAAAAAGGACTGACTATGAGTATCGTCGTCTTTGGCAGTATTAATATGGATCTGGTGGTTCGTGCTCCGCATATTCCCATTCCCGGTGAAACCATTCTCGGCAGCGATTTTGTCATGGTTCCTGGTGGTAAAGGAGCAAATCAAGCCGTCGCCGCTGCACGCCTCGGCGCAACAGTACAAATGGTTGGCGCTGTCGGTGTTGATGCATTTGGCAGTCAACTTCAACAAAGCCTGGTTGCCTATGGCGTCGATGTCACCCATGTCCGCCAAACTAACACCGCCTCGGGCGTGGCACTAATCACAGTAGATGACAAAGGCGAAAACAGCATCGTTGTTGCCTCCGGTGCGAATATGCGACTGCCAGCAGATATTCTTGATAACCTCAACCATGCACTGACCTCGGCACGCGTGGTGTTACTCCAACTCGAAATACCTCTCGATATGGTGATTACTGCTGCCCATCTAGCAAAAAAATGCGGTGTGACGGTAATTCTTGATCCCGCACCTGCACCCGCACATGCACTACCTACTGAATTATTACATTATGTCGACGTCATTACACCCAACGAAAGCGAAACATTGGCCTTGACTGGGATCGACCCCAAGACACCTGCCAATACTACTGCTGCAGCTCTGCGTCTCCATCAACTCGGCGTGCCAACGGTCATCATCAAACGCGGTGGTAACGGTGTGTATTGGAGTAACGGCACCATATCATCAACGTTACCAGCGTTCGTTGTACCAGTCGTCGATACGGTTGCCGCAGGCGATTCTTTTAATGGATCGCTGGCAACTGCGCTTGCCGAACACCAACCGTGGAGTGAAGCACTGCGCTTTGCCGCAGCAAGTGCAGCAATATCGGTAACACGTCGCGGTGCTCAACAAGCGATGGCTTCACGACCTGAGGTCGAAAACTTACTCCAACACTAGTCAATTCTTCTCTATATCATGTGGTGCATAACACTTCGTCATCTAATTGTGCGCCCGTCGCTTCGCCTTCTGTAGGCGTTGTACTCGACTCGATGGTGCAGTCGACGTAGGCGGTATATCACTTGGAGAATGTGGAGGGGATGGAGGACGTGCGGCACCACGACGAGAAGGTGTCAAGAGCTGACGCATCGACCAGCGAATAGGAAGGCGCCGCAAGGCAATTTCGCCCACAAAAATCAGTGCTGCAAGCAAAAGCAACCACGGAGTAAGCTCATGGCGCTGTACCGAGGATGAATTAGTAGCATTCCACAGCGTAGCATCTAATGTGTCCAATACTTGACCACCGGTTTGCTGTGCAATTTGTGTGAGCACAGCAACACCTTGACCATTATTGCGTAATTCACTTCGCCCATCGATGACGACACCACGTACCACCTGTTGGTTCCCTGCTTGTACAGATAATACGTACTCGCCACTTGGCCAATCGCGCATCCGTGTACCCCAATGTTGGCCACTCCGTTGTTCAACTGCAAGTGGCGTTGTTTGTCCGTTGACATCCGTCAAGGTAATTTGCGGAGGCACATCGCTCGCCTCACGTAGCGTCACATCGACTTCGAGAATATCGTCGTACCACTGCCAACTGACTGCAAGATTATTGGCAGCTTGAGGTAATAATGGTGCAAGGAGCGCCGGCATGATTTGGCGCACATAGTCACCCTCTACCCACTCCGTACCCCAGCGTGTTGATAAATCACTAGCCCACACTGCTGATTGACCACGCCCAACAAGACGCACTGCCCATAGAGGTGTTTCAGCGTCAATTTGCATCAGCACTCGCGTATCGGGGAGAGGTGAAGTGCGATTATACCCGCGTATGGTTGGCATGGCAGTCATACCGATCGGGAGTGCATCGGGTGCCACCACTTGCGGTTGTACCGTTTCTTCGACAATATCGCGGCCACTGACGCGTACCGTCTCGTTCAAGAATATACGTGGTAAATCTTGGGCATTCGCCACTACATAATTCATACCACCGCCGAGCGAAGCAAGTCGTGCCAGCGTCGCTACTCCAGCCTCATCACCAAGCGCAATTGTCGACAGCGTAGCGCCACTCGCCCGAATATCACGGGCAATATCATCACTTGCACTTGCATCAACACCATCGGACAGCAGAATCACATGATGCATGTCACTTTCGACCGCCGTACGTGACTGATGCGCCAGCGACAACCCAGCGCGAATTGAAGTCCCACCACCAGGTGCAAACCGACCAAGCGCAAATGCGATATCAGCAGCAGATGGGAGTTGTTGCGGTGGCAGAGCCCATGTCGCACTATCATCAAAAAACGCCACACCAACATTATCCTCAGGATGTAACTGAATAAGCGCCTGATACGCTGATTCTTTGGCAATATCTAGGCGCGACAAACCGATATCCCGCTCCTCCATACTTCCACTACGGTCAATGACCAGATACATCGTGAGTCGTTTTTGTGTCGCAGGATTGAGCGGGTCAAGACGAACAGCAGCAATATTCTGTAACGCAGTGTTGCGAAAGCCACCTGCGCCAAGGCTTTGGGCGCCGCCGATCCACAAAAAACCACGCCCGTGCACTTCAACAGCCGTTGCAATCAACTGCATAACAGATTCTGGCACCAACGTGACGTGTGTATCAGCCAACACGATAACATCATAGCTCACCATGTCAGTTAAGCGCCCTGTCACATCACGTGGACGCAGGGCGGTCACCGTACTCCCAGTTGCTTCGATAGCCGATTGCAACGGCAGCGCAGTATCTAGTGGATCTGCAAGGAGCAAGATACGCGGAGCACCTTGACGTTGTACCAAGACAACTCGTTGGTTGTCGGGGAGTGAGTCATCTTGCGCTGCCTGCAGTACAACCTCAAGTCGATGCCATCCTGGTGGGAGATTGGTGATAGGAATCAGCAATTGTTGGGATTGCCCAGTCAAGGTAATTGGTTGTACTAATCGCACTTCTGCATTGCTCCGCACAATTAATTGTGCGGGTTGCATGACACTACTTTCGAGATTGACTGTCATTGTCAAGTCGCCTTGACCTTGGCTCTGTTGCGGTACGCTCACTTGACGCAATGCAGCCACAGGCATCACGAACTCACTTGCCATCGGCATCACGTCAACACGTACACCGCGCGCCCGCAGACTATCAATTTGCTCGACGACTCGACCGCGCGTTTCTAGCCCATCAGAGAGTACGACAATCCGCGGGATGTATCCTGCGGGGATTAACGCTGCTGCCTGCGTAATACCATCTGCAAGTGCGGTCGCTTGACGATCAACGAGTGTTGCCGGGGATGTATCACTACTATTTGCACTTGCAACACGTGCCACTTGTGCATCAGCTGCCACATCAATGATGCCTAGCAACGCATCTGCAGGCTTCGTGGCGAGTAGTTGCGTCACGGCGGCATCTTGTTGTGCAATACTGAATATCATTGATGTCGAACGATCGCGCACGACGACCACAGCAACTTGCTGCGCTAGAACGCCTACAGAAGGGGCAGCGATTGCGGCCACAAGCACAATCAGCGCACACCCGCGCACAAGCTGCAAAAAACGCTCACGTTGTGTCATCGCACGACGCCACCACCATGTAGTCAGCATAAGCACGGGAACAATAAGTAACAACAGCCAACTATCACGCCACAGCAGTGTGCTCATGTCAACCTCCGTTGGCGCAACGCTAACCAGCGCTCACCAATCAGCAATATGCCACCAATGAGCGCGAATACTTGTGCCAATGTTAAATCCCATATGGTGCCGTATGCGGTAGGAGATTCGTCATTCGGCACATCACGTCGTGCCACATCTGATTCATTACGGCTTTGCATGTTGACAACAATCGTACGCGAATCAAGCTGATACACACCAGGCATCAATACATGTCGCAAAACATATTGCCCAGCAATAAATTCGACAACAGCATCACTCCCATCTGGAGTACGCTCAAGTTGAGGGGCTGTAGGAGCAGGACCAAGTGGAATATCTTGACCAGTCTGCCATGCAGTTTGCTGACTCGATGGCGTCAAGTAATCGAGAATGTTACGCACAAGGAGAGGGAATTCTGGGCGTAATACAATGTCACTCTGCGCCACATCAAAACCAAACACCACCGTCGGCATACCATCCCGGCTACCGAGATAGGCGTGTGTACCACTTTGACTCGTTAACCACCGTTGCCCCCACATTGGTACGTCGAGCAACGTGGCGGTCAAAATTTGTGTGCGCGTCATATCAATATCACGATTGATGCGGCTCTCAATACCACTTAACGTTACACGCTCAAGATTCGGCAGCGAAACTGTGGTAGATTCTGGCATCTGTGCATCTATCAACCACACCGGCTTAGCTGGCACATCAGCAACCGATTGTCCAGCAATAATCACCATGTCAGCTTGTTGAATGTCGGTAATCACCTGTGTATTCGGCAAAATTGCCAACGCTGCCGGAATAAACCGTTGATCATTGCTCTGAATCACTACCTGTAATGGTCTATTACTCGCTGTATGCCAATACAGTGCATCGTCAATCGCAAGCGCATCCGTTGCTGAAGATGACAAGTACAATTGCAATGTTGACACAGGCTCAATCAACGAAAATTCCCACACGAAGACGCCGTCATCATCAAATTGTATGCGGTTGGCAGCGATAAGTCTCCCATATGTATCACGTACTTCGATTAACCGTGTTGCGTCAGCAACACGCGGACCATAGTGCCGTACACGAACACGCACCTGCCATTCTTCGGCACCTTGTGTGACGAGTACATCATCGATTGCATCGTTGGGCACGTCACTCCCGATCCGTATTCGTTGCCATGCTGACGGCCAATCAAACTGCATGAGGTCTTTATCATCACTCAACACATATACCATACTCGTCCGGCCACTAATGGCACGTATCCATTGCGCTAGTTGTCCAAGATTGCCGACAACTGGCACCACAGTTAATGTGTCAAGTACTTGACTGATTCGCGTACGATCGGACTCGCGGCTCGCCATAACTTCTACCGTTGCATGCACTTGGAGCACCGTAATATCACTCCCGACAGGCGCGCTTGCAATGAGTTGACGGGCGTATCGCTTGGCATAATCAATCCGTTGAAAGTCATTTTGACGAGTAGCCATACTGGCACTTGTATCAACCACAAGAATCATGTGTTGTGGCACAGTGTCAGCATTCACAATCGGACCAGCAGCCGCCAACGTAAGCACAGAAACTATCAACAAGCGCACCAACAAAAGCCACCAAGGGTTGGGAGGATGAATCGGACGAGATGCATATGCATCAGGCATCAAGTCACGCCAAAGCTGCAACGAAGGCACTACATGGACTGGGCTCTTGGGGCGCAAAACATGCCAGAGTATCATCAACCCCAATAACACGCCACCAACACCTAATGCCCATGGATATGCAACGCTCATTGCATCACCTCAGTCATGATGGCGACAAGTGATTGTTGGTCGTGACAAGCCACATAATCGGCATCATGTGCATGGCAGTGTTGGCGCAAGAACATTCGGCGTTCAGCTAGGTGTGATTGGTAGCGTGCAATTAATTCAGCGGTAAGCGTGACGGTGATTTCTTCTGCACGTTCACTATCGCGCAACGTAACTTCACCACCGAGCACAGGGTGTTCTTCTGCGGCCGCTAGGAGATGTATAACTATCAATTGGTCTGTTTGCTGAGCTATCCGCGTAATCGTTTCTGATGCATCATCATGCCACAAATCACTTATCAACACCGTCATTTGTGTGCGTTGCACAGGAACATAGCGAAATGCATGATTACGCGGTGCTACGGTATTCACCCACATAAGCCACTGGGTTGTGTCAATAAACCAAGGAGATATGGTTTCATCTGTCACTCCGCACACCATATCCGCATGAGCAGTCGCAACAACCCCAATACTCGCATAGAGACTAAGCGCACACGCCCATTTTGTTGCAATCACGTGCATCGATGGGCTTGTGTCCAAAATGACCTGGATGCGACCAGGCATAACCGCCTGTGGCTGTCGTACAGTTGGCCGTTGAAGACGCAACGTAGCCGGCCAATCAATGCGTCGAACATCATCGCCATACTGATATCGCCGGAGCAACTCTGGCTCATTCCCACGGCCACGCACTGCGCGACGCTCTCCAACAATACCGTTCATGGCTGGTGTGCGCCACGGTAGTTGCAGTTGACGCACCCATTGTAGATACGCATCAGTCAAACCAGGCACATTGTCAGTGGTCGATGCATGCATACCCATACCCTATACCGCAGCTGTATGCGCTAATACCTGCTGAATAATTGCATCTGCACTCATCTGTGCAACACGTGCGTCTCGACGGAGCACTAACCGATGTCGCAGTACAGGGAGTGCTACCGCCTTGATGTCAGCAAAATCAACATGCGTACGTCCTGCGCGAAGCGCCTCAACTTGTGCAGTACGAATCAACGCTTGTACCGCACGTGGTGACGCTCCATATTGCACAAAATCGCGTACTGAGCTCGGCGCTTCAGGCGTTACTGCATGCGTCCGTTGTACTAACGTTGCTGCATAGTGGAGCAATGGCTCTGCCACAAGTACTTGACGCGCTACCGCACGCAGCTGCATGAGTGTCGAAGCATCACATACGGGTGTTACCAGCATCGAGGTAGCAGTCGCCTCACGACGCGCGATTTCAACAAGGTCAGCCGTTGTCGGATAGTCAACTAACACTTGGTACAAAAAACGGTCACGTTGTGCCTCAGGCAGGACATATGTACCTTCCATTTCGATAGGGTTTTGCGTCGCTAACACCAAAAACGGTGCTGGCAAAGGATGTGTTGTACCGGCCACCGTAACAGTCCGCTCTTGCATCGCTTCGAGGAGTGCGCTTTGTGTACGAGGCGTTGCACGGTTGATTTCATCGACAAGCACGAGCGATGCAAAAATCGGCCCGGGCGCAAATACGAGCTGGTAACGCCCCGGTTGATCATCCGCCAGCACCATAGTGCCAGTCACGTCACTAGGCATCAAGTCAGGAGTGCACTGAATTCGACTAAACGAAACATCAAGTAATTGGGCCATGCTTCGCACCAACGTGGTTTTGGCCAACCCAGGCGCGCCCTCAAGCATCACGTGGCCATCAGCAATCACCGCAGTCACCACTTGGTGAATGACGATGTGCTGTCCGACAATGCGTTGTGCAATGCCATGATGTAACGCTTCAATATACTGTTGCGCCTCACGATGATTCATGGTTGCTCCCCCTGTAATTGACGAAAGTAGTCGCGCACAATACGTTCACTAGTCCATGGAATTTGGGCAGATTCTATCGCTTGATTTGCCCGTTGACTTGCCTGACCTACGATATCGGCATAGGAGAGTTGAGCTCCTGTTGTACCTCCGATCGTATCGGCTTCGCGTGTGTCACGGCTCCCAACACCATCAGATGTAGGGAAATTAACCAGGCTTCCTTCTGCCAATTCTGGCAAAAACAATGACACTAATTCTTCACCACTCCCCTTGCCTGCCCCTGCACCTTGCTGTCCTGCACCTTGCTGTCCTGCACCTTGCTGTCCTGCACCTTGCTGTCCTGCACCTT
>CAYXXK010000088.1:0-237 GCA_964469045.1 uncultured Klebsiella sp.
GTACCAGTACTAATTGATGCAAACGTCACACCAGCGGGCATGCTCACCGCAACCGGGGCGGTACGATTTGTAGTAGTACCATCACCGAGCTGCCCATAGTCGTTATTCCCCCAACAGTAGGCTGCTCCCACACTTGTCAGTGCACACGTGTGGTAACCAGCTGCACTGAGCGTGGTGTAGGTCAAGAGAGTTCTGGCGTTTGGCGTGCTCGCTGGAGCCGGGGTCGTTCGATCAGTG
>CAYXXK010000088.1:247-3433 GCA_964469045.1 uncultured Klebsiella sp.
AACGATTCGTGGTGGTGCCATCTCCTAATTGACCCTGGTCGTTTATCCCCCAACAATAGGCCACACCCGTATTCGTCAGTGCACAGGTGTAATCATTGCTCGCATCGATGGAGACAAGTGTCGTCACTCCTGCCGGCGGACTGATTGCCACCGGTGTGGTGTAATCCACGAGAGTACCATTCCCCAGTTGCCCACTATCGTTGCTCCCCCAACAGTAGATCATGCCCATGGTCGACCGTGCACAGGTGTGGAAACTACCAGTACTAATTGCAGTAAACGTCTCACCAAATGGCATACTCACCGTTGTCGGTATAGTACGTTGTATGGTAGATCCATCACCCAATTGCCCATAATCGTTATCCCCCCAACAGTAGCCGACACCCCCACTTGTCAGTGCACAGGTATTGGCTAACCCGGCACTGATCGATGCAAACGTCTCGCCAGCGGGCATGCTCACCGCAACTGGCGTGGTGCGATTCGTCGTCGTGTCATCCCCGAGAGTACCATATGCGTTATACCCCCAGCAGTAGGCTATACCGCCACTCGTAAGTGCACACGTGTGATTTCTACCAGCACTAATCGATGCAAACGTTACACCTGCGGGCATGCTCACCGCCACTGGTATGGTGCGATTCGTGGTAGTGCCGTCACCTAGTTGCCCCTGGTCGTTCATCCCCCAACAATAGACTGCACCCACATTTGTCAGTCCACACGCATGAAAAATACCAGCACTAATCGATGCAAACGTCACACCAACTGGCATGCTCACCGCCACCGGTATTGTGCGATTCCTGTTGGTCTCGTCACCGAGTTGCCCACGGAAGTTACTCCCCCAACAGTATGCTACACCTCCACTTGTCAGTCCACATGTGTAAGGACCAGACGTACTCACCGAGGTAAAGCTCGTTGGAGTACGCGTTGGCGTATGCGTACTCGTCCGTGTGCGCGTGGAGGTACCCGTGATCGTAGGAGTTTTTGTAGGTGTACTCGTCCGCGTGGGTGTACTCGTGCGTGTCCGTGCCACTGCGGTGCGGGTTCGTGCCACAATTGCGGTAGTCGTCCGCCCTTTCACTGCGGTGCGGGTCCGGGCCACGATTGCCGTATTCGTCCGCCCTTTCACTGCGGTGCGGGTCCGGGCCACGATTGCGGTAGCCGTCTTTTGGCTGTTGGTCAATTTACGCGTGGGGGTGCGCGTGGACGTTTGTGCACCCAAATATTGTGGCATCACCAACGCCAACGTAACTATCAGTGCAAGCACCATTACCAATACCCAATAACCTTGTCGAACGGTATGTTGCATCTGCACTGCCTTATTTTATGTTGTCATTGTTTAACAATCTGCTTTAGCATACCATATAAATACATTTTCTCTATGCGGTGAACGATATCGAATTCATGCAAAAACCGTTATTAATATATTGCATACAATTCGTGAATTAGGCATCCACAATATCACCCAACTACAGTCATAATTCACGTGATTGAGCCGCAGCGGTGCTGCGGCTCTACGGGTGTATTTGGGGCGCACCACTGTGCGTTTCTCAAGATTTCCATCTCGAACACCCCATATGTTTCAACCGATCCATATTTACGGTGATTCAGGCATGATAACAGCTTCAGGAATCGTGCTATTCGTGGTGTTGCCATTGCCCAGTTGACCGTATTCTCCATTCCCCCAACAGTAGGCTACGCCTTCACTTGTCAGTGCACACGTATGACTATAGCCTCCATGTATAGAGGCAAATGATGGCACGCCACCAGGCATGCTGACCGATACTGCTATAGTGCTAAACGTGGTAGAACCGTTACCGAGTTGTCCATGTCCATTGTTCCCCCAACAATAAGCTAAGCCGGATCCTGTACGTGCACACGTGTGGTTGCCACCACTACTTACCGAAGCGTTTAATGATAAAGGAGGCATAGTAATCGATGGTGTAGTTTTCTCCGTAGTGTCGCCAGTGCCCAGTTGGCCCAAAAGGTTATACCCCCAACAATACGCAAATTCCGCACTCGACAATGCGCACGTGTGATTGTAGCCTGCCTGTATCGAGACAAACGTCACGCCACCAGGCATGCTCACTGCAACTGGGGTGTTGCTAACCGTACTACTGCCATCTCCTAGTTGCCCATATGCGCCGTTCCCCCAACAATAGGCCACACCCAGGCTCGTCAGCGCACACGTGTGATACCCACCGACACTAATTGAAGCAAAAGTGGTCACGCCTGCAGGCATGCTGACCTCAACTGGAGCAATTCTTCTAGCGTTTGTGCCATCGCCAATTTGTCCATAACCGTTGAACCCCCAACAATAGGCCACACCCAGACTCGTCAGCGCACACGTGTGTATTCCACCGGCATGTATCGACGCAAATGTCACTCCTGCGGGCATGCTGACAGGTTCAGGAATACTACGATCTGCCAAGATGCCACTACCCAGTTGCCCATATACGCCGTTCCCCCAACAATAGGCTGCTCCTCCACTCGTCAGTGCACACGTGTGATACCCACCGACACTGATTGATGCAAAAGAGGTCACGCCTACAGGCATGGTAACCAATTCTGGGGTAGTACCATTCGTCAAGGTACCGCTGCCCAACTGTCCATCCCCATTATTCCCCCAACAATAGGCCACACCCAGACTCGTCAGCGCACACGTGTGATAGGCACCGACGCTGATTGATGCAAAGATAATTCTCGGTATCTGTGTCGCTGTAACGGTGGGTGTTTGGGTAGGTATTTGGGTACGTGTCCGAGTACGTGTGTGGGTGTTCGTTCGCTGTGCCACTGCCGTGCGGGTCCGGGCCACAATTGCCGTATTCGTCCGCCCTGCCACTGCCGTGCGGGTCCCTGCGACTACCGTCTGTGTTCGGGCCACTGCCGTGCGGGTTCGGGCCACAATTGCCGTATTCGTCCGCCCTGTCAGTGCTGTGCGGGTTCGTGCCACTGCCGTCTGTGTCCCTACAAGCACCGTCCGCGTCCGTTGCACTGCAGTGGTCGTCTTTTGGCCATTGGTCAATGAACGCGTGGGGGTGCGCGTGGACGTTTGTGCATCCAAATACTGTGGCATCACCAATGCCAACATAACTATCAGTGCAAGCACCATTACCAGTACCCAATAACCATGTCGAACGGTATGTTGCATTTGCACTGCCTCATTATAATGTTGTCATTGTTTAACAATCCTCC
>CAYXXK010000088.1:3533-8037 GCA_964469045.1 uncultured Klebsiella sp.
GTATGTTGCATTTGCACTGCCTCATTATAATGTTGTCATTGTTTAACAATCCTCCTCAGAATACCATATAAATACATTTTCTCTACGCGGTGAAAAATATGAAATCTATGTAAAAACCGTAATGAATATATTGCATACAATTCGTGAAATAGACATCAGCAATATCACCCAACGAAGGCAATAATGAATGCGATTGAGCCGCAGCGGTGCTGCGGCTCTACGGGTGTATTGGGGCGACGCCTGTTGATTCCGCGGCGCATGACCATGCGCCCCCACCAAACCACCCATTCTTCATTCTTCTTTGTTACTTCTTCATTAAAAATCGGGCTCCGCATGGGAACCAGCGGGCGCACTGCTGTGCGCCCCTCTGGATACCCATCACCCATCCTCACATACCATTTCAATCGATACATATCACAAAGCCGCAGCAATGCTGCGGCTCTACGGGTGTATTGGGGGCGACGCATGGTGATTATGTGTGCGGCGCATGACCATGCGCCCCTACCAAACCACCCATTATTCATTATTCATTGTTAATTCTTCATTTATCCTTGCCGCCCATGGCAGGCCCACCCATGCCCATCCCGCCCATGGGATCACCCATCCCCATCCCACCCATCCCCATCGCCCCGCTGGCCTTGGGCGTTGACAGGCTCCATTCGACGTTCGAGCCGGCCGAGGCGGTCGGATCAACGCCACGCAGCATCATGCCTTGGCCACGCGACAGGTGGGTCACCACCGTCGGCGGATCCTCGGGGTCGCGCATCTGGATGAGCAAGGTGGTGCGCGCCTCGCTACTGGTGTTGACGCCCGAGCCGTGCACGGTCAGATAACTAAAGAACAGCACATCGCCGGCTTTGGCCGGACAGGCCACCGACGACTCGAGCGGGTATTGGTCGAACGGCAGGTGCCAACCGCCCTCGGCCACATGCGGGATGGGGCCGTTTTTGTGGCTGCCATCGACCACGCGGATACAGCCTTTTTCGAGCGGCGCATCATCGAAATGCACCACCGCCGCAATCATGCTGTCTTTGTCGTGTGGAAAGAAGGGCTGATCCTGGTGCATCGGGAAGGGCGAGCCCTTTTCGGGCGGCTTAATAAACAACTTGTTGTGGTGCAACTGCACGTTGGGCGTGCCGATAATCTGAGCCGCCGCATCGGTCAAACGCTCGTCGGTCATCAGGCGCGTCAGTAGCGCCGAATGGAACTGCACGTTGTGGCAGTGCAACAGCGACGTCTTGGTGGCCGTCACCGAGCGGGCACTGGTCCAGGTGGCATCGACCTCGCTGATGCGCCGCAAGCGCTCAATCACGGCATGCGCCTCGGTGCGGAACGCGGCCGCCTCCGCAGGCGTAAATACGCCCTCGACCAGCAGATAGCCGTGCTCACGAAAGAAATCAACTTGAGCCTGTGTTAGCATGCGCTCCTCCATTGGATACACGTGTGTGCAACGATGCACGATCAATACAGATTGGGTGAGGCGATTGTAGCACGAATCAATGAAGAGGTAAGAATGAAGAATGAATAATTGGGGGTAGCGACTCATTCTTCATTCTTCCCTTTTCATTCTTCATTACGTCATTTCACCATGACGGTATAATGCTGTATACAGAAACATTGTTGCCAGATACACCACCACGGTCACAAAAATACAATGCAACACGACCTATGGAGTCATACGAATGAACGCAAACATGTCGTTACCCGCAGATTACGGTGATTGGCTTGCTAGTCTCAAATTGCGCATTCAGGGGACTCGGCAGCGTACGCTTTTGTCGGCAAACGCTGCCCAAATTCGTCTCTACCACGACATCGGTCGAGATATCCTTGTGCGACAAAGTCAACAAAGGTGGGGGAGCAAAGTCATTGAGCAACTTTCTGCTGATCTCCGCGCTACATTTCCCGAGATGAAAGGGTTTTCTGCAACAAACCTCAAATACATGCGGTTCTTTGCCGAACACTGCCCCAACCGGCAGTTTGTACAACGGGATACCAACGCATTCTCGACATCACCAATTGGTCAGCAGACTGCTGACCAATTGACAGCACCACACGATAGCGACACGACGCTCGCTGACCAATTGCCTTGGTTCCACATTGTCATCTTGCTCACAAAGCTCAGCGAGCCAACCCTACGCGAGTGGTATGCACAGCAAGCAATCCAACACGGCTGGCCCCGCGATACGCTCACGGTGCAGATTGTGAACCAACTCCACCTACGCCAAGGTCTTGCAGTGACTAACTTCACCCAACAACTCACATCGCCCCACGCTGGATTAGCCAACGAAATTCTCAAAGACCCGTACCACTTCGATTTTCTGGGTCTGGGCGCAGAGGCCCACGAACGCGACATCGAAAACGCCTTGATGCGGCACATCACACGTTTCCTGCTTGAACTCGGCGCCGGGTTCGCCTTCGTTGGGCGTCAGTATCAACTGATTGTTGGGGGTGACGAGTTTTTCATTGATTTACTTTTTTATCACACACGCCTCAAGTGCTATGTCGTGGTCGAGCTCAAAGCATCGGCGTTTAAACCCGAACATGCTGGCCAGCTCAGCTTTTATCTCAGTGCCGTAGATGCCCAAATCAAAGCATCCGACGATAACCCTACCATTGGACTCCTGCTCTGCAAGACCAAAAACCGTCTCGTAGCCGAATACGCCTTGTCGGGAATGCAAAAACCCATTGGTGTGGCCGAATACCAGCTCGTCCGTGCATTACCCGAACCACTCGATACCAACCTGCCACGCATCGAAGAAATCGAAGCCGAACTCTCACGTGCCATCCAAGCAGACGAATCACCATGAAGAAAAAGTAGGCGATACCATAGAACATGACAGTCGATTGCATAGTCAAACGCATAAAGCACAGTGGTCATCACATGCGCTCCGCCGATTTACCGCTGAATTACGTAACTTTCATGAAATCTACACGCCTGCCGTAGATGCATTGGCATTGTTTCATATTGCAGGGGAAACACCAGTGCTACTCGCGCTAGAGGAGAACCAATGCAAACCAACGACATCACCAAAGCCAAAGACCCCGCCATGCGTGGCATCCTCAACGCCTTGCTCCGTGCAGCCGCTGCCGCCCGCAAAATCGCCATCCAGACCGATACCCACCTCATCATATTTAAAGACGGACAACTGCGCCGAATCTCAGCCGAAGAACTGCGCCAGCAAACCAATGAAGAATGTGGGGGTAGAGATACCAACTTATTACGTAACAAAAGCCAGTAGGGTATAATCATTTCATCCTTAATCGCATGCAAAAGGGGCACATATGACAAACTCAGCTCCAAGAATCTTTCTTGTTCGTGCCGGAAGAAATGGCGAAGACGAGAATTATGCACTCGAACATAACGTTGCCATCATCGGGTTTACTCGATACCCCTCACTCAGTTCCGTATCTAGTTACGAAGATATCGTGACCATCATCAAAAACACGACCCCTGACGATTCAACGCGTGCAACAGGCAATTTTGCAGGGCAACTCTGGGCGTTCACTCTCTCAATACAAATAGGTGATATCGTCGTGTTGCCCCGCAAACTTACCGCACAAGTAGCCATCGGTCGTGTTACCGGTCCCTATAAATACCAACCCGTCAATGGTAAAGACCGCCACACACGCGCTGTGCAATGGATTCGCACTGACATCCCGCGCGCTGTTTTCAATCAAGATTTACTGTATTCGTTTGGCGCACTTTTAACGGTCTGTAATATAACCCGCAATAATGCAGCCCAACGCATACAAGCCATTCTTGATGGCAAAGATGATCCAGGGTACAATTTGGCACTCCCCAAACCAGATAGCACCGAAGATAATAATACTGTACACGATTTGGCTCTTGCCGCCCACGATCAAATTGTCGCACGCATCCAATCAAAATTTACTGGCCACGATTTGGCTCAGTTAGTCGAAGCCGTCCTTATCGCCGACGGCTGGACAACCCAATTATCGCCACCAGGACCTGATGGCGGTGTCGACATCTTGGCAGGACGTGGCACATTTGGCCTCGATGCACCATTCCTGTGTGTCCAAGTCAAATCCCAACAGAATCCTGCCGATGTAACCGTCTATCGTAATTTGCTCGGCACGATGAAAAGTTTCGATGCCAATCAGGCGCTACTCGTCTGTTGGGGTGGATTTAATAACGTCGTTTTGAAAGAGGCCAAACAAAATCATTTCGCCATCCGACTATGGGAAAGTCGTGACATCGTTGAAGCCATCTATCGCACCTATGACCGACTTCCTGCTGAAATTCAGGCAAAACTCCCGCTCAAACGGGTGTGGACTCTCGTACCAGAAAGTGCTGAGCAATAATCGGAGCAGAAGTATCAGATAGTCTTCGCCTTCCGCCGCTACGAAGACGCCTCGTTGCGCTATACGGGCATCGCTAGTCACGAGGGCTTGACGCATGTTGGCCTATATGACACGGTGGTTTCAATAGAGAACGTCAATTAGCACTGGTAAGGAGATTGCTATATGAAGCACCCAACCAATC
>CAYXXK010000089.1:0-6235 GCA_964469045.1 uncultured Klebsiella sp.
TGGGCTGTGATCCATGATCGATACCAATTTGACGAGTGGATGATCGATGATGTTCGATAAAGATTCCGCGCCACGCTCACTACTGACCTCGACGCGTGCATGCACAAAATGTCGAGCGCTGGTGGCGTGATTGTGTGCTGCGATTAATTCGAGGAATTCGCGGATGAAGTGCTCGTTGCGCACGCCAAATTCGGCGTCATCGAGCGATAGTGAATGGTATTCACTGGTGATTCCACTACTCATCAACATGCGGTCGGTGATGTGGAGCGCCACGTGGGTGTCGATGTGCACGCCAGGACGCGGTTGCACCATCTTTTCGATGGTGTCACAGTGTAAATCTATAATTCCTGGCATGATGTATGCGCCACGACAATCAATATTGGGTGCGGTTGGGTGTGGATTGGGGCGAATGCCGTATGCCGAAATGATGCCGTCTTCGACGAGCAACCATGCATCAGACAGGGTGATATCGGGCAAAATTAACGTCGCATTGACAAATACATAGCGCATGATGACCTCTAGAGAGCCAACTGATTGTCGGCGAGCTTGGCCAAGGTGTCGAGATCGTGCGATACCGTTAGGACCGCAGTGCCGTGGGCGCGGGCATAATCAATCATGTCCACCACGATTTGTTTGGAGTTGCTATCGAGGCTGGCAGTTGGCTCATCGAGGAGTAATAATCGCGGCGCAGCGATAAATGCCCGCCCAAGATTGATGCGTTGCTGCTCGCCGCCGCTGAATGTTACTGGACTCGCGTGCCATAACCCCTCTTTGATGCCCAGCCGTTCGAGCCAGTCACGTCCTTTGTCGTAGGCCTTCTGTCGATCCATGCCGTTGCGCAGCAGTGGCTCGGTGATGACGTCGAGTGCAGCAACACGTGGGAGCACTTTGAGGAATTGCGAGCAGTAGCCGATTTCATGCTGACGCAAGCGCAGAATCGTGCTTTCGTCGCTGGCGACCAAATCCACCATACCGAATTGATGTGAATCAAACCAGATTTGTCCTGAACTCGCCAAGTACGAGCGATAGACGCACTTGAGGATGCTGGTTTTGCCAATACCACTGCGTCCCCAAATTAAAAAGTGCTGTTTGGGCGCAACGTCGAAGCTGACATGTTGTACCGGATCGATTTTGCGCCCGTCGATCATGTGCAAAAAAAACGATTTATTCAGGTCGCGTACCTGCAATAGCGGTGTGGTCATGCTGTACTCCGATTACAAGGCCGACGAAACGAGCAGTTGTGTGTACGGGTGTTGCGGGTCTTCGAGAATCTGGTCGGTAAGGCCACTCTCGACGATATGGCCGTTTTTCATCACAATGGTGCGTCGTGCTAATTGTTTGATGACGCCGAGATCGTGTGATACGAGCAACATGGTCATTTGTTGCTCCCACTGGATACGGCGAATCAGGTCAAGCACACGAGCTTGTACCGACAGATCGAGACCACTGGTGACTTCGTCGAGCAGGAGCAAGCTCGGGTTGCTTGAGAGTGCTTTGGCGATTTGGACGCGTTGAAGCATGCCACCACTAAATGTATGTGGTTCGTCGTCGATGCGTTCTGGTGGGAGCTCGGTTTGAATCATCAGTTCTTTGATGCGCTCACGAATTCTGCCAACATGGCGCCAATTTGCAAGAAGCAACTTTTCGGCCACATTGCCGCCAACAGTGAATCGCATGTTGAGACCAAGTTCTGGGCGTTGGTAGACGATACCAAGTCGATCATTGCGAAAGACGCGGGCGGCGTAGGCATTCATGGCTGGTAGGTCAACAATATCCGCATCGGGTTGACGTGGCTCGCGGTACCAGATGTGCCCAGAGTCGGGGCGGGTTGCAAGATTGACCATCTGTAATAACGTGCTTTTACCGCTGCCGCTCTCACCGACGATGCCGAGGACTTCGCCTTCGTGTAAGGTGAAGTTGGCATTCACACAGGCATAGACCGTGTTGCAAATCGGGCATTGACTGCTGCTTTGTGCTGGTCCGGTGTATGCGTGGCAATGCGGGCAACCTGTGCCGTATTGTTTGCTGAGATTCTCTACGTTGATGACCCATTTGGGGGCGTGTGTTGTCATGAGATTGCCTCTTGTACGATGAGTTGAGCATCGATACGCTTGTCGCAATAGCTTGAATCTGAGCAACTACTAACCCAATGCCCGCCATCAATATGTTGCGTATCTACTACAAAGTGTGAGGTAAGGAAGGTGTCCTCAGCGCCACAACGTTGACACTTTTGGCCGGGTATATACTCGGTTTTGAAGCGATAATCTTCAAACTGTAGTGGCTCGACGCTGGTGTGTGGTGGCACCGCATAGATACGCTTTTCACGGCCTGCACCGAACAAAAACAACGTCTCTGCCATGTGAATTTTGGGTACATCCCAGCGCGGAATCGGCGTGGTATCCATCATGTAGCGACCATCGACGATGACCGGGTATTGCGTGGCAATGCGCAAATCACCGGCTTTGACGACACTTTCGTACATGTAGACCCACATGCGCCCGTAGTCCGATTCGCCGTGCATCACGGTGGCACGCTCGAGGTTGGGCTCGACCCAGCGCAACGGATCGACCATGGGGACTTGGAGGACGAGGATTTGGTCGCGCGTCATGACCTCTTCGGGGATACGGTGACGCGTCTGGATGATACTTGCCGCTTTGGTGTTCACCGTGGTCTGGATACCCGTAGTGCGTTGGAGGAGTCGGCGCAAATTGACAGCGTTGACACTTTCGTCGTCACCTTGGTCAATGACTTTGAGAATGTCATCGCCGGTGATTATTGCCATGGTGATTTGGAGGCCGCCGGTGCCCCAGCCACGCGCAATCGGCAAGTCACGACTTGCAAATGGGATTTGATGACCTGGTAATGCAATGGCTTTGAGGAGCTGTCGGCGCACTTCGCGCTTTGAGTCTTCGTCAATAAATGCAAAATTATAGAGTTGCTCTGGCGTGTCGCTCACGACAACACCTCCTTCGTGCGGGCGTTGATCTGCTCGATACGCGATTTGGCTAGCTGTGATTTGTGTGATTTGGAGCGGTCAAGCACCTTGAGATCTGCTTCAAATGTGACATAATGTGGAAGCTTGTAATGTGCCGTAAAGCCGCTCGCCTCAATACCGTCGCTGTGTAAGAGGACAAACTCTTCGTTGGCTGCAGGGCCTGACTCACCGCTTAACCCATGTGCTTTGGCTTGAGTAAGGACACTGTCGAGGATGGCCATGCTGATTGCTTTGACTTCGCCGTGGCCAAACGTGAACCCGTAGCCGAGATTGAAGCGTGGTTTGTCGTCGCTCCCGGCCACACTATGCGCCTTTGAGACGGTCTCGCACTCGTTTACTTCTATTTCGCCGATCGTAATTGCCTCGCCCGTGAGTGGGTGTGCCACCGATACTGGCATGACACCGTAGCGGAGCTCTGCAAGGGTTGGATGGGCGTCACCGTAGCCGCGCACACTGCTATAGGCATAGGTCAGGAGACACCCGGTGTCGCTCTGGGCAAGTGATTGGAGTCGAGCGCTACGACTACAAGGAAACGTAAGCGCAGTGCGGGTAATATCGTACGGCTCACTCTCTACCTGCTCTACTGGTGGCTTGATCATCTCTTGTTCGCGCATGTAATCGACCACTTTGGGAAAGTGTCCGATATCGCCAGCATCGCTTTGTCCACTTGCAACGAGGTGTTCGAACTGGGTGAGCACGCGTTCGATGTCGCTAGCGGATTCATTAAGCAGAAGCGTATTTAGCAGTCGAATCTGGTAGTCTTGCGAAGGACCAAGCATTTGACCGCCCGGGATGTCTTTGAATGATGCCGAGATGCGCCGCAAACAGCGAATCTCACTCCCTGATGAAGGGAGCGTCGGCATGATGCGTGACAGCGTTGAACGATACGCGCGCAACAAGAAGCTGGCTTCGATGCTATCGCCTTCGGCTTGCTTAACGGCGAGCGCAGCGAGGAGTGGTGCGTATAATGCACCTTCGTTCATGGCACGACCGACAGCATGCCGTAGTTGATCGCGGATTTGTGTCAACGAAAGTGGCGTTGAGCCGCCTTGGAGACGCATGAACTCAACAAGTTGTTCTGCATTGAGAATAGCGGTGGTACCACCGCGTGCTGCTATATAACCCACGGGCTCTCTCCTGCTATATGATTGAGCTGATGCGTGTCGTGCGAGGCAGACCGACGCAGTTGCCTTGGCTATCAATCAAAAACACGTCAATGCCGTGTGGATAACTCTGTCGTGTAGCATTGATATACGACATGATGTCAGTAGTGGTATGCACTGCAATATCTGTGTGGGTCTTTATGCCAGGGCCTTTGAGTGACCAATTTGGTGACTGTGTACTCAGTGCTTCGACACACACAAAGGCTGTGCAACTACGTTCGGGGAATGTGAGTGAACCCTGGTTAAGATGGGTTAATAGGTGTGCACTTTGCGCATCGTGCAGTACAACAAATTGTGCTTGTGGGGCGTGGCCGATGCGACAGTTGGTGCGTATTTGTATCCATGTATGATCGATGTGGAGAACATCGAGCCACTTGCCGTCTCGAGCACTCGCAAAAGTCGTTTCTTGATCAAGCAGGGTCATGCAGGCTGCAAGTGCATATGTGTTTGTATGATCGGGATACTGCGAAAACATCGTTGCAGGTGAAATGCGGTTGATGGTGCCTGGACGTGATAAGCAATCGAGCAAAATCCTATAGGTCAGTGTGCTGTATTGCTCAAAAGCGCTAGGTGCGCGATATGATGTCGTCATAAAACTCCCTAAAACGTGTCGAATTCGACCTTGGTACTAGCGCTAGCTGCAAACTGACGTTGTTGGCGTTGTACCAGTTGAGCATCAAGGCTGACTAACGCATCGTCAAACGGTGCGTGTGCAGGGTTTGGCATCCGTAGGGCTGCATCGATGACCGCAAGCGCAGTAGCGTGCTCGGGATTATTGCCAATGATCATGCCAAAGCCGAAGGTGCCGTTGAGTTCGAGTCGTGTTTCAGTCACTAGCACCTCACCTGCGTTAAACACTGAGTTGTTGACGCTTTCGCGCATCCGCAATTGCACCATGGCCACTTTGGGTCCGCTGATGATAGTCACAGCAGTGTCTGGGTAGCTTCCTAAGACCTGCTCAGCCATGTCGACGACGACTTCGGTCGGTGATTGGCTCAGAATGTATGATGGTGTGTTCATGTCTTTCTCCATTGACACATAGTCACATACTGGTGTTAATCATGAGGTGAGATTTGATTAAGGAGACACAAAAAACGTGTCAATTATGATTAATCAACACGTTCTTTGAAAAACGATTAAGCTTGTTATTATCGCGACTGACGGGCGTTGAGGTAGTCCTTGAGACGCGTAGCCGACCATTCAAGCACAATCGCAAAGACAAGAATGGTATAAGTGAATACACCGAGCTCGCGCAGATCGAGGTAGAAACCGCTGGCCATGAACATGTCGAACCCGATACCACCAGCACCAGCGGCGGCTCCCATGGCAATAGCGGTAGAGAAGTTAATCTCGAAGCGCAAGAATGTCCACGACAGAATAGCCGTAATTGACGATGGCAATACTGCTTGGAACACTATTTGCCACCAGTTGGCACCACTGGCTTTGAGTGCCTCGATGACGCCACCCTCGATCTCTTCAAACGACTCTGAGTAGGCTTTGATGAGATAGCCAGCCGAGTGGAATGTCATGCCTATTACGGCTGCTACACTGCCAAGGCCAGCCGAAATAGCAAAAATAAGCACCCATAGCACCGTTGGGATTGCTCGCACTATGGCTGTGACGCCTTTGATAATGTTTGTTAACCATTTTGGTGCTAAGTTCTGGGCAGCCAAAAGCGCTAAAAATAGTGCAATGAACGCGCCAAATACTGTTGTGAGCAATCCGAGGCAGATGGTGATTAACAGTTGCCAGAGCATGTCGATAAATGTGACATTGTTGAGGCGTGCCTCTAAAAAGAGTGATTGAAAGCCATCAAGCATGCCGATGAGGGCATCGCTGATAATAATGTCACGATTGTTAAAATTCGCAAAACTTACAATCGTCATGATTGCTAATGCAAAAATCGTTACTTGCAGTACAAAATTAGACCAATTGAATAAGCGCAACGGGATTCGTTTGGGGGTGTTCATTTAGAGTACCGCCCTTCGTACACTATTTGAGAAGAACTCGATCAAAAGTACGGTGACTACAATAACGATGATGACCAAGCTAGCAGCGCTATAATTCATGCTCTTGT
>CAYXXK010000089.1:6245-8031 GCA_964469045.1 uncultured Klebsiella sp.
ATTCCAGTACCTGTCAAAATACCCACGAGCGTAGCGCTTCGAATGTTCGTTTCGATCATAAACAAAATCCAGCTGACCATGCGTGGCAGACATGAAGGTATGACTGATTGTGTGATAATTGCGGTGTAGCTTGCGCCAGTAGCACGTAGGGCCTCTACTGAATCGCTACTGACCTCGTCGATGGTTTCGATAAGCACACGAACCATAAATCCAAACGTCACAAAGAATAAGGCAAAGTAGCCGGTAAACGAGCTTTGACCGAACGAAAACAGCAAAATCATGGCCCAAGCTGAAACGTCAATATTACGGAAAATCGTGGCGATGCCACGTGCGGCTACACTGAATCCAGCGTTTATGCGTGTAGTATTTGATCCGAGTAGTGCCAGAATTAATGCAAGTGTCGATGCTACGGTGGCTGATGAAATAGAAATTAAGATGGTTTCCTGGAGTTTTTCAAGGATTTTGGGAAGTCGTTTTAACGCGGCTTCGTCTGGGAAGAAGTTTGCTGCAAGCCATCCAAATGCTTTCGGGATCGAAGTAAACCCTTTGACGACATCGTATTCTGTGACAATAATTGACCCGTAGCTCACGCCTATCACAAGCATGAGTGCGATTGCAAAAATAAGTCGTTGTCGTGCAAAAAAACTAAGCGTTCGCATACGTGTCCTCAAGGTCTAGAATCAATTCACCTGCTTCTGAACCATAAATCTGATAGATTTGTTCGTTGACAATTGCACGCGGTGACCCATCAAAAATAATCTTGCCTCGATTCACACCAATTAAGCGGTCGGCGTATCGTAGGGCAACATCGACTTGGTGGAGATTAACAATGACGGTGATGCCGAGGCGTTGATTGATGTCTTTGAGGGTGTCCATGATGATTTTTGCGGCACTCGGGTCAAGCGATGCAATTGGTTCGTCACATAAGAGCATTTGAGGGTTCTGGATGAGCGCTCGAGCAATACCGACGCGCTGTTTTTGTCCACCGCTGAGCTGGTCACAACGTTTGTAGATCTGTTCGTCGAGCCCGAGCGTTGTGAGGATGCCAACTCCCTGCTGTTTTTCTTCTTCTGTATAAAGACCGATCATACCGGCGAGGGTTGATTTGTAGCCGAGTCGCCCGTGCAAGACATTTTCGATGACGGTCAAACGATTAACCAAGTTGTAGTGTTGAAATATCATGCCAATTTGGGTGCGGTGGTGGCGTAAGTCTTTACCACGTAAATGATTCACAGATATCCCGTTGAACGTCATAGAGCCACTACTCATGTCAATCATTCGGTTGATGCAACGCAGGAGCGTGGATTTGCCTGCACCTGAAGGCCCGATGATGGCTATGAATTCACCTTTGTCAACAGAAAACGACATGTCATCGAGCGCTAGTGTCTGTTGTCCGTATCGTTTGCTGATATGTTCGGCGTGGAGTAATGGCATGGGATGAGCCCTTTCTAAATATAAAGATTCCAGCACTACCTAGGAGTAGGTAGTGCTGGAGAGAGTAAATTACTTGGCCATCTCGCGGATTGGATCGAAGAAGCTGTCCTCGACCAAGATAAACCGCTCTTCTTTAGTCTTGCGGAAGAGTGACTTGTAACCTGCTTCGAGGTCAGCCTTGGTTGCAAAGATTTTGGTGTTGTTTGCGACATCGTCCGAGGTAAATGCATCTTGCAATGCCTTCAACTCTTCTGGAGCAATCTTGTCCATATTTGCAGCGAATGGTGCGTTCAAGACTGGGGTTGATGAAATAACCACGAATTCCGCACCTGGGAATTTATCGAATGGCTCG
>CAYXXK010000090.1:0-7858 GCA_964469045.1 uncultured Klebsiella sp.
TTACTGCACTTTCGGGGTATGATGGCGCTATGGCTGACTCGAAGCAGAACGAGTACGAAGTCATGGCTCAAAAAGAATTAACAAATGCAACGGCAGAGTACCTTACTGCCAATCAGATGATTGTGTATGATTACCAGTTATTTGATGGTGCATATACCGCAGAGAATGAAGAGAAGTCGCAGTACTACATTGATAGTTATTCGGATCAATTGAGTGCATCAATTGCAGCAAAACCTGATGATCCATTCAGCGATGAATACTACGATGCGATGTATGATGAAGCTCAGACTATGTTTGACACTGCTGACAAAAACTACGGCATTGCTGCAAAATATGATGAACGCGGTGATGCATTACAACTAGTAATGTTGATTAGTGCGTTGGGGCTCGCTTTGGTGGCATGGGCTTCGTTGCTTACGGTAGAGAGCCCAATCCGTGTTGTGTTCGGATCTATTGGTATCTGTCTAATGTGTTACTCAATTTATCTATATCTTATGGCTCCTGCTGCGCCAATAGTATAGTTCATTATTGAAATACTGTGTAACTGAAACGACGGCCACGAAGTGGCCGTCGTTTCAGTTACAATAAGCCCAAGCATGAGTGATTGTGAGGAAATGATGCGTGAACGAATACGAAATTTGGTACGAATCATTGTGCCGATTTTGCGGGATATTCTGTTGATGTCACTTGGTGCAATACTGGTGGCGTTTGCAACGCGCGTCTTTTTGATTCCAAATCAGGTAGTTACTGGTGGCGTGACCGGTATTGCCATCATCACCAATTCGTTTTGGCAGATTCCGATTGGTGTGATCGTGCTGGCGGTGAATGTGCCACTACTACTGATTAGCATGCGTTATCTTGGTGGCTGGCGTTTTGCACTACGGACGTTGTACACGACCGTGTTGATGTCGGTTGCGCTCGAATACTCAACAGGAATTCTTGATTCTGTTACTGACGATCCGCTTTTGTATAGTCTTTATGGTGGACTGATATCAGGTGTAGGCGGCGGATTAATCTTCCGCGCACGAAGTACAGGTGGCGGTTTCGATATAGTGGCGCGCCTACTTGAGCAACGATTTGGCTATGCACCTGGTAGGAGTTCATTGATTCTCAATGGCGTTGTGTTTGCCGCAGCCATGGTCATCTATGGACCAGAAAAAATTCTGTATGCGATTCTAGTGAGTTTTGTTGCTAGCAGGGCACTTGATGTGGTGTTGTCGTTTGGTGGTGGTATGAATCAGGTATTTATTGTGACCTCTCAACCCACTGATGTCAGCGCCGCCATCCTCAAAGACCTCAATCGCGGCGTGACCGTCGTATCAGCCAAAGGTGCGTATACCGGTGCTGATCGGGCCATGTTGATGTGCGTGATGACCAAAAGTGAGGTACCCAATTTGACACATCTGGTATCTCATACCGATCCGCAGGCGTTTGTGGTGGTCGGTGAAGCCGCTGAAGTCTTTGGCAAAGGATTCCGTGCCCTGCCTCAATAACTATGATTCGTTGGTTAGTTGTACGCTGTGCGAAAGACTCGTGCGCTCGTGTATTGTATGGGCAGGCATGTAGCGTGCACGTGTGCCGCCACGGGTTCATCAGTTGACTGGTCAAAACCTTCGGATGCTGTGTGTTTTCATGTAAAAACCCCTCGTTATCAATACCGATAACGAGGGGTTTGGATTGCGTGTTAGCGTTTTGCGCGCGTGAACCCTGCAGCGGCTGCCTCAGCTTCGGTGTTAAAGCACTGCACGTTGGCGGTCGTCTTGGCATACGATGCGCCACCTGGGACATGGTAGATCTTTGAGTTCAGATTGCCTTTGATTTGGTTGACCGCACATGGGTACGACTCTTCGCTACTGGCTGACCCAGAGCTATTGTCGGCATCATCGGTATAGACATCATCGCTGTCTCCACTGCCGGTTTGTCCTTCAGCGACAGCACTTGCAACGCCATTACAGGTGGTGGGTGACCATAAACCGCGTTGTTGCTCGCGGGCGGTACGCTCAGAGTTCTTGAATGCTGATTGGTATTTGTACGGCTTGTTATACGTGTATTCAAACGCATATCCTTCGTCAATCATCAACTGATTGAACAATCGACCATCACTCAACCAGACATAACTGAGAAGACGTTGATAGGCATCGTATGTGCCTTGGGTGGGATCAACCTCGAGGTATACGGTTGCTCCGTTGAGCAGTTGTACCGCCTTGTTAGATGCCTCCTGCCCAAAGCACTGTACGGGCTTGCGTGGATCTTTGGTCTCGGGCGTATCAAGGCCAATCATGCGAATGGTGACCTCTTTGCCATCAAGATTGACTCGAATCGTGTCCCCATCGACCACACGCACCACCGTGGCTTGGCTACTGCCGGCAGGGATATTGGCGACTGATGTGCTTTGTGCGGAGGCCACAGGTGCGGCAGCGCCTAGCTCGCGGCCCAGAAGTCCTTGTTGAACGTTATACGGTGGTTGATTCTGTGGATGGAGCTCGATACGCGTGCGTTCAAACCACTGGACTTGGTACTGACGGCCGTCACTCAAGGTCTCAGTGACAAGACCTGAGAGGGGGAGCCCGTGCAGGGCCAAACGTTCGGCATCGGTGAGTCCACTGCGCCCATCAAGCTCGATGCCGGTGGCTTTCCAGCGCTCAAGGATGAGCCCACAGACACTTTGATCGGTCTGAGCAAAGTACATACAACCGGGTTGATTACCGCTTTTGCTAAATGCATACCAATCGCGCCCTTGGCCGGTAAGCACATCGGCGCCGAGGCGCCCCAGCAAAATATCATACGGCTTGGCGTTGCTGGCGTGATATTCGATGCGCTGACGCTCGAAGTTCTGTTGGGTGACTTGCTTGCCGTCAACGGTGATGGTCTCGGCTGGCCCGATTGGGAACCCGAAGACTGATAGGCCGCCTTGCTTGTTCCAAAACTCGGCAATCCGACCATCAATGCAGTACCCCGTCTCAACAAAACATTGTTCCGCAGCGTGCACGCTGGCTGCGCGGCTCAAAAAGGCACTCCCTATCAACATGATTGCAAGTGTGATTACGTGTAAAATGCGACGCATATGCCATCTTTTCTTAAAAACAATATTACGCAATAATGAAATTATACGAAAACATTGATGTAATCGCAAATGATTATTAAACGCTAAACATGTTATGCTACATCAATGGATATTGGAGAGAGTGCAATGCACGACAGCATCAATGACAACGAAAATATACAGTATCTCGATGGGTTGCCGCGTCAGTATCATCGACTTGAGCAGTGTCAAATCGGGCTCGGCTGGAGCACTTATGCCCAAGACCAAGCCAACGAACAGCAGGCGCTGCAGCAACTCTATGCGGAATTAATCGATCAGGCGGATGCTGAATATAACTCAGATGACGGGCAATTCGCCGTCTTGCCTGTACGCTTTCATGATTCAGAACGCTGGCAGGCTGGTGAGGGGTGGCGTGAGTATCAGGCTGAGCAGGCTACAGAGCATGCATATATGCAGGCGAAGTATGCGGATGCGGTTGATGCGGAGAGCGCTGCATTCGATGATGGAGCGACTGAGTAAAGCTATGTCGCTCGCGTGTGATGTGTGGTGTAAAGTGGTTCGATGATTCAAAAACAAACGCCGTAGCAATCACTTGCTACGGCGCAGTAGATACAAAAAATGTTAGGGAATGAGGACGATTTTGGTGTATTCGGCCTTGCCCGCAATCAATTCTTCGAACGACATTTGCCCTTGACGGAGTGGACGCTCAACCAGCCAATCATGGCTCGGCGTAACAAGGCCGCGGCTAATCATGTCGACAGCGGTAGTGAAATCCTCGCGGCTATAGCAGAAACTGCCGACCAGCGTAATCTCTTGGCGGATGATGTAATTGGTGGGAATCGTTGTCTCGTCTTCGTGGAGTCCCATCAGCACCACGGTGCCACCAGGGACGACAGCTTTGATGGCCTGATTGCGCACATGACTCGTGCCAACCGCATCAACAACCACACTGACGCCAGTGGGAACCGCGGCGAGCGTAGTTGCCACCGTATCGTTGTGCTTGGCGTTAATCGTATGAGTGGCCCCCCACTCGCGGGCAATGCCGAGGCGTTTGTCGGAGATGTCGCTAATCACAATTGTCTTGACGCCACGGGCCTTGGCTGCCGCAATACAGCATAGACCGATTGGACCTGCACCCAAGATAAGCACAGAGCTGTTGTCGTCAATATCGGCGAGCCCGACCGCATGCACGGCACAGGCGAGTGGTTCGCTGAGTGACCCGGCAACGAACGAAATATTCGCCGGCAAGTGCCAGCACAAATCAGCCGGAACGCTGACGTATTGGGCAAATGCGCCGGCGCGATGAGCGCTCAACAATTTGCGATTGCGGCAGAGATTGATGAGACCCGCTTGGCAGCGGTCGCAGGTGCCGCAGCTGATGAGTGGATTAAATGTGACGCGCTGACCGACATGCACGTCGCTGCCGTCGGCGAGTTGGCCGGATCCAGCGACGATGGTGCCAGCTGCTTCGTGACCCATGATAAGTGGTGGGAATCGCAGGCTGTTATGCCCCAAATAGCCACTTAACTCTGAGCCACAAATGCCGACTGCGCCTACATGAATTAACACTTCGTTGTCGCCAAGAGCAGGAATCGGTTCGTGACGAAGCTCCATTTGACTTGGCCCCAACCACACCAGCGCTTCCATCTGCGCTCCAGATACGTCGCTCTTCATCGAACTTCCTCCATGCCAAATACCCATCGGCGCAACGATGCGATTGTTCATTGAACCCCGGGTAATCCCGGGAGTGTTGAATACGCCGATTATAGCACGCTATTGCGACGTCATTTACAGAAAAATGCTGTTTTTATCAAAAATGTGTACGAAGTTCGCTGATGTGAACAAAATGTACGATACACATGATTGTTTTGGTATATGTGATTTGGCGGTAGAATGAAGCATCCACGTACAATCCTAATGCAGAAAGGTGCAACGATGCTCCCACATGACTATATCGAACGCGTCTATGCCGGTGTTCTCGGCAAAATCATCGGCGTGTATCTCGGTCGTCCCTTCGAAAGCTGGCCGTACGAGCGCATCATGGCCGAGTTAGGCGAGATCAACTACTACGTCCACGAACAGCGTGGTATGCCGCTGATTGTGGCTGATGACGACATTACCGGTACCTTTACTTTTTTGCGAGCACTCCCAGATAACGGCAATTCACACAATCTGACTCCTGCCCAAATCGGCGATAACTGGCTGAACTACATCGTTGAGGAGCGAGCGATTTTGTGGTGGGGTGGTATCGGTAACTCAACTGAGCACACTGCCTACCTGCATCTCAAAAACGGCATCAAAGCGCCCGAAAGTGGCTCAATGGCGCGTAACACCAAAGTCGTCGCCGAGCAAATCGGCTCGCAAATCTTCATTGATGGGTGGGCCATGGTGGCCCCAGGCGATCCCGAGTTGGCCGTCGATTTGGCCCGTCGAGCTGCGAGTGTCAGTCATGACGGCGAGGCGATTTATGGCGCCCAGGTGATTGCGGCCATGGAGGCGCAGGCGTTTGTTGAGCCCGATTTACACAAACTCATTGATGTGGCATTGCGCTTTATTCCGGCGGATAGCACGATTGCGCGCCTGATTCATGATGTGCGCAACTGGCATGCGCGCTACCCTGATTGGCACGACACGCGCAACGAGATTGTGCGCTTGTACGGCTATGACCGCTACGGCGGCAATTGTCACATGGTGCCCAATCATGCGTTGATTCATATGGGGTTGTTGTACAGTGGCGATGACTTTCAGCGGGCCATGATGATTACCAACACGGCCGGCTGGGATACCGATTGTAATGCTGCCAATGTAGGATGTTTGTTGGGCATCAAAAACGGCCTGACCACATTTGAGGCTGGGCCTGATTTGCGCGGTCCCGTAGCTGACCGGCTTTATTTGCCGACGGCTGACGGCGGGCGCACCATCACCGATGCGGTGACCGAGACATATCATCTAGTCAACATTGGTCGTGCGCTCCACAATTTACCCGCCGTCGCCCCCAAAGATGGTGCCCGCTACCACTTTGGGTTGCCTGGGGCAGTACAAGGATTCATTTGCGACGAGACGCCTGAGAGTCGTGGGGTGGCGACGCTCACACAGGTGTCGGGCTACAATGATGGTGAGCGCCCGGCCTTGGCCATCAACTACCAGCGCCTGGCCTTGGGGCGTAGTGCGGTCGCGACCACGATGACGTTCATTCCACCCGACGGTATCGACACCAAGAGTTCGTACCAGATTCTGGCCTCACCAACGCTCTATAGCGGTCAGACGGTGACGGCAACGATTGCGGCTGATCAGGCCAATCGACAGGATGTCGATGTGACAGTATTTGTGCGTGTATATGGGGTTGATGACGCCATTGAAAGCATTGAAGCGCCGCAGGTACGTCTTGCCGCCGGGGCCGTGCACCACCTTTCGTGGCAGGTGCCCGATACCCATGGGGCGCCGATTATGGCGATTGGCCTGCGCATTGACAGCGCCGTGCGTGCCGATGGCGTAGTCTATCTTGATATGCTTGATTGGTCGGGCACGCCCACGCTCGATTTGACGCGCCCGGCGCACGCGGGCCGGTTGTGGCGGCGAGCCTGGGTTGATGCGGTTGATATTCTTGATCCGCAGTGGCCCGAGATGTTCCGCTTGGCGCATAACCGGGGCACGGGCATGATTGCGCTCGGGACGGCCGATTGGAGCGATTACACGGCGACAGCGACCATTGTTCCACATATGTTTGTTGCCGGTGGGCTCGCCGTGCATGTACAGGGCTTACGCCGCTATTATGCGGTGCAATTTGCTGCCGGTGGATTGTTGCAACTTATTAAGCAGCACGATGATGAGACGACCGTGCTGGCGCAAATCCCGTTTGATTGGCAACAAGCGACGGCGTATGAGTTGCAGGTGTCGATTGCACACGGCCAGATTACAGCGCAGGTGGCTGGGCAGGTGTTGTATGCATTCGACACCACCTGGCGTCATGGTGGAGTCGGCTTGGTGTGTACTGAGGGGCGCTTTGCCTGTGAGCAGGTGACAATACAGCCATGACGGGCACGCCCCTTTGGCTTTCTGACACAAAAGGAGCATGCTGATGAAACCGAATATTATTTATCTACACTCGCACGATACGGGGCGTTATATACAGCCGTATGGGCATGCGGTGCCGACGCCCAATTTGCAGCGCTTCGCCGAGCAGGGTGTGATATTCCGCAATGCCTTTAGTGTGGCGCCCAACTGCTCGCCGAGTCGATCGGCCTTGGTGACTGGGCATGCACCGCATTGCAATGGCATGAACGGCTTGGCGCATCGAGGTTTTTCACTTGTCGACATAACACAACATATCTTGCATACATTGCGGCCGCACGGCTATCAGAGTAGTCTGTTTGGGGTGCAACATGTGGCCAAACAGCCGCAGCAGATTGGCTACGATCATGTGTGGGTCGAGAGCGGGCGGGCGGCGAATGTGGTACGGGCGGCGCGCGAGTTTTTGCACGCGGTGCCACAGCCGTTTTATATGGAGATTGGCTTTTTTGAGACGCACCGCGAGTTCCCCGAGCATGATGATGACGAGGATGTGACCTATTGTCGGCCACCGGCGCCGCTGCCTGACACGCCTGAGATTCGCCGTGACATGGCGGCCTTCATTGCGTCGGCCAAGATTCTCGATGATGCGGTGGGGGTAGTGATGCAGGCCTTGGTTGAGGCGGGGTTGGTTGAGAATACGTTGATCTTTTATACGACCGATCACGGTCCGGCATTCCCCGGCATGAAGACGACATTGACCAATCATGGGATTGGCGTGCCGTTGATTGTGCGCGGGCCGGGTGG
>CAYXXK010000091.1:0-7816 GCA_964469045.1 uncultured Klebsiella sp.
TTCGGCGAACGCTTGGGCGTTCTCAGCAACGACATCAGCGAGCGCAACGATTTCGCACTTGCCGGTCTCACGATAACCGAACGCATGCTGATGAGACATGCCGAAGCCGGTGGCACCATCGCTCTTCCATGGGCGACCACAGCCGATAATTCCTACGCGCAAACTCATACGATTGTCTCCTTTGACTTATGATGCACGAACATACACGTTATAATCCGAGCGAACGCAGATACGCTCGACTCTGCTCGGCACTTTCACGGGGGCTCGACAGTTGTGTCACATCGGTTTCGACGATCAACCAGCCACTGAATTGGGCCTGTTTGAGCAAGGCAAAGATAGCCGGAAAGTCGATTGCACCGTGGCCAAGCTCTGTCCATACTCCCAGCCGTTCAGCACCACGGTAATCGCTCTTTTCGGCCCGAGCTTGGGCGGCGGCAGCAGCATTAACATCTTTGAGGTGCATGGTACAAATGCGGTCGGCATAGGTTTTGACCATATCAACTACATCGCCACCCGCCCACGCCATATGCCCGGTATCAGGACCGAGCCAGAGCACATCACGACTCGTTGACTGCATCAGACGGTCGAGTTCAGCACGTGTCTCAATAAAACTCCCTGCGTGGTTGTGGAGCGCCGCTTTGATAGCGTGCGACTGCATAATCTTGCCTACATCGGTAATTGTACGAATAAACTGCGTCCACTCCGCCTCGGTCATTCCATCAGCATCGGTGACATGCCCAGCCGCCTGCATGCGCGTACGGCCGTTTTGGACTTTGTTACCATCTACATTGGCAGCCACATAACATGCATCAACGCCGACATCCTTGGCAAACTGGGCGTAGGTCTCGGTTTGGGCCATGATGACATCGTAGCGCGCCGGATCCCAGAAATCACCGGCCAAGTAGCCAGGTGCCGGCTTCAGGCCGAAACGCTCCCACAACGCAAGGCGATCTGCAGTAGTCGTAGCAGGCTTTGGAAACGCCGGTGCACCGGCATATCCTGCTGCCACG
This sequence comes from uncultured Klebsiella sp., assembly GCA_964469045.1. Classification (GTDB taxonomy): domain Bacteria; phylum Chloroflexota; class Chloroflexia; order Chloroflexales; family Roseiflexaceae; genus UBA965. The sequence continues at coordinate 1,011 of CAYXXK010000091.1, forward strand.
ATGTCGGCAAGTACCTTCTCTTCACTGACATCGCGTGGCCAGGTAATTTGGCCACAACCGATATGCCACTGCGTCATATGACCTCCTCTGTGGTCAGAACAGCGCTATTGATAGAGCGTCGCCAACTTGGCAAAGACGTAGTAATTCTTCACAAGACCCTCGATATCAACCCACTCCTCATCAGAGTGCAGGCCAGCCCCGATAGGACCACAACACACCGCAGCAATCCCCTTGGCACTATAGAAGCGTGCATCAGTGCCGAAGTGCTCTTTGTAGAACTCCGCCTCGTACTCGGCAGCCTCAAGAATGACTTGTTGCAACTGCGTGACCGCATGATGGTCGGTACTCGTGTTGAGACCGATGCCAAATCCACGCAACTCGATGGTGGCGTGCTCGGGGAAGCACTTGGTCATGCGCGACACAATGCTCTCGGGCGTTTCATTGGGTGTACACCGAATGTCACAATGAAGCACCAGATCCTCCATGATGCGATTGCCGGCGTTGCCACCCTTGATAATTGTGGGCACACATGTCGTCACAAAGGTCGGCTCGCTCGGGGTGGGGAACTGTTCTTCGAGGCGAATCAGGCCGTCACGCAAGATGTGGATCGGATTGCGCCCCTCCCACGGCCGCGAGCCGTGCGCTGGCACGCCATGAATTGTGACGGTGACCGGGGCACCACCTTTGTGCATGTGGCAAATGTTGAGGTCGGTCGGCTCTGCAGTAATGAAGAAATCACAGGTGAACCCTTGCTCCTCGAGCAAGTAGCGCGTCCCATGATAGCCGCCAATCTCTTCGTCAGTCACAAACTGAAAGTTGACATCCGGCGGCTCGGGCAACTTGGCCAAATCCTGGGCCAAGCGAATCAACACCGCCGCAGCGCCCTTCATGTCTTGAGTGCCGCGGCCGTACATGCGGTCGCCCTTGATAAACGGGTCAAACTGGTCAGGGCGAGCCGGCACCACATCGAGGTGCGCATTGAGCACGAGCTTGGCGTGCTTGCTCCCGCGCAGTGAGTAGACGAGTGCTGGTTTGTCACCTGAATTGTACTGGTAGAATTCGCCGCACGGCACGTCTTTGAGTGCGTTGCGCACATAATCGATGGCAGCAATCAGTTGATCGGGGCGATCAAGTGTCGAGGGAATGCGCACCAAATCCATGGTCATCGTCACTAATGCATCACGTACGTCGGTCATCGTTGTCCTCCTCACGTTTGGTGCACAGATTACACCGTTAGTCTGCAATATCTTCTTCAGTACGGTCATCGGGGTCATCGTCGCCGAATACTGGCATCACGTCTGACCCATCAGACCCAGCAATTAACAACACAAATTCGCCCTTAATGGCCTTGCTGGCGAGCACTGACTTAATCTGACTCAGCGGGCCACGCCATACGGTCTCGTGGAACTTGGTCAAATCATTGGCTAACGCCGCCTGGCGATCGCCGTAGACGGTCAACGCGTCATCGACGAGGGCAGCAATGCGGTATGGGCTTTCGTAGAAAATAAGCGTATGTGGCGTATGCAAATCCTGCGCCAACCAACGCTGGCGGGCCCCCGATTTGCGCGGTGGGAATCCGCGATACGTAAATGCATGCACGGCCAAACCCGACACAATCAAGGCGGGAATCATGGCAACAGGACCGGGGATAGCTGTGAGTGGCAAGCCCTCAGCGAGCACTCGACGCACCAGCACAAACCCAGGGTCTGAGATGGCCGGCGTGCCGGCATCGCTGACCAAGGCGACCGATTTGCCCTCACGCATCATGCCAATGAGCCGCTCGGTAACCTGCTTTTCGTTGTGTTCGTGGCAGGCGAGCATCGGTTTGTGGATGTCGTAATGCTTGAGCAAAATCAACGTTTTGCGCGTATCTTCACTGGCAATGATATCGACGGTGCGCAGCGTTTCGAGCGCTCGCATGGTGATATCGCCGAGATTCCCAATTGGTGTGGCAACGAGGTATAGCATGCAGGTATCATACCATTAAATCAAAACCGCTTGTCACGAATCCTGTGCATTTGCCCGGCTGAACCCGATATACAAACGCCCCCAAATCAACACAACACATACACCGAGCAACAGTACCGCAGCCAATTCGGACAAGAGCCACAACACAACGATACTCAGCACGACAAGCGCCCCTCCATACCAAATTGCATCGTGCCAGAGCTGGCGCCGAGATTGCAAGCGCATAGGGATTATGAGGTTTGGCCAGCTCACCAGCAACACAGCCGGTAGCGCGACGCCAATTAATGCAATAACCGTGCTATCAATCGGGCTCCACAGCACGCGCCCAAAGAGCAACCCGACCGCCAACACCAGTGCACTCATCATCACGCGAAACAAAAAATGGTTGAGCACCGCATTCATACGCTGATAGATTTGGCGCCCAAGCACTACCATTTGTTGTAATACAACAATCCGATCTGCGAGCAAGACCACATCGGCCACTTGGCGCACCGCAGCACTTCCCGATTGCATGGCCACGGCGACATCGGCTTGTTTGAGTGCCAGCAGATCGTTGACCCCGTCACCAACCATAGCAACTCGTTGCCCAGCGCGTTGCAATGTGGCAATAAGGCGTTGTTTGTGATCGGGAGTAACACGACCAAACACGCGGGCATCGCGCACCGTTGTATCGAGCGCATCGTCATCGAGTGCATCTACCTGCTGCCCATGTACAATCGTTGTCGATGTGATGCCGGCTCGGCGAGCAATTTGCGCGACTGCAAATGGGTCATCGCCCGACAGCACATACACATCAACGCCAGCAGTGACGAATTGACCAATCACCGTTTGCACATCGTCGCGGAGCTCATCGACCAAAACCGCCACACCATAGGGCACACACCCATCGGGCAGACGTGGTGCATCGGCAATGGTCGCCACATCGACGGCCTCGAGTGGCGCACGAGCCAACAACACCACGCGAGCACCTATGTCTACAGCATCTGGGGCGAGTGGGATGCGCCATGCATCGACCAAATGTGGCTGAATGATATCGGGCGCACCGAGCACCCAGACTCCATTGGGCGTCACACGCATGCTCCACTTGCGCGCCGAATCAAACGGCACGCTTGCGAGCTCAGGTTCAGGTGATGCAGATACCACAGCAGCAATCGTCTGCGCTGTCCGGTTGGCGGCACCATCGGCAGCCACATAGCGCCCGAGGGCGTCATGGAATTCGGCAGATGATACGGCTAATGGGCGGAGTTCGGCCACAGTGAGTCGATTGGCCGTGAGCGTGCCGGTTTTGTCGAAACAGACCGCATCGACGTGCGACAGCGACTCGACCGCAGCCAGCTGTTGTACCAATCCACCGTGACGTGTCATGGCAACTGCTCCAAGCGCATAGCTGATGGTCAGCATCAATACCAGCGCATTGGGGATAAGCCCGGCCATGACGGTCAATTGTGGCACGAGCGTGGCAAACGGCACTGCTAGCCACCAAGCCCGGAGTAAAACCACCGCCATCAATAGCATCGCAATCACGACGATAATGCGTATAACCCGTTGCACCTCGTCGATGAGTGGCGTACGTATCTGACGCATCTGTTGTGCGTGTTGCGTGAGTCGAGCCAGCACTCCTACGGTGGTGGTCACCTGATACCAGGCGGCGCCGGCCACGCAGGTTGCACCTGAGGTCAGCATGTCACCGGTATACCGGCGCACAGGTTCGCTTTCGCCGGTCAGCAACGCCTCATCCATCGCACAGGCATCGGCCACAAGCACAACGCCGTCGGCCACAATTACATCGCCCGGGCGCACCAACACCACATCATCAACCACCACCTGCGCCGGATCAACAGTCACCACCTGTTGATCACGCCAGACTGTCACCGGCGCCAGATTGGCCGCACGGATGCGGTCAAGCGCAATGCGCGCCCGAATCGACTGCACCGTGCTGACGCACACGTTGAGGACGACAACTAAGCTCGTAGCAAACGCATCACGCAGATTCCCGAGTGACCAGAGCGTGGCTGCAAGCCCCAAAATTACCACGTTGAGTGTGGTTACAAGATTGGTGCTAATAATATTCGTGTATGTCATCACGCGACGCCAGGCCGTCAAAAAGACTGATTCACTGGTTTGTCGGCGTAACGCTTCTTTGCATGAAAGCCCATCCACGGGCGGGGTTGGTGGCAGCATGTGCAGGTCATCTCATAAAAAATCATGGTCGCAGAGGCGATCCTCTACGACCATGATAGCGGAGTTTGATTAACGATTGTCTAAATGACTAGCGCAACACGATTTGATCCCACTCGGCCACCCACGCATCTCGATTGCGGGCGATGGTCACCGCATCGAGTTGGTTGGTGACTGTCGGGATGGGGGCGTGGGTGGCAAACAACTCGGGAATTGCCCCCTTTTCGCTGGCTGGATAGACGAACATCTGCAACGGAATGTCGTTTTGGAATGGCGCATCGGCCATGAAGTCGATGAACTTCTGCGCCAACGCAGGCTGCGCAGCACCCTTGAGCACACCAGCATACTCAACCTGTCGGAACGCTCCAAACGCCACATTGCCGGTCGGTGGCTCGCTCAAGGCACCCTCACTGAAGTAGAGCTCGGCGGCCGGACTCGTCGAATACGACACCACCAATGGGCGAGGACCTTTGCCACTCGAGCCGCTAAAATGCGTGTAATAGGCGGTTGACCAGTCGTCGGCAACCAGCACATCGTTAGCGCGCAAGCCACGCCAGTACTCTTGCCAGCCATCAGCACCAAACTCCGCCACCGTGGCCAAGAAGAAGGCCAAACCAGGCGATGAAGTGGCTGGGTTCTCCACGATTAACTTGCTCTTCCACTCGGGTTTGAGCAAATCAGCCAAACTCTGTGGGGGCTCGAGTCCAGCCGTCGCCAAAGCGGCTTTGTCGTAGTTAATCAGCACGTAGCCGAAGTCGATGGGCACCAGTGGACCGCTGTTGTCAGCGGTTGCCTCGGTGCGAAAGGTGGCACTAGGCGTGTACGCCGCAAAAATATCCGCCTCAAGCGCCCGACTCAAAAACGTGTTATCCACGCCAAACAACACATCAGCCTGTGGTGCATCCTTGGTCAAGATCGCCTTGTTGAGCGTTGACCCGGCATCACCTGCATTGACAATTACCACATCGACATTGTTGGCCTGCTCAAACTGGGCAATCACCTCTTCGCTTATCGCAAAGCTGTCATGCGTCATCACATTCAATGTGACCGCACCACTCGTAGCGGGCACATCTGCCGCCGGTGCAGCAGTTGGCTCCGCAGGTGATTGTGAGCCACAGGCCATCAGAACGAGACTCAACACCGTCATCCACACAAGGCGCACAAAAAGACGAGACGACATAGAAACTCCTTCGTGATGTGCTAGAGCAAACAAGAACGCATCGCTTGCAGAGGTCTGCGTGCGATGCGTCGTTTATACGCTTGCTTTCCTCCGCCGGTATTAACCGGATCAGGTTCAAAGGGTCAGCGACATTTGGGTCGCATCTCAGCCAAGCTCTCTTGGCGCCCCTAGCACATATTTACTTGCGAACGATGCCTATTTTATCAGTGTGTTAACAATATGTCAAAATAGCACAGCTACTGCTCGCAGGCGATGCCGTCTTTGTCACGATCGCGTGATTTATTGGCGTCATACAACGCTTTGTTATATACCGGTGTAAACCGTGTTTTTCCACCTTTGTTCTTCGCACCGGGGAGTGCAACGCCGCCTTTGTAAACCTTATTCAGCTCGGTGCAATTCTTATAAGTCACCACGCGCGCATGCACGACCGGCGCCAAAAGTAACATTCCGCTCAGAACTGCAACAATTAGTTTCTGCATACACGACCTTTCTGCAACACACCATACGTTCATTATACGCAATACGTTCATGTGCCATGCCGCACACCAATACTCCTACTCTGCTGTGCTAAGATAGATGAATCACATCACAAACTATCAAGGAACTAATCCCATGCCCAAACAAGGAAATGCGTTAATTGCCCAGATGAATGCCCTGCACGTGCCCGCCGGCAGTGTGGCCTTGTGGTGGCTGGGCCAAATGGGCGTCGCCGTCAAAGGCCCCGATCAACAGATTATCTACATCGACCCGTGCTTGACCGACATTATCAACCTCAAGTGGCCCGATCCGACCCGTGGCCCAACGCGTGCGATTGAGACGCCACTTCAACCCGACGAGGTCACCAACGCTAGCCTCGTGCTGTGTTCACATGAACATATCGACCACACCGATTGTTTTACGTTAGCTGGCATTGCAAAAGCTTCGCCCCGGTCCCGCTTTGTGGCAACCGGTTGGGCTCAAGGCGAGCTCGACGAGGCGGGGATTGCACCAGAGCGCCGCATCATCCCGACGGTCGGCCGGGCGATTGACGCCGGTGTGCTCAAAATCAACGCCATCCCGGCCGCCCACTACACGCGCGAATACGATGCAACCAAGGGTGAGCGCTGGCTGAGCCTGCATCTCGATTGGGGCTCGGTGACGTTCTTTCATGGTGGTGATACGATTTTGTTTGATGGGTATGTCGAGTCAATCCAAGCGCTGCCCCAAATCGACTTCGGCGTGCTCGCCAGCAACGGGCGCGACGCCATGCGCGACGCCGACAACATCGTCGGCAACCTCTACCCGAGCGAATCAGCGTGGCTCGCAAATGAGCTCGGCTGGCAGACCTTGATTATTGGCCACAACGATTTGTTCGCCAGCAACCGCCTGCCAGCCGGTGAGATTTATAGCCAAATCGAGCGAGTTGCCCCACAACTCGCTGCGCATCCTGGACGTGCGCCTTGACGCCGACCTCAAGGCGTGGACGCTTGAGCACGGCGGC
>CAYXXK010000092.1:0-7622 GCA_964469045.1 uncultured Klebsiella sp.
TACGATTAAAGCTCATGTCGCTGACGCTTTTGAGTGCGTCATAGAGCAACTCGGGTGCAACTGTGGCATCGGTTGTTACAATCGACAACATGGTGGCCATGCCCGGGTGAATCATGCCAGCGCCTTTAGCCATACCGGCCACCGTAATTGTCTGGCCTGCCACTTGCATAGTCGCATGGGCCCGCTTGGGGTGGGTATCGGTGGTCATGATGGCTTCTGAGGCGGCAATGGCGTTTTCACTCCAGGTGTCTGGCGTAAACGAGGCAATCCCAGCCGAGACTTTGGTCATATCGAGCTGACGGCCAATCACGCCGGTCGAGAGCACCAGCACTTGATCGGCCGTCGCACCAATCATGTCTGCAGCGAGCTGAGCCATGCGACGTGCATTCACCTTGCCCTCGTCTCCCGTACAGGCGTTGGCACAACCGGCGTTGGCAATCACCGCCCGCATGCGCCCAGCCGAGGTCGAAAGCACTTCACGGTCATACAACACCGGTGCCGCTTTGACGCGGTTGGTGGTAAACACGCCCGCTGCACTACACGGCGCATCAGCGACGATTAACGTCAAATCGAGTGCGCCGTTCTTCTTCAATCCACAGGCCGTCGCAACCGTGCGAAAGCCGGGAGCAAGGGTGAATACATCGTTCATGGTTTATTACTTCCCGTCAACCAATGCCTGCACCTTCATGGGCAGACCAAAGATCTTAATGAAGCCCTCAGCGTCCTTCTGGTTGTACGACTCGCTCATGGTGAAGCTAGCAATATCTGGGTTGTACAAGGTGCGATCCGCCTTGCGACCAACCAGAATAGCATTGCCCTTGTACAGCTTGAGGCGCGCAGTACCGGTCACGTTCTCTTGGGTCACGTCAAAAAACGCTTGCAAGGCATGGCGCAATGGGGTGAACCACTGACCGTAATAGACCACCTCGGCGTAGCGATGGGCCACCACATCCTTGTAGTGCAAGGTGTCGCGGTCAAGTGCCAACTGCTCGATGGCCTGGTGGGCTGCACGAATCAACGTGCCACCTGGGGTCTCGTAGACACCGTGGCTCTTCATGCCGACCAAACGGTTCTCGACCAAGTCAATGCGGCCGATGCCGTGCTTGGCGCCGAGATTGTTGAGGGTAATCAACAACTCAACTGGGCCCATGGCTTGACCGTTTACGCTGACTGGGCGGCCCTGCACAAAGCCAATCTCGACGTACTCAGCTTGATCTGGCGCATTCTCTGGTGAATTCGACAGCGTGTACATCTCTTCTTCGGGCTCATTCCACGGGTTCTCCAAGATGCCACCCTCGTGTGACATGTGCCAAATGTTGCGGTCGCGGCTGTAGATTGATTTGAGCGTAGCCGAGACAGGTACGTTGTGCTCTGCGGCGTAGTCGAGGGCATCCTCGCGTGAGCGGATGTTCCACTCGCGCCATGGTGCAATCACCTTGAGTTGTGGTGCATAGACCATGTAGGTCAACTCGAAGCGCACTTGGTCGTTGCCCTTGCCGGTACAGCCGTGTGACAAGGCATCTGCGCCTTCTTGCAAGGCAATTTCGGCCTGACGCTTGGCAATCAATGGGCGAGCCACCGAGGTGCCGAGCAGGTACAAGCGCTCGTATGTTGCGCCTGATTGAATGAGTGGGAAGAGGTAGTCGCGCACGAATACTTCGCGCAAGTCCTCGACATAGCACTTCGATGCGCCACTGGCGATGGCCTTCTCTTCGATACCTACCAACTCATCGTCTTGGCCTAGATGACCACAGTAGCAGATGACCTCGGGATTGCCATAGTTCTGCTTCAACCACGGCACAATGATGCTGGTATCAAGACCACCTGAATAGGCCAGCACGACCTTCTTGACTTTGGGACGCTCCATGTGACCACTCCTTTTTGTGTTATGTAAATAAAAGCTCTACATCATCACGGGTCAACGTTTTCACCCCGCCCCGTTCCGGCGTAATAAGCTGACTTACCAACTCCCGTTTGCGCTCCTGCAGCTGGAGAATCTTCTCCTCGACTGAATCGCGCACCACCATCTTGTAGACCATCACCGGGCGCGTCTGACCAATCCTGTGTGTCCGGTCGGTCGCTTGCATCTCCACCGCAGGGTTCCACCATGGATCCACATGAATCACATAGTCGGCCGCGGTCAGATTCAAGCCTACCCCACCCGCGCGCAAACTAATCAAAAAGAACGCATAGCGATCGTCATGTTGGAACGAGTCAATAATCCGCTGGCGGTCTCGCGTGCGCCCATCAAGATAGGCATACTCAATCCCGCGTGCATCGAGCGCCTCGCGCACAATCGTCAGCATTTGCACAAATTGCGAGAAGATGAGCGCCCGATGTCCTGAGGCACGGAGCGTCTCGATCGTGTCGAGCAACGACTCAAATTTGGCCGACGTCCCTGCACTCTTGGGGTCGATCAAGCGCGGGTGATTACAAATCTGGCGCAAGCGTAATAAACCCTCGAGCATCTTGACCCGCGCCTGTTGTTGCCCAGCTGTATCTATCAGACCAAGTAGCAATGCACGGTAGTGATCGCGTTGGGCGTTGTACAACTTACGCTGCTCGGCGTCCATCTCGCTCATCAGCACATGTTCGGTGCGCGACGGCAAATCAGGCGCAACTTGGTCTTTGGTGCGGCGCAAAATAAACGGATATGTCAAGCGTTTGAGTAGTTTGAGCGCCGCCTCACGACCTTCGCCGTCGCGCGTAAACGTATCGCGGAACATCTCGGCACTCCCGAGTAAACCCGGGTTCAAGAACGAGAATTGTGACCACAACTCGACCGCACTATTCTCAATCGGTGTGCCCGTCAATGACAAGCGACGGTCGCTTTGCAAGCGCCGTACCGCCCGCGCCGTCTCGGCCGATGGGTTCTTGATGGCCTGCGATTCATCGAGGATGATATACTGAAAACGATACTGCGATAGCATTTCAATATCACGCAACATGGTGCCGTATGTCGTCAACACCACGTCATATTTATCGAAAACTTTATTCGTTTTACTTCGCCCTTGATCAATATGAGTCAGCAATGTCAGTTGCGGTGTAAAACGCTGTGCCTCGCGTTGCCAGTTATAAATCAACGAGCGCGGCATCACAATCAAAATGGCCGGTGCATTTGGGGCACGTTCACGCATTGACTGCACGAACGCCAAGGTTTGGATGGTTTTGCCGACGCCCATATCGTCGGCTAGACAGCCACCGAAGCCGTAGGTATTCAAAAAATGCAACCAGTCATAGCCCGATTTTTGATAGGTGCGCAACGTCCCTGTAAAACCAACTGGCAATGGTTGCGACTCAATTTGACTAAACAAGCGTAGCTGGTGACGGCGCTCTTCAAACTGTATATCGACTACGGCATGTTGTGATTCTTGGACCAGTTGATCGACCACTGCCGCTTGAGTACCAGCATAGCGCATCATTTCATCGCGCTCGCTGCCCATGGCAAATATCGGTGCTAGACGTTGGGCAAATTCGGTCGGCACCAACCCGAGTGAGCCGTCCGGCAACAAAATATAGCGCTCGCGTCTCATCACAGCACGGCGCACCGTCATCAAATCAACCGACAGTTCACCAAAATTCACGACCGCCGATACATCAAACCAATCAATCGTCGAGTTAACCTGTACCCGAATTTGAGGTGTATCAGTGCGCATTTGCACTGTTGTCAAATTTGCTTCACCGCGAATTTGCATACCACTCGAGGCAAGGAATCCAATCACACGCACCATAAAATCGGTTGCAGCCATGGCCCGTCGCAACCGAAAGAATCCGTCATCATTACGACGCAATCCTTGTTGTTCGAGCAATGCAATCGATGCTTTCTCAGCATCAACATCACGCTTAATACGCACGAGATGCAACTCTTCAGGGCCATGCAACACTGCTTGATACGGGTAGTTTTCGTCAAACACAAGAATATGCTCTGCATAGCCAAACGCCACACTCACATGCAAAGCACCCGCATGCTCACCCAAGGTCAAAATAACCTCTGGCTCGAGCGCAATTTCATCCCAACGCAACGCCGCACCACACAACGGTACACGTTGCGCAAGTTCGATAAGGCGTTGGTCAAATCGTTCACGGTCAGTTGCCTGCACGCGGAGCTGGGGTGTTTGTAAGAGTTGATCAATCATCGGCGTGCGTTCGCCAATACATACCAAATGGAGGCCGGTCAACAACCACTGTGGCGCAAACGGCAATACTGTGCGATTCGCCATATCAACTGTTATGGTTTGTTGTGCCGTGTAGACGATACTTTGGAGCACCAAATCGGCTCCATCATCATCACACGCCATCTGCATTTCACCTACAGCACTCACTACGAGAATTGGATGATTGAAATGCAATGATTGGCGCACCATATACACATGCTGCTCACCAAGCAATGCCAAAGCACCTGCATACAACCATGCTCGTTGTGCAGGTTGTGCTCCTTGGAGCGTTTGTTCACACAACATGGCAGCCGCTTGTAGCAAAGCAACCGGTGTATGAGGATAGCCAGCAGGTGTTGGCGGTGCGCGCAATGGCCTGATATCAGCGCCTTGCCAGTCTTGGCGCCCAGCCCGCGGCGTAACGCTTGCGGGCACCAAAGCCCACCCCTCTTCACCCACACCAAATGGATGATTCGCATGCAAAAAGAAACAAAGTTGCGCAACATTTGCAGCAGGCATCTGTGCGCGCACTTTGTCTGGCACCGCAAATAATGTCTCCCACGCTTGTGGCGGATTCGTTGTCATATGTGCTAACAACGCCGTCATAGCGGCCACACGATGCACACACGGTCCATCGTCACGATGTGCACATTCACACAGCGTGGTCACGCGTCCGGCAATCATCATGGTTGTCACACGATAGACGCGAGTGCTGTCATCAACCACCACATTTGCTGCTGTTGCGGTTACCTGCTCAACGGTCACCGCACCGCGCCCATGTAATTCGTTCGCACGCCGTTGCAATCCCGGCGGCACCGCCGCCAGGAACTGCTCGATTTGCGTTGGTGTGATAAGTTGCACCCGCGTCGTGGTCATTGATTAGCGCCCCTTAGCAATCCCGTAGTGATCCTGCAATGAGCGCACTGTCAACGTGCGTTGCTGCAACTCACGAATACCAGCAACAGTGGCAGCCGCACCAGTCAACGTCGTTACCAGCATCACCCCATACCGAATCGCTGCCGCACGCAATGCCTGACCATCAGCATATGCCTGTGGACCAAGTGGCGTGCTCACGACTAACTGCACCTTGCCTTGAGCCAACAAATCTGCCGTGTGTGGCGATCCGTCCGAAATCTTGTTGACCGTCGTCACCGCAATTCCTGCTCCATGCAACATCTCCGCCGTACCCTTGGTGGCGTACAACGCAAATCCGAGTTGAGCCAAATCGCGAGCAATCTTGACAATCGCGTTCTTGTCGTTGTCGTTGACGGTCAACAACGCACCACCCTTGGTGGGGATACGCTGATTGGCGCCCATTTCGGCCTTTGCAAAGGCCAAACCGAAATTCGATGCGTGACCCATCACTTCACCTGTCGAACGCATCTCGGGACTCAACATGATGGCCGCACCAGGGAACTTGTCGAACGGCAAAACTGCCTCTTTGACAAAGAACCCGTCGACCTTCGGCTCCTCAACAAATCCGAGCTCAACCAAGCTCTTGCCAGCTGCCACCATGGCCGCAATGCGCGCCAGTGGATAGCCGGTTGCCTTGGCAATAAACGGCACCGTACGTGACGAACGTGGGTTGACTTCGATGACGTACACTACATCATCCTTGATGGCATACTGGACATTCATCAAACCCTTGACGTTCAAGGCCAAGCCGATACGAATCGTCGTATCACGGATAATCTCAAGGTGGTACGCACTAATCTTATACGGTGGCAACACCATGGCTGAGTCGCCAGAGTGCACACCGGCCTCTTCGACGTGCTCCATGATGCCGGCAATCACCATGCGCTCGCCATCACCGATGGCATCAACATCAACTTCAAAGGCATCTTCGAGATACTTGTCAATCAATACCGGTGCGCCGGCACTGACAACAGTCGCCTCAGCAATAAATCGCTCGAAGCTCTCGTCGTCATACGCAATCGCCATAGCGCGCCCACCGAGCACATAACTCGGGCGAACCAAGACTGGGAAGCCGATGCGATGTGCAATCGCACGCGCATCCGCAAGCGTCGAGGCCATGCCACTCGGCGGCTGCTCAACTCCCAAACTGCGCAACAAATCACCAAAGCGCCCGCGCTCCTCAGCGAGGTCGATGGCGTCTGGTGACGTGCCCCAAATCGGCACACCAGCTCCCTCGAGCCCATTGGCCAAGTTGAGCGGCGTCTGCCCGCCAAACTGCACTAATGCCGGTACATGACGCACTGCCGGCCCAAAGTCAGCACCCGCCTCGCGGTCGTAAATGTTGAGCACATCCTCGAGTGTCAACGGCTCGAAGTACAAGCGATCAGCCGTGTCGTAGTCGGTCGAAACCGTCTCCGGGTTACAGTTGATCATGATGGTCTCGATATTCATGTCGCGCAAGGCAAAGCATGCATGCACACAGCAGTAGTCAAACTCAATACCTTGACCGATACGGTTTGGTCCACCACCGATAATCATCGCCTTGGGGCGATCGGTGACATTGGCCTCGTCACTGCCGGGCTGGCGGCTGTACGTGCTATAGAAATACGGCGTGTCGGCAGCAAACTCAGCAGCACACGTGTCAATCTTGCGATAGACTGGCACCACTTTGGCGTTTTTGCGGGCCTGACGTACCTGCATTGCCGTCGGTTTATCTGACAACAAGCCGGCGATTTGTGGGTCTGAGAAGCCGTATTCTTTTGCAGTAAACAACACATCATACGGCAACGTCGTCAAAGCGTACTTGCTCAGCTCACGCTCAACCTCAACAATCTCGACGAATTGCTCAACGAACCACGGATCATACCCGGTGCGCTGACAAATCGACTCGATACTGGCCCCCGCGCGAATCTCGTCACACACGCGGAAGATGCGACGTGGCGTCGGGATGCTGATGTCGTCGTCACCGACCACCTTGACTTGATTGCTCCCCACAAAACCGGTTGCGCCAATCTCGAGGCCACGCATAGCCTTCTGGAATGCCTCGGCAAACGTGCCACCAATGGCCATCACCTCGCCCACACTCTTCATCTGCGGGCCGAGCACCGGATTGACACCGGGGAACTTCTCGAACGCCCAGCGTGGCACCTTGACCACCACATAGTCAAGGCTCGGCTCAAACGAGGCCGGCGTCAACTTGGTGATGTCGTTGGGGATTTCGTCAAGCGTATAGCCGACGGCCAACAAGGCGGCGATTTTGGCAATTGGGAACCCAGTTGCTTTCGAGGCTAGCGCCGACGAACGGCTGACGCGCGGATTCATCTCGATGACAAACGGCGTGCCGGTCTTGGGGTCAACCGAGAACTGGATGTTCGAACCACCCGTCTCGACGCCCACGGTGCGAATAATCAACTTGGCCATTTCGCGCAAGCGCTGCAACTCACGGTCAGTCAAGGTCATGGCTGGTGCCACGGTAATCGAATCGCCGGTATGCACACCCATGGCGTCGAGGTTTTCGATGGTACAGACAACCACAAAGTTGTCGGCCTTGTC
>CAYXXK010000093.1:0-6784 GCA_964469045.1 uncultured Klebsiella sp.
GTGCATGGCCAACTAGTTGATGTGCGCGATCAGCGGCAGTTTGATGCGACCATCTCGCAATTATTTGATCGCTATTACGCCCTAGCGCCGCGTATTCGCAGCGAACTGATTGTCCGGCGCAAAATCTCGGGCACGATTGCTCGGGCGCGTCGCCAACTTATTGAGTTGCTGCTTGAGCAAAGTCAGCGTCCGTATTTAGGGCTGACCGATGGGTATCCGCCTGAGCGTGCGTTATACGAAAGCATCCTGCTGGCTGGGCGCATTCATCAACCCGCCATTGACGGTGATTGGCAGGTGCAAATCCCCACGGCTGATGCTGATCCCCTCAACATGCAACCGGTTTTTGCCGCTATCGATGCGTTTTTGGATACGAGTATTGCCCAACGACGCCCGTTGATAGAGCTGTATCAGCTGTTGCAAACTGCGCCGTACGGCATCCGCGAGCCGTTGTTGCCGCTGTTATTTGTGATGATGTATGTCATTCGCAGTGGCGAGATTGTGCTCTACGAGCACGATAGTTTTGTGGCAGTGCCCGATACGGCGTTATTTGAGCGATTAGTGGCCAAACCACACCACTTTGCGGTGCGACGCACGCCCCAAAGTGGTCTGCGGGTGGCGTTGTTTGAGCGCGTCGCCAAGGCCTTTGCGCCACAGGCGCTGAGCAAACGTGGCACGATGGCGGTGCTTGATGCGGTCAAACCGATGTTGCGCTTTGCCCAGCAGTTGCCGGCATATGTGCGCCAGACCGTACATGTGTCGCCAACCACTGCGGCAGTACGGGCGGCCTTAATTGCCGCCAAAGCGCCTGATGATTTGTTGTATGTCCAACTCCCACAAGCGCTCGACATGCCGGTGATTGCCGGCGATGCGCCGCTCGACGACGCAGTCGTTGAGCAGTTTGCTCGTGGGCTGCGACTGGCGCTCGAGGAGCTGCAACAGGCGTTCCCCAAACTACAGGCGCAGTGTCTCGCTGACTTGAGTCAGGCAGTGTTGGCCACCACCAGCGACAGTACCTTGTTGCATGCCGAGTTGCACGAGCGGATGCAGTTGGTGTTGCGTGAAAGCGCCGACCCGCAGTTGCGGGCTTTCGCCAATCGTATTTTGGCGGCAGATGCCCAACGCTGGTTTGAACCCGTAGCAGCCTTGCTTGGGCGCAAACCGATGATGAGTTGGAGCGATGCCGATGTTGGCGTGTATCGCGTAGCAGTAGCCGATATCGGGCGCCGGTTGCGCCTGCTTGAGCAGGTGGCCACGGCCCAACAACAACACTACTTGGGGCATGAGCGCCGCCGCATCGGGATTAGTGATGCCCGTGGTGAACGGAGTGCGGTGATTACGCTGACGCCCAGCGCTGATCAAGACGCACTCAAGCAACATGTTGATGGCTTGCTGGCACAGGCAGGGCTCGATACGAGTCAACGCTTGAGTCTGTTGGTGTCGTTGATGGAGGAGTTACTCCCAAGGGAGGAGGATTCAGATGAGCATGCATGATCCCGCCACCGAGTGGTCGACGCGCCCCGGGCGCCATATTGTCAGTTTGAGCGGTGGCAAAGATAGCACGGCGTTGGCCATCTTTCTCAAAGGCAAAGTGCCCAATCTTGAGTATATCTTTTGTGACACCGACAAAGAGCTCCCCGAAACATACGAGTACCTCGATCGGCTTGAAGCGTTTTTGCAACAGCCGATTATGCGCCTGAATGCCGGCCGTGGCTTTGACCATTGGTTGACCGTCTATGGTGGTGTGTTGCCCTCGGCGCAGACGCGCTGGTGCACGCGCAAGCTCAAAATCGAGCCGTTCGAGCAGTGTGTCGGTGACGATCAGATTTGGAGCTATATCGGGATTCGTGCCGACGAGAATCGTGATGGCTATATTTCGGCCAAAAAGAACATCACACCGGTCTATCCATTCAAAGAATATGGCCTCAAGCTGCCCGACATCGAGCGCTTGCTCACCGAAAGCGGCATGGGCTTGCCGACGTACTACGAGTGGCGCCAACGGAGCGGCTGTTACTTCTGCTTCTTCCAACGGTCAGCTGAGTGGGTTGGCCTCAAAGAGCGTCATCCTGAGCTGTTTGAGCAATCAAAGCGCTACGAAGAAGACTTCGGCGGCGTGGGCTTTTATTGGCGGCAACGTGAGCGCTTGGCCGAACTCGAGCAACCCGAACGCGTGGCCGAGATTAAGCGCTTGCACACGATTCGCCTCGAGCAAGAGCGCCAGCGCCGCCCCGACAAGCCGTTGATTGATTTGATTGGCGATGCACTCGATGCTGAAGATGATGAATTTGGCTGCAATATCTGTCATTTGTAAAACAGAGAGAGGGTAGTGAGAATGAGCATTACTACTAGGTTTCCATCCCACGTAAAAACCTTTGAGGAGTTGTTTCAGCCGAGTGCGACTGGTTATTACATTCCTAATTATCAGCGAATGTATAGTTGGAATAAGTTAAATGTTGAGCAATTATTAAGTGATGTCATTACAGGTACTGATCGGTTAGTTAATAGTGGTAATCCTGATGAAGAGTATCGATTTTTAGGGACAATAATTACCGTAACTTTACCAAAAACAAAAGCGATGCAAGAAATGCATCCAGTCGACCATGATGCTGTCCCAACTGCAGTAAGTTTTATTATTGATGGTCAGCAACGGTTATCGACACTTAGTATCTTTGCTATGGTTTTGTATGATTACTTGAGTGTTATTACAACTAAAATTCATAAAGAATTAAAACAAACTGATCAAGGGTTGCTTGACGAAATAAATGAGCTACGTAATAAATATCAAGAAGATTTGACAAAGATATTTGCGTTAGACTTGAGTTATGGTAATCCTAAGCTTAAGCCGATCATTATTCGTGCAGATGATGATAAATGGACGAAAAATGGTTCAACAGGTTACACTTCTGATCTTGCTACCACAATAACTCTATTTTGTAATCATATAGATGCACAATCAGAAATATATAAATCGTTTTCTCCAAATAAGAATCATACTGTAGGAAAAAATTTTAACAGCATATATAGCATATTAAAAAATGCTGTTGAATTAGAGCATACTTTGGACGATATTTCTGATAGTGAAGATGATGAAGAGTTACATCTTCCATTGGCTAGAGATATTTTGTCAAAGCTTTCTTTTGATGTATTAATGACATCTAGACCTCAGATTTCATTTCATGTGAGCAATAATGTAGTCAGTATTAAACAATTTGTTCAGCTACTGTCAATATCATATTTCTTACTAAAGCGTTGTCTTGTAAACCACGTAGAACCACAATCTGAAACATGGGCTTTTGATATGTTTCAGTCACTAAATTCTACTGGCGAACCTTTAACATCTTTTGATATTTTTAAAGCGGTTATGTTGCAAAGATTGCCTAAAGATAGTAGTAGAGACATTATCAAGAATGATATTAAAGAATTGTATGACGATTTAGACGAATACCTTATTAATTTGCGCAAAGAGGAAAAATTACGAAAAATTGTTGAAATTATAACAATTTTAGGTCTTTCATACGCAGGAGAGCAGGTAAGTAAATTAACTAGTGAGCAGAAACAGTGGCTGACTGATATATACGAAAATGTATGTAATTTGGATAATTCTATGCATTATCAGATTGCGATAAAACGCATTAGACATACAATCACATACACAAAATCTGTCAAATTACTACAGGAAAGTAAGACGGGATACATTCGTTATTTAGATGGCAATATGTCTAACAAGCTACGTGATGAAGCGATGTTTAGTTTGGTTTTTTTACATGATGCAGGGCATTCAATTGTCAATGGGGTACTAAATAATGCGTATTTTCAGATTATAGAAGATCAATCACCTGATTCGATGAAAAATTTTTGTCAGGTTTCACGTGCCGTAGCTGCTTTTTATGCTTTATGGTGGCCTGTTCATCGTACAAATAAACTACCTAAAATTCACCGTGACATCATGCATTCACATGGATGGAAATCAATGTCCCGGGTAAATGCCATGCAAATAATTCGCGAGTTACAGCAACATGTACATACATTACCTGATCGTGATGCATGGATAACTAGCGCTGCAGACAGATTGAGATATGGTTCAGGCAGTGATAAATTGGTACGCCTAGCCTTGTTCGTCTCAATGTTGAACACAACAACGCATAATGGTCGTTTGGTTGCATCAAAAGGAGAGAATATTAGTTCATATTTGTCTGCAAGTAGATGGTATTCAGATTCATTTGCAACTATCGAGCATATCGCACCTCAAACACAAACTGATGATTGGGATGAGGAAATATATCCTGAATATGTAAGTCGTATCGGTAATTTAGTGTTACTGCCAACTGCAATCAATTCGGGAACTGGAAATAAGTCATGGCCACACAAGTGGATTTATTACAGCTATACGGCTGAAACAGATATTGCAAAACAACAAACCTTGAAAGATATCGCATACGAATATCGGATTACTTTAGACGACGATGTTGTGAATAAATTACAAACTTCTACCTATAATCAACATCTTCAACCGATTTTGGGTTTAGGTATTTCATACAAATGGGATAAAACCACGATTGATAAGCGTTCACTAGATATCTGTTCACTGCTATACGACCGCATGATGCAATGGTTGAAAGTGGAGGAATAGCCCAATGACTGACTATGCAATTATTCCGGCGCATTTGGCCGTCAAAGCGATGCGCGATAACGGCTACAAAAACATGGCCTATGCCTTGGCCGAGCTGATTGATAATTCGATTCAAGCGGGTGCGACCCAGGTTGAGGTGCTGTTGGCCGAGCGCTACGAGTTGGTAACAGAGCGCGAAAAGCGGCGGATCTACCAAGTAGCCGTGATTGATAATGGCTCGGGGATGAGCCCAGCGGTGTTGCGTATGGCCTTGCAGTTCGGCAATGGCACGCGCCTCGATGCCAGCAAGCGTGACGGCATGGGTCGGTTTGGTATGGGCTTGCCCAGTGCTTCAATTTCACAGTGTCGGCGCGTCGAGGTGTGGTCGTGGCAAGGTGATATTACCAAGGCCAATTACACCTACCTCGATTTGGATGATATCGAACATCGGCGCACGAGTGAGGTGCCTATTCCGCAAATCCGTACCGTACCAACGATGTGGCTCAAACGCACGGAACAGGTCGGTAATAGTGGCACACTCGTAGTGTGGTCGAATATCGATCGGGCCACGTGGAAGACGAGTGCGTCAATTATCAAAAATTCCGAGTTCTTGGTTGGGCGCATGTACCGGCATTTTATTTTTGAGGGTAAAGTCAAAATTCGCATGGCAAATTTCAATGTGCAAACCGATCGGTACGGCGTTTTGCATGATCAAGCAGATATCGATTTTCCATATATCGATACTGCGATTAGCCCCAATGATCCATTGCACTTAATGCCATATCATACGCTTCCAGAACCATGGAATACGCGGAGTATGTTTGAACCATACGGTGATTTGTACAAACAAGTTATCCCTTTCACGGATTTACAGGGTAAGCCACATAATGTGATTATCTATACAACGATTGCATGTGCTGAAGCGCGAAAAGGCGATCTCGCCGGTGCACGTGATCATGGCAAGCATGCGGCTAAAAATGTCGGTATATCGATTGTGCGAGCAGGGCGTGAACTTGATATGGACGAAGGGCAAGTTACACAACACGATCCGGTTGAACGTTGGTGGGGTATGGAAATTCAATTTCCTCCGGCACTTGATGAAGTGTTTGGCGTGACAAATAACAAGCAGGCGGCAGTTATTTTGCGCGAAATCCTCAATCATAAAGATGTATCAAGTCGTGCAACAGAATCAATGAGTGAAATAGAAGAATTTGCGCAGTTGCGTCCGCTATGGGAAAAGGTACGGGCGACACTTCGAAGTGTTCGCAATTCACTTAGCCAGCAGACGTATGGAGTGCGAACAACATTAACCCCCGAGATGCCGGAGAGCGTTGATTTTGCCACCAAAGCAATCGAACGGCGTATCAAAGATGGTCGAATCGCCCAAAGCGATCAATCGCTTGATACCAATCCTCGACAACGCATTGATCAACTGGCTAAGGAAATAGAAAAGTCAGGTACACCACCACAGGTGGCAGTACAGCAAGCGACAGATATTGTGCAACAACATCGTCGTGTGAATATCAAAGTCGAGCCATTGGATTCATCAGTAGTGTTTAGTGTCCGCGATATCATCGGCGTCTTGAATCTCACGCTGAATAGTAATCATCCGGCGTACACATATCTCTTTGAGATGTTAGACGACAGTCAATCATTTCGCTATTCTGAGGCTGAACGCATTCGTCGTGCCAAAATTGCACTTGAGATGCTCCTCTTCTCATGGGCACGGATGGAGGATGAAGCGCGTCACGATGTAAAACTTGAGGATCAACTCCGCCGTACCCGTGAGGCGTGGGGCACAATGGCCCGCGACTTTTTGGCCACCCTCAAGGAGCGGTAGCGACGGCACGTGAAAGTTCTGCTCGCTCGTCATTGCATGGCCACTGTAGTTCTTCCACCTTCGTCATTGCATGGCCACCGGTGGTTGATCATAAGGTGCATGACATTACGAAGCGGTGGCCGTGCAATCTCCGTGAGGCATCAACAGCTGTGGAGAGGGCGAGTTGGCATCAGAGCGGCGCCCGGTTTTTCTGATAGAGAGAGGAGACTGCACGCCGGGAAGGTACGTTGAGTTCCCACATTTGATGGCCGGCATGCAGTGACGCTGGGGAAGGTGTGATGAGGAGAGGAGACTGCACGCCGGGAAGGTGCGTTGAGTTCCCACATTTGATGGCCGGC
>CAYXXK010000094.1:0-6730 GCA_964469045.1 uncultured Klebsiella sp.
AATCTGCTCGACTGGCGTAGCACGACAACGTTGGCGTACGATCTGTCGCACTGCCACACACAAGGGTTCACCGAGTTGTGCCACACTGCCCCCAAGCACCACCACGTTCGGGCTAAACAGCGAGACCACGTTGGCGACACCGGCCCCCAAATATGCATACGCTTGGGTCAACACCTGATGCACCGCAATATCACTACAGCTCGCCATCAGACTAGGCGTCAAATGCATGCCGTGGGCAATGCGGCGTGCCAAATCGGGTGCTTCACCAGACTCAATCAATACGTTCGCCTGTGCCACCATGACACTGCCACTGGCAAACGCCTCGAGACAGCCGTAGTTGCCACAGCCACACTGCGGACCGTCAAGCGCCAGAGTCTGATGACCAAACTCACCCGCCGTGCCATCAATTCCCATGTACAGGCGTTGATTGATGACGACACCACCGCCAATTCCCGTGCCAATGGTGAATCCGACGACGTTTTGTTGACCACGCCCAGCGCCATACGCCGCCTCAGCCAGCACAAATGCGCGCGCATCGTTGATGAGCCACACAGGTATACCGAGCGCAGCCGTCAAGGTTGGTCCTACCGGCACCTGATGCCACGTACCGACCAGATTGGGCAGAAAGAGCGTGTGCCCAGTGGCGTCATCATACACCCCTGGCACACCACAGCCAATCCCGCGCACATCAGTCAATGCCACGCCGGCATCGGCCACCACCTGACGGATATCGGCAACCATGCGTGTGAGCACCGCCTCGGGCCCATCGGCCGAATCAGTGGGAGCCACACGCCGGGCCAAAACGCGACCCTGTCTGTGGTCAATCAGCGCATAGGCGATTTTGGTGCCACCGAGGTCAACGCCTACAAACATGCCTCGCCCTTTCTACGCCAACGGCAACCAAACCTTCATTGCACCTGGACTCCGGTTCGCCCACAAGTGATACGGAATGAGCGTCAGATTGACCGGCACACCGGCATCGCGGCGCCAATCCACATATAGCTGGTCGTCGGTTGTGGTCACGTGCGTGCCTCGAGCCTTCAGGGCTTTGTGATGACCCAAATCAGCAGCACCATCAACCACTTGCCAATTTGTTGTCACATCAAGATGCAAGCCTGCCACACTGGTCACGTGATCAGCCTGCTCAACACAATACAAAATCGGCCCGCGTGCCACGGCGACACGTCCCACCGTGTGCACCAACGAAGGATGCGAACGAATCACGCGTGGGGTCATCGGCAACTGCAACACCACCTCGTCACCGACCTGCCACGCCCGCCGGACGCTGAGGTAGGTATTCGGCGTGGCAAGTTGGCGGACTCCAGCCACCGTTGCCGTCGCACCACTCGCCCAACTCGGGATGCGTAACTTGAGTCCGTACTGCCCACCACGCACAATCTTGATGCGCACCGTGCTATCCCACGGGTACTCAGTCGTCACCTGCACCGCTGCCTCAAGTCCATGACCGGTCGCATCAATGTCACCCTGAATGTAGGTATGGAGCCACAACGTGTCCGCATCAACGCTCGACACATAACTGCCTAGTTGCGCCAACAAACGGGCCACGTTAGGCGGGCAACAGGCACAGCCAAACCACGGTGAGCGCCGGTGTTTGCCATCATTGGCCAGCGGATTCTGATAAAAATACTCATTACCACTCAGCGACAACCCAGGCATCACGGCGTTATACAGCGTCCATTCCATCAAATCGGCATAGCGGGCTTCGCCGGTGCCTTGGAGCAAGCGCCAGTTCCACATCACCGAGGCAATCGCCGCACAGGTCTCGGTGTAGGCGGTTTCGTTGGGGAGCTCATAATCTACTCCAAAGTCCTCACCGTTCCAGCGTGAGCCGATGCCCCCACTGACATACATGCGCTTCTGCGTCATGTTCTGCCACTGCGCGTCAATTGCTCGCTTGAGCGCAACATCGCCCGTCTCGAGCCAGACATCAGTCGCACCAGCAGCGAGGTACAGCATGCGCACTGCATGCCCAACGACCTCGTGCAACTCACGATACGGTAGGTGATCTTGGTGATAGGCCGCATCAAAGCGATCAAACGGCTTGGTGCCGACCTTTTGGTGGCCACGCACGGTGAGCAAAAAGTCTGCCAAACGCAAATAACGCGGCTCACGTGTGGTGCGGTACAACTCAACCAAGGCCAACTCAATCTCAGGGTGGCCATCGCTGGTCTCACGCTTGCCGTCGCTCGCCGGCCCAAATGTGGCGTCGAGATGATCGGCCAAGCGACAGGCGGCATCGAGTGCGGTTTGGGTACCGCTGGTGCGATAGATGGCAATCGCCGCCTGAATAAAATGACCTGCACAATACATCTCGTGCAGATCCATGTTGGTCCAGCGCTCTACAATGCGCTCTTTGCTGAAGTACGAGTTCAAATAGCCGTTTGCGTCTTGCGCCGAGACAATATCGTTGACCACCGCATCGCGAATAATCTGCAAGGCCGGTGCATCGCTGACCGCATCATTCCAACCTACTGCCTCAAGCCATTTGTGTACGTCTGAATCATTGAAAAACAAGCCAACAAACTCGCCAGCCTCGCGCCCAGCCGCGCGCCTGAAGTTGGCGATGCGCTCTGTATCTTCGCAGTGCGCATATTGCGACGGCAAGGTCACCGCGTTGTTGGTGGCAATCCGTGGCGCCCAAAACCGATCGCGCAACTGTACGCCCTGCAAGGCCACTGGCTTGAGCAGTGCACCCGGGCTGTGTGTCGTATCTACTACGTACGATCGACGCATCTTTGCGTTCCTCCTGGTATGTGTGCGGGACGCCACCATCATACCACTGCTTGGGCTTGCTGTTGCTTCTTGCTATTAGTATAGCATATTTGTCCGGACATTCGGATATTACATGATACCGCATATGTATGCGGTCGCAGGCAGCTCCTCACGTGGACTCTCGGAGCACACAGCATTCTCACGCAACCGACTCTTCTTGCCAGCACGCCATGATTGCCTGTCCGGCACAGCTACGTTCGACCCACTGCCACTCGTATGCCTCAGCCCAGCTGGGCATGACACCGCTATAGCAGGTAATCGCATAACGAGCTGCTGCGCGCACCCATTCGATGAGCAGGTGTGGTTCATGAGAGTCGTTACATTCAATCACCATACGAATCTGGTGTGAGCGCACACTGCACGCTAAGGCAATACAGCCGACGCGCCACACACTGAGGCGGAGGGCCTCGGTCATCACCCGCAATTGCTCACGGGGCACCTCGCCCTCCGCCTGCATCGTCCAACGCACCACCAAAACACGTCGTTCCATCGTATCCTCCATTCGCTCATCAACGGTCAGCTTGCATACCGTTTTTGCGCAAAGAAAAGATACGCGCGGCTTATTGAAATCCGCCGGATGTTGCGGCCACACCACGTGCAGCGGCCACTTTCTGCTCATACCCACTAGCCTTAAACGCCGCTACCGGATCGGTCGGCACGCCCATTTCACTGCGCACTTGGGCCAACAACGGGCGCACATCGGTGCGGTAGGCGTCGCTGAGCAACTGGTGGGCACCGAGCACATCGCCGGCCTGCTGGGCCTCGGCAAGTGCCTGGCGTGGCACTAGTAGCGACTTGGCATAGGCTTCTTGGCAGTTGATGACCGAATAAATCATCGCTAGCATTTTGCCCTCGATGTTGTGGCTCTGGTCGAGCATATAGGCCACGTTTTGGGCGCACGAGCGGGCTGGCTCGTCGCTCCCAAGTGCTGCGCCAGTCAATTCGTTATAGATCAAAAACAGCTCGTAGGGGTTGGTCGTACCCACAATCAGGTCGTCGTCGGCATATTTGCGGTTGTTGAAATGGAAGCCACCGAGGCGGTTTTCGTCGAGCAAAAACGCCACAATCTGCTCAATGTTGACACCCTGCGCATGATGCCCCAAATCAACCAACACCTGCGCCTGTGGACCGAGTTTGAGCGCCCAGGCATAGGCGGTGCCCCAATCGGGGATGTCGGTGCTATAAAATGCCGGCTCGAAGAATTTGTACTCAATCAGCATGCGCCCACCCGCAGGCAGGTGCTTGTAGACTTGCGTCAAGCCCTCTTCGAAGCGCCGTTTGCGCCCACGCAGCGTGTCTTGACCGGCATAGTTGGTGCCGTCGGCAAACCACAGGCTGAGGGCGTTGCTTTTGACTTTGGTCATAATATCGCAACACTCAATCAAGTGATCGAGCGCCTGCTCTTGCACGCCACGATCAGGGTGCCCGAGTGAGCCGAGCCGATACTGGTCGTCTTGGAAGACGTTGGGGTTGACAGCACCAATCACTATCCCCTGCGATTCGGCATATTGACACATCGCCACGTAATCGCCGTCTTCGGGCTTGTCCCACGGGATATGCACGGCCACCGACGGTGCAATCCCGGTCATACGATGCACCATGGCTGCATCATCGAGCTTCTCACGGGTGGTACGAGCGGCACCGGGCCAAGCAAATGCCTTAAAGCGCGTACCGCTGTTGGCATAGCCCCAACTGGGCGTCTCGATATGTTGCGCCTTGAGGGCCGCCTTGACCTGTGCCACATCGACACCTTGGTCGGCTAGTTGTTCAGCCAGCGCTGCGTAGCCTTTCACGTCACTCATACTCATACTCCTTGGTTATGCAAAATAGAATTGACTATCGTCGTTGTGCACCATACTCACTGGCAGAAATCACGCCCCCGCGCAAGGCCGTCAAATCAAGGGTGCGCATGGACTCATCGGACAACACGTAGCAGTGATTGGTGTAGCGTGCAGGTGGAGTTGCACGCCGTTGCAAAATCGACCCGGCTAGCTCGATAACGCGCTCACCATAGCGCTCCGGAAAGCTCGCCACCGCCCCAATCATCCGGCTCCCCGGCCTGCGTAACTCACGGAGCGCATCGATATCGGCACCGAGGCCTGCGGTGACACAGCGGTTGAGCGATCCGTCCTCGTGGAATGCCGAGAGCGCCCCGAGCACGGCCTCATCGTTTATCCCCAAAATCACCACCCGATCGTTGCGGCGAATCTTCTTGATAGCCACGCGCGTTGCAGCACACGAATCAACGCTGGTATTACGACTATCAAGATGCACAATCCTGCCATCTGGAACTGGCACTTGCTCGCGCAAGCCATCGATTTGGCCTTGCATGCGTGCCGCCGGTACCGGACCTGAGATCGGCAGCCCAAGCGAAAAGACTGCATCAATTACACCGTGCCACTGTCGCCGCACATACTGTCCAAGCAGACGCCCTGTCATTAAGCCGGCGCGGTAATTATCAAACCCAAAGAATGTCGCCCCAGGAATCGGGATGTCGATGGCAATCACCGGGATATTGGCCTGTCGAAACGCCTCGATAATCATATTATTGGTGCGTGCATCGGTGTTGAACATGACGGCTAAATCAACATTGGCTTTGATGAATGTTTCGGCATTAGCAAGCGCAACGCTCCCATCACTTTTGTTGTCAGCAAGCAACAAATCAATCCCTGCACCCTCTGATGCCGCCATCATACCAATCCGCACTGCTGAGGCGAACGGCAAGCGTTCATCTTGATTGGCAAAGCCGATACGCCAGCGTCGTGCAGGTGTGTTCTCGACATGTCGCCGCCCCACTGCACCACAGATGGTCATAGGAATACCAGAACCAGCTAGTCGGGCAATCGTCGGGCTGTCAATGGCATCATCAGTCACAATCCGTGAAACGCGCTCGAGATCGACGTGTTGGTCACGACGCATCCAGTCAGCGAGGTCGGCACTTTCGACCATCAGCACCACTTGATCACAGACTTCCATCATACGCCGTCGCAACGTATCACGCCGCACCGCCGCATCGCGACCGATTTCGTCGCTGGGGAGTCCCGACAAAAAGAGTCCCCGCGCACGCATCCCTGGCGGCAAAAATTGATGCGTATCTGGCCAACCGATACTCCGACCTTGACTGATAACTCCGCCCAAGAACGCCACCGTGTGCGTAGTTTGCTGAAGCTGCATCACGATATCAATACTGTCGGTGTACACCATCAGACCACGTCGCTCATGGAGTCGTGAGGCGAGCGCCACGCCGAGTGCGCCACCTTCAATCATGATGGCATCATAATCGTCGATTAATGCATATGCACCATTTGCCACGCGATCGATACGGCTCGGCAAACCACTTTTGAGCGTCGGCCGGCGTTGTTCATTGCAGAACGCCCCACCGTGTGTCCGGGTCAGTTGTCCTTGTGACTCAAGTACATCAAGATCGCTTCGAATGGTCACCTCTGACACACTGAACAGCTGTGACAGTGCGGTGACACTGACAAACCCTTCTTGCTTGGCGAGTGTTACAATGCGCTCACGGCGTTCTTTGGTGCGTGCACTCATGCGGACCTCATTCAGTCTCGACCAGTCTATTCTTTTCTTTCGTGTGTGAAAGTATCCTAAATTTATCTTTCGAAAATGTCAAGTTTATTGATGTAATAGATATCGCACGGCTGCTATATGTGCAGCCGTGCGGTGCGTACATACTATGGTCCTGGTGGCGGTGGTGGCATGAGAATTGTTGCAGTAGGTGTCGCTGTACCCGTCGGTGTAGCAGTTGACGTCGAGGTACTGGTAGCGCGAGTTGCCTGTGCAGTTTTGGTTGCTGCAGCTGCTGTTAATGTCATACGCGCACCTATCGTGATTGTGTACTTCGCATGTGCAGTCAACGTCAGAACTCGGGCCGTTTGGGTCTGGTACGCTTGCGCCGTTTGCGTTTTGATCCGGGCCGTTT
>CAYXXK010000095.1:0-6293 GCA_964469045.1 uncultured Klebsiella sp.
TGGCGGCGGTCCGGCGCAAGGCCTCGACCAGTGAGCCACAGGCCTGGTAGTGATTGCCCAACAGGTGGGCGATTATTTCAGTATCGGTTTGTGAGCTGAAGGTATGCCCTTCGGCCATCAATTCACGTTTGAGTTCGAGATAGTTTTCGACGATGCCGTTTTGGATGACGACCACGCGGCCACTGGCATCCCGATGCGGATGAGCGTTTTGTTCGGTCACGTCGCCGTGCGTCGCCCAGCGCGTATGGCCGATGCCGACATGGCCGTGCAACGGCTGTTGGCCGAGGAGTTGGACCAGATTGGCCAGTTTGCCCACGCTGCGGCGGATATCGAGGGTGCCATGATCGTCGACAGCGATGCCGGCCGAATCATAGCCACGATATTCGAGTCGGGCCAGACCACTAGCAATAATTGGGGCGGCGGGTTGAGTCCCGATATATCCGACAATTCCACACATAACCATGCTCCCTATCAACAATCATTTGTCGCATGGGAGACTCCGTCGTCGGTCCACGCACACCAGCATGTATCATACCAAATTTGGGTAGGATTGTTACTATTTTCACCCAAAAGCGAGACAGTATATAATAGTTACACATTCACCGCACCGCATGAGAGTACCGCATGAGCCAGTCAGCTACCGCCCAGCGCATTGCCACATTTGGCACGACGATTTTCACCGAGATGAGTGCGCTCGCCATTCAGCATAACGCCGTCAACCTCGGCCAAGGATTCCCCGACTTTGCCGGCCCGGACTTCGTCAAACAGGCCGCGGTTGACGCCATCAACGCCGATCTCAATCAATATGCGCCGATGCCCGGATTGCCCAGCCTGCGCACTGCTGTTGCAACTATGTGGCGCCAGCGCACCGGCCTCGAAATTGATGCTCTCAACGAAGTCACCATCGCCAGCGGCGCCACCGAGGTCTTGTGCGACGCCATGTTGGCGTTCGTCAATCCGGGCGACAAGGTGCTGGTCTTCGAGCCGGCCTACGACGCCTACTTGCCCGACATCATCATGGCCGGCGGCGAGATGATTACCGTGCGCCTCAACCCACCAGACATCCAGCATACCAGCTGGTGGTACGACGACGACGAGTTGTTGCAGGCGTTTGCGCAGCGCCCCAAACTACTCTTGCTGAACACGCCACACAACCCGACCGGCAAGGTATTCACTCGGGCCGAGCTCGAACTCATCGCTCAACTGTGCAACGAATACAACGTCATTGCCCTGGTTGACGAAGTCTACGATCGCCTGGTCTACGACCAGCACGAGCATATCCACCTCGCCAGCCTGCCCGGCATGTGGCAACGCACCATTAGCGCCAATAGCATCGGCAAAACGTTTAGTGTGACCGGGTGGAAAATTGGCTGGGCCATTGCTCCCGCCCACCTCAGCCGCGCCCTGCGCGCCACGCACCAATGGGTGACGTTTGCCACCTCGACGCCAATGCAACAGGCCTCGGCGGTGGCCCTCAACGACGCTGACACACACGGCTACTATGCCCAGCTGGTCGATGAGTACAACCAGCGCCGCCAGCACCTGATTCGCATTTTGGCACAGACCAACCTGCCGTTGATTGATGCCGAGGGATCGTACTTTGTCAGTGTCGATGTCACACCGCTCGGTGTCAGCGACGTCTACACGTTTTGTAAGCGGCTTGCGATTGAGGTAGGGGTAGTGTCGATTCCAATGTCGGCGTTTTATGTCACGCCCAATGCGCCGGCATTAGTCCGTTTTTGTTTCGCAAAAAAATTCAGCACCATGGATGCCGCAGCCGAGCGCCTGCAAAAGCTGACCAGCATCGACTGGCGCACAGCACGTTAAGGGCGCTCACCCTCACCTACAAGCGTCAACAGCGCTTGCCGCATCCGCGTCAAGCGCTGATCAACACCATCCGGACGCACATACAAATCTTGACGAATTGTCACCACATCACGGCGTAACTGCTCAATTGGGTCGCGCGCGGTCGGCGTTGCGTTGGTAGTGGCGCGTTGCAAGACATCATCGAGCAACAACAGAATCTGCTCGACGCGACCGAGGTCGTTTTCACGCAACGCCAATTCTGCGTCGTTAGCATGCATTAATGCACGCGTCAGATACACAGCACTCCACAGCGATTGCGTCTCAGCTTTGACATCAAGCAACTCTTGCCGTGAGATATCACGTACCACCTCAGATGCCGGGGTTGGCGTGGCTGACACCGGCAAATCGGTCGGGCGCAACACTGCCTCTGGGGTTGGCTGAGCGAGACTCACTACCACACTCCGCTGTTGGCCCCACAACCACCACGACACGCCTAACGTCATGAGTGCAGTGAATATATGCGGCAGCACCGCAAACACAATGCGGCGCTGCCGTGCATGTTGCTGATCCGAACGTGATTCGCCGGTCATCACATATCTTTCTGAGTGGCTGACTACTTATCGATTTGGGCGGTCAACAAAATAGCCTGGGCGATTTCACGCATTGACTTGCGCGTGTTCATCGACAACTGCTGAATCTTGCGGAATGCCTCTTGCTCCTTGAGCCCCTGGGTATCCATCAAGACGCCCTTGGCGCGCTCGACCAACTTGCGCGTCTCCATAGTGTCTTTGAGGTCACCGAGCTCTTTGTTGATGTCTTGGAACTCCGCAAAGCGCGCCAAGGCAATCTCAATCGCCGGCAACAATTCAGCCTCGCGGAACGGCTTGACAATATAGTTGACCACACCGGCGTCGCGGGCGCGCTCGACCAACTCACGGTCTGAGTAGGCGGTGAGCAACAACACTGGAGCAATCTTCTCCTCGGTCAACACCTTGGCAGCTTGAATGCCATCGAGTTTGGGCATTTTGATGTCCATAATGACCAAATCGGGGCGCAACTCACGTGCCAAATGGATGGCGCTGACGCCGTCACCAGCATCACCGACCACCAAATAGCCGAGGCCAACAAGCGTTTCGCGCAAATTCAAACGAATAATCGATTCATCATCGGCTATGACAAGCCGGAGTTGTTCTGCCATACTATCCCCCTACTGTGTGGGATGCACACTATCTTGTTATGATATGTTTGACTATAGCATGGTATCAAAAGCATGGTCAAGAACACAATATACAAAATACGCTGAAATTCTTGTATATTTCTCCTTAAAAAGACATAGACGGTTGCTTTTTGTTGCCATGAACACGATTTAATCGTATACTGTAAGTAACAAACGCAGTGACAGAGACATGTCAGCCTTGAGCGTATCTCAGAGAGTTGCCGGGTGGTGTGAGGCAATAGCGACTCATTGTTGGTTCCACTCTTGAGCGGCCGGGGATAACTCGGATCGGGCGCACCCGTTATCGTGCACGTAAGGTTGCGTTAACCCGCAACGAACGAAGGTGGCACCACGAAGGCTCAGCGCCTCTCGTCCTTCTTTAGAAGGCGGGGGTGTTTTTTGTTGCACAACAACCGTGAGGAGTAGCAATGCAGTATCTCTTGCAACTCATCTACCTCGTCGCACGGACTGCGCGCGATTGGTACTGGGCAGTCCGCCAGCCACACTTGTATGGCATTCGTACCGTCGTGGTTACACCAGATAATGCTGTGTTGCTCGTGCGCCATCGGGCTGGTCCATATGCGTGGGTGTTGCCAGGTGGTGGCGTTGGGCGTGATGAAGCCATCGCTGATGCCGCGGCCCGTGAGATTCATGAAGAGGCAGGGATTGTCCTCAATCCAGCGTTGTTCGTATACCATGGGCGATTTGATCACATCCATCAAAATCATCCGAACACCGTAGATGTGATGATTGTTCGAATGGACCACACCGTCGTACCAACACCACCACGTTACTCGGTTGAAATCGCCGATGCTCGATTTGTAACATTACGTGATTTGCGCATGCTTGACGATGAGGTTGAGCCTGGTTGTGTACGGCGCATCGAAGAGGTTGTCCAACAACGTCCGCCTCGCGTCCCCAAATGGTAAGGAGTTTTTGGTATGCCCTATACCCCAATTGTAGCCACACTCGGTTATATTATGGCACCGGACAGGACACACGTCCTGATGGTGCATCGCAATGCACGCCCCGATGACATTCACTTCGGCAAGTATAACGGGCTCGGTGGCAAACTCGACTCCCACGAAGATGCCGCTGCCGGCATGGCCCGCGAAATCATGGAAGAGGCCGGCATCACCGTCGACCGAATGACGATGCGTGGCACCCTCAATTGGCCCGGGTTCGGCAAAAACGAAGAAGATTGGTTCGGATTTGTCTTCCGCATTGATGCCTGGAGCGGCACGCCGTTCACCAGCAACCCCGAGGGGGCGCTAGAATGGGTACCCGTCGCTCAACTCCAGTCACTCAACTTGTGGGATAGTGACCGCCTGTGGATCGAGATGGTCTTCGACGACGACTATACCTTCCATGGAGTTGCCCCCTATCAAGCAGGCAAAATGGTCTCTTGGAGTGTTAGCAAGATCGCCCGTTAAGGATATCAATCAACGAAAGGAACTCTCGTGTTAGACATTCGTTTGCTCCGCGAACAGCCCGATTTCGTCAAAGCCACCCTCGCCAAAGCCGGCGTCGAAGCCAGTGCTGTCGATGCCGTCTTGGTCTTCGACGAAAAGCGCCGTAGCGTGTTGGCCGAGGTCGAGCGCCTCAAAGCCTTGCGCAACACCGTCTCCAAAGAGATTTCGACGCTCAAAGATGCCGAGGTGCGCAACACCAAAATCGCCGAAATGCGCGTCGTCGGCGATCAAATTAGCGCCCTTGACAAGCAAGTCGCCGAGCTCGAGGCCGCCCAACAAGCCGCCTTGCTCGATTTGCGCAACCTGCCCCATGAAAGCGTGCCTGTCGGGGCCGACGAAGAGGGCAACGTCGTGTTACAGACCATCGGTACCCCGCGTCAGTTCGACTTTACGCCGCGCCCACACTGGGAACTCGGCGAGTCACTCGACATTATCGACTTCGAGCGCGGCGTCAAAGTCTCTGGCTCACGCTTTTATATCCTCAAGGGCAAGGGGGCCCGCTTACAACGCGCCTTGATCCAGTGGTTGCTTGATTTGCACGGCGACCAAGGCTACCGCGAGGTGTACACGCCGTTCGTGGTCAAAGAGCAGTGTATGTGGGGCGCCCGCCAACTGCCCAAGTTCCGCGATAACCTCTACCACGACGCCGAAGAGGATTTGTGGCTCGTGCCCACCGCCGAAGTACCAGTCACCAATTTGCACCGCGACGAAATCCTCGACGCCACACAGTTGCCGATTCACTACTGTGCGTATACGCCGTGCTTCCGCCGCGAGAAGATGAGCGCCGGGCGTGACGTACGCGGTATCAAGCGTGGCCACCAGTTCGACAAAGTCGAGATGTACAAGTTTGTCCACCCCGACACCAGCTATGCCGAGCTCGAGAAGTTGCGTCAAGATGCCGAGGAGAGCTGTCGTTTGCTGGGGATCCCCTATCGCACCAAAGTACTCTGCACCGGCGACATGGGCTTTGCCTCAACCAAGACGTACGATATCGAGTTGTGGGCGCCCGGCCAAGATGAATGGCTCGAGGTGAGCTCATGCTCGAACGTCGAGAGCTTCCAAGCACGATCGACCAACATCCGCTTCCGCCCGGAGCCCACCGCCAAGCCCGAGTTCGTGCATACCCTCAACGGCTCAGGCCTCGGTATCCCACGCACCATGATTGCCATCATGGAAAACTACCAGAACGCCGACGGCAGCATCACCGTCCCCGAGGTGCTCCGCCCCTACATGGGCGGCCTTGAGGTCATCAAATAACAACGCAAAACCGCCGGCTTGCCGTTGGTAAAGATGGAGCATGCTCCGTCTCTACCGGCAAGCCGGCGGTTCCTTGTATCGTTACATCACATGATAGGCCATCACCACCAAATCATGGCGGTTGCCGTGGCGATCATGGGCGTGCTTGCTAAAAATACCCTCGCGACTGAATCCAAGGCGCTCGAAAATCGCACGGCCACCGGTTTGTACGGCTAAAATCTCGACAATCACTTTGGCGACACCCAAACCGCGGGCTGCCTCAAAAATCGCCTTAGCCATCTCCGTACCGAGACCACTCCGTCGATAGCTCGACTCAACCATCAGCTGAATGTCGCCGACATGCGATGACCAACCAGTTAGGCGTCGGACAGCAGTATATCCTACAATTTCACCATCTTCGCGCACCGCCACAATTTGCCGCCAATTCTCGGCGGCACTGGCGTTGACAAGCCGATTGATGATTTCTGGACTTTGTAGATCATCCTCAAGGTAGATGAGATCATCTTGGGGCAGTTGTTGGCCAAATCGCATCAACGCCGCTC
>CAYXXK010000096.1:0-6206 GCA_964469045.1 uncultured Klebsiella sp.
ACTCGTACTGAATTACATCGTGGCATGCCTATTCCGGGTGTGGATCCTCACATTGCTCTATCTCTGGCGTTTCCGATTGAACTGGGTCGTACATCAAATTCAGCATCGCGCATGACCAAAATGCGACTGAAAGATACGCCTGAAATCCGTCAGGCGTTGTCAGCCTATCAACTCTTTGTCTTTGTATTGTTTGATCCACAAAAGCATAGCGCAATGCAACAGCGCATGCAAAAACGTTATGAACAACTCGATGAAGATACCGGTGATTCACTGCTCTTTTTTAGCTACTTTCAACCAGATCAATCGTGGCTTGCGCAGCGTCAACACGACGAACCAGCGTTGGTTGATATGTGGGAGGCGGAGTATGATGATAATCCTGCATTGTCCATCGATTTGTTGTCGATTCAGTTAAATATTAATATCCATCAACTGCCATGTTTGGTGATTACAACATCACTCTATGACGCATGTGATTATTTGCTCTTGCCAACCACAGATGAAGACGTCGTGCGCAAGTTGGTGCGCTTAACCGATATTGCCAATGGATTGGCAGCTGATCCATATAGCCGTAACCAGCCGAGCGAGTTCACCTTGTCGAATATTGAGCATCAACTGACGCAAACATACGGCGATATCGTGCGTCGCCGCAAGCTCGACCAGGTGCAAAAAAATTTGTTCGCAGTAATACAACCGAATGAACATCAGACTACTGAAGATGTGGTATCGAGCATTCGCGAGAAAGTCGAAGCCTTGGCGTCGGCACGAGCGCAGTTGAATGAATTGTATAACGTGACTGAGAGCGACGAGTTCCAAATGGCATGTTTGGACATCGAAGAGACATGCGCCTCTTTGATGTCGTGGTTACAAGCAAGCATGCGCCATGTATCTGTAGAGAGTCAACTCCAATTACCTGAGCTTCGCATTCCCAAAGATGCGATTGAAGCAAGTAGTGCGCAATACTTGGATACATATCGAGTATTAGCCCAAATGTATACGCAAATTATGCATGATCCTACAGCACAAAGTGGTATTGATTATGCGCCATTTGCGATTTTATTAACCAAATTATTTGAGTTAGAGATAAATCTGTCGATTGTGCAGTTGATTCGCTTTATCCATGACATCGATATGCCAACCTACTATAACAAATATCAGGCTGGTAAAACGGTTATTATCGAGACACACGATTTCAATAAACTTCATCACAATGGGTTGCGACTCCCAGGTATTGGACAGTCGTATTATGTGGTGAATCATCGTCGGGATGCTATCCGCGAACAGACTTATGAGGTGTTACTTCAGGCTGGATATGAAGTGAGTAGACAAGCGTGGAGCCGCAAGTTCCAAAAAATGTTGGACAAGTGGGAGCAGATTAATCCACGGCGCAATCATGTTGCGCATCCTGATCCGGTGACGTTACAACAGGTTGAGGAGATTGTCGAATTGCTCAATGGTATCGGTGATTCATTCAGATATCTTTCAGCACTCAAATTATTTCTTAGTAAGGGGAGAAGTGAATGAGATATGTGATTTTAGAGTATCACTGTGACTGATTGGATGCGGAGAGGCATACTGTAGTATGCCTCTCCGCATGATGTTGAGTAATTAGGGGAGTACAGTAAATGGACTGTAAGATATAATCTGGTCCGGTCCTACATACCCACGGTCATTTGTGTCATAGCGAACCGTAAATCGATATTGACCTGCAGATGGTGCCGTTACAACGCAACTATAAAGATTAACTAGTTTTTCATTGAAGTAATTCCCATCCGATTCTTCGGTGGATTGATATGCCTGATCAAACCAATATTCCTTGCCACTTTCATCTACTAGACCACATTGAGGATTATCTAATACCAGATTACGATCATCATAAAAAATTACAAATTCATCAACCAAGAAGGGTTGGTTAACTTTTGGTTGCACTGTGATTTTTCCGTATAATTCGCCACAGCTCTTTTGACATTTTCCTCCATCAACTCTAATTGGAGATTGTGCGAGTTCATATTGTGATGGATCTACCCCAGTTGTTGGCTTGCTGGTGCTTCCGCAGCTCAACAATATAAGTGTAGTGAAAAACAGAGCCCCAAATGAGAATAATTGCCGTACCATAGATTTCTCCTCAAGAAATGTCTAACAAGTCAACTATATCACATAAAAAGTTCACATATGTGGACTTTTTATGTGATATGATGCAGATACATCATAAAGAAAGGATGAAAACTATGAATGTCGTTCTGCGCTGGGGCTTGTTGTTTTTGATAATGTTTCCGTTTGTGATGGTCATCAATCAATGTGGGTACAACAACTGTTATCGGGCACATTGTGTTGCAGCTGCGATGTCGCCGGTCTCGATGTTCACGTTGCTTTTGTCGCTGGTGGCAACGGTGCTCTGGACATTGTCTGATCGCAAGTAATGATGGATTAGTGTGACACCAACCCACTCAATTATTGAGTGGGTTGGTGTCTATATCATCTACCGAAACGCAGCATGCAAGAAATACCTATCCGCGGCATCAACCAAGCGGCGATGGCCGCCACTTTGGAACGTCTCCCAGTTTATTTTGGCCATGGTTGCGGTCTCTAACTGGATGCGATGAACTCCAGCCTCCTCAGTG
Organism: uncultured Klebsiella sp.; assembly: GCA_964469045.1. Taxonomy (GTDB): domain Bacteria; phylum Chloroflexota; class Chloroflexia; order Chloroflexales; family Roseiflexaceae; genus UBA965. The sequence continues at coordinate 2,619 of CAYXXK010000096.1, forward strand.
TTGCCGTATTTGTCAACCATGGGGAAGGTGAACAAGATGGTCACTGAGTCGAGCGCCATCACCGTTGGGTTTTTTGAAATGGCTTCGAAGTAGTCGACAGCATCAACAAGCATCCCAGCGACAATCAAGTCTTTACTCAAGTTGTCATTTGCGCGGATTGTGACCAACCTGTGACCTAGGTCGTCTGGTGTTGCACCAAACAGTGTTTTGACCTCGACGAGGCGCTTGGTCTTGAGGTTTGTGGTATCCCCTAACGTGGAAGGCACCATCTTGGCCAAATATTCGTTGATCTGTGCCTCAGCAACCACGATTGCGGTAGCCGTCTGTGCTTCTGCAGGTAATTCGGTGGGGACTGCCGTCGGCTCAGCGGTCGGTCCTTCAGTGGGGATTACAGTTGGTTCGGCCGTTGGCGTTTCGGTGGGGATTGCCGTCGCCTCAGCCGTCGGTGCTTCGGTGGGGATTGCCGTCGACTCAACGGTTGATTCTGCTGTTTGTGGGGTTGTGGCTGTGTCTGCAGTGCGTTGCTCCCGCGTATCTGGTGCGAATAATGCAACAATGACGAACAAGATACAACAACCAAAGATGCCAATACCACTAAACAACAACCAGCGGAGCCAGCCCTTTTGGGGGATTTTGAAGTTCTGCATGTGCCATCACTTTCACTCAAATACTCAATCTCTTTGATTATACGCCATAAATGCCAAAACAACGTAAATATGATATAAATTGAATGAAAGTTATGGCAGGAGATAGTTCGATGCATTGGATACTCCAAGGCAACCCAGCGCGATTTGATGTGCGCACGTATGTAGCACAATCCAACATTTATTGGTTGGTCAATCGCTACCGTAACGAGATGTCACTCGCCGATCATGTGTTCATCTGGGAGTCTGGCCCCAAGGGTGGAGTCGTGGCGTACGGCTACATCACTGAATTACCGGTAACACGAGTGCAGGTGGCGCACCCTGAATACTTAGCAGATGCATTGTGGCATGATGATATTCCCGAACCGCAATCATATGTGGTTGGTGTGCGGCTTCGTGCGAGTGTGCATACAGGGGTGTTTTTGCCACGTGATGTCGTGCGAGCGCATGCTGATCTGGCTACGCTTGACCTCTTCAAAATGCCACAAGCTACGGTGTTTCGCTGTATGCCGGTGCAGACCGTGCGGTTGTTGGAGATGTAGTTAGATAAATGAATGACGTTTGTGCGTTACTATGTAAAAATGCTCAATCATCTGGTATACTACGGCCATTACTCATCTGTTCTGTAAATGATAATGTGCGTGAGGTGTATCACTATGAGTTCAACGCACGGTCTTACACTCGGCAAGTATGCGCCATTTCACAAAGGGCATCAATATGTCATTGAAGCTGCACTTGCTGAAATGGATGAAGTCACTGTCATTATTTACGATGCGCCAGAAACCACCTTTGTACCGCTGAGTGTACGATCAAGATGGATAAAACAGTTATACCCAACGGTACGAGTGATTGAGGCATGGGATGGCCCAACACAAATGGGAGATACGCTAGAAATACAACGAATGCACGAAAAATATGTGATTGATACATTAGGGATTCGTGATATTACACATTTTTATTCAAGTGAATTCTATGGTGAGCACATGAGTCTCGCACTTGGTGCAGTCAATCGCCAAGTGAATCCACAGCGTTCAGAGGTTCCGATATCGGCGACCTTGATTCGTGAGAATCCATTTCAGTATCGTTCGTTCTTACATCCAATAGTCTACCAAGACCTTATTACAAAAGTTGTGTTTGTGGGGGCGCCATCAACCGGTAAAAGTACCTTGGCTGAGTACATGGCGCAGCGTTTGAATACTGTCTGGATGCCTGAATACGGCCGTGAATATTGGGAGCAACATCAGATTGAACGGCGTTTATCACCACAGCAACTCGTCGAAATTGCTGAGGGGCATCTTGAACGGGAAAACCAGTTGCTGATGCACGCAAATCAGTATTTATTTTGTGACACGAACGCAATAACAACCTACATGTTTGGTCAAGCGTATCACGGATACGTTGACGTACGACTTGAGGCACTCGCTCGTCAATCACAATCGCGATATGACATTGTATTTCTCTGCGATGTTGATATTCCGTACGATGATACGTGGGATAGATCAGGTGACGTTCAGCGGCTTGTTTTTCAAAAGCAGATTGTTGCCGATTTACAAACACGCAACATCCCATACTTTGTATTGAAAGGAGATGTATACACACGTGCTGTAAAAATCGAACATGTTTTACAGGCGTTTCATAAGTACAAGTCACTTGCAACCGAGCTATAGCAAAGGAGTACACCCATGGACAACTTGTTAAGTGTCGAAACAATAGCGTTTACTATCCTAGGCTATCCGATGAGTTACATTGAATTTGTTGGAACTATTTTTTATCTGTGGTCGGTATGGCTTATCAGTCAACGAAACAAGCTTACGTGGCCAATCGGTATCATAAGTGTATTATTGTTTATGGTGTTGTTTTATCAAATTCAACTCTATTCAGACACGATTGAACAGGTGTATTATCTGGTGGCAAGTGTATATGGTTGGTGGCTATGGAACGACACGGCACCCGCGTCGGATGGGACCAATGGTGTACACGTCAGTTCGATTAGAACAATTGTAATTTGGGTTATTGTGACTGTTGTAATATCGGTATTATTTGGCGCATTTATGACTGATATTCATCGCATGATACCAACGATTTTTCCTGCCCCGGCATCATTTCCGTATATTGATGCATTAACGACAATAATGAGTTTTACGGCAATGTGGCTTATGGCGCAGAAAAAAGTTGAAAGTTGGGTATATTGGATTATCGTTGATGTGATAGCTATTTGGTTATACTTTGTTAAAGACGTACGCTTTCTCTCGCTCCTCTATGTGGTACTGCTTGTTATGGCAGTTAATGGGTTGCGGGTTTGGTACAAAGCCGTAAAGCAACAGCCAGTTGCAACTGCATGACACGCATGGTTGATGTAATTGTAGGCATGCTAATTCCACATGACCATAGCGAGATCGACGCTGTTAATTGACTAGAACGGAGATGCCATGTCCCAATCATGGCCATTGTCCGATGCACAACACCAATTCGATGAAGTCGTTGCTAATGCCGAACATGGCGAAGCACAAATCATTACCATGCACGGCGTACCAGCGATGGTTGTGCTTGCGTATGCGGAGTATCAGCGATTGATAGCCCGCACAAATCGACTGAGTGTGTTTATGCAGACGTTCCCACATGGTGGCACTGAGATTGAGTGTGTGCGTGAGCAGTCGCCGATGACAGATACAACGCGTTTTGAGTGACGCAAAGGAACCTCCCCATGCGCTGCTATCTCGGTGTCACCGACAACGACTGGTTTGCTACGTTGCGCGCCAACGAGGCCAGCGAGTGTAACTTTTGGATGCCGTCGGGCAAGGGGTTTGGATCGTTGCAACCGGGCCAAGAGTTCCTCTTTAAGCTCAAGGCGCCATACAACCACATTGGCGGAGGCGGCACGTTTGTGCGCAGCGAGCAGTTGCCGTTGCGCATGGCGTGGGAGGTGTTTGGCGTGGCCAACGGC
>CAYXXK010000097.1:0-6062 GCA_964469045.1 uncultured Klebsiella sp.
CACGCCGGGAAGGTACGTTGAGTTCCCACATTTGATGGCCGGCATGCAGTGACGCGGGGGAGGGTGGTGGGCTACGCACTCGTAAGGGCGTCCGAAAGGGCGTCCGGATACCGATGCCGGCATGCAGTGACGGAGAGTATACCACCAATTTGACGTATCTATGGTAGAGTATGGGCATGATATGGAGATTGTTGATTGGATCCTGTCATGTTCGAAGAATCTGCATCCATCAATTGGTACGATGCCCATGGCCGTGAGTGGGCCACCCAATACGATCGTCATGACCCGGCGCAACTGAACGCCTGGATTAAACCACTGTTGCCAGTCGAAGCCGGTCTCATCCTTGATATTGGTGCCGGCAGTGGCCGTGATGCTCAATGGCTAGCCGAGCTGGGGCACCAAGTGATTGCCGTCGAGCCGTCGCGTACCATGCGCGAATATGCCCAGCAATATCACCAGCATCATTACATCGAGTGGGTCAACGACAGTTTGCCCGGTCTTGAGCAGGTGTATCAGCGCAACTATCAGTTCGATGTGGTGTTGCTCAATGCGGTATGGATGTTCGTGGCGCCGCGCCAGCGCGCCCGGGCTTTTCGCAAAGTGCTGGGCCTACTCAAACCGGGTGGCCTGCTGTGCATGACGGTTCAGGTTGATGTGCACGACGATGCTCGTGGTAAGTACGCCGTGGCCTACGATGAACTGCACCACCTTGCCCGCGAGCACGGATTAGCCGTCGAGGTCGATGCTCTTGATGCCGATCAATCTGGTCGTGACATACGTTGGCTCCAACTCGCTCTGCGTATCCCCGATGATGGCACAGGGGCGCTGCCGCTGCTCCGCCACATCATCCTGAATGACCGCAAGTCGGCGACGTACAAGCTCGGGTTGCTCCGGACGCTGGTGCGCATCGCTGATTCAGCGCCCGGTTTGGCCGTGCATGATGTTGAGCGCGAGACGGTGAGCCTGCCGTTTGGTCTGTTCGGCTTGTATTGGATGCGGCTGTATTTGCCGCTGACGCATGGCCAGTTCCCGCAGTCATCGGTGAATGTGCAGGCAGGTGATCGCCTGGGATTTGCGACCGAGGCCTACCGCGCACTACCCGTACATATTGCTGGCGATTTGCGCATCGGTATGCAGTTTGGCGGCGATATGGCGACGATTGTGCATACGGCCATCAAAGATGTGTGCGATGTCATCCAAAAGATGCCGGTCAACTATACGCGTTACGACGATAATCGCCAGATTTTCGAGGTGTCACGTGGGCGGGCCATCAGAGCGCAGGCGACGTTGACAATTGATGATCAGCTGCTGTGGTCGTATGGATCGTTTACGTTGCCACGCCATATTTGGCTGAGCATGATGCGCTTTAGTGCCTGGCTTGAGCCGGCCATCATTTGGGAGTGGCAGAAGTTGATGAACGCCTATGCCCAAGCACAAGGCCGCACCCTCGATGCCCAACAGATGAATCATGCAATGGAGTGGATTGACCCCGAGCGTACCGTGCTTCGTGCCCGGGCCCAAGTCGAGCGCCTGATTGAACGTAACCACCCGGTCTACTGTATCTGGAGTGGCAAACGCCTGAGCATGAATACGCTTGATATCGACCACGTCTTCCCATGGGCGGCATGGCCGAACGGCGATTTGTGGAATCTCGTGCCCGCTAATCGCCAAGTCAATCAACATCAAAAGCGCGATCGCCTCGTCAGCGCCGCCTTGCTTGATGCATCCGCCGATCGCCTCAACGCATGGTGGCAGGATGCCTATTTGCATAGCGAAAATCGCCTCGTGCCGGCCGTCTTTTATCATGAGGCCCGCACAAGCCTGGCCATCAACGACACTACCCCAACTGCGCTCATCCACGGGATGCACCATCGGCGCATCACCTTGCGCCAAGACCAACGTATCAGTGAATGGCAAGGCCCGCGATTGCGTGAAGAGTAAACAGCAGTTGACCAAATATGTGACATCGATTATCATTAATTACGTATTTATGTAATTAATGAGGTGTAATTATGCGGGCATTGTCTATTGTGTTGTTGGTGTTGAGTCTGGCAGGGAACGCTGGGTTGGGTTTTACCGTGCATAATGCGAATAACCAGATTCTGGCTTTGCAAGAGAGCGTGAATCAGAAACAGACACGGATTAATGGCTTGATCGAGCAATACAATAAAGCAACTGCGGAAACTAAAGAAGCCAAGCAAATAATTACCGGACAACAAGATGCAATCGGTGAATTACAAGAATCACAAGAAGAGGCTCAACGCAATTTAAATAGTTATCGTGTGCAGCTCGCACAGTCGACCAAGCCGATGTCCCCTGATATGTGCCCTGTTCAGATTGATCAAAACGATGTACGTTTTGCTACATCAAATGAAGAAGTGAAACCTGCGCTGTATGAAGCCGTACGGAATTTATACATTGGTAATATTGCGCGATCAACAATGGTTCCGTTGTGGAAAAACTCAAAAACTGTGTTTGTAGAGATTAATTGGAGCACATTTACATCACATGCTGTTATTTCATGGCGAGATGATAATCAGTCGATTCAAGCAATTTATGAAACAAGTTATGCTTGTTACTTGTACTCTTCTGATACACGTGATTGGAAATGATTCAGGGGATATTCGACAAAAGCGAAGAGCCCAATACATAATACTAAGGAGTCCCCCTATGCGTACAACGACCATCATCCTCGTGGCACTCTTGGTTTTGAGTGTGGTTGCCAATGCGGTGTTGGGGTATACGAGTGTCAACTTTTTTGTCAAAAGTAATCAACAAGAGTTGACGATTGCCCAACAAAAGCAAACCCTGACGGACACCCAAACCACGTTGGCATCAACGATTACCCAATATAACGCCGTCGTCGAGGAGTTGAATCAAGCCAACTCAACCAACAAGACGTTGACGACACGCGTCGGCCAACTCGAAAACGAGGCCACCCGTACCGCTCAAACGCTGAACGATTATCGCGATCGCCTTGCCAAAGCGGATTACTTTGTGTCGCGGGCCAAGTGTGAAGTGATGGTTGATGAGTTGAAAGCGTTTGGGGCAAACTCGAACAATGACATCAAGCAATCAATTTTGGTGGCACTCGAATCAATGTATGGCGGATCAATCACCAGTTCGAATTACACCACGTATTGGAACAACAATAAATCTGCCATGCTCACGACCGTATGGGGCCCGAACGGCTCAACCAAGACGATTGTGGCTTGGGATAGTGAGGGCAAGAATATTCAGTCGATTTTTGATGTGGGTGCCGGCTGCATCATGTACACTGGCGATCGTGGCAACTCTTGGTAGATGTTCTACCTGCGGTATCATAGTCATATCCGACTACCCCAAAGGAGTGCAACGATGCACCACATTATCCTTGATACCGACATGGGCAACGATGTCGACGATGCCTTGGCCATGGCAGTCTTGCACAACCTGCAGGATCGTGGCTACTGCCAGCTCGAGGCGGTTATTTTGTCGCGCCCGGGCCACGACGCAGCGCGCATGTGCGCCGCCATCAATCGTTTTTATGGGCGTGGGAGTATCCCGGTGGGCGTGATGCGCCACGGCCCAACCCCCAACAACAGCCCGTTTTTGGCGGTAGGCAAGGCGTGGCCACATCACTATAAGCCCAACTCGGCCCCCGATGCCGTTGATCTTTTGCGCGCAACGCTCGAGCGCTTGCCAGATGGTTCGGTGACGATTGTCCACATCGGGTTTGCCACCAACATGGCCATCATGCTCAGCAATCCCGATGATGTGGCCTTGATCAAACGCAAAGTGCGCCTGCTTTCGGTCATGGCAGGCGCATTTCAGCCGATTGACGGCAATCAACGCTTTCTTGAGTTCAACGTCATCAGCGATATCCCGGCCATGCAGATGCTGGCGGCCAAGTGGCCGACCCCGATTGTCTGGGGTGGGTTCGAGATTGGCTGGGCTTTGCGCTACCCGCGCGTCTCCATTGCCCACGACTTCGGCTACCGTGAGCGCCACATCATCGTCGAGGCCTACAACGCCTATTGTGCGCCCGACGAGGATCGCCCGTGCTGGGATCTGGCTTCGGCGTTATATGCCGTTTTGCCCGAGCGTGGCTACTTCGGGTTGAGTCAGCCCGGCAAGGTAGTCGTGGCGGATGACGGATTCACCACGTTTGTGCCGGGCGCGCGGGGCAAACAGCGCTACCTGACGATGGATGCAGCGCAACAAGCGCGTGTCCTCGAGGCACTGGTACAGCTGACGAGTATGCCCTAAATCCATGCGTGGCGGGGCGGCCTTAATCGGATGAGTCGCCCCAGCCACCGCTATCGCCGCCACCCCAGTCACCACCACCGCCCCAATCGCCGCCGTTGTCACCGCTACCCCAGCTGTTCTCGGCGTCATAGCCACCGCCGTAGCTGTCCTCCATGTAGGCCTGTTGGGTGTCGAGTTGCTCTTGATAGGTGGCCTCGTCTTGGTTTTGTTGCCAGGCGCTGCCAAGCAACCAGCCGAGCCCGAGGCCGCCGAGTAAGCCACCCCAGCCGGGCCCATTGTTGTAGCCGTAGCCTGACCCCGGGTAGCCACCGCCCATCGGGCGCCGGCGCCCACGAAAGGCGTTGATGACGGCCGAGGCGGCCCAGACCATCCCCAACAAACACAAACAATTGATAATCATGTCCATGGTGCGATTTCTCTTTCTAAAAATATCAGCCCGCGTTGCCTATCAACCACCAAGACGTTTAGGGCTGGGCAAAGCCACTCTGTTGGAGTTGCTCACGCAACTGCGTGATGCGTTGATATCAATCGACATCCATGCAGTGGTGAAGCCTCGGTGTTACGTCATAGAGTATTCATCTTGATTGACGGTGCTCATTCGAAAAATGTTGCGTGAGTGCATTGGCACAATATACAGTGCGAATGCATCGAAGGGACGTAGGTGGGTATTTTATATTCAGTATAGATTGCGATATGTTGCATACCGTGAAGATGGTGAAGTGAGTAAGAAGATACATTCAATCCAGCGGTAATCTCTTGCATCTGCATCCTATCAGGATATGAGCACGTAGACGCCAATTGCCATGAGCCAGATTGACCATACGATATAGACGATTGGTGTGAGTTGCCCCGCCAAATGCCAACCGAATTTTTCGTGCTTTCCTACAAATTCTAACGAACAAAGTGCCAGAAATATGCCAGTAACAAGACCGATAACCCCGAGTACAATGCCGTATCCATTACCTTGTATCAATAAAACGCCAACCGTTATACTCCACAAACCCGTACATAAATATCCGAGGTGCTCACCTACTGCAACACCAAGATAGCGATTTGTTGATTGGAACACAACGTCGATAATTGCTGCTTTCGTGGGATCAGCGTGTGCCGATTCACGTGCTAAATACGGTATCATAAATGGCCATCGTGCTAGTCCCAAAAACTGCACGAGGGCTGCCAATGTGCCAAACAGAATCACAAGTTGGTTTAACCATTGGTAATCCTGTGGAAGATACCACGCTAGTGATACTGCAATTGGCGCAAACAACACCGCGCTGAGCATAAAGACCCACCAAGTGAGAATTAATTTGGTTCCACCTGCCAAAAACTTCGCTAGTACATAATCGGTTGGTTGCCTCAGAATGTCTGGGTATTCAAATTGTTTTGCAAGCATCGCGAATGATACATTAAAGCAGATTGGAATAATGCATAACGCCACACCGAGTACCCAGTTAAACATGGCTGCCTCCTGGAATGTTTGCTTTGTCAAGTAAACACACATTAATCATGAAGGATAGAAGAATGGTTGCTACAAGTGCGCCAGACGACCCAAATATTGCATAGTTAGATGCCGCATCAACGATGACATTGGCAGTGATGAACCACCCAATGGCCCACCCCACACTCGTTAATACACCCCACCATATAATTTGATGAACGAGTTTGTGCTGGCTGATGATTTGGGCGAATCCAACAACAAGCCCGCTCAAAAATCCTTTGAGTACCAGTGCCGTGATGTCGGTGCTTGTTCCTACAATGAGATAACTCATCATGCTACCAACGGTCATTCCAACCATGCTCGCCCAGATCCAACG
>CAYXXK010000098.1:0-5661 GCA_964469045.1 uncultured Klebsiella sp.
CCCGGATATCGGGTTGGCAATGCTTGAAAACATGGCCGAGGATTTGCGTGACGTGGCGGTTGTCGAACAAAAGCCACTGATGGAAGGACGTGTATTGTCGTTGCTTTTGGCACCTGGTGCCAAGGCACGCCAACAGGGCAGCAAATCAGCTAGCCCCGCACCGAAGCCGGCAACGAACGTTCCCGCCGGCCCGGCTGCTGATACAAAGGAAGCAGAAGAGGAATAGGAATCATGCCAAAGATGAAGACCCACAAGGGTACAGCCAAGCGCTTTACCTTTACTGGATCAGGCAAGTTGGTCAGTGCCATGGGGCAACGTGGCCACTTCCGTCGCCGCAAGTCAACGCGATTATTGCAGAAGCTTGATCGCATGCAGGCAGTACACGAGACAACTGTTGAGCGTGTGCTTCGTGGTTTGCCATACCGCAAGAAGCACGCACGTTAATAACGTCTGTGCATTCGTGGCTAGTCATTCACTAAGAAACAACTCGACAGAGGGAGAAAGTAGACCATGGCTCGTGTAAAACGTGGAATGATGGCGCGCAAGCGCCACACCAAACTGCTCTTGCAGGCAAAGGGTTACCAAGGTAGCCGTAGCCGTCGCTACGCAGTCGCCAAACAAACTGTGATGAAGGCGTTGTCATACGCATTCCGCGACCGCCGCGCTCGTAAGCGTGACTTCCGTCGCTTGTGGATTGTGCGTATCAACGCAGCCGCTCGCATGTGTGGCTTGTCATACAGCCGCTTGATGCACGGTCTCAAGAACGCCGGCATCCTCATCGACCGCAAGATGTTGGCAGACTTGGCCGTGCGCGATATGGACGCATTCCGTCAGATTGTCGCTCAGATCTCCAAGTAGTCACTGTGATTCAAAGTACTGCTAATCCGCAGGTACGCTTCATCCGCTCACTCCGCGACGACCGTTCGTTGCGTCGTAGTGAGCGGATGTTTGTGCTCGAGGGCGTACGCCTCGTCGGCGACCTTTTTGCCAGCCAACAACTGCCACACTATGTGCTCTACGACCCCGAGCAGTTGCAACAAACCGCGGCCGGTCATACGCTTTTGCAGACGATTACAGCACACCCCATCCCCCAAAGTCCAACCACGGCCGCCGTCATCAAAGCTGTGAGTGACACCAACTCGCCTCAAGGAGTGGTAGCAATTGCACGCTGGCCCGATCTGCCCATTCAATCACCGCATCTCGTGGTTATCTGTGACGAAATCCAAGATCCCGGCAACCTTGGCACCATCATCCGCAGTGCGGATGCCGTCGGCGTCGATGCCGTCTACTGTAGTGTTGGCTGTGTCGATGCGTTCGCTCCCAAAACCGTCCGCGCCAGCATGGGTAGCATCATGCGCGTGCCCATTCGCACCGATATGACCTGGGATGCGATTGTGCAACAGTTACAAGGTGTCACAATCTATGCAGCCGATGGCGGCAGTACCAGTCAGCCCCACACCACCATCGACTGGCGGCAACCAAGTGCATTAATTGTCGGCAACGAAGCACGTGGCCTCGGCGCCGCAGCCCGCACTGCCACACAACACTATGTACATATCCCAATGCGCCCAGGTATCGAGTCGCTCAACGCGGCCATGGCTACCACAATTATGCTGTTCGAGGCCCAACGTCAGCGCCTCGCCGGCAACTAACACTCGCGCGCAAGCGTTTTTTGCTATAATAAAGAAAATTCAATACTGCGATGACGAAGCGAGTACGGTTATTACGACGTCCAGGGAGTACCGATCAGCGACTGTGAGTCGGTGCCGCACGAATAGCCCGAAGTTCCCTTCTGAGCAGTCCACTGAAGTACGCAGGTATGTGTAGGCTGGACCGGTACCCGCCGTTATCGGGGTTGAGGGTTGTGGCGACACCACAACCGAAGCAGGGTGGTACCACGAGCCACGCATCGTCCCTGACGATAGCGTGGTTTTTTGTTTTGCAATCCGACCAATCATGGAGGAAGTTATCTGTGAGCATCATCGATCAGCTCGCCCAAATCGAGCAAGATGCCCTCGCTGCATTACCCAACATCAGCAGTGTTGAGGCACTCACCGAGTGGAAAAGCAGCTACCTAGGCAAACAAGGCGCTATCGCCAAACTAAGCCGTGAACTCGGCACGTTGCCGGCCGATCAACGCCCAGCCGCTGGACAGCGATTCAATGCAGTTCGTGGCACCCTCGAGAGCGCCTTGAGTGAGCGCGAGACGATTATCAACAGTGCTGCCCAAAACGACGCATTCACCCGCGAGGCTGTTGACGTCACGCTCCCTGGTCGACCGACCGTGGTGGGGCGACTGCACCCCAGCACGCGCGTGTTGCGCATGATTACCGACATCTTCGCCGAAATGGGATTCCAAGTGTGGGAGAGCCCCGAGGTCGAGACGGATACCCTCAACTTCGAGTTGCTCAATATCCCAGCTGATCACCCCGCCCGCGACATGTGGGATACGTTTTATATTGACACGCCAGCTGGCGCCGAAAAGGTCTTGTTGCGCACGCACACTTCGCCGGGCCAAATCCACTCCATGCGCGCCCACGCACCAAACCCTGTGCGCGTTATTTTGCCAGGTAAGTGCTACCGCTACGAACAAGTTACGACACGCCACGAGATGATGTTTCATCAGGTCGAGGGCATTGCAGTTGGTCAGAACATCACGTTCTCAGACCTTAAAGGCACCCTAGTTGGGTTTGCTCAGCGCTTGTACGGTGCCGATACCAAAAGACGCTTCCGCCCCAGTTACTTCCCGTTTACGGAGCCGAGCGTCGAGCTCGACGTCGAGTGCTTCTTGTGCAAAGGTGACGGTTGTCGCGTCTGCAAGCACACCGGTTGGCTTGAGATCTCAGGCGCAGGCATGGTGCACCCCGATGTATTACGCAACGGCGGGTATGACCCGGCCATCTATAGTGGATTCGCCTTCGGCATGGGGCCAGAGCGCATCACCATGTTGCGTCACGGCATCGACGACATTCGCTGGTTCTTCAGTGGCGACGAGCGCTTCTTGGAGCAATTTGTCTAAATGAACAAACACACGACGCGCATCTATTTTGTTGTGCTTTTCAGCATGCTGACGGTGTTATTCGTCAATAGCAGCATGCTGGCGTTGCGTAACCCACTCGGCGAGGCTCCCGACGAGCCAGCTCACATGGACTATGCGCGTTTTGTGGCTGTCAATCAACGACTACCGGTACAGTGTGCTGATCCATGTCGAAGCGACGTCCCCGGCGAAGGACACCAACCCCCGCTAGCATATGTCGTCGCCGCCCTTGTCACCTACCCGTGGATTGACCATGATGAATGGGTACCCCAGTCGATCAATCCGACATTTGTGTGGAATAACGGTAGCGACGGTCAAGCCTTGATTCATGGCACGCGTGAGCTGTGGCCGTGGCAAGGCACCATCCTCGCATGGCGTATTATGCGCATGCTCTCAGCGATATTCATCACCATCGCAGTCGGCATCGTCTGGCTGATAGCGCACCGTGTCACGACACCCGACATTGCCCTCGCCGCCGTGGCATTGCTTGTCATTACGCCACAAACTGCAATTGTCGGGAGCACCATGAGCAACGACGCATTGCTGATGATCTTCAGCGGTGCAGCAATCTATCAGAGCATCACCGTCACACGCCGGCGGAGCATGCTGTGGCTCGGCTTATGGCTTGGGTTAGCCATCATCACCAAGTTAAGTGCCGTCGTTTTATTGCCGCTTATTCTATGGAGTAGCTGGCGGTCACTACGAGGGCATGCGCACTGGCAGGGATTCATCATTGCATGCACAGTAGTTGCAGTGAGTAGTGGTTGGTGGTTCTGGCGCAACTACGGGCTGTATGGTGATGTGCTGGGGTATCAGCTCTTTCAACAGACGTATGCAACTGGCGCAATCGACCTCTTGGCGCTCACCACATGGCAACAGTTGGTGCAACAGTTGATCCGCTCGACGTGGGGAGTTTTCGGCTGGATGAGTCTGCCGTTGCCCGATTGGTGGTATGTGATTGGCGCAACGGTGCTGATTATCTGCGGATTCGGTATAGGACTGCGTCTCAGTCGCACACCGCGCCCGCAGGCGATTTGGTGGCTGTTTGGCACGTTGATTATCGGCGCACTCGTCTGGCTGATGAGTCTGGGCATGACCGTCGGCGCCGTGGCGTGGCAAAGTCGGCTCATCATCATGATTTGGCCGATTGCCAGTATCATCCTAGCAGCCGGTTTGATTCGTGGCCTGGGCGCACGACTCACCCCCATCGCATTATTGGGTATCACAATGGCAGGTGCCAGCACGTCGATGGTTCTTTGGGCCGCCCAGATTGGGCCGTCGTTTCACTTCGATATGCCGGCACTTTCTGCAACTGAGATGCCACTTACGGTCACGCATAACGAGGTCTTTGTCGAAAAAACTTCCGGCGGTGGGATTTTGTTGATTGACAGCGACGTCTCGCCGGCGCCCGCTCCAGGGCAAACCGTAACCATCACGCTCCGTTGGCAAGTCATCACCCGTCCAGCCCAAGCGTGGGAGGTGTTTGTGGTCGTACGCGACCCACAAAAACAATGGTTTGTCGATGTCCGCGACCGCATACATTCACGCATACCATCAACCGTGTTTACCCCTGGCGACCGCTTTGTCAGCACCCACCAGGTGAGCATACCGGCACAACTCCCGACAAATGAGTACATCATGCAAATTGGGCTCGTGGACACGGCGACGCAACAGCGCGCCGTCAAACGCAACGATGCCGGCAAAATTCTTGGCGACAGTATAAACGTGTCTTTCAGCGTTGGCACACCAACGCCGTAGACATTCGATTTTAAGGAGAAGGAACTCATGCGTATTCCGCTTTCGTGGCTCCGCGACTATGTGGATGTCACACTCCCCGTTGACGAGCTGGCTGAGCGCTTGACTCGCTCGGGTCTCGAGGTCGATGCTGTCGAAAAGCTCGGCGTAGCCGACTCAGAACTCCCGTGGGATCCCACGTTAGTGCTGGTCTGCAACATTCTCGAGGTCACCCAGCACCCCAATGCTGACCGTCTCGTTCTCGCTGAGGTCGAATACGGCCCTGATCTCATCCACACCGTGGTTACCGGTGCCCCCAACTTGTATCAGTACAAAGGGCTCGGCCGGCTGAATCACCCGCTCAAATCGGTTTTCGCCAAAGAAGGCGCCGTGCTCTATGACGGCCACGTCGAGGGCAAAGTCAAGGTCAAACTCAAGGGCAAACCGGTACGTGGCGTCATGTCTGATGCCATGCTCTGCTCCGAAAAAGAGCTCGGCATCTCCGAAGAGCACGAAGGCATCATGATTCTGCCTGACGATGCACCGACCGGCACACCCCTTGTCGACTACCTCGGCGATGTGGTGATTGACATCGACGTCCTGCCCAATATGGCCCGCACCTTGTCGATGGTCGGCATGGCCCGTGAAATCGCCGCCCTCACCGGCCAAACAGTACGCTTACCCGACCCACAGGTCACCACCGGTGGCGCAGATATCAACAGCATCGCCAAAGTCACCATCGAGGCCAAAGAGTTGTGCCCACGCTTCACCGTGACTATGGTCAAGAGCGTCACCATCAAGCCGTCACCGTTCTGGATGCAACGGCGCCTGACCATGGCCGGCATGCGCCCCATCAACAACATCGTCGACATCAGCAACTACGTGATGCT
>CAYXXK010000099.1:0-1868 GCA_964469045.1 uncultured Klebsiella sp.
ATGGACGCCATCTACGGGATTCACAACATGCCCGGGTTGCCGGTCGGCAACTTCGCCACGCGGGCTGGTGGGATTATGGCCAGCGAAGATAACTTCGTCATCCACATCAAAGGCCGGGGTGGCCACGCCTCGTCGCCGCATCGGGTCATTGACCCGCTGGTGATTGGGGCTGAGATCGTCTTGGCGCTCCAGACGATTGTGGCGCGCAGTGTCGATCCGCAGACGCCGGCCGTGGTGTCGTGCACCGAGTTCATCACGGACGGCATCCGCAACGCCATCCCCTCCAACGTCATCATCAAAGGTGATACCCGCAGTTATGCGCCAGCAGTCCAGGCGTTACTCGAGCAACGCATGCGATCGATTTGTGCGGGTATTTGTGCGTCGTACGGTGCCGAATGCGTGGTCGAGTATACCCACGAGTTCAGCCCGACGGTCAATCCGCCGACGCATCTGCCCTTGGCCCTCGCCGCCGCGAGGGCGGTTGTCGGTGCCGAGCGTGTCAACGATGCCGTGGCGCCGCTAATGGGATCCGAGGATTTTGGTCTCTTTTTGCAACACGTACCGGGCAATTTTGTCTTTATCGGCAACGGCGACAGCCTGCCCCTGCACAATGCGGGGTACGTGTTTGATGACGCCATGCTGCCCATCGGTGCCGAATATTTGGCCAATCTGGTGGTGATGTCGCGGTTGTAAGGGTGATTGACAGGCATGCACGGCTCGTGCATGCGGAATGGGAATAATGTGGGTGGTGATGTCGCGGATGTAAAGGTGATTGACCCGCATGCACGGCTCGTGTATGCGGGTGGGGAATTATAAGGGGCACGGCGTCGCCGTGCCCCTTAATTTTTCGCATGAATGAAATGCGGTATGATGGACGCATCAACCAATCCCACCAAAGTGAGTCTGTCGATGAAGACACCATTTACGATTTTTGTGATGCAGTCGGCCCACACCGATATCGGCTATACGCACCCCCAAGAGCAAATCGCCGACATGTATCTCGATCACTACGACAGCGTGCTCGATTTGTGTCAGGCTACCGCCGATAATCCCGAGGATCAGCGCTTTAAGTGGACATGCGAGACCTTCTGGCAGGTCGAGCACTACCTCACCCACCGACCCGAGCGCCTCGACATGTTCTTGCACTTCGTGCGCAACGGCCAAATTGAGGTCTCAGCGAGTTACCTGCATTTCACCGACGTGATCGACGCCGACGCTTATGCTCAAAGCCTCGAGTCTGCCGTGACTTTTGCCCGCACCCACGATATCCCCCTGCGCACTGCCATGCACGCCGACATCAACGGTTGGTCGTGGGCCTTGCCCGATGCGCTTTCTGCGCACAACATCCCCTACTACTGTAGCATGGTGCACATCGATAGCGGCACCGATCCGCTCGGTGTGCGCGGGAGCGTGCACTACATGTGGACCAAGGAGTTCGGCCAGTGGATTAACCCGCAGGCGCCGGTGCGCGTGCCTCAACTGCATCGCTGGCAAGGGGCTGGCGGCGGCGAGGTGTTGCACTGGCTCAACGAGCACTACCTATTGGGCAACGTGCTGGGCCTCTCGAGCCCCCAAGGCTTTCATGCGGATAAGACGCGCTATTTCACCGAAATCGACACGCTCACGGTCGATGATTTATACGCCCGCGCCGTCGTCGAGGTGCCGGCCTACGTCGACCGCATGCACAAAAGCGGCTACACCCTGCCGGCCATGCTCATCAGCACCGGCGGTTTCTATGTCGATAACAGTCCACCCGATGGTCGTTGGCTCGAGGTAA
Source organism: uncultured Klebsiella sp. (assembly GCA_964469045.1). GTDB lineage: Bacteria > Chloroflexota > Chloroflexia > Chloroflexales > Roseiflexaceae > UBA965. The sequence goes on from CAYXXK010000099.1 coordinate 1,778, forward strand.
TTGCCCGTTGGAACGCCGAGCACGACGACATCAAATTGCGCACTGCCACCCTCAGCGAGTGGTTCGATTGGGTGCAGGCGCAGGTGCCCAA
>CAYXXK010000099.1:1968-4984 GCA_964469045.1 uncultured Klebsiella sp.
GAGCTGATGCTCGATGAGGCGGCTGGCCGAGCTCTGCGTACGCTCTATGCCAAAGCACCGCACCCGCAGTTGGTCGTCGATGTGCCCGAGGGACCGGCGATTGTACGCTTTATGGCCGGTGACATGCCCGTCAAGCCGGCCGAGATGCAACTCCAAGATTCCAGCGGGCGGCGCTACGACATCCAAGCCGATCACACTAGCCTGCCGCAGTTTGTGGTGCACCTCGATGCGCTGCAATCGGGGCGACAGGTGCTCCAGCTCGTGCCCCGCGAGGGCGACGATACGCCGCCCACCGATCGCACCGATGTGCGACTGCACAACGCCCATTGGGACATGGTGATTGACCCGATTAGTGGCGGTTTGACGCATCTCAGCGAAAAGCGCACCGGGCATAATTGGGTGCAGTCGCACCATCGCACCTTCGGTCAGATGATTCACGAGCAGGTGGTTCACCCATACGGCCGCCAAGCGGTCAGCAACGGTGCCATGTTGCGCCAGTGGGGGATTGGTGGGCCGGCGCTCAACGACTGGCCAGATGGCCCGGTGACCGAGCAAACAGTGGCCCACACAAACAAGATGCTCAGCCATGTACGCGGGCCGGTCTTTGATGCAATTGTCTGGCACGGCGGCAGTGAGCGCCTCGGCAAGTTGCGCTACGAATGGCGCCTTTATCACCAGCCGGCGGTTGTTGAGTTGCATGTCGAGTGGCACAAACGCTGGTGCGACGAGCCCGAGGCGGTCTACCTGGCATTCCCGTTTGCGGCGCCCGATGCGCAGTTGCAATTCGAGAGTAGCGGCGGTTTCTTTACGCCCGGGTCACACGCCGAGGGTGGCCAAATCCCGGGCACGTGCAATCGCTACTACACCGTTCAGCGGGCGGCAGTGATGAGCAACGTGCGCGACCATTCGTTGTTGTGGGCGCCGCTCGATGCACCGCTCGTGGTGCCCAACGAGATTCGCTTTGATAGCTGGGATGTAGCGCCGTGGCAGTGGAACGGCGTACTCGCCTCGATGCCGGTCAACCACTATTGGCACACCAACTTCCCCACCAGTCAACGCGGCGCATTGACGCTACGCTACCGCATCGGTAGCAGTTATGGTGCCCATAATTTAGATGGTGCGCTCAATACGTTGATGCCTCACGAGGCCTTGGGGTGGCGCTAAGATGACTCCTGTGCTTTGGCAACCGAGCGCAGCCCAGCGCGTCTCTAGTCAGCTTGCTGATTTTGCGGGGGCAGTTGGTTTGCCCCTCGACTATCCCGTCATTTGGCGCTGGTCGGTCGAGGCGCCGGCTGTGTTTTGGCAGCAGGTGTGGCAGGCGTGCGGTGTTATCGGCGAGATGGGCACCACCGTGTTGGTTGATGGGCATGCGATGCCCGGCGCCCGCTGGTTCCCCGAGGCGCGCCTGAATTACGCCGAGAATCTGCTCCAGCACGACATGGCCGAGGCCATCGTCTTCTGGGGTGAAGACGGCACGCGCCGGCGCTACTCAAGTGCCGCGGTGCGCGCCGAGGTGGCGGCCGCCCAACACGTCTTGCGCCAGGCCGGTGTCGGCGTGGGCGACCGCGTGGCCGGCTATCTGCCCAACATCCCCGAGGCGGTCATCTACATGCTGGCCACGGCGGCACTCGGCGCCATCTGGTCGTCGGCGAGCCCCGATTTTGGCGTGCAAGGGGTGCTCGACCGCTTCGGCCAAATCACCCCCAAAGCGCTCATCGCCGCTGACGGCTACTGGTACAACGGCACGTGGCACGATATTACCGCCAAAGTCGATCAGATTGTGGCGCAGTTGCCTAGCCTGCAGTTGACCGTGGTGGTGGGGTATGCCGGTGACCTGCGCGGCTCGTGTACCGTGGTGCATCTCACTCATCAGCAGGTGAAAGCGATGAACACTCAGGGTGTGGTTGAATATACCCGTCTGCCCTTCGATCACCCGCTGTTCATCATGTATTCTTCAGGCACCATCGGGGTGCCCAAGTGCATTGTGCATGGCGCCGGCGGCACGCTTTTGCAGCACCTCAAAGAGCATCAGCTCCAGTGTGATGTGCGCCCATGCGAGCGCGTCTTTTATTTCACCACTTGCGGCTGGATGATGTGGAACTGGTTGGTCTCAAGTCTTACTAGCGGTGCCACCCTGATGCTCTACGACGGCAATCCGAGTTGGCGCAACGCTACCATCTTGTTTGAGTACATCGCCCGCGAGCGCATCACCCTGTTTGGCACATCGGCCAAGTGGATCGACACGCTGATGAAGTTGTCCCATAACCCGGCGCAGGGCTACGATTTGTCGAGCGTGCGTCTCATCTGCTCGACTGGGTCGGTGTTGGTGCCCGAGGCCTTTGATTTCGTCTATCAGCACATTAAACCCGACGTGCATCTCGCCTCGATCTCGGGTGGTACCGATATCATCTCGTGCTTTGTGTTGGGCAACCCGCTCGACGTGGTGCGCCGTGGCGAGATCCAAGGGCCCGGACTGGGCATGGCCGTAGCCGTCTTCGACGATGCCGGGCAGGCCTGTGTCGATCAGCCGGGCGAGTTGGTGTGCACGCGCCCGTTCCCTTCGATGCCCATCGGCTTTTGGGGCGACGTCGATGGCCGCGCATATCATCAGGTCTACTTTGCCCGCTACCCGAATGTCTGGTGTCACGGCGATTGGGCTAGTCAACGTGCTGATGGGAGCATGGTCATCTACGGGCGATCAGACGCCACGTTGAATCCGGGCGGTGTGCGCATCGGCACCGCCGAGATTTATCAGCAGCTGTCCAGCATCGACGAGGTACTTGAGGGCGTGGTTATCGGCCAGCAGTGGCAGAACGACGTGCGGATTGTGTTGTTTGTGCGTCTGCGCGAGGGATTGACGTTGACTGATGCGTTGCGTGAGCGCATCCGCCGGCATATTCGTGCGCAGACCACGCCCCGTCATGTCCCGGCGATGCGTGTGCAACCTGGTCCCGTGCACCCCACCACATCAGGCCCCACCGCCGAACTGGCGGGGTGCGCCGTGGTGCACAATCAG
>CAYXXK010000100.1:0-4936 GCA_964469045.1 uncultured Klebsiella sp.
GCCACGTTTCGCACTGCGGGGGCAATTGGTTCGTGAGTAAAGCTGGACGGGGGCGAGTAGATCTCTTGTTGGTGGCGCGTGGTCTCGCCGAGTCACGCGCCAAAGCGCAGGCCTTGATTATGGCCGGCGTGGTGCGCGTCAATGGCCAAGTCTGCCGCAAGGCCGGCGAGAACTTGCTGTTAACTGCCGAACTCGAGGTCGAAGAAAGCCTGCCCTATGTCAGTCGCGGTGGCTATAAGTTGGCTCATGCCCTCGACGGCTTTGGCATTGATGTGACTGGGATTACCGCAATCGATGTCGGCGCCTCAACCGGTGGATTCACCGACGTGTTGCTCCAACGCGGTGCGGCTGCGGTGTATGCGGTTGATGTGGGCTACGGCATCCTTGATTACTCCATCCGCAGCAACCCTAAGGTGATAGTGCTCGAGCGCACTAATATCAGGTATTTGACCGAATTGCCTCCTGCCGATCACGCCTCATTACCACCCACCGCAGCCGTAATTGACGTGGCGTTTATTTCACTCAAGTTGGTCTTGCCAGCCGTCAAAGCCTTGATGGCGCCAGACGGCTGGATTATTGGCCTCATCAAACCGCAATTTGAGGCGGGTATTGACCAGGTCGGCAAGGGTGGTGTCGTACGAGATACTGCTGTGCGCGCCCAGACTATCCGCGAGGTGTTGCGAGCTGCTACGGACTTGGGCTACGGCTGTGCCGGGCTCGCGCGCTCGCCGATTCAAGGGCCTGCCGGCAATGTCGAGTTCTTGGCGTGGTTGACACGCGATCCTGGCCACGACATCGAAAAGCTGATTGCCAATGTTGAGTTGTGAGTGGAATTAAAGATATTCCAGCTTCACTCTCATGATTTGAAAGTGAAGCTAGTCATACATGGGTAAATGGTAGATTACGTGCTTAGAATCGTCTCAATCACATTTTTTTAATCAATATGTTTCATTACAGGTGCGCTTGACTTCCAACGGTCAAGTCCTAACATTCCGAGTGTTTGTATATCATGAATGATAGCGCCTAATTCTCGAATTAGTTTTGGTGCATCAGGTCCTGGTTCAGCTTCAAGTGCTTGTGCCGCAGCACTGAAAACCATGCCTGTTGGGTTTGAACCGGCAATCATAATCGGGGTGCTTGAGCCACCCTTTGAGATGATTGCAAGCGACATGCTATATTTGCGGGGAATAGATTTAACTGTTGATATTGTCAACACTAAGCTTACAAGTGACGACAAAATTGCCACAGGTTGTTCTCGTATTAATAATGAGAAAAATATCGTTGCAACCACTCCAAGAATACCTTGGGTAAGTGGGCTTAGGTTTATAACTGGATTTGAATAGAATAAATTCTTGCTGATATAGTCACTTGATGCAAATGCGATACCTAAGGAGAGTAAGGCGAGCCCCCAAAAGATCCAGTTGTTGTTCGATAACATAACGACTACACCAAACGCTGATACCCCTCCAAGAATTCCCATAACAACGACGATAAAAATCAATAGACGAAACCAATCACGATATTCGCCATAGTATAGGTTAATACCGGCCACATTATCTATTGGTATTTCACTGTGGATTACACTATCCGTGGCAACTGCACGAAAGATAACTCGTTTGTTTGTCACATACAAATAACCATCACTACGCACATTACTTATTTGCGAACGAAAGCGACTTGCGTGATATGTTTTGACTAATACCTCATCTTCTGCTGCAATGGTGTTTGTTCCTCCAAGCACGTTTGTACTCATAGTGATCTCCTAGATGTATAAAACTTCATTGGTTTAGCCTGGCAAAATAGTACCATCTAGGTAGGCGTGAATAATTGTAATTTTTTGCAATTTTGTAAATTTTCAAAAATGTGATGTTGTAAAAAACAACAACCAAATGAATGAAATCATGTAATACACTTCACAAAATATGTTGTAACGCCTTTACGTAGGCATAAAAGCCATGCCCATTTTTCATGATGTGATTAGTCATGGCATGAGTGTATGGAATCTAGGTAGTAGATTTGATTGCTCTGGGATAAAGACACGCATGTGTGATTGTTGCTAGGTGGTTGTACTATCCATTTGGCTGTGAAAGTGAGCATGTAGGTATGAGCAATACATATAAGCGTTTTGTCCAAAGTGTTATCGGATTAAGTGTATTAATGATTGTGTTAGGTGTACTAGAAACACAATTTAATGTGCGTATCTGGGACGAGGTCAAATCGATTGCAACTATGCCACTCGAAATGATAAATCGCCAAGATATCGCATCACAGCCAATGCCAGTTTCGCAGGATGAATCACATTTATCAGGAGTGCAAGAATCATGTTGTGAATCTGTACCTCAGTCTGAAACCTCATTATCCCAAGATAGTGATCTAGAACGTTACCAACAGTATGAACGTATTTATTGGCAAGATGATTTTGATGATGCAACATCTGGTTGGGATCCGTATTTTGAAATTGTTGGAGAAGTGCCTGTATATGGAGATAAATCTTCGCAAGGCACAATTCGATATGTGACGTCGAATGCAAAAGCATGGAATGGATATGATGGTGGTAATTATTCCTTTGCATTGCCGACATCACCGTTATCGAGTGTGGGTACTCGTGTAGGAGGTTTTGTTACTCCATATCTATGGGATTTTAATACGTCTCGCCCACTTCCTGATTATCCATATCAAGTTGATGTAACTGCTGAGACGCAAGTAGGGAGTCAAGCGCTTGTTGTGTTGGATTTTGCTGGTGATATCAACAATGTAAGCGCTGGACAGGGCATATTAGTGAATATACCAATGAAACATGATGTATATGCTATTTCTGATGGATTCGAATCGATAGCTGTTTGGGAGTTCATGGATAATCGTGTTTGGAGTTTAGGATGTCATCCTGCGGGCCTTGATGAACCGCGTTTGGGGATAGCTTCCCCGCAGTTAATGGCTAGTTTCATAGTTGATAATAATCAGTTGATTATTCGTGTATTTAACGATGATGTTGCAGTGTTTTCAGTGAAGTGTGCACGTGTGCATACAGGGGATGCCACTGCAACTCGTGTGCTTGGAATTGGCGCAAGAGTGAATGATGTATCAATACCTATTCCATTTACAGGGTTACTTCGATATCAAAAAATTATTGTGGCGCAGCCAAATACAGAAGCGGTGTATGGTACCGATGTTGTCGTACAAAATGAACAACCTGTGCTTTATGGTGAAATATGTGCGTTATGGGAGGATACGGGTAAATATTCGAATTTAGATCAATGGTTGTCGTTAATCGATGATACATGTGGTGCATTTGGTGGTCCAAATACGATGCATCAACGTGTTACGTGGCCGACACAAGCGAACATGTTTGGTGCTTGGCAGTGTGGTTCTGATCAACAATTTGCAAACTTTGTTATTCGTCCTGAACAAGATTATGCAATCATAGAAATTGCAGGACTTGAGTATGCGGTATTTGCTGTAGACAGATTACGTAGCGAAGATATTGGATATCGTTTTATTATTGATTTTGTTCCTGATGGCTATATCGAAGGATATGAGCAGCGTAATCCCATTGCTCAAATCGGTGATTATGTTACGAATGACGCTGCAAATGATTTTTCGTACTATATTACCTATACCAACGATACGCTACTGCTTAGCTGGATCAATACCTCATGTAATCGTATAAATTAATGAGTATTTTTCGGTGCCCGCAGATGGTGTGAATACAACTTCGGCGGGCTAGTTTTTATTTGCTCGAATCCATGGTATATTCGACATGTGAAAAAACGCACAACTCTATATAGTGTTGATGTGTATGCGAAGGGGTGAATATATGCAGCCACTCACGAACATCCGTGTGCTTGACATGACTCGCGCATTGACTGGCCCATACTGTACCCAAATGCTCGGCGATATGGGGGCAGACATCATCAAAGTCGAACAGCCTGGTGTAGGCGATAACTCACGGGCATGGGGCCCACCATTTGTCAACGGCGAAAGCACGTATTACCTGAGTATCAATCGCAACAAGCGCAGTATGACACTCGATTTGCGCCACCCTGATAGTGTAGAGATTATGCGGATGTTGGTGGCACAGAGCGATATAGTGATTGAAAACTTTGTCCCCGGCAAAATGGCAGAATATGGCTTTGATTATGCTGGGTGCAAGGCAATCCGCCCAGATATCATCTATTGCTCAATCTCGGGGTTCGGCCAAGAAGGTCCCGATCATGGCCGCGCTGCATATGATCAAGTTATCCAAGGGCTTGGTGGCGTGATGAGTGTGACTGGGTATGCCGATGGTGACCCGATGCGCGTCGGTATTGCGTTGTCCGACATCATCAGTGGCATGAACGCCGCCTTCGCAATCATGGCGGCCACGATGTACCGCATGCACACCGGGATTGGCCAATATATTGATACATCGCTGTTGTCTGGTCAATTGGCGATGATGTCATACCATGCGGCCGCCTATTTGGCGACAGGCCATGTGCCCACGCGGACGGGTAATCATAACCCAGAGATTGCACCGTATGGAGTCTATCAGGCCAAAGACGGCTGGTTTAATTTGGCGGTCGGTACCAATGTGTTGTGGCACCGCTTCTGCGATGCGCTCAACATTAGCGAGCTCTACCATGACCCGCGGTTTGCCACCAATCGCGATCGCTCGGTCAATTATGCAGCCATGAATGCCGAACTCGAAAAGGTGTTTATGCGCTACACAATGCGTGAGCTCCAAGATGTATTGATTCCTGCTGGAGTGCCGATTGGCGAAATCCACGACATGGCAAGTGTGTTTGCTGATCCGCAGGTCAAAGCGCTTGACGAGGTCGTGACGATCCCCCATCCCAAAGCTGGTGCGATTCGTGTGGTTGGTGCACCGTATCGTCTGTCGGAGACACCGGCTACGGTACGCCGTCACCCACCGATGCTCGGTGAGCATACCGACGAAATT
>CAYXXK010000101.1:0-4561 GCA_964469045.1 uncultured Klebsiella sp.
ATCATCCTTGACAACGGCGTCCCCACCGGCACCGTGGCGCGCAATGGTGCAATTGACACACCCACCGCCACTATCCAAGCGCGCATGCAGTTGACTGCTACACCTACCACGGTATCCACCGATGTCCCCCAATCAGTGACACCGGTGGCCGATGAGATTATACCAAGTAGTACAGTCGTGAGTGAATCAACTCCCTCACCCAGCGTTACCCCCACGGTCACCCCCTAATTACTGACTCACACAAACGCCCCATGCACATGCATGGGGCGTACTGTCCATCAACCACATAGATACCGCTACGGCACAATGTACTCGACAATCAGAACCGGACGCCGCGCTGTTGTGGCCGCGCCATCGTAGAAATTGATGGTGTCAATCATCCAGTCGTTGTCGTACTTTTTGCTGAAGTACAAGCGCAACTGCGTCAACCCACGTTTATTCACCCGCGTCGTCATCCCACTCGTCCATGTAGCGCTATATCGTGTAGCTGTCTCACGACTCACCTGACCTATACCGAGTTGTGTAGCAGCCACACTAAAGTCACCGGCCTGGAGCTCTTGTGACGCGCCAAACCAGCCGCTCCGTACATCAATCAGCATATTCCCATGTGTACTAAATGGATTTCCGCCAGTTACGCCTGCATAGTTCAGGCGTAATGTAACTTTGGTAATCGTCACCGTATCAGGCAAACTGCTCGTATCAAACGACAACAAGCCACGCAATTGCTGGCGCATATGCGTGTCACCAATCGTGATTTGTCCAACACTCGATGCAGCATCACCGACTCCAGTCAGGCGACGCGTCTCTTGGATCGTGCCATCCAGCGCTCCATTCGACGTAAATGTCACGGTTTGGCGATTGGGCACAGCCATAAAACTTAGCCCAGTATATGGGGTTGTTGCATTCACCAGCTGGATAGACGTCGGCACAAAACGATAATTACTCTTGCTCGGCGTAATAGTCCCTGTCCACCCCGATGCCACCACAAACGAGTAATTGCCACTGCTATCGGCCGTCGTGCGCCCACCTGTGTACGAAATTGTAGCTCCCGCGACTCCTGCATTTCCTGAAATAGTAATATCAGGGTTGGCCACAAAATCTTGCCCCGTCTGATCCGTTGCAAGATTGGTGAGTCGTATCGATGTCGGCGTAAATGTATATGCACTCTTACTCGGCGTAATACTCCCGCTCCACCCTGATGTCACTACAAACGCATAATCGCCGTTGACATCACTCGTCGTACTGCCACCGGTATACGTAATCGTCGCCCCAGCCACACCCACATTGCCGGCTACAGTCACGGTAGTGGTTGCCACAAAATCCTGGTTAGATTGGTTCGTTGTTACATTACTCAAGTTAATTGATGTAGGCACGAACGTGTAATCAGTCAAGCTCGGCGTGACACTACCCGTCCATCCGGTAGATACCGTAAATGCATAGTCACCATTCGCATCACTTGTCGTGCTACCACCGGTGTACGTGATGGTCGCCCCAGCCACACCGACGTTACCCGAGATTTCCGGATTCGTGACCGATGCAGCGAGCGCAAAATCCACATTCCCTTGATCGCTCGTCACCGTACTTACGGTGCGAATCGACGGCGTAAACGTATGGCCCGTTTTGCTCACTACCACGCTCCCCGACCACCCCGCTGTCACCGCAAACGCATAATCACCATACGCATCTGCCGTCGTACTACCACCCGTGTAGGTGATGGTAGCGCCAGCAATTCCTGCATTCCCCCAAATCACCGGTTGGTCCACCGTACGCAGCAAGACTTTAAAGCCGTTCGTATGTTCATCAACCACGTCAACTTTGATGCTTCCCGCCACAAACTGCTCGCCTACCAGCCACTGCGCACCTTCATCAGATGTATCACCATCACCATCGCCATCAATTACCTGCGCGTCATTACTACGCGCGGTATCTACTTCATGGATAATGACCGCTTTAGCCGGTAATTTGTCATCATATCCGGTGGGGGTGCGCACTTCTACCGTGTAGTAGTCATCTGTACCAGCAATCGGGATAATCGCCATGTGGTAGTAATCGGGGTTCGCCATCGCCAACTGATCAATGCGCATCAACCGCGCACCACTTACCTGCACTTTATCAGCTGACTGAATCCAACCAAGCAGATTTTTGTGATACGAAATCGTATGCTGACCGAGGCATCCATACGTAGCATGATACGCACAGTTGTACCATGCATTACTCATCACATCCCATGCATTATCATAAGTTTGCCCATACTTACCCGATGAGTGCGGCAACCCAAAGCCATGCCCCATCTCATGTGACATCACCGTAATGTGGGCGTATCCCCACGGTGGCTCCCAGGTCATATTCCAAAACTTCGATACACCATCGAGCGTCATCCACAAACCGCCACCCCACGCATACCCGTCAAGGTCCGAATTGAACATCAAATTAATGCCCACATACGACGAAAAGTCCACATCCGCATTCGCGGCTGCCGTACAATCATTGGCTGCCCGACTAAACTCCATCGACAAATTGCCGTCATTATTGGCATCCACATAATATGCCCGCGATTGTGGCAACGTATACCAGCCACTCCCGGCCGTACCACTTCCATCGATGTTGATATTATTAAACGACACCTCGCGCCAGTAATGATTTAAACCCGGGAAGGTGGAGCCATACATATTGGCAAAATAGGTATAGTTACGCGGCTCTGTTGCCACGTCGTTAAACTTACACATGATAGTCAACCATGGCTGTGCGCCCGATACGGCGCGCGACTGTACCGCTCGTGCCAATGGCGTTATTGCCGATACTTGAACGCCAGCGTATGGGGTACGAGCCGATACCGGCACTAACTCAATGCGCACCATCTGCCCATCGATGGCACGCGCACCACCTACTTGCCTCAAAAGTGCATCACTTACCGTGATTTGTAACTCTTCAGTGCCACTTTGCAAAAAGTAACGATCCACCGGTTGACCTTGTTGATCATCACCATGCCGCCACACAAAGATACCCGTGCGACTCGACTCAGCTGCGAAGAGCATCACCGGTTGTATCACAAGCACCATCAATGCTACAACGACCAAAAACCAATGTCGAGATTGTGTCATATCAATCCAATTTCTTTCTGCACAACACGTGCGTCGTTAGCGCCCTTTGCGCTCTTTGGCGCGCCGTGTCGTGGTATACCGTGGGCGCCGCAACGTATTTTCACCACGCTCAACCATAATGCGCCAGGCATCGTCACTTGTTTGGCGCGAGCGCAACACGTCATCATCAATCCGATTCGCTTGACGGTCATTCAGCCGAGCAATTCGTTTGCTCATTGCCTCATCGCTTGGGGTTACCTCTGAAACACTCTTCCAATACCGCCACATCAATCCAATCATGGCCACAAATACAAGCGCCACAATAAAAAATATCGATATCGGTGCGTCCATACCGCCTCCACCAACATATTTTGGTATGCTTCTATCAGTATACTCCGCGTTGTGATGAATCACCTAGCAAGACTGTCAGCATGCGCCTACGCCAACTCATCTCTGCCACCTGGTCACTCCTCACCACGCCTTTTTTTGTGAAAGCGCCACGCCGCGGGCATCATCCGCACACGGCCCCATCATTCATCGATCATCACGCGCTCGACAACATCCTCACTCATGCCCAACACGCCGATGGCACGCTCGATTACCGACGCATTGATACCTATGCACTCAATACATACATCGGTACGCTATCGACCATCAATCCCGATTCTTTGCCTGATGACGATCACCGACTCAGCTACTGGATCAATCTCTACAACGCCCTCGTCATCCAGCAAATCATCGTGCACGACTACCCCGACTCAGTCCAATCGGTCGACGGATTCTTCACCACCCCACTCATCACAATCGCCGACGAATCGCTCAGTCTCGACGGTATCGAACACGGCAAAGTGCGCCGATTCGCTGACCCACGCATCCATGCAGCGCTCGTCTGTGGAGCCCAAGGCTGTCCCATCGTTACCACCTACACCCCAGACTCACTTGATCGGTCGCTCGACCACGCACTCACTGCGTTTTTGTCAGATCCCACTCGTGGGATCCACTACCATGCAGTCGATGACACAGTCTATATCACACCGATTTTGCGCTGGTTCGCCGGGGATTTTGCTGGACCACTTGCATATCTCTCAATCACACAACTAACACCTGTCGTACTGCCATATCTCTCTGATGCCGGCCAACGCGCCTGGTACGCCGGACGCATTCAGGTACGCCAATACGACTGGCGCCTCAATCAGGCTGATACATCTGATACACAGCACTCATAAGTCAGGATTATCCTATTGGTACATTCCTAACTCGCTTAATTCACATGCTCTCATCAGACACAACCTACATACGACAAGTGACCCGATGTATCGTGCTATTCCACACCACACACCCGGTCACCTTTCACCACACACCTTTCACTGAATCAATTCGCACGACTCACTCATGCCCCGAGCTACCTCATAACCCCTGATACGAGCACTTTTCACTTTTCACTTTTCACTTTTCACTTTTCACTTTTCACTTTTCACTTT
>CAYXXK010000102.1:0-2253 GCA_964469045.1 uncultured Klebsiella sp.
CTCCGCCACATCCTCGAGTGGTTGCGCATCAATATCGCCACCAATAACGATGTAGATGAGCAATTCGATGATGAAGAAGATATGCAGACCAAAAAGGGCACAATCACGGCCGTGACAGTACACAAATCAAAAGGGCTTGAGTACGATTATGTGCTGATTCCACAGACAACGATTACCTTCGTGCGCAACTCCAAAGAGCAGAAACCGATGCATCAAGTGGTGATTGACCCAGATACAACCGACAAACGCATTGTGGCATGGCAATGGCCGGCACCGATTTATGCGAATAAGAATTTGTTTTTCACTAACACCACGCGCAATGATAAAGTGTGGGATAGTGACCAGCTCGAAATCATCAAAGAAGAGACGCGTCTGCTCTATGTGGCGATGACGCGCGCACGCCACAAATTGGTCTACTTTCGCCCCGAACAGTTACGCAAGTTACAGCGCCAACTCGAACAGGCCCGAAAAAGCGGTGACATCAACAACGAATCCTACATACCAAATGTTGAGTCATGGGCAGATTTGTTGGCAATCGGCGAAGGGATTGACGAAGGAGTATCACATGCATAACGTCATTCGCTTGGCCAGCATCAGACATACCTATCTCGAATCAGCATTACACCAGCTCGGCTATGCCTGGGGGGATGTGATGCATATTGCGGCATCGCCGTCGCTCAGGCACGCCATTGCTAGCCATGATGGCAAATGCATGACCATAAGCACCCTTATGCAACTGATTGATCATCTGGGATACCATCACCAAATCACCCAATCCCAAGCCGATCTCGCACGCGATATTGCCCAACTGAAAAGCAGCGGGACGCAGCAGGGAATCAACGACCTCGTAGAGCGATACAACACAAATCAGCGCATCAGCACGCGCGTCAAAGCAACAATCAATGCGTTCCCGAGTATCGTGGCCGATGATTTTGACGAGCAACTGATGGCCTGGCATACACAGAGTCAAATCCAGCGCTTTCAGCATAAGATCGTCGCAACCAACATCATTATTGAGCGTATCAACGCCACACCAGAACCTAAACCAAGCTTTGTCAAAGCCATCTACGAGGCACGCAACACCGTACGTGACAGCATTCGCTCGTTGATAGACAGCGGATTCACCCCTGATGATATCGCAGATACCGACGACGATCCGTTGATGCGTTGGGTGGTTGAGACCTGGCGCATCATCGAACAACGCATCCCCGAGATAACCTGGATGCGCCAAGTGTACTGGGAACAAACGGGCGATACGACGCTCGGTGCACAGATTATTGCCGAGTTGTGGCGCACCGTGTGGCAGCCGGCCCAGCGCACTGCCTTGGTATTTCATGGCTTTCGCAGTTATACGCCAACGCAGTGGGCGCTGTTTCGCCTCTTGCAGCAACAAACCGATATTCCCGTGATTTGGATGATGCACGACGACGGGGTCAATCCGGCCTTCGAAAGTTGGCGCATGTTCTTTGACGAAAAGTGGCAACTGCCAGTACCAATCACCTTGCCATGCGACGAAACGCCGCTAGCTAATGCCAAACTCTTGCTCGCAGGATTCGATGGTGCACCGGTACAGAGCGAACACGCATCGCTCACATTGGTCGAATACAAATCGCCAGCACATTTTGTGAATGCGATAGATGAAGACAGTAATTACGACCGCTTCCGCAAGCGCTACACACCCCAACTATATGCAGCTGCACCCGATCAAATTCGCCGCTACTTTCAACGGCTCGACAAAGCGAGTGCCCACACGGTCGTCGACATGTCAGATTTGCCGTTGGGCATTTTTTTGACGCGGCTACATCAAACCTGGCCGAATACCTATCGCAACGACATCGAAATCACCACACATCAGGTCAGCGACATGTTGGTCAGCGGATATATCCCAGCGCCGGCGCATATCTACGAAGTATGGCAACGGGTCGAGCCCTACTTTTCGGATTGTACGAGTACGAATGAGTGGCGTAACCGCGCGCGCCAACTCTGCCATCTCCAATCGCTGGCCGGGCGGATTGGCCCCAAACATGAGCAACAAAACGACGTCGAACGCTTGCGTATGGCCGCGCGCAACCACTACCGGCTGGTGTCATGGGTCGATATTACCAAAGAAGAGGCACATCATATCGCTGATGTCATTGAGACAATTGTCTCGTTGATTGAGCAGATGAGTGATAGTGACCGCATCGACATCTATCAGCATTTTGAGACATTGCAACGCCAACTTGACCACGGCCTCAAAAATCTTGCACCCGC
>CAYXXK010000102.1:2263-3501 GCA_964469045.1 uncultured Klebsiella sp.
TTCCAAGGGCGATTTTATCCCGAGGCCGTCATCGAGGCGGTGCAGATTGTGTTAGGACAATCAACCACAATCGGCCAAAACGAACTCAACGACGAAGAGCATGAGCGCGTGCGCTCGTTGCACAGCCTTGATGCGCTGAGTTTTGTACGGCGCACAGAAGAAGTGCATATCGCCAACATGGCCGACGGCGTCTTTCCGACGATTGAGGCTAGTCTCGGCTGGCCGTTCGAACGCCACCACTTCACCGCAACGGCGCAAGCGCACACGGCCATGTTGTTGTTTGAGACGTTGCAGGAGAGTGCGCATATCAGCGACATCTATGCCTTGTGGGTGGCACTCGACGGCATCGATGCGCCGGTGACCATCAGCTGGATTACGCAGATGAATGGCGAGGAGCGCAATCGGGCAGCGGTGCTCGAGTTGATTGCGCAGAGTACGTTGCGGTCGGCGCCACATGTGGGCCAGCAGATTGGTGGCGTAGAAGTCAAGCGGGATACGAAGAAAGCAAAGCGTACACAGCGCAGATACTCCACAATCTACATCCATCACGACGAGTCGGTGACGCCCGAGCTTATCCGCAAAAGCTGGAAACTCGTCCCGCGTGAAGCGGGCTCGGCATGGATCTTGTGTGCCCGACGCTTTGTGTTGCAATGGGGACTCGGGAGTAGCATCAGTTATCAGTCGGATCATCATCAACGCATGCTATACGGCAACTTTCGCGGGGCCAGCGAGCGCCAGTCGTATCACGACTATGCCCCCGAAGCCGATGCACAGACGGTGGAGTTGATGTGGCCCCATATCCTCGACGGCATCGAGGCGACCGACGCACAACATGCGGCGGTGGGCCAGGCCAAAGCGAACTACAAGTGGTTGTACACCATGAAGGGCAGTACGCGTACGCAGGACGGCGATGATAGCGACGAAGATGACCGCACGCGCCATAGCAAAGCGCTCCAGTATATTGTCAACACGCGTGAGCCGTTGATTCACGAAACCAATGGCAAATACAGCATCTTCCCCCATAACCTCGCCGGCTTCAGCCGCAAGATTTGTGCCAACTGCCCGGTACAACGCCGGTGTGCAGCTGCGGATGATGGGGAGGGAGTGTAAACACCCCCCAGCGAGCTATCTCGCTGGGGGTTACCGTACATTTATTCCTGCGGCAAGGCACATGCACCCACATCAACCTCGACCACAAGCGTCATGGTTGATGGCACAACCAACTTGAGCAAATCCGC
>CAYXXK010000102.1:3511-4442 GCA_964469045.1 uncultured Klebsiella sp.
TTGTGCCAACTGCCCAGTGCAACGCCGGTGTGCGGCCGCGGATGATGGGGAGGGAGTGTAGATTGTTTACGACGAAGTATGACGCAAGTCAGCTAGATACTTTTTGAGGAGTTGTAAACGACTAGAAACGATTTGAGCATCATTACTAGTTACCTGTAATAGTGAATAATTTTCATACTTTTCTGAGTACTTGGGATACCGCAAGTCATTATGTAATTTACCAAACCACACGCCCTGCAATACATACTCATCAAGCTGTGTTTTAATTTGTTGTCGTATAAGTTCATCTGCAGAAATGATTTCAATCAGAAACACAATGAGTTCATCGACATCGTGTGTACGTGTGCGCTCGCGGAAATAGGCAGTGTTAGGATTTACCAATCGAAAAATACTAGCACGAACATATTTCTCCATGGCTTGGATCAAAAAATAAATACCATGCCTATACTCTCTATGCACAATAAGCTGATTACCAATCTTTTCATCATGTTTGGCCACGGCCAAGTACTCATCGGCAACCTGCGTCAAGTTGTGTGTAAACTTGCCAATACGTTTTGCTGGTTTCATTTCGTATCCGATATATTCAACGTGAATTCCAACTGAATCAAGCTCATATCATCAATCGAAGCTCCATCAAACAGTACATACTCAGGTAATGAAATAACTGTTTCGCAAAAGCTTCAAGCGCATCTGAATGCATAAACACATGTAGACTATTTATTTGATGTATGTCATACACATCAATAAATACATCGCCGCGCATGCCGTTATTCTTAGGTGTTAATGCCAAACATGATGAAAAACGAATCTTATCATCGCTAAATCGATGATCATCGTTCTGTAATCGCCGTGAGAAATGAGTCGAATCTGTACTCCACACCGGTACAAGCTTATCGGCTTTGACCATGATCCGTGAATTCCCCATCCACAT
>CAYXXK010000103.1:0-2367 GCA_964469045.1 uncultured Klebsiella sp.
TAATAATTAGCTCGGGTACACCAAGGCTCATGACGTTGTTCTCCTTCGCCGCTACTCAAACACGCGTACATCGGTATTATACCCGACCATCCCCGACTGTCAACGACGCACTACCTGCTGATAGATCGATCGGGTGCGTCGAGCTGTTTCAAACCACGAAAAACGTGCCGCCTGGGCCAGTCCACGCTGACGCAAATCCGCTCGCAAATCCGCATCATCGAGCACGCGCCGCATTGCATCAGCCAGTGCATCCACATCATGCGGATCAACTTGCACAGCCGCATCACCAACAATCTCGGGCAGACAACTCGCATTGCTGGTCACTACCGGCGTACCGCAGGCCATAGCCTCAAGCGGAGGCATCCCAAAGCCTTCGTACAGCGATGGGAAGACAAATGCACTGGCAGCCCCATACCACAAATGCTGCTCTTCTTGGGGGATATACCCAACAAACTTGAGCTTGTCGCCCAACTGCAGTCGCTCAGCTTGCGCTAAAATCGGCTCGTACAGCCAGCCCTTGCCTCCACCAATCAACAACGGCACATCGTGCGTTTTGGCAACTTGGGCATAGGCATCCAACAAGCGTGGGATATTTTTGCGAGGCTCGAGCGTGCCTAAATAGAACAAAAATCGCGCTGGTAGGCCACGTCGTTGCCGAAAAGCCGCCAGCTCGTTTTCGCTAACCGGCACAAAACGGGCATCGCACGCATTGTAAGTCACCGTCACACGACTCGCATCGACACCCAAATGCGTAACAATCTCGCGCTTGGCGTGCTCAGATACGGTGAAAATATGGGCTGCGCGCTTGGCGGACACCCGAATCGCCCACGTGGTGTACATGCGATTAATCCGCCGGAACGTCTGTGGGAACAACAGAGGACTCAAATCGTGAATCGTCACCACCGATGGCACCTGCGCCAGCAACGGCATCACATTCAGCACGCCGTGGTACACATCCGCTCCGTCCTTGGCCAACAATGCCGGGGCAATCAACTGCTCCCAGGGAATGCGAATGCGTGGATTAATCGTATTGAGTCGGCTCGGCCGCACCGCGAAGTTTGCTGGCAAGCCTAAGGCGGGAGCATCAACACCTTTGGTGGTGTAAATCGTATACCGATTGGTGGTATCAATCTCGCCGAGGTGCTGGAGCAACGACTCGACGTAGTGCGACACACCAGCTCGCCGGAAATTCGCCGTGTGGGCTAGTAAGTGCGCATTGATGGCAACATGCATATGACTCTCACTTGCCATCTGTTAGCGTTGGCTCGCAAACGGCATTGAATTAAAGTGGGGGACAAGGCTTATTTCGTTGCTTGGCCAATACACCACCCAGGCTTGGCCAATCATGCGGTCGATGGGCACTAATCCCCACTCGCGTGAATCACTACTGTTCTCACGATTGTCGCCCATCGCAAAAAACGCATCTTGGTCGACAAACACCGATTCATTGGCACACACATCATAGCTCTGGCAATAGGTCGGTGCACCTTGCAAATACGGCTCGGCGAGTTGTTGACCATTGACAAACACCACACCATCGCGGATTGATACTTCGTCACCAGGCAAGCCAATAATACGCTTGATGTAATCTTTGGTGATGTCATTGGGGTATTCAAAGACAATAATATCGCCATACTTGGGCATTCCAAACGGATAGATGACCTTGACGGGCGCAGACGGATCGATCAAGCGTAAGGGCGCATTCAAATCAAAATGAGTATATGCTAGTTTGTTGACGAGAATGAATTGGTTTTGGTGCAACGTGGGCTCCATACTGATGCCTTCGATGACGAAGTTTTGTAGGACACCACGCACCAAAAAGAAGAGCAATATCACAAACACCACGAGTTCGATGAGTTCTCGAATATAGCGATTTGGTTGGGCAGGCGCAGCTGTTACTGGCGCCACCTGCATAACACTCAGCTCAAGAAATTGGCGATCAGCGTCGCGTTGGTCACTCGGTTGCATATGCAATCCCCAGCACTCTATTGCGAATGCGTGTACTTCAAATTACCGCTTGTATCATAGCATACTACAACGTCAAACACGGTAATAGTAATCGGGCACCGCACGGGACGCCCCCGACAATCCCCATCCCCCAAACCTGCCCATATCGATGCGTCAGGCAATTGCGGGCGCCCTGTCGGACGCCCTTACGTCATTGCGATTTCATGCACACCATATTCGACGCATCACGATGCATCCATACCAATCCACGAGCCACATCAGACGCATCGCGATGCGCCCCTAACAATCTATGGATACCTATACATATGTCGGGCGCTCCAACGCCCCTAACTTTTCACCTACACACTTTTCACCTACACACTTTTCACCTACACACTTTTCACCTACACACTTTTCACC
>CAYXXK010000103.1:2467-4071 GCA_964469045.1 uncultured Klebsiella sp.
TACACACTTTTCACTTCCTAAAAAAATGGTATACTCCCTAGGTAAATGTTATATCGTCGAATGACGGATACCGGAGAGTGCGGTGCACCATCACCGACACCGAAGGAGCAAATCGTGCGTTGCCCACGCCCGATGAATCTCTCAGGTCAGCCAAACGGTATTCCGACGACCCTCTGGAGAGCCTCACGGCACCGACGGAGCAACCTGCTACCCGCAGGGCAACTCTCAGGTCAACGGACAGAGTTACGTGGCACTTGACACATTCGTGTGTCACGGAGCGACGTCATCTGGTGCCGATGTGTGCGATCTTGCGCCACTCCCCATCGATGTTGCTCCACTGCGTCGCAGGTGGAGTTTTTTGTTTTTTGTGGAAAGTGAGCGAGCGATGAGCACACCACTCTTGCGCACCACGCTGTACGATGACCATGTACGTCTGAATGCACGTATGGTCGAGTTTGGCGGCTGGGAGATGCCCGTGCAGTACACCGGCATCATCGACGAGCATCGCGCGGTGCGCGAGCGCGCCGGTATCTTCGACGTGAGTCACATGGGCGAGTTTTGGGTGACTGGACCTGACGCTTTGGCGTTTTTGCAGTATGTCACCACTGCCGACGTCAGCCAACTCGGTATCGGCCAAGCCGGCTACGCCCTCTTTTGTCGACCTGATGGCGGCGTGGTCGACGACCTGTTCATTTATCACCTCGATGTCGATCGCTACCTGCTGGTCGTCAACGCATCGAACATCGCCAAAGACTGGGAGTGGATCAACCAGTTCGTCGGTAACTTCAATGTGACTTTAACAAACGAATCAGATGCGACCGCCTTGATTGCCCTACAAGGGCCACAAGCCGAGGCCGTGTTGCAACGCCACATCGGCCAACTGGCCGTCGACTTGCCGTTCCACGGCGTCAGCAATGCCACGTTCGACGGCAAAGCAATCATCGTGGCCCGTACCGGCTACACCGGCGAGGATGGGTTCGAGGTGTTTAGTAGCAACGACGACGCCTCGGCCATCTGGCAGGCCCTACTCAGCAGCGATGCCACGGCCTGTGGTCTCGGCGCGCGCGACAGCTTGCGCTTCGAGCCATGTTTGGCACTCTATGGTCACGAACTCAGCGATACGATTAACCCGTACGAAGCCCGCCTCGGCTGGGCAGTCAAGCTCAACAAAGGCGAATTCGTCGGCAGTCAGGCCTTAAACGACCTCAAGAGCAACTTCAATCGGCGCCTGGTAGCCTTCGAGGTAATCGGCAAGGGCATTGCCCGCGGCGACTACCCGGTGCAGGCTGTCACTGGCGAGCGCATTGGCCATGTCACCACCGGCATGCCGTCGCCGACGCTGGGCAAACCGCTCGGTTTGGCGCTGGTAGATCGTGCCTATGCCGTCGAAGGCGGCGAGCTTGACGTGATTATCCGCGACAAACCGGTGCGCGCGGTGGTGGTCAAATACCCGTTCTATCAATCTCGCTACAAGCGCCCGTAATAACGTGAGTGCTTGAGTTTTTGTGCATACCCATCGAGTAATTGTTCGTGCTGAAAGGAATCGTAACCATGTCATTCAAGACACCCAGTGAGCTCAAGTACATCAAGTCACACGAGTGGAT
>CAYXXK010000104.1:0-2168 GCA_964469045.1 uncultured Klebsiella sp.
GCCAAAAACGGCTCGACTCACGATGCTAATCCGATGATTACGTGTGTGGTGCTCGAGGGCACGGTCTTTTTTAGTCAGCCCGACTGGATTCCCGTCCCGACCGATTGGGCGCCCAATATTGTGACTGGCAAGGGGCACGACATGGCCAATCCGTTGCATGATGCGGTGTGGCAACAGTATCGTTTGCTGCGCGATAGCTATCGTGCCATGCACCGGAGCCCCGAGATGCAGCGTCTGATTGATACGCCTGCGCGCTATGGGGCTGAGTACTTGGTGGCGCCGCGCGTGGGGCAATCGGCCTTTCGGTTGCAGGTGCTCGATGCCTACGATCGGCGCTGTGCGATGACGCGTGAGCATACGCCGATGGTGCTTGAGGCGGCGCATATACGACCGTATGCGCAACACGGCGCGCATGCGTTGGCCAATGCGCTGTTGTTGCGGGCTGATTTTCATGTGCTGTTCGATGCGGGGTATGTGACAGTTGATCCCGATTACCGAATCCAGGTGAGTCCGCGGATCGCAGCTGAGACGACCAATGGGGTGCGCTATAACCAACGGGCGGGCCAGCGCATCCATCTGCCGAGTGACCAGGCGTTGTGGCCGAGCCGCGAGTTGCTGGAGTGGCATCAACATGAGGTGTTTTTGGCGGGGTGAGGGGACGGATGCGTGTCAGCCGAAAGGTATTCAGAGGGACGTATGGCTGTCCGCCCACGAATAAATCAGAGTTGGATGAATAAGGGTGCCCTATCGGACGGCGGAACGAGTGGGATGTCTGGTACAAACGGGCGCCCTGTCGGACGCCCATACGACGGCAGTCGCACGAGGTATCACCTGTCACCTCGTCATAGTGTGACTACCTGCCCCAACCCGTAGCCGCAAGGCATGTCCTTGCGGCGAAAGAGTAACGCAGCGCAGGTGGATGGATTCATTGAATCATCAAGGAGACTGCACGCCGGGTCGGTTTCTTGTGTGCCCGAATGCACTGGCCGGCATGCAGTGACGAGGGGGGGGAGGCAACTGCACGCCGGGATGATGAAATGTGATCCCATATCCAGATTCGATACTACTCAGCCACAAAGGTATGAATGTCATATACGAAAGAACATTGCGGTGTGGCGGCACGCACAAAGCGCTCATCTGCCGTCCAAAGAACACCATGAAATAATTCGGCCACTGCGAGATATTGTGTGTCATAGGCGCGTGGTTGGCCAAATTGATGTGCGAGTGCGAGCGATCGCGGGTAAATAGCATCGTCGTCGATGATTTGAATTGGCAGCTGTAACGCTAGGTTCAATAAGTTTTCGGCTGCAACGTTATCAAGGCGTTGTGTATAGACGAGTTTGCGCAAGACTGCAGTGAGTTCGGCGCGTAACAAGGGCGGAGCGCACATTAATTCATTTCGTGCAATCCATGTACGCAATGCCGCTTGCGCGGATGTGTGCGCAACTTCAGTTGGCAAACAACTCGCCAACACCACACTCGCATCAACAACAATCATCTAGGCATCATCCTCACCGGCACGCAACTCACGCAGAGCGTGGAGTGCGTGATCGTGGGCAACGGTGGATTGTGTGGCTGTGCGTATGTTTTGGCGCCATGCATCGAAATCAAAGTTTTTGTCTATGTGCGTATGTGCATGCAACTGAGTGAGGATGCGCTGTTGTGCATGTGCGTCTAGTTGGGCAAATTGTTCAATAATATCGTGCTCGATCTGCGTCATATGTCACCTCTGATGCAAATTATAGCAAAAGCATGTGAATGATACTATTGGTCAGTTGCACGTGAGTGTCTGTGTGATATAAGACTGTGGTATGAAATTGTGATACGCAATGGACGCCCGTACGACGTGGGTAAACTCAGACTTGATACTGTCTTCTATGACTAGTTTTCCTTATCAAGAAACGATGTCATGGTCTGTTCTCGATACTGTGAGTGCGACGCGAAGACGGTCGGCTAATTGGGTGCCGTAGCGTTGTTCAAAGAGTCGCAGTGCAATCTCTTGGGGACTTTCGTTTGGGTACCGCCGCTTGAGTACAAGTGTTGCGCTATCCAGCGCAAATCGCGTCATTTCGATGGCCATCTCAACGCGTCTAGTGTGACCGGCGTGGCGGAGGAGTTGCATCTGAATGCGATCTGCGTCGTGATGTGTATCCGAGTGCGCTGTTGTC
>CAYXXK010000104.1:2178-4002 GCA_964469045.1 uncultured Klebsiella sp.
ACTTTTGATTCCGCATGTACTCGTTGTTCGTATTATAGATGATTGATGGGTGAGATTGTCATGGGCGCCATTTCGGACGCCTTTACGACGTGAGTGAGTCGCTCGAGTATTCTGATCCCTCGTCATTGCATGGCCACCTGCGATGCATTTCTCTTTCGTCGCAAGGACATGCCTTGCGGCTACCATTTGGGGCAGGTGAGTGTGTCCGGGCATCCACCGTAACTCGCTACTTTTCATCCCACGTAAGGGCGTCCGAAAGGGCGCCCAGATACCACTGAGCACCTAAGGGGACTGCACGCCGGTATGAAACTATGTGTGCCCGATTGCAATCGCCGACATGCAGTGACGTGGGGGTGGATGGTGTCTCCGGGCATCCATCGAGGCGTACTGCTGTCCGCCCCTTGTAAGGGCGTCCGAAAGGGCGCCTGGATTCCACTGATCACCCCAGGAGACTGCACGCCGGGTAGGTTCCTTGTGTTCCCGAGTGCACTGGCCGGCATGCAGTGACGCGGGGAGGGTGGTGTGTCCTGGAATCCATATGGCGCACTGCTGTCCACTTCACGTAAGGGCGTCCGACAGGGCGCCCGGATTCGACTGATGACCCAAGGAGACTGCACGCCGGGATGATGATTTGTGTTCCCAAGTGCACTGGCCGGCATGCAGTGACGTGGGACGGCTGGTAGACTGCACGCCGGGATGATGATATGTGTTCTCAATGTTAATCGCCCGCATGTAGTGAGGGTGGGGATAATGCTATAATCGAGCCACCCAACCATAGCAAAAGGAGTGCGCGATGTCGTTACGCATGCGTCAAATCCACATGGATTTTCATACGAGTGAGTTGATTCGTGATGTGGGTGGCCAATTCGACGAAGAGGTCTTTGCCGATGTGCTCCGACAGGCCGAGGTCGACTCGGTCACGCTCTTTGCCCGCTGTCATCACGGTATGTTGTACTACAAGAGCAAACGCTTTCCCGAACTAGTCCACCCCCACATGCAAGGTGACTTGCTCCTCGCCCAACTGCGCGCTTGTCGGGCGGCCAACATCAAAGCCCCGATCTATATCACCGTGCAATGGGATTATCACACTGTCCTGCATCACCCTGAATGGGTGGCGATGGATGAGCACGGCAATCCGTTTAGTACGAGCCGACGTGGCCAACCCATTTTTGAGGCCGGCTTCTACCGCTTTTTGTGCGTCGGCTCACCCTACCGCGACTTTTTGATGGAGAACGTGCGCGATCTGGTGGCCCATGTCGGCAGCGTCGACGGCTTCTTTTTCGACATCGTGCAACCTATCCCCTGCGCCTGCTATCACTGCCGTACCGCCATGATGGCCGTGGGGCTGGACCCATCCATCGAGGCAGATCGCTTGGCCTGGGGGGCCGAAACAAGTGCCCGCTTTAAGCACGACATGTCAGCGCTGGTACGCTCGCTGTCCCCTGATGCGACTATCTTTTACAACGCCGGGCACGTGGCACCGCGCGACCGCCGTTGGGCCAGCGATTATACGCATTGGGAGATCGAGACGTTACCGAGTGGTGGCTGGGGCTACCTGCACTTCCCGATTGCGGTGCGCTATGCCCGTACGCTAGGCATGCCGGTGTTGGGCATGACCGGCAAGTTCCATACGTCGTGGGGCGATTTCCATTCGTTCAAAAACCAAGCCGCGCTCGAGTTCGAGGTATTCCGCATGTTGGCGCACGGCACGGCGTGTAGTATCGGCGACCAACTCCACCCCAACGGCCAAATCGACGCTGACGTGTATGACTTGGTCGGCTCGGTCTACCGCGAGGTGGCCAAACGCGAGGCGTGGTGTGTTGA
>CAYXXK010000105.1:0-3930 GCA_964469045.1 uncultured Klebsiella sp.
CCGATCATCGCGCGCTGGTGCGTGAGGCGGCCGACGAATCCTTCAACTGCATCAGCGTCGATGGCGACATGAGTACCAACGATACCGTGTTGCTCCTTGCCTCAGGTGTATCGGGCGTAACCATTGGGCAGGCCGAGTTCGCTGAGTTCGTCGAGGCGTTGCGCGTTGTGTGTGTCGATTTGGCCAAAAAGATTGCCCGTGACGGCGAAGGTGCTACCAAGTTGGTCGAAATCCGCGTTACAGGCGCTGCCGATGACCATATGGCGCATCGTGTGGCCGATAGCATTGCCTGCTCGCCACTCGTCAAAACAGCCATTCACGGCAACGACCCGAACTGGGGGCGCGTCGTGTGTGCTGCTGGATATAGCGGCGCCGCCATTGATCCCGATACGTTGACGCTTGATTTCGGCTTGGGCGCCGAGCAGATTCGCCTGGTCAAGGCCGGTATGCCGCTCGACGTTGATTTGAACGCCGCGTCAGCCTTGTTGCGCCGCGAAAACGTCTACATCACGCTCGATTTGGGCTTGGGGCAGGCGGCGACCACCATGTGGACGTGTGATTTCAGCAAAGAATACGTCGAAGTCAACGCCCATTACACGACCTAAGCATCCGCAGTCGGCAGTGAATCGTTGTGGCCAATGAATTGGGGGTATACGATGTGGGGTGGGCGATTTAGTGAGGGTATTGATGCCCGCATGGCCGAGTTCAACAACTCGTTTCCGTTTGACCGGACCATGTGGGCCGAGGATATAACCGGCAGTATGGCGTGGGCACGGCAGATTTGTGCCGCCGGTGTGATTACCACTGCCGAGCGTGACGAGTTGTTGCGTGGGTTGCAGGTGGTCTACGATGAGTTTGCCAGTGGCGCTTTCCCTGCGAAAACTGACGACGAAGACATCCACTCGGCAGTCGAGCGCCGTTTGGGTGAGATCGTGGGCGGAGTCTCCGGCAAACTCCACACTGGTCGCAGTCGCAACGACCAAGTCGCGACTGACATCCGCTTGTGGACGATGGGCGCGATTCGCAGGGCCGACGAGGCGGTGCGCATGGTGCAACAGGCCATCGTCGATCAAGCCAAGGCTGCTGGTGATCTAATCATCCCCGGCTATACCCATGTGCAACGGGCCCAGCCGATTCTGCTGGCACACTGGTTGCTCTCCCACTTCTGGCCACTCGAGCGCGACCGCCAGCGCTTAGCTGATTGTTATGCGCGCGTGGCTATCTTGCCATTGGGCTCTGGGGCCATTGCAGGCACGCCGCTCAAGGTTGATCGCAATGCGCTGGCAGCCGACTTAGGCATGCTGGGCATCTCAGCGAATAGCGTCGATGCCATTAGCGATCGTGATTT
Source organism: uncultured Klebsiella sp. (assembly GCA_964469045.1). Lineage (GTDB taxonomy): Bacteria > Chloroflexota > Chloroflexia > Chloroflexales > Roseiflexaceae > UBA965. The sequence goes on from CAYXXK010000105.1 coordinate 1,349, forward strand.
CATCGCCGAATACCTCTTCTGTGCCTCGATGATTGGCATTCACATCAGCCGCTTGTCCGAGGACATGGTCTTTTATTCGAGTGCCGAGTACGGCTTTGTGACGCTGGCTGACGCCTATTCAACTGGGTCGAGCTTGATGCCCCAAAAGAAGAACCCTGACTCATTCGAGTTGGCCCGCGGCAAATCGGGGCGTTTGGTCGGCAGTCTGATGACGATTCTGACGGTGCTCAAGGGCTTGCCATCAGCCTACAACAAAGACTTGCAAGAGGACAAAGAACCGTTGTTCGATGCGGCCCGTACACTCGAGTTGACGCTGCCGGTGGCAGCAGGTGCTTTGGCGACGGCCAAGTTCAATCAGGCAGCGCTCCAACGCGGGCTAGACGATGCGATGCTGGCGACGGATGTGGCGGATTATCTGGTCGATCGCGGCGTGCCGTTCCGTACGGCGCACAAGGTGGTTGGGCAGTTGGTGCGCATGGCCGAGGAGCGGAGCATCAAGATGGTCCAACTGCCACTTGAGGCGTTCCAATCGGTTGATAGCACCTTCAAGGCTGACGTGATGGAGTGCTTTAGCATGGCTGCATCGGTGGCGGCACGCACGGTGCCTGGTGCCACTGGCCCGCAGGCGGTTGCTGAGCAACTCAAGGCGGCTGAGGCTTGTTTGGGCGCTCGTTAGGTCGACGTATTCTTTGGGTGAATGGGAGCACAATCATGACGCCGCAATGGTTGGAGTGGACGCGTCGTTTGCAGGCAATTGCCCAGACCGGGTTGCAGTATGGCCGTGATGTCTACGACAAGGAGCGCTACCAAGAGTTGAGCGACATTGCGGCCGAGATGATGGCCCACGGCAGTGGCACGCCAATTGAGCCGGTGCGAGCTCTTTTTGCCCAAGAGCATGGCTATGCCACCCCCAAAGTCGGTGTGCGGGCCGTTGTCTTTGATGCACAGGATCGCTTGTTACTCGTGCGCGAAAAAGCCGATGGCGGCTGGACGCCACCGGGCGGCTGGGCCGATGTAGGGGCGACCCCATCTGAGGTATGTCTCAAAGAGGTGCGTGAAGAGACCGGCTACGAGGTGCGGATTACCCGATTAATTGCTGTGCTTGATCGTGACAAACAAGGGCATCTGCCGATACCGTGGCACATTTATATCATCTTCTTTCTGTGTGAAGTGGTGAGCGGCGAGGCCCAAATCACGACAGAGACCAGCGATATTGGCTGGTTTGGTCGCAACGAGATCCCCGAGCTGTCGCTCGATAGGGTGCAACCACACCAGATTGATCTGTTTTATGCGCATCATCGTGATGCCACGTTGCCGGTGACGTTTGATTAGGGTTGAGGTGGAGTCGGCGCAGATAGAGAACTATCAATGCGGCGTTGAGTATCAGCAAAGGGTATGACGATGGCACATTCACTATATGGTCGCGATTTGCTCAAGATGAACGATGTCACGCAACAGGAGATGGCAGATCTGTTGACCATCGGTTTGACACTCAAAGGGCGGTTACGCCGCGGTGTGCCACATGCATTATTGACTGGTAAGACGCTAGCGATGATGTTCTTTAAGCCATCGACCCGTACGCGTGGTGCATTTGAGGTGGGTATGACGCAACTCGGCGGCCATGCGATGTTTTTGAGCTCAAACGACATGCAACTCTCGCGCGGTGAGACGATTGCCGATACGGCCCGGGTGCTCGAGCGCTACGTCGATGTCATCATGGCGCGCGTCTTTGCGCATAGCGTCTTGACCGAGATGGCCGACGCCTCGCGCGTGCCGATTATCAATGGGCTGTGCGACATGCATCATCCAACCCAAACGATTGCTGACTTGATTACCGTCAAAGAATACTTTGGTGGCACTCGTGGCGTCAAAATGGCCTATGTCGGCGACGGCAATAACATGGTGCACTCGTTGTTGCATGCGGCGCCGTTGGCCGGCATGAACATCGCTGTGGCCACGCCGTCGCACTATGCGCCTGACCGATTGGTGGTGGCCGAGGCCCAAGCGCTCGCCGAACAAAACGAGACCGAGCTGGTGATTACTGATGATCCCTATGAGGCCGTGGCCAATGCCGATGTCATCTACACCGACGTCTGGGTCAGCATGGGCCAGACCGATGTGCCCGAGCGCATTCATGCGCTTGAGCCGTATCAAGTGACAGACAAGTTGATGAGTGCCGCCCGCCCCAACGCCAAATTCATGCATTGTTTGCCGATGCACCGTGGCGAAGAGGTCACCGAGAGCGTCGCTGATGGCCCACGGTCAATCGTGTTTGATCAGGCAGAGAATCGCCTGCACGCCCACAAAGCCGTGTTGGCCATGCTGTGTAGCTCCGAGGTTGAGGGGATGTTGTAGTCGAGTTGCGTTGGGCGATATTGGCAGGGGCGTATGGCTATGCGCCCCTGTTTTTTATAGAAATTAATCGGATTGATTATTAATTGCGTGAAAAAACGAGGTTCAGTAGAAACGCATGACCACGCGTCTTTTCTAGGACTACCTGTCAAATCACCCTCACCGTTCCTTCTCGTTGCCAATCCACTCTTGGGCGCCATCGGCCCAATGCTCTTTTTTCCAAATCGGGG
>CAYXXK010000106.1:0-3896 GCA_964469045.1 uncultured Klebsiella sp.
CCACCACAGCCTCACTATGAGAACTTGTACGTGCTCGGCCACACCAAAAACTTAGGCGTCGCCCTCGGCAGCGTTGACAACAACCTTGACCTCGGCAATCACGCCAGTCATGACGCGATAATGCACTAAGAAGTCACCAATGCGCTTGATTGGTTCGTCAAGCTCGATGCGACGGCGATCAATCTCGACGCCTAACGCAGCATGCAGCTTGTCAGCAATGTCACTGGCCGTTACCGAACCAAACAAGCGGTCGTTCTCACCGACACGCTCAACAAACGTCAAGGTCACACCAGCCATGCGCTGTGCTAATACCTGTGCCTCTTGACGCATGACAGCCTCGCGCTTGCGCTGTGCTGACAAACGCTCTTCGGCCTGCTTAATTGCGCCACGAGTCGCAATGACCGCCATGCCTTGAGGCAACAAATAATTACGTCCATACCCACCGGATACTTCTTTGATGTCACCGGCTACGCCAAGATGCTCGACATCCTTGGTTAGCAATACCTTCATCTTCGTCGCCACAATCGGCTCCTTAATCGGTCACGCAACACGTTGCGCTCGTACGTACTGTGTCGCATGCATGTGGGCGCATCGCACCCGTTACAAAACGTGCTTATGACATACTACCACAGCGCTGAGCAAGGGTCAAACCATTTTGCATGAAATTCAACGACTTGTCATCATCTGCTCATGACCATAAGCGATGTGTTTTGAGCCACGCAACCTGCGCATCGACGGTATGTAGATCATGCACGCCATCAAGCAATGCATCATTCAACACCTGCAATAAGCGCCCTACCTGCGGGCCTGGCATCACTCCAAGGCGAATCAAATCACCACCACGCACATACATCGGTGTCATTGTCGATTGTGCCGAATCAACACGCGCTAACAGACGTGCGACCATCGGCTCCAACACGCCAACATGCTGCAACAGCCGCCGATCAAATTGACGAACATATGCCCCAATCTGACTCGGTGGTGCACTCAACAAATGACGCCAACGGCGCCTAGTTTGGCGCAAATATACAATACCACGCAGTGGTTTGGCAGCATCGGTCCATTCCATCATCAAGTGTGCAAGTTGATGCAGTGGTGCACGCCAAATCACCGCTAGAATACGCCATTCCGAAGGGAGTTGATGGACCTCAGGTGCGACACCATGTGTCAAGGCGCGATCTATCTGGGCGAGTACGCCCCAGCGCTTCAATAGCCCAAATACAGCTTGCGGTTGAACCTCATCAAGCGTGCGTTGCATTTCTTGCATCCACCGTTGACGCGACACACGCCCAATCACGTGTGATGCAACCGCCCACCGTATTGCACGACGGCTGGTGCCATCAGTAGTTAGCTGCAACCGTATCATCAATCGCGCAATACGCACAATGCGTGTTGGGTCATCAATCATACTCAGTGGGTGGAGCACACGTGCCCGACGCTTGTGGAGATCAACAGCACCAGCGAATGGATCGTAAAGTGGCATCGGTGCGTGTGGTTGATAAGCGATTGCCATCGCATTTAGCGTAATATCTCGCCGCCCTAAATCAACTACAATCGAAGTTGTGGGCGCCACCGTCGGTAATGCACCGGGATACGCATAGATTTCGGTGCGTAATGGCACCAAGTCAAGATATGTAACGCCGGTGTGTGTCGCAACATCAGCCGGCATCGCAAGTGTAGCAGTATCAAACGCACTACGTTGGATAATTGTCGTATTGAGCTGACGTGCCATAGCTGGTCCAATCACTGCCATATCACCATGGATAGCCACATCCAAATCAGTAATGGGTTCTTTTTGTAATATGCTCCGCACCGCACCGCCAACAACATATAACTGAGCACCTGCATCATGCACCACCTGTGCTAATTGCGTTAACACATCGGCTAACCCAACTGGTAGCGCCCGTTCCACTTGCTCCCACGCTACCATCTGTGTCGGAGTATTATGCGCTATTGGTTGAACTGTGTAGCCTTGAGGTGTGCGTGTAATGCAGTGAGTTGCGGTATATACTGGTGTACGCCATGTCGGGAGATCCCACATACAATACGACACCGATGAGTGTGCCAAACCGAATGCCCCAGCACGTGCCACCGTCTCGGCATTGGTCACTCCTGCTTCTTTTCCATGTGTATGGACTACCCGCACAAACGAAGCAACGGGAATCTGCATCATTGCATCGGCAATCGTACATGGGAGTGTTATCGTCGTGGTTATTTGACTCACAAACAGTTGCTCATTTCAGCCAAAAACATCTCTACCCCATGCTATCATGTCAGTACATACAAGACAATTGCATCTTTTTGATTCACCATGCTATAATAGAATGCTATATTGTTTGTTTGGTACGATCGAACAACGAAGGGGAGTGTAGGCATGGAGGGCAAGCAAATTTCCTTTGGCACCACCGGGTTCGAGGAGCTTCTTGAACAACTCCGTGATGCGGGTGAGCCACAAGATATTGCGTGGTTAGCCGAACGCTATATTGAGATCCTACGCGCACAGGCTCAAACGGAGGAACAAGAATGACCATTCAGCTCCCGTTCTTAGGGACACCTGCCGAGCGCGCACTGGCAGAGCAGATACACGGAATCATGCGCTTGCAGGCACGATTTTATGCCAAAGAAGCACCCATTCGACAGTCGCTCAAAAACATCGTGAGCTATTTTGTGGCACGCCGTGGCGGTGACGAAATCAGCGTCACACAAGAGGTGATTGCAGCATTAAACGCTAACCAAGATATTTTTGCCCAATCGATTACTGACGATGACGACATTATCATTACTACAAGCACCCAAGGCAAGTATGTGCCATTGGCGTTTGACCGTGCACACAGCCTGACCAATCGATTATACGAACCAGAAAACCCATTACCAGTAGACGATATGAGCGTGGTGCTGACGACAAATCGGCCAATGGTGCCCACCATTGAGCCAGTATACATCTCAGATTATTGGCTCAATGGTGCCGCAAGCACTGATACAAGCCCAGTCTACGATGGCGATGCAGACCATGCCGGACACGATACGCTCGTCCCTGACGATGTCATCGTTGGCATAACAACCAAGCCCAAATCAATTAACCCGCGTGATGCCATGCGCATCAACTTGCCACAAGGCATCAGCATTGACTTGGCGCAACCCACGGCAACGATTATGCAACTGCACGGCGACGCCGTGATTTCGGCGTTGCGTGGCGTCATCGAAAAGGACACGCTCAAGCGCATTGCCAGTTTCGGTAGCCATGTTGCACTCGAACGCGATGTGCGTGCATTTGGCAAAAACGAAATTCGACAGATAACTGACTACATTGAGAACGAAGTCGGCGAGCCAGTTACTGATACCGATATTTTGGTGAATGTATTGCGTGTAAACGCTCGATCGGTTGATTTTGAGCGTCAACGATTTGCGCTTAATTTCCGACTTAAAGACACCAAAGATCTTGAGTTTGTTGGGGTGAGCGGTGCAAATTTGTGGGCAACACGTAAGTTGCTTGACAAAATTGGTGCAAACAAGCGAATCAAAGCAGCTGATATGGGTGCACTTGTCAACCATCTTGAAGAAGGTTTTGATGACAGTGTCAACGTCGTTTCAGCTGACAGCATTCATGCCAAGGGAAGTGTCATGCACACGCTGACATACTTCGAGTGGGAGTACGGTGTATTACCTCTGACCAAAGCGCTTGCAGCAGTCTTACCTGAGCCAGTCATCAGTCGCCAGAGTGCAGCGGTAGTCACGTTCGAAGTTCCGCAGCACAACTTCTCGTTCGGCATCAATGTACGCTTCCCTGCCGGGTCACGTGGTGGGTGGCTCCAGGGGTTTGATGAGTTCTTCCAGAGCATTTTGGTACCAGGTGCATTGATTACAATCAGTCGCACCAATCAGCCAAATGTAGTTAG
>CAYXXK010000107.1:0-3638 GCA_964469045.1 uncultured Klebsiella sp.
AAATCAATCAACCCCGGACCGTCGGTGGCATATGCCTCGTCAATCGCAGCCTGTACATCGGCAGCCGACTCAACGATGATACCCTTCCATCCGTAGGCTTCAGCCAACAACTTGAAGTTAGGGCTGGTCAATGGCGTACCACTGTAGCGCTTGTTCTCGAACAGTTCTTGCCACTGGCGCACCATACCCAAATACCCGTTGTTGATGATGGCAATCTTGAGGTTCTTGATGCCCTCTTGCATGACCGTAATCATCTCTTGATTGGTCATCTGGAAGCCGCCGTCACCGGCTACTGCCCACACAGTGTCCTCAGGATGTGCCAAAGCCACACCTAAGGCGGCTGGCATGGCAAAACCCATCGTACCGGCGCCACCACTGGTGATGTGTGTGCGTGGGCGATGCCAGTCGATGAGCTGTGCAGCCCACATTTGATGCTGGCCGACGTCGGTGACGACGCGGTAGTTACCACGATCGTTCAACGTCTTGGTCATAGCTGCGTACACATCATGAGGCAAGAACATCGACGTATCTGGGCGATTCAGATACTGCTGCTTGTGCTGATGCTTTGACTGCAACTCGCGAATATGTGACATCCACGTAGTGGCATGCGAATGGAACTTGGCAACTGCCGTCTCTTCTGGCTCCTCCTCAAGCATTGAGAAGAGCACCATCTTGGCATCGCCGACGATTGGTACGTCAACTTCGATGTTTTTGCCAATCTCTGATGGGTCGATGTCAACGTGGACAATAGCTGCATTTGGTGCAAAGGTTGAGGCCTTGCCGGTTACGCGATCGTCGAAGCGACCACCAATGTTCATCAAAAAGTCGGCCTCTTGGATAGCACGATTCACGTGCACCCAACCGTGCATGCCTGGCATACCGATACAGAGTTCGTGATCCTCAGAGATAGCGCCAAGACCATGCAGTGTGGTAATAACCGGCAATTTGTAGCGCTCGGCAAATACACGCACTTGCTCGCTGGCTTCGGCCATCATGACGCCGTTACCAATCATGAGCAATGGCTTTTCGCTCTTGAGCATCAAATCAAGGGCGGCCTTGACTTGCTTCTTGCTGCCTTGATAGGTTGGACGGTAGCCGGGCAAGAAGAGCTTTTTGCTGTAGTCGGGGATAGTCGAAGCTTGGAGGGCGTCTTTGGTGATGTCTACCAAGACCGGGCCGGGGCGGCCAGTGGTTGCGATGTGGATGGCCTCTTTGATGACATAGGCGATTTCATCGACGTTCTTGACCAAATAATTATGCTTGGTGATAGGCATCGTGATACCGGTGATGTCGGTCTCTTGGAAGGCATCTTTGCCGAGCACCGCGCTGCTCACTTGGCCACACAATGCCAACAACGGGGTGCTGTCCATCCAGGCGTCGGCGATGGGGGTAACCAAATTTGTCGTACCAGGGCCACTCGTGCCGATACAGACGCCAAGGCGACCGGTTGATCGGGCGTAGCCTTCGGCAGCATGACCTGCGCCTTGTTCGTGGCGACACAACACATGGCGCAACTCATCACGATAATCCCACATGGCATGGTAAAACGGCATAATGGCTCCACCTGGGATACCAAACATCACATCCACGCCATTTTGGATGAGTGCTTCACACAGAATCTGTGCTCCGGTGCGCTTCTCCGACATATAACCTCCATGCTGAATACACAAACAAAAACCTCTCCCGTATCACTACGGGAGAGGTAGACTGTACATCTTCGTGCGGTTTTGCCGCTCCCTATAGTGCTATGTACCCGTAATCGCTACTACGACTAGGGTGACAATAATTACTACTAGGTTTAGCTGACCACGCTGAATCACAGTAAATCCCTTAATTTATTGGGCTTATGAGTAGTATACGGAAATTTTGATGCTTGTCAAATAATTCACAGTTGTAATTTACTACACAAAGTAAGTCATCGCTGAGATTAATCTTTCTGTACAATAGTAATACTGCATAGCCCAAGAAAACTTTCTAGAGTATACTTTCTATTGAAACCGCACAGGTCATATTGTTTCAATGCACACACGCTTGCTCTCCCTCAACGAAATAATGCCACCGCGCTCACACAAACCAGACCTCATCAAGGCACTTCGCCACGACTGTGTGATTCGCTCTGATTGGCAGTATCTCATCGATACACTCGAGGCAGTGTTGAATTCAACGTGCACGGCGCGTATCGTCATCATCAGTGAGTATTTGTCGATTGATTATGAAATGACCGACCACGAACGATGGTGGGCATTAGACCGCGCATTGGCGCATACATACGTGCTCCGCATTTGGCAGTTATTTGATCAGATTAAAAGTGAAGGGCGCGTGCAGATTCGCATAGTGCCGTTCCGTGGCATTGACACGGTATTGCAGGAGTTCGGCGTCACTGAATACATCGACCAGAGCCAACACGCTTTTACCGTGGTTCCCGCCTCGCGTCAAGCAAACCGGATTGTCTGGGAGGACACGAGTAATCAGCGGGTAATATGGAGCACTCAAGAATTTGACAGCCTGTGGAACCACCCGTGGGGCATGTCGATGACGGATGAACACCTTGAGCGACTGATGAAGGCCAATGAAGTGCACCCGGTGGCGGTGCGCGCAGCACATCTCGACTGGTTGACTCCGGCCGACATCCATGTATTGACGCAATTAGTTCATGCAGTCCAGCAATCCGAGCGAAAAGTACATATCGTCAACGATTACACAACGCTCATCATTCGTATGGTGTACTTAGCGCAGTTGTATATTCATCATCAGCGTCAGCGCGTATTGGTATGTGTACCAGATAAGCACCTGTCAGATATTCAAGTGATGGTGGTAAATTTGCAATTAACACCATACATTCACGAGTTCATTGACATTTGTTGTGCTTCGACATTAAACAGCATGCGACCACACCTTCAGGATTATTCGTGCGTCTTATTAACTGATGACATCGCCATTACCTGTCCGCAGGAGTTTGTGAGTACCACTCAATCTGCCGTTATTGTATTTGCAATGCGCACACATTTGGCCAATGTAATGGATTTATGGCGTATCATCAAACATCTCGCACATGGTGATGATCGCATCCTTGGTAGTCAACAGAGCTTGTGGCAACAAGAAAGCGCAGTACAACGACTGTTAACGATGCAACTCACAGACGACGTCGAAAAGGTCTGGGAATGGTTTCGTAATCCATTACCACCGAGCGCACAACACCCAATTTTTGCCCGCATTCGTACTTCATTGCGCGTAAGCGAGATGCAGAAAATTGCCCATCGATTGGCGTTACACACGCAGCTTGTACCCAGTGATCGCGCTGCGCTGGGCAACTTTTTTGCTGAGTATGTGGCACATTATTCACCAATCACTGCAGCAACAATTACAGATCTGGTGCAACACAATCCATCACACACACAATATGTCGAGTTCGATCATGGCATGTGCTTACACGACATCAATGCGGTAATTCATCACTTGACGGCCACCTTGCGCCAAAAGCAACATTGTTTGTGTTGGATCGGCGAGGGCATTGATATTTTGCCGATTCAACGCGCCTGCCAAGCCATTGAACGCGTGCGGTTTGTGTATATGAGCGACCGGATTATCAGCGTGGATGGTCAAATCATCCCGATTACAATGCTGCGCGATATCTTGCA
>CAYXXK010000108.1:0-3530 GCA_964469045.1 uncultured Klebsiella sp.
ACATATCACACGTGTGCACTGACAAGTGTGGGAGCTACCTACTGTTGGGGACGGAACACAAATGGGCAGCTCGGTGACGGTACCACGACAAATCGCACCACGCCGGTGGCAGTGAGCATGCCTATAGGTGTGACGTTTGCATCAATGAATGCTGGCGGTTATGACCATACCTGCGCACTGACAAGTGTGGGAGCAGCCTACTGTTGGGGGAATAACGACGAAGGGCAGCTCGGTGACGGTACCACAACAAATCGCACCACGCCGGTGGTGGTGAGCATGCCCGCTAGTGTGACGTTTGCATCAATCAGTGCTGGTGGTTTTCACACGTGTGCACTGGCAAATGGGGGCGTGGCCTATTGTTGGGGGTATAACGCAAGTGGTCAACTGGGTAATAGCACTAATGTGAGTAATTCAATTCCGGTGGCGGTGGGCATGCCTGCAAGTGTGACATTTGCATCGTTGACTGCTGGTGGTTTTCATACGTGCGCACGGACGAGCGTGGGTGTAGCCTACTGCTGGGGGCGTAACGAGGATGGACAACTCGGAGATGGCACTACTACGCTCCGCACAACACCGGTAGTTGTAAGTATGCCAGTTGGTGTCACGTTTGAATCAATGAGTGTTGGTATCTATCACACCTGTGCACGGACAAGTGTAGGAGTAGTCTACTGTTGGGGGGATAACAACCAGGGTCAACTCGGTGACGGTACCACGACAAATCGTAGCACCCCTGTGGCAGTAATAACACTGGCAAAGGCATCTACTTTTGTATTAATAAGTGCTAGCTTATATCACACCTGTGCATTGACGAGTGCGGGTGAGGCCTACTGTTGGGGTCGTAACAACGAGGGACAATTGGGTGACGGCACCACCACAAATAGCCTCACACCGATTGATGTGAGTATGCCACTCGGCGTTGCGTCTCTAAGTGTTGCTGATTACTACGCATATATGCGAATGAGTGGAGATGAGGTCTATTCTACTGTTGGTGGTAGCAGGTCCGCTAATGGCGTGACGGCACAATCACCAAGCGCATCACACCAGTGACAGTCAGGATGTCGTGATCCGTGCGGGTTCTTAGGCCAGTGTGAGTCGGCCCATGGTGGGTGTAGATTTGACCGCATCAGCGGGCCAGCTATGGGCGGCAAGGATGAATGAACAATTGATAATGAAAAATGAATAATAGGTGGTTTGGTAACGGCGCATGGTCATGCGTCGCACACAAAATCGCCATGCGTTGCCCCAACAAACCCGTAGAGCCGCAGCACCGCTGCGGCTCTGTGATATGTATCGATTGAAATCATATGTGGTGATGAGGATCCCGAGGGGTGCACAGCGGTGCGCCCGCTGGTTCCCATGCAGGGCCCGATTTTTTATGGCAAGAAAATGAAGAATGAAGAATTGAGGTGTGGTTGTTCATTTTTCATTCTTCCCTCTTCATTTCCATTCGCCATACCTCCAGCGTCTTGACGACCGTCGCCGCTCCCACCGTGATGCCGTACAACGCCGTGTGGCCCGCATACGCCGCATATTCGGCCACCATGCTCTGGCGGTCGTTGACGAAGACCTCTACCACATACGCATCCACAAAGATCCGAATCTCTAGATCTTCATCCTCCGTCAGACGAGTCATGGCAAACGGCGCTTCGGCGCTGCCCAGACGCATCGTGCCCGTCTCTGGCCGGAAGATTAGCGGCAAGCCGTGGCCCTGATTGTCGGCACATACCACCATGCCAAACAGCTTGCGGTGCACCTGCGTGTGTGCCAGGCAGATGCGGATTTCGACGGCCTCATGCCCGTAATCGACCAGCTGCTGCACACCGGCCGGGTTGAGCGCCAGATTGGCCTGCGGTGCACCCATGTCGACGTCGTGGTAGATTACGTGCTGGTGGCGTAGCGTTGCCAACTCCCGCAAGGGTGCCATGCGCAGGGTGTGATCGGGCGCCAGCCAGAGCTCGCGCGGCAGTGATTGGATGGTGCGTTTGTCCATGGTGCCGTCGTCGCGGCCGAGGGTGGCCAGCCAGGCCCACATGACGCGCCGGCCGTCGGGGGTCAGCACGCTTTCGGGCGCAAAAAAGTCGACGCGCCACTCTTGCATGCCAAACAGACTCTGGTTGTCGCGACGCCAGTTGAGTCGGCCGTGTGTCTGTGGCACAAATTGCTCGTTGGCGGCGTCCCAGTCGCCGATGTAGTAGCGGCAACCGATGTGATGGCTGATGCAGAGGAGCATCCATTTGTCGCCAATGGGGAAAAAGTTGGGGCACGAAATGTCTTCGCCATACGCCACATCCGGCAGGTCGTGCGCCAAAAAGTCGCCGACCAGCGTCCAGGTGCGCAGGTCGGTCGATTTGAAGAGCGGCGGGTTTTCTCCACCCGAAATGGCGTAGTAGGTGTCGTCAATGATGAAGCAGTCGGGGTCCCAGTGATTGATGTCGGCCACGCTGCCGTCGCGATTGCGCACGTCGACGGGGTAGGGCGGGTGCCAGCCCGTCAGCTGGCGGTCGGTGGCGATGACAATCTGGTTGCGCCCCGATCCTTGGCCGTGGTAGATGATGGCCGGTTGGCCGTCGCGCGTCACAAAGCCGGTGCCGCTGAACATGCCGTGGCCGGTGAAGTCGGGCTGCAACGTGGTCGGGTGCCACGTCCAGTGCAGCATGTCGGGGCTGCTCACATGCACAAACGAAAACGACTCTTGTTCCCGCCAGGGCTGCGCCACGATGTAGTGTAGGTGGTAGACGCCATCGAGGTAAAAGGCGGCATTAGGATCACCGGGCAGACTCGGGCCACCCGGGTGGATTAGGTGGTAGTGGAGTGGTAGTTGTGACATGGTGTGTCCTTTTGGTGTGTGTGCAAGGTCATTGTACCGTTGCACGCAGAGGACTGAACCACCATTTCACACAACTGATTGCTCAGTCTTCATATGCGCCGATGTGTTTGACTTCGAGCGCAAACGGCCCTTGTTGTTTGAATTCGATGAGTAGACTCATTGAGCGGATGCTGCTCGGATCAAGCGCTGGTGCAATTACGGTGCGGCCGAAGCTCGTCGGTACGAATGCGCTCCATGGCAGACGCACTTCTTGCCATTCATCTTTTTGGGTGGTGAATGTTGCTTGATAGCGAATCGAGCCGCTGTTGGTGCGCAGGTAGACGCCGTACTTCTTGCCATCGCCACGCACCTGGAGCTTGAGGCCGTCGTATAGTGCCATGGTGCGCGCCGGATTGAAGTCAGTTTGGACTGTTGCGAAGCCGCCGTTGTTTTCGAAACGGACGACACCGCTGAAGATTGCACTCCCATCGGTCGTCGCCTTAAACGCGCTTTCGCTGACGCCGCCCATGACGCCGTCATTGACGCTGTACCAGGAGCGCACGGCTTGTGCGTCTGCAAAATCAATCATCGCCCACTCTTGTGTCTGTCCGCTGCGTAGTACAAAATTCTGTCGCCAGATGTATGTCATGAGGCCAGGGAAACGACTGTTGATGAGTGCTAACCCGATGATGACACATGCCCCAAAGATCCAATATCGCATATG
>CAYXXK010000109.1:0-3370 GCA_964469045.1 uncultured Klebsiella sp.
CACAGATCATGTATCAAATGGTCTGTGGGGTTTTTGGGATTTACCGAACGTTTATAATTGCCTACAACCGGGGGTCATTCCATTTCCCGTAACGCATCATAGAGGCGCGCAGGTCCCAACAAGATGCTGAGGAGCCCACGTTTGACCTTGTCGTCATTGAGCGCTTGTTTGCTCATCGTGGTATGCGCATCAATCGAGGCGATGATGGCCTCGGTCAGCGCATTGAGCAAATCTGGGGAATTCGCAAATTGCTCGCGACTGTTATTCTGTGCTTGCTGGCGCAGGATGTCGGATTCGAGCAGTTTGCGTTTGATGACCTCGTTGACATAGGTAAGCATGTCGTTGTCGGTGAGCTCGCCCTTGAACAAGTCGTTGACCATGCGAATAATCTCGGCAAGGCGCAGTTTTTCGGCTTCGGTGAGAGCTCCTGTGCCAACCGCGCTCGGCGGTGGTAACGCGCCGTTGTCTGGCTTGAGTGGTAACGATGTTTCGTGCAATGGACGCAAATTGTATGCGGTGAGCTCGACATACGACAAATCAATGATGGCATGATCGCGCTCGAACGTCAGCAACGGCAGTAAGAAACGATAGAATATCATGCGTTTGTGGAACTCGGGATTGCCGAAGTCAATCATCTGTGCCATGAACGTGTACAACCGCACATACGCCTGCATGTCACTCCGCATCAATTCGAGGTGCTCGAGTGCAGTGCGATTGTCATGATCGTCGTAGTGTGCGCGTTGTGCCGCCTGCATTGCTTGTTTGGCCGTCTGATACCGATTCATCAAGCGCATTCCTACCGGTTGGATCGCCGCAATCAAGGCGCGCTGACTGTTGGTTTGCGGATTCAGCACCGCATCAACCACACGGTCAACCTCAGCTTGATCATAAAACCCGCCGCTATCAAGTTTGTTGAGCAAATCAACCACAAGTTGGGGATCGCTGACGCCCATCAGTTGTGCGGTCTGGTAATAGGTCTGGAACGCCTGCAAAATCTCGTCACCTTGATTGGCAAAGTCAATGATGTAGGTCGTATCTTTGCCGGGTGCTGCGCGGTTGAGCCGCGACAGCGTCTGAACGGCCTGAATCCCGGCTAGGCGTTTGTCGATGTACATGGCACACAACTTGGGTTGATCAAAGCCCGTTTGAAACTTGTTGGCCACCAACAAAATATGGTTTTCGGCTTCGTCAAAGGCATCACGAATATCGCGGCGGCGCAACTGCGGATTGAGCTCTTGACTGGTCTCTGATACCGGATGTGTAAACGAATCGGGATCATTGACCTCGCCCGAGAATGCGACCAGCGTGCCGAGTGGGTAGCGCATCCGCGCAATGTAGTGATCAATGGCTTTTTTCCAGCGCACGGCTTCTTTGCGACTAGTGACCACAATCATGGCTTTGGCTTGGCCGTTCAGCAGCTGTTGGACATGTGCTCTGAAGTGTTCGACGACAATTTCGACTTTTTGGGCGATATTGTGTTCGTGGAGCCGAACCCAGCCGAGCAAGCGCTTCTTGGCGGCGTTCTTCTCGACTTCGCGCTGATCCTGATTGGGGCGCAGATGCGTGAGTTGAAAGGCCATCGTATAGGGCAGGTAGTTTTGCAATACATCAAGAATAAAGCGCTCTTCGATGGCTTGACGCATCGAATAGACGTGAAACGCCTGCGGCACATTATCGACACCTGCCGGTCTTGTTGGATCTGGGCGTGTGCCAAATAACTCGATGGTTTTGGCTTTGGGGGTGGCCGTGAACGCAATAAACGTCAATCCCGTGGCACCGGCCTGCGCACTCATCTCGGCGGCTAACAAATCGTCGAGTGCAACCTCACCACCATCATCAAAATCAACGCGTTCACTCTCACTGAGTACGCTACGCAGTTTGCTGGCCGCAGCGCCGGTTTGCGAGCTATGCGCTTCGTCGGCAATCACGGCAAAGTGCTTGCCCGTAGTCGCCGAGAGCCGGCGCACCTCCTCCATGGCAAAAGGGAAGGTCTGGATGGTGCAGACGACAATCTTCTTGTTATCGGCGAGTGCTTGTGTGAGCTGACCGCTTTTGCTGCCGTCAAGCCCGGCGATGCTCATCACCACCCCTTGCTGACGCTCGAATGATTCGATGGTATCGCGCAATTGTGCGTCGATGACGTTGCGATCAGAGATGACCAGCACGCTACTAAACATTTTGTGGCCGGATGCGTCGTGCAAATCCGACAAAAAATGTGCCGTCCAGGCAATTGAGTTCGTTTTGCCCGATCCAGCCGAATGCTGAATCAAGTATTTTTGGCCGGGGCCATCGTGTGTGATATGGCGAATCAACTGCCGTGTGGCGTCGAGCTGATGGTACCGCGGAAAGATGACACGGCTTGGTTGGCGTTGCCCATTGCGCGCCACCACCAGATACCGCCCGATGATGTCGAGCCAGCTGTGTGGATGCCAGATTTCGTGCCAGAGATAGCGCGTAGCAGCCCCATGCACATCTGGGGGATTGCCAGCACCGCCTTGGTAGCCACGGTTGAACGGCAAAAAGGTCGTGCTTGGTCCCTCAAGCTTGGTGGTCATGCGCACTTCGCTATGGCTCACGGCAAAGTGCACCACGGCGCCGTGCAGATGATGGAGTAGTGGTTCGTTTTTGGGGTTGCGGTCATAGCGATATTGATCGACGGCGTCATCAATCCCCTGGGTAAAGTCGCTTTTGAGTTCGACGGTGGCAACCGGTATGCCATTGAGAAACAGCACGAGGTCGATGCTTTGTTCACCGGTGAGCGAGTAGCGCACTTGGCGAATCACGCGCAGGCGATTGGCCTGATAGCGTTGCTCGATTTCGGCACTCGACAAGGCCGGTTTGAACTGCGCGAGTTTGAGTGTGTTGCGCACCCCTACCATGGTGATGCCGTGCCTGAGCACATCGACGGTGGTACTGCGATCGAGTTGCGTCCGGACTTGCTCACAGACATAATTCGCCGCACGCGGCCCATGACTTTTGTGGAGTGACTCCCAACTCGTCGGTTGTGTGTGTTGGATCCAGGCCACGAGATCCGGGGGATAGAGGGCAAGTTTGCGGTCGTAGTGTTCGGCATCCTTGTCGGCGTAGTGCCAACCATGAGTCGCTAGCGCTTGACATATCTCGTCTTCAAAGAGTATTTCACGCTGGTGTTGCATATACTTTCTCACATCATGACGTTGCTATGGATTGCCGTCTAGTGTAAATCAGGTTTTGTAGATGAGCAACTGCAGAACCACGTATTGTAAACAATTTGGTTTGTGTATATAATTTGCGTATTACGTTTAACATTATATGATTAGATTGGCGTCATTTTCGCCGCATGATTTCCGCCCTACTGCGATCGGCAACATGTTGGGCGCTGGCCTGTCGG
>CAYXXK010000110.1:0-3279 GCA_964469045.1 uncultured Klebsiella sp.
TGGCCATGCAATGACGGGTTTTGGGGTGGCGGTGATAGGTGGCGGCGCATCGTGAGGGTCGCTGGATGGAACAGGGTGCCTGGGATATATCAGAGATCCACAGATATCTTGACAGGGCGCCCGGGAACCATCGTGATCGACCGACTTGGCTCATGTTTATCGACCTCATCTTACCTATTGACAAGCTAGCAAGTTTGCTGGTAATATTGCTCATATGAAAACAACTATTGATTTGCCTGACAATCTTATCCGTGCGGTCAAAGTGCGGGCTGCCCAACAAGGGCGTACGGTACGCGAGCTGGTGGCCGAGTACATTCGCAATGGCCTGAATCAGCCAGCTCCAAGTGGCGGGCCAGTCAGCGACCTAGGGTTGCCGCTGATCCCGATGCGCAGTGATGCGCCGCTGACCCAGATGACGCGTGACGACATCATTGCACTTGAGGCAGCGGTGCTCAGCGACGAGGATGCGCATGCTGATTGATACCAACGTATGGTTGGCCTTGTTGCTTGCACATCACCCGTATCATCACCAATCACACCAGCAGGTGGCACAGATTGGTGCGCCTTTGCGTCTGTGCACGAGTGTTCAAATCAGCCTGATGCGTTTGTTGACGACGACGGCAATCCACACCACATACGGGATCCCACAGCTAAGTAATCATGATGCGAGTATGTATTTGACGCAAATACGGGCCAACCCACTTGTCGAGGCGGTGGCCGAGCCGGTCGAGATCTATCCGCTGTGGATGCAACTCGCAAGCCTGCCATCGGCAGCCCCCAAACGCTGGATGGACGCCCATTTGGCTGCGTTGGCGTTGCACCATGATTGGCCATTGATGACGCTTGATCGAGGCTTTGAGGTCTATCAGCCATTTGGTGTACGTGTCATAATTGTGACGTAGATGCGCCATGACAAATTATCATGTATCGCATTGTGATGCGGCATAAATAAATTACTTCAAATTCATTTTAAATATTCAAATAGATTTGAAATAATTTTGGTGGTGTATCTGCATGAAATGACTCGGCGCACCGGCCAAACTGATTGAGAGGGGCGCACAGCTGTGCGCCCACCAAGGATCCACGCATCCGGTGCGCCCTCTTGTTGTTTCTCAAACCTACAATCCGTATTCTTGGATGACATCGCAAAATTCATCAAATTCAGCTGGTTGAATCGGTGCATGTTGATCAATATCAACCTTTTGGTCATCATCAATCTGTTTGTGGTACCAAGAGCGTACATCCAGACAAAACGCATCATCGCTGTTGCACAATTCGGCAAATGTGCCAATCCAAGTTATTTGGCTATAGCTCTTTAGGGCATGATTAAGGCGGTGTATGCCATCAGCATTACTGATAACTCCGTGTTGCATGTTGGCAGTGATGGCAGTTACGACACTTGCGACGATTCCGGTGTCACCTAGCCCTGGTGGGTCATATGGAAAAACGTCGGCAATGTAGGTGAGTAGTGCACTGCGTGTTGGAAACCACTCGATTGAGCCGACTCCACCTCCAATTGCACCGGGTGCATCACCGTACGAGAACATCCCCCACCATTCAGCATCTGGCCGAGTATGGTTGTAATAGACATACTCACGCATTGACATGGCACGTGTACTGAAGGCGTGGTAATTTTCTGTCATTCTTTTATCCTTTTTCACATATCGATAGATACTCAACAAAATATTACGTAAAAATGTATTTTTGTGCAAATCGATGATGTGCGTTCATGTTTGATACAGTGTGCACCATGCGATGACGGACCACCCCTGTCGTAAGTGCGTCCGTCATGGCGCCCGGGATTCCCACCGTGTGGTGTGCGGATGGGATTTCTGATTCAGGGTAATTCGGTCCCACGATTCATGACCTCGATATATTGGCGATATGCATAGGTGCGATTTCTCTTTTGTGATGTATGGGGTTGTACAATGCCAAGCTGTTGTAGTTGCACGAGTGCCTTATTGACGGTCATTGCGGTTAAGCCTGTGTGCTCGATCAGCCATCGTGCGTTGCTAATTGGGCGTTCACTTAAGGCCCGATGGACGAGGTGACAGGATAGACCGGCACGTTTGAGTGTATTGATGCGTAGGCGGTCTGCATCGAGTAGCATGAGGAGTTGCTGGGCAGTATCAACGGCCTGTGTTGCAGTCGTGATGACGGCGTCGGCAAAAAAGTCTAGCCATTCCTCCCAGCGTCCCTCAGTTCGTACAAGGGTGAGTAGGTCGTAGTAGCGGTTGCGGTGTGTTTTGAAGTACAAGCTCAAATAGAGCAGTGGCTGATGTAAAAAGCCATGTTTGAGGAGCGTCAGTGTAATCAATAAGCGACCGAGTCGACCATTTCCATCCAAGAATGGGTGAATTGTTTCAAACTGTACATGCACAAGGGCTGCTTTGATAAGTGGTGGAGTCGACTCAGGTACATCATTGATGAATTTTTCGAGATCGCCCATGCACTCTTGCACAAATCCAGCAGGTGGTGGTACATAGATGGCATTGCCTGGACGTGTCCCGCCAATCCAGTTTTGACTGCGTCGAAACTCTCCGGGCGTATGGTCGCTCCCTCGGCCTTGGCGTAACAATACGGCATGCATTTCGCGCATGAGACGGAGCGAAATAGGAAAATCGTGGGCGAGGCGCAATACGCCTAACTCCATGGCAGCCACATAATTACTTACCTCGCGGACATCGTCAATCGGCACACCAGGTATCTCGTCAAGCTCAAATAGCATGAGATCTGCGAGAGATGATTGTGTGCCCTCAATCATTGACGATAAGACTGCCTCTTTGCGCACATACGTATATAAAAACATCGTCACATCGGGGAGTAACGTGGCCATACTGTCGAGTCGCCCGAGTGCGAGTATGGCGTGATCGAATTTGTTGCGCAGCGCATTGGACCACTCTATTGGTGGATTGGGTGGTAGCGGGTGTGGAACAAATGATCCGTATCGCTCATCGCCGTACAGCTGTGGAATCGTATACCCTTGAACATCGCGTTTCATGATTGTGCCTTAATATAAAATAATCGTTATTTTATATTAATATACCATGTAAATATAGTATGTGCATATTTTTAATATAAGAAAAGCCATTATCCTATATTAGTGCCCATCAAATACACCTTGTCTATTGGCGATCTCGCGGCCTTACTAATACGCGTGCGCACATGAAAACACTGAATGATTGTCACCAACATGGCATCGAGATGCCATATGGGCGAATTATTTCAAATTCATTTTAAATATTCAAATAGATTTGAAATAATTTTGGTGGTGTATCT
>CAYXXK010000111.1:0-3232 GCA_964469045.1 uncultured Klebsiella sp.
TGATATTTTAGGAAATTTTTATGTAATTTTCGTGAAGAATCATCACAACAATTCGTGCCCAATCTCCTACAAAATTGCAACTTCATAGACTCCCTCCCCCTCTCACCATGGATATTGATAGTTTTTGACAGTCAATTGCAGGCTATTGGCAGTCATAACTCGCTACCATATACAGTGATGACGACGTTCTTTGTGGTACCTAGAGGACACACTATGACACCCCCCGAATCACGTATTGAAGGTTTTTATCGGCTGACGCCAGATCAACGCCTTCACAAAGTCAGCGAATTTACGTCATTTAACCATATACAAACCACCGCATTGCGTGGTGGGCAACTCGGTATTGAGCGCGCCGACAAAATGATTGAAAACGTCATCGGCACATATGAGCTTCCCCTAGGTGTTGCAACAAACTTCACCATCAATGGTCGCGACCGCATCATCCCCATGGTTGTTGAGGAGCCATCGATTGTGGCCGGAGCAAGTTATGCAGCGCGGATGGCGCGCGAGAGTGGCGGGTTTGTTGCATCGCACACAGACCCTGTTATGATTGGCCAAATCCAACTCATCAACGTGCCCGATATGATGTACGCACAAAGTACCATTACTGCCGCGCGCATGCGACTCATCGAGCACGCCAATCGCCAAAGTCAAAGCATGGTAGCACGTGGGGGTGGGGCGCGCGACATCGAAATACACCCGTTTTTAGAGACACCTATGGGCGCGATGCTCGTCGTCCATCTCTTGGTTGACTGCCGTGACGCAATGGGGGCCAATGCCATCAACACCATGTGCGAGGCTGTTGCGCCTATTCTCGAGGAGCTAAGTGGTGGACAAGCGATGTTGCGCATCTTGTCGAATCTGACTGACCGGCGACTTGCGACCGCCACCGTGCGCATCTCGCCAGCCTCACTCCAGCGCGATGGCATCAGCGGTGACGAGGTAATTGAGCGCATCTTGTGGGCGCATGCGTTTGCTGTGGTGGATCCATACCGTGCCACTACGCACAACAAAGGCATCATGAACGGCATTGATCCGGTGATTTTGGCGACTGGCAATGATTGGCGTGCCATTGAGGCCGGCGCACACGCCTGGGCAAGTCGGCATGGGCGCTACACATCACTAAGTCATTGGTATCGCGATGAGCAGGGATTTTTGTGTGGAGAGCTGACCATGCCACTCGCGGTTGGAATCGTCGGTGGAGCAACCCGTGTACATCCTACCGCCCAAGCCGCATTAGCACTGCTCGATATTCAGAGTGCAGGGGAATTGGCAGAAGTATGTGTATGCGCAGGGTTAGCCTCTAATCTTGCTGCTATGCGGGCACTTGCAACCGAAGGCATTCAACGCGGGCATATGTCTTTACATGCACGTCAAATTGCCATGGCTGCAGGTGCAGAGGGCGACGAGGTTACGACTGTAGCGCAACAAATGATTCGTGAACAACGCATCAAACCGGCCGCTGCCCAAGAGATTTTGGCAACCATGCGTGGCGTGTACGCCGACGCTGATTTAGCGTAATCCCAAACGCATTCTTACCCCACACGACACTGCCGTCGTCCGCTGGGTTGACATTCATATCGCAAATGCAGGATGAAGGAGTGTTATGAAGCCCAATCGTTCGGTGGGCATTGTGGGATACGGGGCCTACGTGCCCCGCTACCGCATCGCCGCCAAAGAGATATCACGCGTATGGACCGATGGTCACGGTGGCGTTCCCGTTGCCTCCAAAAGTGTCCCCGGCCCTGACGAAGACGTGATTACCATGTCAATCGAGGCCGCCCGCAACGCTATCAAACGCAGCAATCTTGCACCACAAGATTTAACCGCCGTCTGGATTGGTAGCGAATCACATCCCTACAGTGTCAAACCATCAGGCACCATCGTCGCTGACGCCCTCGGTGCCACGCCGTATGTCAGCAGTGCTGACTTTGAGTTCGCCTGCAAAGCTGGTTCCGAAGCCTTGACTGCCGGCATGGGCATTGTGGGTAGCGGCATGGGGCAATACGTGATGGCCATCGGCGCTGACACAGCCCAAGGGCGACCCGGCGATGCACTTGAGTACACGGCTGCCGCTGGCGCCGCCGCACTCATTGTTGGTCCGGCGAACGAGAGCGTTGCCGTCATCGAAGAGACCGTCTCGTATGTGACCGACACGCCAGACTTCTTCCGTCGCGCAGATCGCCCATACCCGGTCCACGGCAATCGCTTTACCGGCGAGCCGGCGTACTTCACCCAAGTGCGCAGTTCAACTCAGGCATTGATGCAACAGTTGGGCGTTAGCCCCGGTGACATCACGCATGCGGTCTTTCATCAGCCGAACGCGCGATTCCCGCAAGCAGTCGCCAAGCAACTCGGCTTTAGTAACGAGCAGATTCAGGCAGGCTTATTGGCCAACCGCATTGGTAACACCTATTCAGCTGCCGCATTACTCGGTCTCACGGCGATTTTCGACATTGCGCAACCAGGCGACACTATTTTGATGGCAAGTTACGGCTCAGGCGCCGGCTCTGATGCCTATGTGATGCGCGTCACTGATGCGATTCTTGAACGCCGCGACCGAGCCACCAAGACGCTCCGCTACATCGAACGTGAGTATTTTGTCGATTATGCAGTCTACGCCAAATGGCGCGACAAATTGGTAATGGGGTAAGGCATGCGACCTGTATATATTGCCGGCACCGGGATGACCGCAGTTGCCGAACACTGGACACGAACCGCACGCTCACTTGCAAGTGATGCAGCACGTCAGGCCATCAGTCGGAGTGCAAATACACATATCGACGCACTTTACCTCGCCAACGGCAGCAGTGCACCGCTTGGTCTCCATCAGAATCTTGCGCCAGCAGTCGCTCACGAGCTCGGTCTCAGTGGGATTGAGGCCGTCTCATTTGAATCCGCTGGCGCAGCCGGTGGCCTCGCCGTCCGCCAAGCAGCCCTCGCCGTTGCCGCAGGGTTAGCCGATGCCGTTCTGGTGGTCGGCGTCGAGAAAGTCAGCGACTTCCTTGACGAACACCGAGAAGAATCATTAGCATTGACCAGCGATACCGATTGGGAGTCACTGCACGGTGTCACAATGACCGCCCAATGGGCGATGCTCATGCGCAAATACATGCACGAATATGCAGTGGACATCAGCGATTTTGCCTCGTTCCCAGTCAATGCCCACGCCAACGCAGTTGCCAACAAACAAGCACTCTACCGCTTTGCAATTAGCGCCGACAAACTCAAA
>CAYXXK010000112.1:0-3139 GCA_964469045.1 uncultured Klebsiella sp.
CCAACACGCGTCGGATTACTCATCGTTGAACTCCTCCAAGCTTGTCCTAACCCGCTTCTAGCATACCACTGTTCACTACCAAGAGTGCAACATGTCTCACATACGAGCCACACTTGGTATAATCATATGGTGTATTCGTTGCTGTGCAAGGATGTATCATGACTAACCCCAAACAATGGCCAACTCCACCCGAGATGCAAATCGACGTCACTAAGCACTACATTGCGACGATGAGCACGGCACGCGGTGAGATTGTGATCGAGCTCTACCCGGAGCACGCGCCCAAGACCGTTAATAGCTTCGTTTTCTTGGCCAACAATGGATTCTACGACGGCACCATCTTCCATCGTGTGTTGCCACAATTTGTCACACAGGGTGGCGACCCGACCGGCACCGGTCGTGGCGGTCCCGGCTACAAATTCGAAGACGAGTGCCGTGGCAACCCACTCCAACACGGGCCTGGGGCACTATCAATGGCCAACGCTGGTCCTAACACCAACGGTAGCCAGTTCTTTTTGGTGCATACGCGCGAGCAGACAGCACACCTCGATGGACGCCACACGGTATTTGGCAAAACGCTTTCGGGGCTCGAGGTCATCACCTCGATTCGTCAAGGTGACGAGTTGATGAAGGTAACCATCGCCGAGAAGACCCAAGGATAATTATCGTGACGCTCGGCTCGACCCGTGCCCGACATGAGCGACTCAGCATCCACCCGTCACCAGGTCCGCATAACAGCCTGACCTACTTCCCCCAGGTGACGGGTGGCATGATACGTGTGACCATCAACTCCATCATCATCCAAATTGCCCGTTATGCGCCTTGGCTTGGCCTCAAACGCTGGCTCTACCGTCGCCTCGGTGCCACCATTGGCGATCATGTGTCAGTCGGGTTGATGGTTATGCTCGACATCTTCTTCCCCCAAGACATCACCATCGGCGACGATACTATTATTGGCTACCACAGCACAATCTTGTGTCACGAGTTTCTGCGTCACGAGTGGCGTCGTGGGCCAGTTGTGATTGGCCGCGACGTGATGATTGGCGCCAACTCAACCATTCTGCCGGGTGTCATTATTGGTGACGGCGCCACGGTGGCTGCAGGGAGTCTCGTCAATTGTGATGTACCGCCAGGGGCGGTCGTAGGGGGAGTGCCGATTCGTCTCATTCGTTTCGACGATACCAATGGAGCATCTGCATGACACGACTCTGGCAATTCAGTGAATACTGGCTGCGGCAGCTAATGCAGCTCATCAACGCTGTACCCGCAATTTTTTGGTTATGTATGGCGATTGATTTCGGCGGATTTGTCATTGGGGCGGTTATCTGGTACGGTCCACAACTCGCTGCCGCACCGTGGTGGGCATGGTTATTTATCCCCGATTGCCCGCTGGCTGCGCTCTACGGCATGGTTGCCTTCATTCGGTTGCGTCAAGGGCGTGCACCCGATTGGCTCACGGCATTAGCGAGTCTTGCCTGTATCAAATACGGCATTTGGACCGTCATCTTTTGGGGCACCAAATGGGCAGCCACTGGTGAGTATTTACCACTCGAAATCGGCCTCGTCATCGTCCATCTCGCCATGGCCGGACAAGGGCTATTACTCTGGCCAGCATTACTCAACGTCGCTAAGTCCATCCGTTTGGGTGCAATTGCGTGGTTGGCGCTATCCATCTATGTCGATTATGGGTTTGATCACTACCCTGCATTAGCCTACCCAATTACGCCAACACAAGCCGGAACCTGGGCCACCGTGATTACGCTGGCACTCACCGTAGCCATGGCGCTCCTGCACTACCGACCACTCAACGCACCCACGGCTCGCACAGCGTAAGTGTCTGAGTCTGGCAATCGATCTCAGCTTGCACACCGAGCGGCACAATCAGTTGTGGCTCGGTGTGTCCAATGTCGACGTTTGTGATAATCGGCAGCGACGTGGCCCCAAATTCATCACGCACAACGCGCAGAATTGTCGCATCAAGGTTAATTTGCTCGTTCATCGTATAATCTCGTGGTCGCCCAAACATCAACCCACTAATGCGATCAAATGCTCCTTGCAATCCATAGTTGCGCAACCAACGTACAACTTGCACCAGGTTGGGTTTTTCCTCAGACATCTCCAAAAACAAGATTTTGTGATACCAAAAATCAGCAGTCGGCCAATACCGCGTACCCTTGGTGAATTCGAGTACCTCGATACACCCACCAAGTAACTGCCCTCGCACCCGCCCCTGCCCTTGTAACCACTGCCAGCCACGACTATATTGCCACGGCTTGGGACGATTGCGTTGTGTGGTATCGTGCCATCCCAAATACCCGTCACTGTACTGCATCGCCTGTTGATACGTATACGTATCAGTGGGCACAAATAACATTTGATGATAGTGCTGTCGATAATATGCAGGGAGATAGGCAATTTGTGCCAGCCCCGCCATCACACTCGGACCATGAAATGTCACCATACCCTGCATATGCGCAAACCACAACAACGTCGTGGTATCAGAATACCCCATGAAAATCTTGGGATTGCGTCTAATTACCCCCTCATCAAGCCATGGCAAAAGACGCATGCAGTCATCACCACCAATGCTCGCAATAATAGCGGCCACATCAGGGTCCGCAAACGCCTGATTCACATCGCGTGCACGCCATTCTGGATGACGAGTAAGGTCTGCATCGGCCATGCGCGTCGTCGGGTATTCTTTGATGCGTAATCCCCAACCACGTAACGTTGCCAGACCTTGTTCATAAATATGCGGGTATGTGTGCGGACCACCCCATGATGGCGATAAGACCGCCACCGTATCACCCGGCGTAAGTGCGCGTGGACGTCGAATCGACTGAGGCATATCGCTCCTCCACTCACTGATACAGATACACCTCGTACATACCGCGGTGGTGTGTACGAGGTGCTGTCATTGGCGGGAAGGGAGAGATTCGAACTCTCGAGGGCTTGCACCCTACTCGTTTTCGAGACGAGCACGTTCAACCGCTCCGTCACCTTCCCGTAGATTTAAAAAAGCGGCTGACGCATCTCGGCGTCAGCCGCCCATCTGGCGACTCTGGGGCGACTCGAACGCCCGACCTCTTCCTCCGCAGGGAAGCGCTCTAATCCACTGAGCTACAGAGTCACAACGTCA
>CAYXXK010000113.1:0-2963 GCA_964469045.1 uncultured Klebsiella sp.
ATATCAATTCAGCGATGCGTATCTGCGAGTGGCAACGGCATGCCCGGTCGTGCATGTCGCCGATGTGGCCCACAACGTGGCCCAAATTCAGCACCTCTACGACGCAGCAGTGGCGCAAGGTGTAGCGCTCGTTGTCTACCCTGAGCTGTGTGTCACCGGTTATTCACTCGGTGATTTGGTGTTGCAACCGCGCTTGTTACGCCAGGCACACGACGCCTTGCTCACCCTGGCGCATCACACTGCTGGCCATGTGACGGCGATGATTGTCGGCTTGCCGTTGGCGCATCAGGATGCCCTGTATAACGTGGCAGTGGTCATTGCTGATGGGGCCATCAAAGGCATTGTGCCGAAGCAGTTTTTGCCCAGCTACGGCGAATTTTATGAGAAGCGCTGGTATCAACACTGGCCACACGCTAATACAACTACCATGATTAGTACGACGCCGGTGCCGTTTGGCACGCAGCTGGTATTTGAGGTAGCCGGTGTACGCTGTGGTGTCGAGATCTGCGAAGACTTGTGGGTCCATCAATCGCCGAGTACGGTCTTGGTCGATCAGGGCGCCTTACTGATAGCCAATCCATCGGCCTCGCCCGAGTTGGTCGCCAAAGCGGCCTATCGCCGGCAGTTGGTGAGCGTGCAGTCGGCCAAGTTGATTGCTGGGTACCTCTATGCCGGTTGTGACTGGAGCGAATCGACGATTGATGTGGTCATGAGCGGCCATCAGCTGATCTGCGAAAACGGGCGCATTGCTGCTGAGCGCCTGCCGTTTGCCCGCGACCTGCGCTTGACGGTGGCCGACATTGATATCGAGCACCTGCGCTTTGATCGGCGCAAAGACAGCAATCGCGGTGGCTCGACAGGCTATGATGTGATTGTGGCGACGACGATGCGACCGGCGATTGCGCCACGACCGGCGGTGGTTGCACATCCCTTTTTGCCACAGGGCGAAAGCGAAACGGCGCGGGCAGAACGCCTCAGCCACATCCTCAACATTCAAGCGCACGGGTTGGCGCAACGCATGCTGGCCACCCGCACGCCATTGTTGCATCTGGGTCTGTCGGGTGGGCTCGACTCGACGCTGGCGTTTGTGGTGGCCTGCCTCACCGCAGAGATTATCGGCCGGCCGGTGCACGAGATGCTCCGCACCTATACGATGCCGGCGGCGGCCAGCTCAGAGCGCACCCAGTCGAACTCGGTAACGTTGTCGCAGCTGTATGGTGTGCCCAATCAGGTGATTGCGATAGGTGAATTAGTGCGTCAGCAGTTGATTGCCCTCGGGCACGATGGGGTGACGCAGGATGTGACGTACGAGAATGTACAGGCGCGCTTGCGCACGAGTATTTTGTTCAATAAGGCCAATTTGCACGGCGGCATGGTGCTCGGGACAGGTGATTTGAGCGAGATTGCCCTGGGTTGGTGTACGTTCAATGGTGACCACATGAGTCATTATCACGTGAATGCGGGCGTACCCAAAACGCTGGTGCGGCATTTGGTGATGCATGTGGCCACCCAGCAGACAGATGCAATACGTGATGTATTGGTTGATATTCTTGAGACGCCGATTTCGCCGGAGTTGACTACTACGGGTAGTGGCGAGGTCAGTCAAAAAACCGAGGATATCATTGGGCCATACGAGCTCCACGACTTCTTTTTGTATCACTTAGTGCGTTGGGGTGATGCCCCCGAGAAGATTGCTGAGCTGGCGCGGATTGCATTTGCTGGTATCTATGACGAGACGACGATTGAGACGTGGTTACGTACGTTTATTCGGCGCTTTGCAGGGAGTCAGTTTAAGCGTTCGGTGATGCCTGATGGCCCCAAGGTGGGCAGTGTGGCGTTGAGTCCGCGCGGTGATTGGCGGATGCCGTCGGATTTGTATAATGCGGCGCTGTGGTTGGATTAACCAAGATTTCATATTGCTTTACGGTATTCTGGTAGATAATGAGTATATGGTGTCACTTGGTGGTGGGTGACGATTGGTTTGATGCACCACACGAGGTGTTGTTATGGTGCTCCCGACGTATCAAGCGCCAGTCCTGATGGTTGACGGGGTCGTGCTGCAGTTGATCAATGATCGACTGCATGTGTTGTTGATTCAACGCGCCAACGAGCCGTTTAGTGGGATGTACGCCTTGCCTGGTGGGTATATTGTGGCCGGTGAGACGACACATTTTTCGTTGGCGCGAATTTTGTCACAAAAAGCTGACATTCGAGTTGAAAATTTGGCGATTATAGAGCAATTGTACACGTTTGATACGGTGGCACGTGACCCACGTGGCCATGCGGTGTCGGTGACATATATGGGACTTGGGTATCAACTAGCATTTACTGGCCAACCCGATGCGCATAATCCGTGCTTTGTGGCAGTCGATGAGTTACCAGAGTTGGCGTATGATCATGCCGAGATTATTGCGTATGCACATGATCGGCTTAAGAGCAAGATGAACTACACCAACGTGGTGTTTGCGTTATTGCCAAAGCGGTTTACCTTGACGCAGTTGCAGAGTGCGTATGAGGCGATTTTGCAGCGTCAGCTGGACAAGCGTAATTTCCGTAAAAAGTTTTTGAGCCTTGATACGATTACGCCGACTAACGAGTATTTTCGCGATGGAGCCCACCGGCCAGCCCAGTTATATGAGTTTAATGTGCAGCGGTTGGTCAATTTTGCCAAGGATTTTTGATACGTAGTATCATCGGGCGCCCTTTTGGACGCCCTTACGAGGTGATTGAACAGGGGCGCACTGCGGTGCGCCCCCTCTGCATGATGGATGAGAACGGTCGTCTTTACGAGGTGAGTCCAACCGGTGGGGCGACGCCCCTCAAGGAGACTGCACGCCGGGAGGAATCAACGGGAGCCCGCGATCAATGGCCGGCATGCAGTGACGTGGGGCGAGAGGGATTGACATCCATACCTCAACCTCGTATCATACCTTTAATGTAAATTTGATAGTGTAAAAATTACA
>CAYXXK010000114.1:0-240 GCA_964469045.1 uncultured Klebsiella sp.
ACCTTAGTCGCTTTGCAGAGTACATCCTGAGCCTTTTGCATAAGCGAGACGACTAATCCTCGGCGCATGGAGACATATGCGTACATCTAATACAAATACGACGTTTGTTGTCTGGTTTGGATACATCAAAACGCTCCAAGCGATTGTTGGTAAAGATATTGCCCGTGCGTTGGCGTGGTTGCTGCATCACACTTTGTATCGATTTTTTAAAGAACAAATGGTAGGCGTATAATATAGACA
>CAYXXK010000114.1:250-968 GCA_964469045.1 uncultured Klebsiella sp.
TATGGATTGCCGTCTAGTGTAAATCAGGTTTTGTAGATGAGCAACTTGTTGAAAGTGAGCGCGTACCTGCGTCGGTATGCGTGTGTACCGGACGATATGAGAGACTGCTAGTAGGTGATGCATGCTTGACACTCAAAAATTTTTCTATTATCATTAACTTTGTTGACGTACAAGAAAGCAAAAAAATTTGCGTGTGACATTCAAGAATAGTCGGTTGCAACAACGCTGTGAAACACATGCGGATATGGTGCGTATCTACGGTCCACCGTGCGCGAAAGCGCTACGACAACGGATTGCTGCATTGTCTGCCGCCGATACTCTGAGCGTCTTTGACTTGGATACGCCACCAGAGCACTGTCATCCGTTGCGTGGCAATCGGGCCGGGCACTATGCGATGCGTCTCGCTGGCAAATACCGGCTGATATTTGTCCCCGATCATGACCCGATACCAGTACACCGGCATGGCGGTGTCGACACGCACCAGGTCACGGCTATTTGTATTCTCGAAGTGAGTGAGCACTATGACTGATTCAAAACGTACTTTTCAACCAGACTGGCTGATTCACCCCGGAGAGCATCTCGCCGAATACATCGAATCGTGGGGCATGAGTCAAGCCGAGTTGGCAGAGCGGACCGGCCTGCACCGCAAGACCATCAATGCCATCATCAACGGCGCTATGTCGATTACGCCGGACACGGCGATGTTGCTCGAGCCCGT
>CAYXXK010000114.1:978-2851 GCA_964469045.1 uncultured Klebsiella sp.
GGTGAACCTTGATGCGCAGTACCAGTCCCGGCTGGCCCAGATGCGGCGGGATGCCCAGATTCAGGCGCATGATGCGTGGCTTGAGCGCTTTCCGATCAAAGAGATGCAAAAACGCGACTTGTTGCCACGCACCAAAGACCGCATCGAGCTAGGTGTGGCGTTGATGCGGTTTTTTGCGTTGGGCGACGTAGCGCAGTGGCAGGTGCTGTGGCGCCAATCAAATGCGTGGGTGGCGTATCGTCAGCAACGTACTGAGACCAAAACAGCCGAGTTGGTATCGGTATGGCTGCGTGAGGGGCAGCGCCTGGTCGAGCAGCGCGAGTATGTGCCGTTCGATGCGGCCAAACTGCGTGAAGCCTTGCCGCGGATGCGCCAGTTGACGCGTGCCGATCACGATAGCGTGTGGCCGCTCTTGCAAACCATGTGTGACAACGTAGGCGTGTTGTTGGTGCGGGTCAAGCCGTACCAGAATCTCGGTGTCTATGCGGCCACCTATCGCGATCGTGGGCGTACGGTTATTCAGCTGAGTGGCTTGCGGCGCGCCGTCGATCAGTTTTGGTTTAGCTTCTTTCACGAGGTGGGGCATCTGCTGTTGCACGGCGTCAAAGAGGTGTTCCTCGATGATGACAATCCTATGAATGATGCCGTCGAACACGATGACACGCAAGAGGCCGAGGCCAACGCCTTTGCGGCGCGCACGCTTATCCCCGACGGCGCCTATCGCAAATTCGTGCGCGAGGTGCCGGCGCCGTATGCGACGCACGCCATCGAGCGCTTTGCGGACCAACAAGGCATCCACCCAGGCATCGTGGTAGGGCGCTTGCAACACGATGGCAAAGTACGATACTCGGCACACCATGGCCTGAAAGAAAAGTATGAATGGGAGGATTGATGATGAATCACGATCATGCGCAGCACACGACACAACAGCCATCACCGGGATTGCGCTACTTGACGGTGAGAATTAACGAGCAGGCCGATGACGACGATACAGGCACACTGTCGCCGTCAAACACTGGCACCTCATGGAGCACAGTGATGTTGCCATGGATGAGTCAACAGATAGATGCGATGATTGCGCTCACTAAACCCGACTATAGCAACATATTTGCTTGCTTAGATGCATATAGTCAAGCATCAATGACAGCACAGTCACAAGCACTATCTGACATCATTAAACTACCTACAGAATTGTTTGCTACATCACTGAGCACACAAATACAGACGATTTTTGAGAGTGTCAAACCCGACTATTGCAACATATTTGCAGGATTAGGAGCATATTGTCAGGTGTCAAAGATGTCGCCACCACATGGACTTGCAGACATCTTCAAACCAGATGGAAATGCGATGTTTGCTAACATGCAGATACCGTCGATAGTGGATGCAATCGAATTAGATACCAAAAGCATTGCAAGCGTCACAGCATCATTTAGAATGCCTTGGCATGTAACAAAGTCCTTGACTTCTTTTGCGCCAAATGCATACCATCAGTATGATGTAGAATCTGAGTTGGTAATTTGGTCTACTGCGTATGATTTAGACACATTGCGTCGACGTGAAAAAGTTGTTGCAATCTTAAAAGAATCTGGTATTCACTACGAAACACCACTGTTTGGTGCCTATGATGCATATATGCGTAAGAATAGTGATTATGAACGGCATGTATTTACATCTATGCGTACCGTGCTCGATCATTTGGTTTATGCCTGTGTAAAGGGGATACTCACAAACGATATCTGTGCATGTCTAGACAAACACAATATTAAGGCGGCACAGTATAGTGATAAAAATGGATGTATTATTCGTGCACATGCAGCCGTGTTGTATCTCACAATTAAGCGACCGATTCCAGAAGAAAAGAAGCAGCGCT
>CAYXXK010000115.1:0-2772 GCA_964469045.1 uncultured Klebsiella sp.
CAGTCAATTCAAAGATGACAACAAACATATGTTGCGCATCGACGATGAAGGCAGCGTCCGTGATGAGCAAGTAATGCCTGAACACTATGTTACCGAAATCGAACATGGCGCTCAGGTGCACAAAAACCAGATTATCGCCCGTAGCAATCGTACAGATCTCGGCGGTCAGCCACTTCGTGCGCGCCAAGACGGCGTCGCCATGGTCTCAGGTCGAGTAATCACTGTCGTGTCACAATACAGTGACACCACGGAGCGCATCGTACCAACCACTGCACGTTTGCGCAAAGGACTGACGGTTGATCATCGTGTCTACACTGGCCAACTTCTCACCGAGGGTGCTGCGCATCCGCAAGAGCTCCTCGAGCTTCAAGGTCGCGACGTCCTACAGAATTACTTGGTCAAAGAGGCCCAAAAGGTCTATCGTAGCCAAGGCGTAGATATTGATGACAAGCACATCGAAGTCATCATTCGTCAGATGCTTCGTCGTGTGCGTATCGCCGACCCAGGTGACACACATTACCTCCACGGCGAGACTGTCGATCAGGTAGAGCTAATGCGTGTCAACGCTGAGGTGTGGTCACAAGGTGGTATGCCAGCGTTGGCAACTTCACATCTGCTCGGTATCACTCGCGCTTCATTGACCACCGATAGCTTCTTGTCCGCCGCTTCATTCCAAGAGACGACGCGCGTCTTGACCGAAGCAGCGATCACCGGCAAGATTGACTACTTGCGCGGTCTCAAGGAGAACGTTGTTATCGGTAAGCTTATTCCGGCAGGTACAGGCGCCGAAGAACGTCGTCGCTTGGCACTCAAAGCCGAAGAAGACGCTGCCACACAAGTCGCTGCATCATCACATAATGCTGTGCCTGTGGCATCGGCTCCAACTCCGAAGGATCCAGAAGACGAGAACACCAAGATTGCAGAACAAGCGAAAGCCCTGCGTACACCAGCAATGAGTGCCGAAGACTTAGAAGCACTCAAACTTGCTGAACAATTCCGCAAGGACCTCGAGGATTAAACCATCATCTCGATCAGTCACACAAAGACTCCCAAGACATTAAATCTTGGGAGTCTTTGCTTGGGAGTCTTTGTACGGTAACCACCCCACTAAAATCGATTTGCGACCTCTTCGGCAAATTGCGCAACCCGCTCACGCTCATACGCCACTCGTGGCAAATACGCAATGATGTAATCGGCCCCTGCATCTACTAATTGCCCAACACGCTCTCGAACTTGCTCGGGTGTCCCCACAAATGTCGCCTTGCGGAACTCCTCGAGGCTCGCCTTGCCGCGCGCCTTGGCGGTCGCTTGCTCCGGATCATCACCTGGATTAATCATGTATACGTTCAAATTGGTACTTTTGGTGATGGATGCATAATCGCGCCCAAGCGCATCACAATGCTCTTTGAGCACTGCTAACTTCTGACGGACAGTGTCTGGATTTCCACCACCCACATTGCATGCTTGGCCATATTTGGCGACCAATTTCAATGTCACCTTCTCGCCACCACCGCCTAGCCACAACGGAATATGGGGCTTCTGAATGCCTTTGGGCTCATTAATCGGCCCATCAATGGTATAGAATTTGCCGTTGTAGACCGGCTTCTCTTCGGTCCACATTTTGACGACAATCTCAACTGCTTCGCGGAACGCACGCATGCGCTCTGGTACATCGGGGAATCCATAGCCATAGGCACGCCACTCATGCTCGTACCACCCAGCACCTAAACCACATAACAGGCGACCAGCACTCATCACATCAATGGTTGAAGCGATTTTGGCCAAAAGTGCCGGATTGCGATAGCCATTACATGTCACCATTTGGCCGATTTTGATGGTACTCGTATCACGTGCAAGGCCAGCCGTAATCGACCAACACTCAAACGTCGTCTCCATCTCAGGCGTTGGCACCGTGTGGAAATGATCATACACCCAAATTGAATCAAACCCAGCCTTCTCGGCATCACGACCAACTGCCGTCATGGTCTCGTATTGCGCCAGTGGATCGCGAATTTCGACAAGATCCATGCGCCAGCCTTGTGGCACAAACACACCGAACTTCACACTCATGGACTTGCTCCTTGTTCAAGTTAGAAGTTGACTTTGGGGAGGGGAACCAGTAACACAAACGTACAATAGCACAATTTTTCTTTTTGGTGTGTGATAAAACACATACAACCGTCATATACACCTCGTACACACATCTCAAGACATGTGCACGTTCCACGTTTTCGCCACAAAAAACTGCCCTCATACCCATGCATAGCGCACAAGTATGAGGGCACGCAAAACAACACTAGGTGAGTGAAACCTCACATGCACCACCAACACAGGCCAACTCTTGGGCAGCGTTGGTCAGGTCGCTCTCTTCGTAGCGCCATACCTTGCTGAAATCGATCTCTGGGAAGTTGGCAGCCAACTTCTCGTACTCGTCTTTGTTGATCTCGACATACGGCATCTGAGCATACTGCGCATCAAATGATGGCAAGAACGACATACCGCCGACCTGCTCGCGATGCTCCCACACCCACTTCATCACATCAAGCACCTCTTCGGGGCGATACGTGATGGTCACTGATGGGTTGTGCTCTGTCCAGAAGAGCTTGTTCTGCAACCAGAACTCACACTGCTGAATGGCACTGACGTCACCACGAGTTGTGGCACCATCTGGCGACTTCATGGGGAAATGAACAACCCACGTCGTTGCGTTGTCAACCGTTTGGCCGTTCTCGGGATCCATCGGGACACCAGCATCACGCAACACCTTGAAGA
>CAYXXK010000116.1:0-2738 GCA_964469045.1 uncultured Klebsiella sp.
TTTGTATGTCGAATCACTGGAGTGGCTCACGCAGTTCCGTGCGCCTGTGCCTACCCACCCAACTACCACACTATATCGTGTGCATGTCGATCAAGCCACGGTCGTCATTCAAATCAATCAGACTACTGTCATCATTGATCCACATGCGCAATTTGATCTCCATCGCTATACGCCTGATTTGATTATTGTGACGCACGCACATCAAGATCATTGTGGTGGACTACTTGCGGTATGTCATGCACATCCCACCTGTGTTGTAGCGATGACGGCCATCACATGGGAGTTATGTGCCATCCATGCAAGTGACGGTATCACCGAAATACGCGAGCGCGTGGGGTATACACTTGTAGCTGATGGTCGCTCACAAATCATCAACCAGGTTGAACTTCGATGCCATGCTGCCGGCCATCTCATCGGTGCCTGCATGGTTGATTTGCGCCTTGACGGGGTATCAATATTGATAACCGGTGACATGTGTGTGCGATCAATTGCTCATGCACTGAGCGCCCACTGGCCAACACATACCTACGATTTGGTGCTCATCGAAGGAACACATTTAGGCGACACAGCACTCCCTGTCACTGACCAAACCTATAACAATCATGCACTTGTACAGACATGTATTAACACAACGGATGAACATGTCGTTATTATGGCTACTGCCTTAGGGGCCGCCCAAGATATTTATACTCATCTCATCACCGCCCAAATGCAAGGACACATACCACGGCACCGCATCTACCTCCATGGCAAAGCAGCGGAGGTGGCGCACTATTATCAACGCAGTTTTATGGGCACAAGTCCACAGTGGAAGCTGCCGGTGCATGAATTGTCAACGGTCACACCAGCACGCCCAAGCATCATTATCACGAGTACAACCAACGAACAGCACATCGCCTCACTGACACACCGCGGTACCCTCATCCGTCCAGCATTTGATCAACTGTTGATTACTCAAAGCACCCACTATTGGCACACAAGCCATGCAAGTCAACGTGAGCTGATCTGCACAGCCCTGGCAATACCGAGTACACACGTAGGGTTTTATCATACGAGCGTGAGTAACCAAGCATTCGTCGAACTAACGCAGTTTTTTGCTGCGTGCGGCCGATCAGCTCTGCTCATGAATCACACACAATGGGAGGCCTAATCATGAAAAAGAAACGTCTACTCGCAGCAAAGGTGACGAGTGAGCAACACAAACATAAAATTACACAACTCGAGACTGACTTACAGAATACGCAGGTTCAATTCGCCAAACTACTCAAAGAGGTAAGTCTCGCAAACGAGCTTGATACGTTGCAACATACCGTCAAGGCTGATATGACAAAGCTTGGTCCTTTTGCCAACAAAATCAAAAAAAAGTGGCTCAAAGCGGTACAACAAATCACCGGGCAGCCAACTCGTACTATTACCAAGGCTGATATTGGCAGTGAAATCACTATTCCAGCCGAAGAGCGCAAATGGTATTCGATTCAAGAAGAAGCACCGAATCGGTCGCTCACCGATGCGCGTTATCAGGTCATTACACAAGGCCTGATGGTCGGTCACGATGTGATTGAATTTGCGATTGTTGCGCGCACTTCTGATAGTTAGCCCGGAGTCACTGACCTGACCTCATCAGATCGCAAACAAGCGCTCATCCAGCAAATCCGTAGCCTCCATGATGCCATCGCTGCCGAAAAATCAGCCGTTGAGCAATTAATGAGCGCGTTACAAGCACTCTTTAATACGTATTGGCCTGCAATCACTATCGACACACAAAAGAAATCATAGGATGCGCATGCAACACGATTCTATCATTGCTATCAGTGAACGCTTTATTGTTGATTACAGCAATGCACAAGCGTTGCATACATCAGCAATTAGCAATCAGCCGGTGGTTGATTTGCGCAACAACCAATGCTCTATATTTATATTACAGACGAATAATCTGTTTCAGTTATATCGCCAACCTGTTACACTAAACCTCATGATTGATGGAATTAGCATGAGTGTTGAGAGCGTCACGCTACGCGCTATCAAAGCAGGGA
This sequence comes from uncultured Klebsiella sp., assembly GCA_964469045.1. Lineage (GTDB taxonomy): Bacteria > Chloroflexota > Chloroflexia > Chloroflexales > Roseiflexaceae > UBA965. The sequence goes on from CAYXXK010000116.1 coordinate 2,034, forward strand.
ATACCTGGCAGTTTAGCGCCAAAGATGAGTCAACTGCTGAAACATCACTCCCAAATATATTAGAGCACCCAACACTCGTGCCTGAGCTACGCAAGTTGTTTGCGAGCCTCTTCTTTCCAGTAGTCCAACTCCCCAATATCAAGCCAGTACTGTTTATTCTCGAATCAGAATCACACCGTGAATTCATCGAAGCACAATGTGTTGCACTCAGTCAAAACGCACGATTTGCACCACTCTTCAGTAATACCAAGCATGTTATAATTCGCCATAGTGACGATTTACGTGGATATGTATTTTTTCACTCACTTTTCAACGCAATACGCAATAACTTGCGGTTTCTCTTGATTGAACAGCCTACAACTGCCACAGAATGTCACTTCAATAACGAGGCATTTACATATACGGTCACCAAGGATATTCATGACGATCAATCATTTGATGGTATTGCAATGCTCTATGGAGAAAGTGGCGCGCAGAGTGATCCGCGCATCATATTCACGAACCATACACATCTATCCGCACTAGCATTACTCGGTTATATACGCTGGAGGTTACATGGTGATGCCTACGAATCATACAGCGAAGAAATGCTCGAACAACACATCCAAAAGCTCACACACGAATTATCTGTGTGGCAGAGTCTTAAGACGCGTATTACCAACCTCATAACATCGCTCGGCCAGCATTAGAGGATACATGCCATGC
>CAYXXK010000117.1:0-1560 GCA_964469045.1 uncultured Klebsiella sp.
ACGACACCTCCTCGATTAGGCTCGCATGAAAGCATCAACATCGGCACCTGAATGGGGTGAATGCAATCCCATACCGATGTACCCAACGCATCAAGCCACTGTAAAACAGCAGGGTCTACATGCCGTCGTGCATACGCCCAATGATGCATTGCCTCCTCACTCCAATGTGGTGTATGACCGCGTTTATATGCCACAAGTTCCTCGTGCGACATTGTCAACCAATGGATCGCGACGCGCATTTATTGCATGTATGTCACGCCCAACAGGAAAAATAGCAGGATCTTCGAGAACCACACTCCGCACCAAATGTGGCGCCATACAGGCAAGTGCGAGTGATTGGGTGCCTCCCATCGAAAAACCAATGACATGCGGAGTGGCCAAACCAAGTTGTGCAATAAGGGCCTGTGCATCATGCGTAATTGCAGTGTTGGAATAATCAGTCGCCCGATCCGACAAGCCATGCCCACGACCATCAGGGGCTGTTACTCGGTAACCGGCAGCAACCAATTGTTCCATCTGTACCTGCCAATCACTGGCACTCCCAGCAGTACCGTGCAACAGCAATACGTCGGGACCGGTACCTGCTTGATAGACCCTGAGAGTCACACCAGATGCAAGTGATAGCGAGAATGTTTTCTCAGGCATGAAATAACCTCTTGAAGTGTATGGGGTTTCTGCGGTATGCACAGTATACCAATACCTGTAGTAGTTGACGGTGTCTTATATATGCATGTTGTGACTCATTGACATTCGTTGGTGCAGTGTTATACTCGCGTGTAAGATATAAATCCTTAAACCTATTGCATGCGAGGGAGGCAAACATGGGTCGTCTGTATGCACACCTTGGCCGTTTTTTGTTTGTGATGGCCGTCCTCTTTGGCAGTGTCATACCGCATGCAAATGCGCAAACATCGCGTGCAACTTTGACTGCAACTGCGATTAACACCGTCATCATCGACGGCAAAATCGACAGTGGAGAATGGACTAGCGGTGGTGAATTATCCTTTGCACAAGGCAAAGTCAAAATTACGCGTGACATGCTTCGCATGTACATGTTGGTGAACGTAACCGGCGATACCAATAGCCAAACGGGCGTTGCAGAATATGCGAGTGTGTCGTTTGATGTCGACAAAAATTCTGCTATAACCCCAAACGTTGATCTTAAATACACCCTGAACGCTAATGGCACACTATGTAAACAAAAATACACCTCGACAACAGCGCTTAGTGCATGTGACACGACAAGCGTGGTGAAATCGAGTGGTGGCACTGCCTTTAATTGTTTTGTTGGTGATGCCACACGTACAGTCAACATCAAAGACTATTCAAGCGGTTGTCAATCGCATCGCACCTATGAGTTTGCCTTTGATTTGGTTGAGATTGGTGGTATGAATAGTGCTGGGACGACCGCATCACCGCGATTCGGCATCGAAGTGTCATCGATTACCCCCAAATTCAAAGTCAATTTGCCTGCAGCGCTCAACAACCCGCGGGAATACACCATCGCTAGTTTGGCCAATGTGCGTATCCCAGGGATTGGCACGGGCACATTATCATTTA
>CAYXXK010000117.1:1570-2616 GCA_964469045.1 uncultured Klebsiella sp.
GTCACTGTACAGACGAGTGCCACCACACTTTCTGCGGTCGTCTATCTAAGCGCCAAACGTGGCGGTATCACACTCGCAGGGTCACCGCTCTCGGTCCTCGTCACCGCAAAAAACGCACCGAATCGAAACAATCTCGAAGATACCGCAAATTTCATTCTCCCAGATGCATGGACGACGGTCGGCACAATTACGCTCCAAGCGAGCGTCTCCAAGATTGCAGGGAGTATTATCGCTAGCACATCTACGAATGTACGATTTAATGCACGAGATATCCCCACATACTGGGTTACACCGCTCAATGAGGGTACTGTTGCATCGCCCAATGTCGCCGACGATGCGTTAATCTCGCGCAACGAGAGTTACCTCGAAACGGTATATCCGGTATCTGATGTGAATTTTGTGCGCCGCACATGGGCCGATCTCGATGTCGGCGCAGCCAATCTCGACAGCGCAATTAGCATGGGGGTTGATTATTATCACTCGATTGGGCTTGCGTGGATTTTCACCTATTTGTTTACCGGTAGTGAGCCGTTCAAGTTACCAGAAATGGTCTACATCTTCACCAAAGGCGTTGGAGAGACTGAATACGGTGGGTTATCAAACCCCATCTGGTCAAGTGGCGACGGACGTGTCGCAGCAGGATATATTGGCACCTCTGAGGAAGGAACCCTGGCCCACGAATTCAACCATAATCTAGACCGTAACGTGAGTGGTTCTGAATCATTCGGACGTCACATTCAAGGGTGTGGCGCCGAGGATGGCGATTCGGCATGGCCTTATGCGGATCGCTATATCAACGAAGTCGGTTTTGATACGCGTTTGCCGTGGACCAACGCCACCACTGCCCGCCGAACCGTCATCCCGAATAATGGAGTGTGGCCCGACTATATGACCTACTGTCAATCGGGATCGCTCCCCACCAAGTGGGTCTCCCCGTATCGATATACCAGCCAATATGCGCTGTATGCCCCTGGCACCGCACGTAGTGACGACACGGAACGTGCCGCAAGCAGAACTCCTGCGTTTTGGGTGAGTGGCGCCATACA
>CAYXXK010000118.1:0-2397 GCA_964469045.1 uncultured Klebsiella sp.
TGCCCGCCGTCTACAAGAGGCAGCTAACCAGGTTAGTAATGCCGAGCGCGCCCAAATATATGAGCAGCTCGCCAAGCTTCACCCATACGCACATCAATGGGAGCAAGCAGGGCAACTCTTGACCAGCATGATGGCTACCACTGCCGTTGCACAACTACAAGAGACCAGCGTCAGTGCGCCATACTCAACAACGAGTGGTGATGCGGTTGAGTTTGGGTTACAAGACATCTGGCGCTATCGTCGACCAGTAGCATTTATCCATTTGCAACAACGGTATGAGGTCAAGCAGTGGATCAGAATCTATACCATCATCTTAGCCAAAGCGATTCGTGAACATGGTGATGCATTTGTGGCATCGATGAATCAACGGGCAGAACTCATGAGTGCGCCTCGGCGGAGACGACTGACAAAAGATGCCAACGATTTCAAGCGCGGGATGACCGTTGAGGGGTGGCATTGTGAGTCTGATCTGAGTTCTACCAGCATTGCAATGAACATCACCCTTATTTACGAAATCTTGGGTATCCCGTTCGATTCATTCAAAGTATGGGTTGTTGATGAGTCGTGATGGAGAGCTTGTGGCGCACATACAAACCCAATCTATCCCTGCTGCCTATCAGCCACTCTTTGGCGAATTTGCTGAGTCAGCGTTACTCAACCTGTTGCGCCAATGGTGCAAACAACCACCGCAGCAGATGCGGATGACTTTTGAGTTGCCGTCGAACTATGTCGTACATGTGGATCGATGTCAACGGATTGGCCAGTTTGTTGTCGATGGTGAGCCGCTTGATGTGGTAGTGATTCATGTGCGGCAGTTGGCCACATGGGTGCACAAACCGAACGTGCTCCATGCGTTGGCCGTGCGCGCGATGCGGCGCTGGTACGAAGCTGACTTTCAGGCCGTGGTCGCATATGTCGCGCCTGATGGAATGCAGTGGCGTATGCAGTTGATTATGCAAGAGATAGAGAGTTATCGCGATCCGGTGCGGAACACATTGCGCACTCGTGCGTCGGTGAGTCTGGCCCAACGCATGCGCTGGGAGATGCACCCAGCACGCGTTGTGGCTGTGCCATTTGGGCATTGGGATGCGTTGCATGCAGCACGCGCGTCTGTCACGATGACTGAACTCAAGGAGGCATTTATGCCGATACCAACCACGCCAGAAGAGATATTTCGGCAAGCATATCTACGAGGGATTGAGGCGATCGAGGTGTATACGCAGCAGTTGCACGAGCAATATCGGCACGTAAGTTTTGTCGAACGAGCTGAAATCGACCAACAAAAAATGCAATTGAATCAGCTGGCTGCACAATGGGATGTGGCCGCTCAGGCGTTGCAACACTATCTCGCGACGGCAACAATAACGCCGCCATCAGGATTGGCGCGCGTAGCCGAAACGCGTGAAGTATATACGGCAACAGAAAGTCGATTGACGATACGTGATGATTGGACACACAAGTCGATTGTGCGCTTGCAGCATCGTGGACAGATGCACAAGGTCAATAGTTGGACACAGGCATATGAAGTGGTGTTACAACACATGTTGCAAGAGTTTGGCATTACGGTGATTGAAAAAATGAATGCACAGGCACGTGAGCGGCAACAACATGATTATTTTGCCCGTGACTCGGCCACATTCCGCGCACCAAAGCAGCTCCAAGGATGGTATTTCGATACGCATGGCAATGCCAATGCAATGCGCGACAAGATTCGTAAGCTCTACATGATATTTGGCCTACCTGATGCAGATTTTGCTATTTGGGTACAGTAACAAAGGATACTGAGATATGGACAGTACCACAATTGAACAGATGCGACACCTCTTGATGCATGCTGAGCAACAGCTTGATAAGCTGACCCTTCAGAGTGCGAATGTGCCACAGCCAGTGAGCTTTGAGATGCGTGCCGAATATGCTGCCTATTTACGCGAGTTGAACCAGTCGGCGGCGGCGTGGCAGGCACAAACGCAACAGTTGATACAGATATTAAGCGATCATCCGGGGTTGATTCAATCGGTACCGCCGGTGCCGAGGCGTGACACGGCGGCGCTTGATCGTGCATATGCACGCAGGTCGTTAGGTGATACATGGGAGCGTCAGACGCCGATGGCATTTATGCATGCAGGTGCGGTGCATGATTTGGCGCGCCCCAGTTTTAGAGAGCTATATCGGCAGGTATTGAGTGATATGGCTGTGCGTATGTGCGGAGTGCTGGGGGCACGGTGCCTCGAGTATCAAGGTGAGCGCCGGATAGCGGTGACGCGTGACGAAGGGGTATACAACCATGCAGTGTATCGCACTGAGGGGTATATCTTCAATATTCAGCTTTCTGCCGATGGCATTCGCCGGAGTATTGCGAGTCTGTATGACATTGGCGGATTGTCGATGCGTGAATTT
>CAYXXK010000119.1:0-2353 GCA_964469045.1 uncultured Klebsiella sp.
CCGCGTGCACCATTTACGCGCATGTTTGGCGGCGTGTGCTTCTTTGTGCGTGGGCACATTGTGGCCGGCGTCTTTGGTGACGGCATGTTGGTGCGTGTCGCGCCACAACGGCATGCTGAGCTGATTGGCCAATCTGGCATCACGCCGCTGGCAAGTCAGCCCAATCGCATGCGTGGCTTTGTCGTGATTGATGAGTCGTTGCTCGACGACGATGATGCAATCGAGGTATGGCTTGATCAAGCACTGGCGTTTAATCGGGAGTTGCCCGATAGGTAGTCAGTCGTCATTGTCCGGGATATAGGCCTGCCACCACGCGTGCGTAGCGGTGCGTATTCGTGGTTTGGTTGCTGATCGTGTAACCGAACGTGTCGGGGTATTGGTTTTGGGGCGGGTCGGTGACTTGGTGGCAGAACGGACGGGGGTATTGGTTTTGGGCGGGGTCGATGATTTGGTGGCAGAACGGACGGGGGTATTGGTTTTGGGCACGACCGTACTACTGCGGGTTGTTGTCGCTGATGGGGTGATACGTGTCGAAAGAGTGCGTGTTGCTTGTTCGGTGGGTGAACTGGTGGCCGTATCAGACGGCGTAAGAGAGGCAGTGTTGGTCGGCGCGACGGTGTTGGTAGCTGAGGGGATGGATGTGGCGGTGTTAGTTGGCGCGACGGTGTTAGTAGCTGAGGGGATGGGTGTGGCAGTGTTGGTTGGCGCGATGGTGTTGGTGGCTGAGGGAATGAGTGTGGCGGTGTTGGATGGAGTCGGCGTAGGTGTGTTGCTCGAGGTCGGCGTACGTGTACCGGTTGATGTGGCAGTACGTGTGCTGGTCGCTGCAGCTGTAGCGGTAGCGAGTGTTGTTCTACTTGCAGTTGGCGAGGCTGTCACCGAATAGCCTTCGCCGGATAGAACAGGGAATATGCCTCCTGAACTGACAATAATGTATTTCATATTGGTAGGTTCATAGCCAATCAAATTAGGCACTGCGAACGTCGTGGTTCCGTTCCCACCAAAGCGCGTTCCTAATAACGCAAATAGCGCTTGATGGGTATTGATGTTATAGATAGTGCCGTCACAGCGATAGTGACCAGCCATGACAAAACTATGTGCGACGAGCGTGATTTGTCCGAGATATGGATCGGACATGCGTGGGGTTGATTGTGCACGCGTGGTGTGCGGCGTTTGGTGAATGCCAGTCACCAAGCCACTGACGAGTACGGCGAGGCGTTTGAGCACGGTTCGGCGAGAGAGATGGTGCATCGACGTATACTTTCGTTATGGACGTGAAGGAAAGATGCCGTTATAGAAGATGGCATATATCATGCCCGGAGGGGTAATACTGCGCAAATCTGGGATTTTGAACTCGCTCGTCCCATTCCCACCAAATCGTGTCCCTAATAAGGCAAACAGCGCATTGTGTGACGCAATAAGGAGTGTCCGTCCGTCACACGGATACGAGTCTTCTGGGACAGAGCTGAATGGGACAAGCAGGATTTGGCCGATATAAAACTCCATGATGCGCTCGCTTATGATTGTGACGGAAAAATGCCATTAATGCAGATGATGTAGAGCAGCCCTGTGGGTGCTGTGAGGTTTGGTACGGCGAATGTGGTCGTGCCATTGCCACCATACGTAGTGCCGAGTAGGCTAAAGAGCGCTTGATTCTGGTTAATCAGCAGGAGTTGCCCATTACATACAACAAATTCAGGTGGTGCATACGTGAATGCAACAAGAATAATCTCACCGATGTGGAACATGGTAGGCCTCGAGGGTAGAATATGTTATGAGTAGCTAAGTGTAGCACAGAAATGTAAATATTTACATACTCTTTTGTCCAATGTGTATCTTGAGACAGAGATGCACCGAGAGACTCACCCCAACCCCCTCCGCAACACCGCCCGATCCTCCTTCCAGGTTGGCCAAAACTGCCCCATCAACGCATAAAATCGTGCGTTGTGCGACGGCTCAAGCAGATGGACTAACTCGTGCACGACCACGTATTCGAGCAGGGGGGGCGGGTACTGGGCCAATGCGCTGTTGAGGCGGATGTGGCCGGCGCGGTAATTACAACTACCCCAACGCGTTTTCATCTGTTGCACAAAGATCTTGTTGACCTGCACGCCCATGCGTGTGCTCCAGGTGTCCACCAGCGCCGGCAACGCCGCCTGCACCTGCTGGTGATACCAGCGTTGTATCATGACGGCGTGCTGGGCGGGTGTACTCGTCGCCGGCGCAGTCACCATCAGGAGCGTGGGTGTGAGTGCAACCTGTGGACGTGGCCCGTACGTGATGTGAATGGGGTATTGTACGCCCCAGACCCAGGCGTGGGTGGTATCGGGCATGGCGATTGGGGTGGTGTTAA
>CAYXXK010000120.1:0-2320 GCA_964469045.1 uncultured Klebsiella sp.
CCCCACATGTTGAGGGTGGGTGGCACCCCACGCCGATGGCGCATCTACTCCTCGCCGATGATGGTATTGATCCATTTATTGTGACGTCGTGGTCGCGGTGGTGGCTGCATTGGCAGTTGATTCAGTCTCCGGCCTTGACGTGGTCGTATCTCTTTATGCGGATGAATAGTGGTGATGTTGACGTCGATCAAGCGATTCGCGACATCCAAAATTATGTAGGCAGTCAAAACCTCAAGGTGCCTGCGGTCGACGTATTGCGCCGTGATATTCAGTGTATTCAACGTTGTTATGTGGGGAGCGGTGGCGATATGCACAACGAAGAGTCGCTCCTTTGCCCGCTGACGCCACTCGGATTAATGCAGTCTCACGACGATCATGCTCGCCTCGTGAGTGCTAATCGTGACGATGTGCCGGAGTTTTTGTTTGTGGCTACTATTGCTGATGCCATGCAAAAAACGGCTCGCTCAGTGATGCCGTTTGACGAGCTGATGTGGGGTATGCACGCGCCCGGGCGTATCTTTCGCATGAACGAGGATGCACTGCTCAATCGTCTGTCACGCCTTGAGTTCATCACTGCCGGCGCAGCCCAATATAGCGATCATGGTGGTGTGCGCTCTGTGCAGTGGGCCAACGTGGCCGATGTTTCTGTCGTAGATACGGCGCTCCGCGATGTGATGGTAGGAGCGACCCAATGACAAATCGGTATTTGCGCTCGGTTAATATTGCCCATGACCTCTCGACCGGTGGCTATGAGCTCGCCGGCTACATGGCGACGCCACTTGTCATGCAAACGCTCGACCGTATCATGCAGGGTGTGCGCGATGCACGTCAAGGGCGGGCGTTCTCGATCATTGGCCCATATGGTACCGGCAAGTCGGCATTTGGGGTCTTTTTGGCGCATTGGGTTGAGCGTGATGCAGATGGTCGTATTGGCCTGCAACAGCAACATATGACCGCCCGCGAGATTGATACTGACGGTGCACGCCTGCTTGCAATCCCGCTGTCGGTCAAAGCCACCACCTTGCGTCAAGCGATTGCAGCGACGGTTGCGCTCAAGCTTGCGCAGGTGACAAATAATCAACTTTTGCCGGTCATCGATGGACTGCATCGGGCTGCAGAGGATGTTGATGTCCCACCCGAACAAATTGCTGTGTTGCTTTCTGATGCGGCAAAGGCTATCAAAAACTACGGCTATGACGGATTCATGTTGATTATTGATGAATTGGGGCAACACCTCGCCCAAATTCATCGTTCGGGTGATTCACGTGATTTGTTCGTGTTACAGACGCTTGCTGAGATGGCTGCCCGGAGCGGTGCGACACCAGTCGTGATTGTCACGATCTTGCATCAAACCTTTGAGCGCTATAGCACGACGGCGAGCGTGGCCCAACAAACCGAGTGGGCCAAAGTACAAGGGCGCTACGTCGATTTGGTCTTTCAGGAGCCCCAAAGCCAGATGATGCGCTTTGTGGCGAGCGTGGTGCAATCGCTTCGGGCAACGAATCGGGTGCCCCGCAAAGAGCTCAAGGCACTCGCCGATGAGGCAAGTCGCCTTGGGTTGCGCCCGGCCGAGATTGGTAACGCCGAGTGGGCGCAGCTCGTGGCCCAGAGTTATCCACTACACCCCACCGTGTTGATCGCCTTGCCGATGCTCTTTCGTACCCTGGCTCAAAACGAACGCTCACTGTTTGCCTTTTTGACGGCGCAAGAACGTGGTAGCTTTGCCGAGTTTGTGCAGCAACAACCTGATCAGACGTATCGGCTCAGCGATTTGTTTGTCTATATCGAGCAGACGCTCGGTCCTGGGTTGTTTGGTCGGGCGCGCGGTCGGCCATGGCTTGAGTTGAGTGAGGTGTGTCATCGCCTGCGCAACGATGATCGCGTGCGCCTGAATCTCATCAAAACTATCGGCGTGCTGGCAGCGTTGAACGACGACCGACTCCTGCGCCCGAGCCGCGAATTGGTCATCTGGGCCATGGCCGATGTGGTAGTTGATACAACGGCCGATGATGCGTTGCGTACGCTTCAACAGCAACAGGTGTTGGTCTATAGCGCATATCGTGATCGTTGGCGCTTGGCCGAGGCTAGCGATCTGAATATCGACGACAAGTTTCAATTCGCCCGTACCGAGTTTGTGGCGCAACGCGATGTGGTGCCGTTGCTGACTACATACGCCTCCCTGCAACCAATCACCGCATATCGCCACTCGTATTACAGTGGCACGTTGCGCACGTTTGTGGTGCGCTTTGTCGACGCGCACCTAGCGACAGCACAGCACAGCACAGCACAGCACAGCACAGCACAGCACAGCACAGCACAG
>CAYXXK010000121.1:0-2129 GCA_964469045.1 uncultured Klebsiella sp.
GACCGGATCGCCAAAATAGAGATACGTGTCAGCGTTGTCTGTGCGCTTGGGGGTAGCCGTCAAGCCGAGTTGCACTGCTGGTGCAAAATGCTCCATGATGCTCCGCCACGTGCTTTCGTCGTTGGCACCGCCGCGATGGCATTCGTCGATGATGATAAAATCAAAAAAATCGCGTTGATACGCGCCAAATGCCGGTGCTGGGTTGCCGTGTGCGTCACGCCCTGTCATAAAGGTCTGAAAAATAGTAAAAAAGATGCTGCCGTTGTAGACTTGGCCCCCGCGTTTTTGGAGAGTTTCGGGAGTAATGCGCACCAGTGCATCGGCGGCGAACGCCGAAAACGCATTGTACGCCTGATCGGCCAGAATATTCCGATCGGCCAAAAAGAGAATGCGTGGCCGCCGCGTCGGCGTGCGACCCAAGTTCCAGCGACTATGAAACAATTTCCACGCTACTTGAAAGGCGATAAACGTCTTGCCGGTACCGGTGGCCAGCGTCAACAAGATGCGTTGTTTGCCGGCTGCAACGGCCTCGAGCACCCGCTGAACGGCGATATCTTGGTAGTAGCGTCCGCTATGCGTGCCGCCCTTGTCTTCGTAGGGCACCTTGGCGAATTCATCGCGCCACATGTCGGGCTGCCCGTTGACCGATTGCCACAGTTGCTCGGGTGTGGGGAACTCGGGTACCAGGCCCTCGTGGCCAGCCTGCATGTCGATGGCATAAATCTGCCGCCCGTTACTGGCAAAGGTGTGGCGGATTTGTAACTTGTGGGCATAATCCTTGGCTTGTGCGACACCTTCGCCGACCTCGAGATAAAAGGCCTTGGCCTCGATGACGGCTAACTTTTGGCCCCGATACTCGAGCACGTAATCGGCCGATAATCCGCGACTACGCCGATTGGCACCTTCGATACGCCCGGGCGTGATGGGGAACTCGCTGCGCACTCTTCTCTCAGCAACCACTCCCCAGCCCGCCCGCTGTAGCGCAGGATCAATATGTTCGGCTCTGGTCTCGGATTCGTTCATGTCAAGGGTGCTCCAAGCTAGTCATGCGGTAAGCGATTGATGTCGAGAAGCATAGCAACAAGTGTATCGGTCCGGGCTTGAATCGTATCTTTGTTCCAAGTCGATATGCTTGCAAGATTGAAGCGTTGTGTGCCTACAGGGAAGTCTAGATTGTTCAATGCCAATCCATTTTGATAGCCGATTGTGAGTGAGTGCCCGAGAAAACTCTTTTGGATCTTGGTTTGTTTTGCATGCAACGGTGATGTTGCCAAGTCCGAATTGTAGCCACTCATTGTGAGATTGCCTAATGTGTGAACATATTCAGATTGAATCATGCTCGCATGATAGCGATCCCCACTTGCAATCATATCGACCCAATGGGTGGGCAAATTCTCAGCTTGTGGTAACACGTGTTCGACTGTCCAGACAAACTTATTGTAGTTGTCACGTACCCACAAATCAGGATTGTATTGTTTGGTGGTGAATTGTTCTTCGATTTGGATTAGCAAATATCGTGTCATACCACTATTGATACGATACAGTGGTGAGCGTAACGCCTCAGCGAACTCATGTTGTGATACAGGGCGCAAAATATGCATACATTCGTGGGCGAACCAATCAAACGATATGCCGCCATCATTCGATATTCTTGCGGCACATATTGAGACAAAATCCATGAAGATTTGGTCTAACTGTCGTGTTGGTGGTTTGTCAGTGACATTACGGCGTACTGCCCAGCGTGTCAAGAGTTGCAGTGCACGGCTTAAAAAGTCTGGTTCGCGCAAGTACTTTTGATGGGTAAACAAAAATAGGACCATGACATAGACGGGTACACTATTGACTCGATGTAGATCGATCAAATGCTTCCGCATTGGACCATCAATCTCAGAGCGAATGATCTGTCCATATAATGGTGCGAGTTGTTCAAAATGTTGTAACAATGTGAGCGCATCTCGATGAATTAATGACTCGTAAATCCGAATCATCTGGGAGCGATATGCACGTGGTGCATTCTCGACAGAAAAATGAGGTATATGTTTGAATGCATGGTAGAAATGGCGCAAAAACCGCTCTTGCTCATCCGCCTCTGGAAGGGCATTGATGACTGTTTGCCATCGATCATAGGC
>CAYXXK010000122.1:0-372 GCA_964469045.1 uncultured Klebsiella sp.
GCCGTGTTCATCATGCCGATGATGAAGAGATTATCAGGCACGCTGAACGGCTGCCCGTCGTAGGCCATGGTCAGTGCGGTGCCACGATACCCGCTTTCGATGAGCATCAACAGTTCGCCGAATATTTTGCTGACGTTGCCGCGATTAATCTCGTCAATGACAAAAAAGTGGGGCTGCGCCGGGTTGGCTTGTGCGCGCTGACACATGCGATAAAACGTCCCGTATTGCAGGGCAAACCCGTCGGCGTGTGGCCGGTACCCCATCACAAAATCTTCGTAGGCGGTGTTCTGGTGGAACTGGACGAACTCGATGTAGGCATCGTCTTTGGCGCCTAACATGACGTACGCCAGCCGCTTGGCGGCAAACGTTTTG
>CAYXXK010000122.1:382-764 GCA_964469045.1 uncultured Klebsiella sp.
CGCAGGTGGTACAACGTGGCCGATTCGATGTGCAGATATTCGCTGTTGGCCAGGATTGCGCTCTCGGTGAACAGTGCGGTGTCGAATGGTTTGTCGAAGGTCTTGCGCTTCTCGATTTTGATGCCGGTGCCATCAAAATCTTGGGCGATGATGGCCAGCCCGACGATGCGCGTCTCTGGCGTGGATGTGTAGCAGATGACATAATCGCCGATTTTGACATCCTCAAAGTGCTGGGTAATCGCTCGTGGCTGGTTGTTGTGATCAACTGCGGTGCAGGGCATGGCATCGCCGATGGCGCGCGTGGTGAATTCGGGGATGCTCGTGCTCGTGTCGAGCCACCAAAAGCGGGCTTCGCTCGGGTCGTAGAGTTCGACGTGGCTGA
>CAYXXK010000122.1:774-1969 GCA_964469045.1 uncultured Klebsiella sp.
TTCGGGACGCAGTTTCCACTCGTATACACCAGCGGTAGTGGTGCGGCGCCCGACACAGACAATTGGCCACCACTTGGCGTTGGGTTCTTCGGGCGGTTTGGGGCAGTTGGTCTGTTCAAAGACACGTTGGGCCAGGTAGGTGACACCAGCGTTATAAAAGTTGGCTTTTTGGCCGTAGGTTTTGGCGAGGGCGCTACAGGTGGCAGCCCCGCCTGCATCCACAAAGCGCTTCATGATCTCGAGGCTGCTTTTGGTGAAGATGTGCGGATTGCCGAGCAGTGTCAGCCATTGAGCGGTGGTCAGATTGGGTGCGTAGTCGCTCGGCCACCACGGCGTGGTAGATTGTTCTAGTGCGGCGGCGGTTTTGGTGTTGTAGGTGCGGCTAATAAAAAATCCGACGTCGACGGTCAGTGTCCGCAACGCTGGATCGGGGTAGCACTCGGGCGTCATGGCCTGTTTGACGAGTTTGAGGAGTTCAGTGTCTTCGGCGAGGGCTGCGGCAATCTCGTCGTACATGCGAAAGCCGTTGACGAGGTTGTGATCGTTATCGCCACGTTTGGGCACAAAGTCGCTCTCGAGTACGTGCGATACCTCGAGGAACTCAGAGAATTTGTAGATGTAGTACTTGTCTGGGTAACGGAGCCACAGGTAGGTGCTGATAGAGTTTGCAGTCTGATAGGATTGGACTGGATGATCCCAGTATTTCTTTGCTAATTCTTCTGCTGTTTCAATGAAATAGGCGATCCGTGTTTCAATTGGTTGACTTTCATCGAAAAGGATCCGAAACATCGCGCGAGCCGTCTCGGATTCATAATTTGCATATGCTTGTAACATGCCTAACGGAAAGTAGCGGGCGGCAATCAACAATCTGCCCGATTTACTCATGGCCTCGGTCAACATTGCACCAAAATCCGGTGCCTCAATATCCCAGTGTGTCTGAAAGTGTTTGACAGCCTCCCACTTGAATCGCTCATTCGGCCAGTGTTGGGCGAATTGTTGTTTATAGGCGGTCAAAACGGCGTTGAGTTTGGCGCGGTTTATCATGTGAGGTCCTTATTTTGAATTGATAGAAGTAGATGCGCTGATTATAGCATGTGCCCATCGACGTGTGACGTAAGCTAGTGAAAATCCAGCGGGGTGGACTGCTGTCCGCCCCAAAAATGTGGAGTACCCAGATGAATCCGGGCGCTCTTAC
>CAYXXK010000123.1:0-1717 GCA_964469045.1 uncultured Klebsiella sp.
CCATGCGTCTCTGGCTATCATTGCGTTCATATCGGGCGTCGCATCTCGGGCGGACAGCAGTCCGCCCCGCTGGATCCACGGCCATCACACCACGACATTGCGTGTCGGCAATCATACTGCGAATCGTGCTCTTTGGCCGCAAGGACATGCCTTGCGGCTACCGTTAGGGCAGATGGCGTGTATACCCCGTGCCGCAAGGACATGCCTTGCGGCTACCGTTGGGGCAGGTGGCGTGTATACTCCTAGCAACCCACGGCGTAAGGGCGTCCGAAAGGGCGCCCGTTTTCATCAGGCACCACCACATACCCTGATGGATTCTCTGCCATTGAATGATATGATGGCACCATGACACATCAACCAACCTGTCTCATCGTGACGGGTCCACCGGCCAGCGGCAAAAGCACACTGGCGCAGAAACTCGCTACTCACCTCGATTGGCCTCTGATTGGGCGCGATGCCATACGCGAGCAGGTGTTTGCAACAACCGGCCACGTCATCGAACATACCGATGTCAATCACCGCTTTGTCACCGCAATCCAGCAGACACTCGCTCACGGGCAACCGCTGGCATGCGAGGCGGCCTTTCAGCATGCGCTGTGGATGACTCTCCTCGCACAACTCACCGCACCACATCAAATTAAACTCATCACCTGCCATGTACCCGCAGACATGCGCATCGCACGCATCACGCAACGCATTATTGACGATACGCTGCGAACAGATGTACATGCCGATCGGGTATTACTCCACGCCTATACCCAAGGCACAACTAATCCCGATGCGTTTGTGTACCTCGATGGCCCATGGCCACATTTGGCCATTGATTGTCAGCACGGGTATCAACCACCGGTTGATGATGTAGTGGCGTGGGTGAGAAGGGGATAGTCAGAGACGCATGGCCATGCGTCTCTGACTATCATTGCGTTCATATCGCGCGGACAGCAGTCCGCCCCGCTGGTTCCTCGACCGTGTTTGGGCGCCCTTTCGGACGCCCTTACGTGGGACGACGCCCCTACCCGTGATGCAACACCACCATGCAATGCCCGCGAATCTCGGGCACCGTCAGCGTCATGCGGCCATCAACCACGGTGGTCGCCACCGCCAGACCGGCGGGCTCGATCGTTGCATGTGTGATAGGGCGATCAATGCGTATATTGATTTTTATGTCAAACAAAGGAATTACATCCTCAATCACATCGAACTGCTGCCCACGACGCTCGGGGATGTAGTGCAACAGGTGCACCACCGTGCGCGTGGCTTGGTACATCACCGAGGTGGTAATCGTCGATGGCCCGTCATGGCGCAACAGCGGCTGGGGCACCAAGCGATGAATCGCATCGCGCACAAGGAGCTTGACCCAGCGCGGCGCGCTATCGTGATACTGGCCAAACACCGGATGCGCAAAGTAAATCACATTGCCCCGCTGCGTCACCGCCGGCGAGCCAAGCGTGCCGTCAGATGGCGTATGCCGGTGCGAAATAAAATGACGCCATGAGCGCTCAAAATACGGCTTGATGGTCGGCGCTAATACCTGCGTGCCTGGCTGTGGCTCAACCTGCGCCCCACGCAAATACATGGCGTGGCCGGCGCGTGGCAAGTCGACACCAACGCTATCGCTTGGCACCACAAAATCCGGGCTCATGGCGATATCGCCGACATACTCGACACCCACACACGGCAACTGCATGCACCCATCGCGCACACCGGAGTGATACGA
>CAYXXK010000124.1:0-1641 GCA_964469045.1 uncultured Klebsiella sp.
GACTCGCCGGCATCACCGTCGTGCATCTTGTACGCAACTGGGATTGGATTGTAGCCACCATCAGCAGACTTCTCAGCGCAGAGAGCACGCAGAACAAAACCAGCATCATCCTCAACATCGTCTTGTTTGTGCTGTTTACCCTTGTCACCTACAGCGGTATTGCCATCTCCGAGGACATCATGCCGTGGTTGGGAATCACGTGGCTCGAAAACACCGATTGGCGGCGCCTGCATAACCTTTTCTCAACCCTCACCGTAGTGACAATGGCCGCACATATTGCACTCCATTGGAACTGGATTGTTCAGCTCTTTCAAAAGCGTCAACGCAACAAATCACAAACCACAGTCGAGGTCAACTAATGTACAAACGTATCATCCAAGCCACACTCATCATCGGCGTTGCCGTCATGATTGCCCTCATCGCCGAAGGTGCCATGATCGTTGTGGCATCACCCACACCCGACATCACACAAATAGCCCCTGAGTTCGACCACGTCGAGCCCACTGGCGCAATCGCGGCTCTCCGCATGTTGATCACGCTCATCCAAACCGCTATCGTCGCCACCATTGTAGTCAAGGTAGGGCAACACAATCAACAAAAACGTCGATTACACAAACAACTGCTTAACCACTAATATCAACCAATACCCGCCCCTCATACGTGTATGGGGGGTGTTTCTGTTACAATCGAAGCAATGTCATTATGATTGTTGTGAGGCACCATGCTTGATCCATTAACCTGTTTATCACCCCTTGACGGTCGCTATCGTGATGATGTGGCTGCGCTTGAAGCTTACTTTTCGGAGAGCGCCTTGATGCGCTACCGCGTGCGCATTGAAGTTGAATATTTGGTGATGCTCAGCAAGGCCCGCGACGTTGCCACCATCGCCAAACTCGACGCCGATCAAGTGGCCCAGTTACGCGGCTTGTATCGCAACTTTTCCCCCAGTGATGCCGCCGCAATTGCGGCTTATGACGCCAAAGTTAATCACGACGTCAAAGCTGTAGAATATTGGATTCGTGATCAGCTCGATGCGTTCAACCTCGGCCATCTCAAAGAGATGGTGCACTTTGGTCTCACCAGCGAGGACGTCAACAATCTCTCGTATTCATTGATGGTGCGCGAGGCACGCGACCTAGTGATGAGTCCTGCCATCGGCGAGGTGATGAATCACCTGCATCGTATGGCTGTCGAAGAGGCCGCCACCGTCATGCCGGCTCGCACGCACGGCCAGATTGCCACGCCAACGACATTCGGCAAAGAGATGGCCGTCTTCTTGACCCGTCTGCAACGCGCCCGCGATACGCTCAACGCCATCCCACTCACCGGCAAACTCAACGGCGCCACCGGCACGCTCGCCGCCCACGTGGTGGCCTTGCCCAATGTCGATTGGGCCACCTTCTCACGCGCATTTGTGCGCACCCTCGATCTTGAGCCGGTCATGCTGACCACCCAAATCGAGCCAGCTGACAGTCTCGCCGAGGTCTGCGATGCACTCCGGCGTATCTGCACCATCTTGATTGACCTTGACCAAGATTTGTGGCTCTACGTGTCGGATTGGTTTTTCGTGCAACGCCCCAAAGCGTGCGAGGTCGGGTCGTCGACTATGCCCCACAAAGTTAATCCGATTGACTTCGAGAA
>CAYXXK010000125.1:0-1612 GCA_964469045.1 uncultured Klebsiella sp.
TGCCTACACTTATCTGCGTAAAGCTCCCCCAAGGATGAGTCGATCGACTTTCAGCTGCAGATACTGTATCTGCAGTATTCATGAAGTTCAGTAGCATGACCATAAACAGCAGTAGTGTGGTGACTTTGTGCATAATACTCCTAGAAAAACAAATTAGAACAGAATATTCATACCTTTTATGTGCACGATTCGAGATGGAGTGCGCATAACAATTTGATGAGCATCTGTATATGATTTAATTTTACTATATGTTAGAAAAATCATAACAATGTTTGATAGAAAATAGCTTGATTTGGCAGTAAATTGAGCGTTTTACATTATTAAAATGCTTGAAGTTAATAAAGTGATGCGTTGAAATTTGTAAATCATAATAAGTAACATAATCATCAATACGGTATACTTTTTATCCATGAATACACCATACACGTGATGGTGTTGCATGAATCTCAACGCAGAAACGAACACCCCCGACCTGCTCGTGCAGATCGGGGGTGTTCGTGAGGTGAGTGACAGATTACGGGGTTACGGTCGGAGTACGTGAGACGAGGGCACCGAGTGATGCATCACCGAAGGCGATGACGCTGGCGTCACGCAGACCGATGACCGAGTTGACGTAGCCAGCCGAGATGGCGCCGGCCTTGCTAATACCGTTCGGGATCTTGGCTTGACCGAAGTTGTTGCGGCCCCAGCCGAAGACGACACCATCACGCGTCAAGGCCAGTGAGTAGCCGACGCCGGCGCTGATGGCAATGACGTCCGTCAAACCGTTCGGAATACGACACTGGTTCTCGTTGTTACGACCCCAACAGACCACCGTCCCATCGCTCTTGAGCGCAAGTGAGTGGTCGAAGCCGGCGGCCACCGCAGTCACGTTGGTCAGATTGGCTGGGATGTTGGTTTGTGACCAGGTGTTACGTCCCCAACCATAAACCTTGCCGCCCTTGACCACGAGTGAGTGTGAGTGACCGGCAGCAATTGCACTGGCACCAGTGCGTGCAATTGCGGGGATATCGCGTTGTTTGAAGTCGTTACGACCCCAGACAATCACGTCGCCGTTGGTCTTGAGTGCCATCACGTGGCCGAGACCAGCCGAAATCGCACGTACATTGGTCTGGGCGGCGGTTGGAATCGTCAACTGGCCGAACTCGCTTTTGCCCCACGCATATACACGTCCGGTTGTGCCGAGTGCAACTGCGTAGTTCGAGCCTGCTTCTACCTGCTCAACGGCTACACTTGCCATCCAGCGTGGTAAGGTGGCCTGACCCTCACGATTGAAGCCCCATGTCACAAGAGTGTTGTTTTGCAACACGGCCAAGGTGAACGATGCACCGACGGCCACGTCGCGGATCGCAAACGGATTTGGCGTTGGTGTAAACGTGTTGGTTGGTGTAAACGTGTTGGTGGCCGTGGCTGTGTTGGTAGCTGTGGCTGTATCAGTTGCCGTTGGGGTGAACGTGCGCGTTGGGGTGAACGTGCGTGTTGGCGTACGGGTTGCCGTGCGTGTGGCCGTGTTGGTGGCCGTATTGGTTGGCGTAAACGTGTTGGTGGCCGTGGCTGTGTTGGTGGCCGTGGCTGTACGCGACGGCGTGAGTGTGATGGTCGGGCTGAGTGT
>CAYXXK010000126.1:0-277 GCA_964469045.1 uncultured Klebsiella sp.
CGATGTGTAACGCAATTACGAATATCAAGGTATTCATCAAAGATACGAAGGTCGGTCAAGTCGGACGCAACAGCTTCTTTGGGCGCAAAATCGTGGTTGAGCCCGGTAACTTCTATGTGTTTACCACGGGTGTGCTTGACCAGCAAGGCCAACGTGAGGTGTATCGCGGCGGCGAGATTGTCTATGTCAATCGCACGAACGATATGCTCGATCGTCGCATTGTGGTGCTCAATGAGAACGCTGGTCGTGTCACGATTCATTGTAATCGCACGATTGC
>CAYXXK010000126.1:333-1508 GCA_964469045.1 uncultured Klebsiella sp.
TACGCCAATCAGTTGCCACAGGTCGATACCCAAGTTGCGGACGAAATCGAGAAGAGTGTGTTGCACTTCATGCGCAATTCTCTCGCCATTTGGAGTCAACCTGAAACGAAGATTATCAGTATCATCAACGATAGCATCAACCGCAGTCTTGGCCAGCTTGGCTTGATGTTGCTCCATGAGAACACGCATATCGTGCGCGAGTATCCAGCGCGCTTGAAACAAATTCATGCTGAATGTCGTGCTGGTGATTTGCGCCTCAAAGAAGAATTCGAAACCGTACCATCGCAAGAGCGAGTCGCTCGTATGTGTACCCGTTATCCGAACATCTTTGAGTCATCACAAGAACTTGACGTAAATGGCGAGATGAAAGTCGTCTCAACCCTGGCTGCCAAGTGGTTGGCTGGTGCGTACGATGAGTTTGGCGTCAAACGTGGTCAACCATTCTTTGATCTCGTGTGTTCGTGTATCCACGCCCAAATCCCCAAGAATACCTTGAATAACTTCGTCATTGAAATGACGAATGGCATCGGACTTACCCAATATATCGACGAAGTCTACGATCTCGTCGAAGTGGGTGGCCATGCGGATGCCGTTGAGTCAAGCATGGATGTCGTGCGTTATACCTTTGCATAAAGAGCGACTAATCCCCCTGTCTCGGCATGTAAGTGCTTAGGTAGGGGGATTTTTATGCGCCGTAAAAGAGCTCAATAATCGTTGTGTCGTCGACACTAATACATGCAGCCAGCAAATCATCGTCGAGATTGAGTGGGCGACCAGATGGCCGTTCGAGTGGGTGCTGATACAGCGATGTGCGATTCTTGTACTCTGCGAGTGCATCGCTATGGATAACCACGCGCCAGCACTGATTTTCGGCCAAAAAGGTCGGATAAACCGAAATAAATGGCTCGCCACGCATGCCCGTGCGCTCGCCTGAGCTAAACCGAATGCTATCACTCTTAAAGCGATTGTCATCGGGATGCAACACAATACCGCTTTGTTGGCCTTGGATTAGTATGCCGCTGTTGCCCATCGAGATGGCATACATCACACCACCAATACGGAACACACACGAGAAGGTAGACTGTGTACCGCCACCCTGATACAACGAATCAAGCACGCGCCACACGCGCTCGGAGACCGATGCTTTGAATGCATCAGAATAGAGCCGACTCGAC